>NZ_JBIFGB010000002.1:0-815596 GCF_043558145.1 Sulfitobacter sp. 1A10359 | reverse complement strand
CCCCTGGCCTGACCGGGGACCACGGTTCAGATATTCGAAAGGCCGCAGCTTTTGCTGCGGCCTTTTGCTTTGGCGGGAGAGGGGCCTTTGGCGTGTGCGTGATACGGAGGGGACGGCGCGTTTTCCGGTTGTGATTGAGCGCTGACGGGGTGCGCGGTCACGCCGTGTCCGGCATGACTTTGCGCACTGGTTCTAAAAACACGGGGGTTTTTAGAACCCTCTTGCCACTTGCTTTGATTCCCCCTATAGGACGCGCATCGAACCGGGGTGCGTTAGACGCGCCCCGTTTGATTTATTACCAAGGCGCGAAGAGGGGGCCGGATGAGCCTGCTTCCTCCAATCCGTTAGAATCCCAAAACAAGGGATATGCATATGGCCGTTCAAAGCCAGAACATCCGCATTCGCCTGAAGGCGTTTGACTACCGGGTGCTCGATGCCTCCACTCAGGAAATCGTCAGCACCGCCAAGCGCACAGGCGCTTCGGTTCGCGGTCCCATTCCGCTGCCGAACAAGATCGAGAAATTCACCGTTCTTCGTGGTCCCCACGTCGACAAGAAATCCCGTGACCAGTTTGAAATCCGCACGCACAAGCGTCTGCTGGATATCATTGATCCGACCCCCCAGACCGTGGACGCGCTGATGAAGCTCGACCTCGCCGCTGGCGTGGACGTCGAGATCAAGCTGCAATCGTAAAGCCGGGAGGGTAATCATATGTTGCGCTCAGGCGTTATTGCAAAAAAAGTCGGCATGACCCGGCTGTTCATGGAAGACGGCAAGCAGATCCCTGTGACCGTTCTTCAGTTGGACAAGCTTCAGGTTGTCGCACAGCGCACCGCGGACCGTGACGGCTACACCGCCGTTCAGCTCGGTGCCGGTTCGGCGAAAGCCAAACGCACAAGCCAAGCCATGCGTGGTCACTTTGCCGCGGCGAAAGTGGAACCCAAGCGCAAGCTGGCCGAGTTCCGCGTCGACGCAGACGCGATGATCAACGTCGGTGAGGAAATCACCGCTGACCATTACTTCGCCGGTCAGTATGTCGACGTTGCGGGCACGTCCATCGGTAAAGGTTTTGCCGGTGCGATGAAGCGTCACAACTTCGGCGGTCTGCGCGCCTCGCACGGTGTGTCGATCTCTCACCGTTCGCACGGCTCCACAGGCCAGTGTCAGGATCCCGGCAAGGTTTTCAAAGGCAAGAAAATGGCTGGTCACATGGGTGCTGCCCGTGTCACCACGCAGAACCTCGAAGTCGTCAAGACCGACAGCGCGCGTGGCCTGATCATGGTCAAAGGCGCCGTTCCCGGCTCCAAAGGTGGCTGGGTCACCGTCAAGGATGCGGTCAAAAAGCCGTTCCCCGAAGACGCGATTCTGCCCGCCGCTCTGAAATCTGCTGCTGACGAAGCCGCGAAAGCCGCCGAAGAGGCCGCCGCCGCAGCCGCCGCAGAGGCAGAAGCCGAAGCCAAGCGTTTGGCCGAAGAGCAAGCCGCACAGGAAGCTGAAGCGCTGAAAGCCGCAGAAGCCGAAATCGCAGCTGAAGGTTCGGATGCCGACAATTCCGATGCCGACGCTGACAAGAAAGAAGGTGACGCATGAAACTCGATGTCATCAAACTCGACGGTGGCAAAGCCGGGTCCGTAGACCTGGACGAAGCCCTGTTCGGCCTGGAGCCGCGTGCCGACATCCTGCACCGCGTCGTGCGCTGGCAGCGTAACAACGCGCAGCAGGGGACGCACAAGGTCAAGACCCGGTCCGAGACCAGCTACTCGACCAAGAAGATCTATCGCCAGAAGGGCACCGGCGGCGCACGCCACGGTGACCGCAATGCGCCGATCTTCCGCAAGGGTGGTATCTACAAGGGTCCGACCCCGCGCAGCCACGGCCACGAGCTGACCAAGAAGTTCCGCAAGCTGGGCCTGCGCCACGCGCTGTCCGCCAAAGCAAAAGCCGGTTCGTTGGTCATCATCGACGAAGCAACTTCCGAGGGCAAAACCGCCGCTCTGGCCAAGCAGGTCTCGAACCTGGGCTGGAAACGCGCGCTGGTCATCGATGGCGCTTCGGTCAACGAGAACTTCGCACAGGCCGCGCGCAACATCGATGGGTTGGACATCCTGCCGTCGATGGGCGCAAACGTCTATGACATCCTCAAGCGTGACACTCTGGTGATCACCAAAGCGGGGATCGAAGCATTGGAGGCACGCCTGAAATGAGCGCCAAGCATCAACACTACGACGTGATCCGCAAGCCGGTCATCACCGAGAAGGCAACCATGGCGTCCGAACAGAACGCCGTCGTCTTCGAAGTCGCGATCGACAGCAACAAGCCGATGATCAAAGAGGCCGTCGAGGCGCTCTTCAACGTCAAGGTGAAGGCCGTGAACACGACCATCACCAAAGGCAAGGTCAAGCGTTTCCGGGGCCAAATGGGCCGCCGTAAGGACGTGAAAAAGGCCTATGTGACGCTCGAAGAGGGCAACACGATCGACGTCTCCACCGGGCTCTGATTGCCGGTTAGACATTTGGAAAAGGCCTCCGCATTGCGGGGGCCTTTTTCGTTTCGGGGATGCGCCGGGGCCCGGGACAAGCCGCAGGCGCCGGGCCATCGCCTGCCCGCCCGGACGGGTAGGCGATTTGGTGAGGCTGGACGTGACCTCGCAAAAGCACATCTCGGTTGAACCATAAAGTGGCACCAAGGTCCGTCAGATCGCCGACCCGCGGGCAGGCGCTGGCCCTCGGAGCATGAATGCCACCCCGGCCATGGACTAGCCACAGGCTCAACCCTCCCCCCAAAGCAGGCTGTTTCCAGCCTAAATGCCGCGACGTAACGGCAAAGGGTGACGCGGGCGTTGCTTGCGGCGTGCTTTCCTCTACAAGACCTCGGATAACGACAAAAAGCAGGTCCATGTCCCACGAAAAATCTACCTCCGGCGCGTCTGCGGACGTGTCGAACGCGCGCGACTGGGTGCGCGTGCTGGCCCGTTACCGCGAGCCGAGCACTTGGCGCAGCAGTTTTGAACTGGCGATCACGCTCGGTCCCTTTATCCTCCTTTGGGCGCTGGCTTGGTGGGCGCTCTCAGTCAGCGGCTGGTTGGCACTCGCGATCTCGCTGGTGAACGCGGGCTTCTTGCTGCGGCTCTTCGCGATCCAACACGACTGCGGCCATGCGGCCTTTTTCAGCAGTCGCCGCACCAGCGATTGGGTGGGCCGTGCGCTCGGGGTGCTGACGCTGACGCCCTATGACGTGTGGCGTCGCACCCATTCGATTCACCACTCTTCAGCCGGGAACCTTGGCCGTCGCGGCATTGGCGATATTCACACGCTCACGGTTGCGGAGTATCGCGCGCTTAGGCTGTTCGGGCGGCTGCATTACCGCCTGTATCGGAACCCGATCGTGCTTTTTGGTCTTGGGCCGACCTATCTCTTCTTCGTGCAGAACCGCGTGCCACTGGGACTGATGGCGCAGACCCGCTATTGGCTGAGCGCGATGGGCACCAATCTGACGATCCTCGCAGCACTTGTGGTGATCTTCTATTTCGGGGGGATCATGCCCATTCTGCTGATCTTCGTACCCAGCACCCTTCTGGCGGCCACGGCGGGCATGTGGTTGTTCTATGTGCAGCACCAGTTCGAGACGACCCATTGGGAAGAGAATGACGCTTGGGACCTGCATGACGCGGCCTTTCACGGCTCCTCGCATTACATCCTGCCGCGTCCCTTGCAGTGGCTGAGCGCCAATATCGGCATTCACCATGTGCACCACCTCTACAGCCGCATTCCCTTCTATCGCCTGCCGGAAGTGCTGCGCGACCATGTCGCCTTGGCGGAGGGGAACCGGATGACCATCCGCGAGAGCCTTGCCAACGCGCGGCTGCATCTGTGGGATGAGAAAAGCAAGCGCCTGTTGTCTTTCGCGCAGGCGCGCAGGGTCGCCTGAAGCCGCAGGATTTGGCTATGATCTAGGCCCCCGCTTTGGCGGGGGTCTTTGCATTTGGAGGGCTGTCATTACCTTCGCGCGATCTTCTCGGCTGCGCGTTCAATCATGCGGCGACCCCGGAAAAGTTCCGAAAAAAAGCCATCAATTTATTCGGAACAGAGCAGAAAGCTGCCGGTTGTCTCACCGTGGAAGACGGGGTGCTGCGCGCCTCATTTATCGTAAACGAACACGGGAGAGACCTAATGATCTATACCAAAACACTCATGGCTGGCGTATCCGCCGTTGCCCTTTTCGCGGCCGCTCCGGTTCTGGCGCAGGATGCGACAGAGAACGTCGAAGAGACCATCGAGCGCAATGCCGAAGTCGAAGCCGAGATGGAAGCCGAAGTCGAAGGTGGCGCAGCCGCGACTGCGAATGTTGCTGGCGGCCAAGTGGTTGTCGAGCAGGAAGACGCCGAAGTTGACGTGACCGTTCCCGAGCCCGATGTGAACGTCTCGCAGGACGCACCCGTTGTGACCGTTGAACAGGGCCAGCCCGAAGTGAACGTCGCCGTTCCCGAGCCGACCGTTCGCGTGCAGCAGCAGGCCCCGATCATCACCGTAGAGCAGGCACAGCCGCAGGTCACCGTGCGCATCCCCGAGCCGGTCGTGACCGTGCAGGTGCCGAAGCCGCAGGTTGACGTGGACACAGGCGAGCCGATCGTCGATCTTGAGCAGCCCGAACCCGTCGTGAAGTTCGTGCGCCCGGAGCCGAAAGTAACCATTGAGGAAGCCGAGCCGCGCGTGACCGTTGAGCAGGCCGAAGCCGATGTGAATGTGGCCGAATCCGAAGAAGCCCGCGTCGACGTTGAGCAGCAAGAAGCCAACGTGAACGTGCAGCAGGGCGAAGACGCGAATGTCGTCGTCGAAGAAGCCGAAGCACCGCAGGTTAACGTTGAAGGTGCCGAGGGCGCCGAGATTGACGTCGAGCAAGAGCAAGCGCGCGTGTTGATGGAAGACTTCAACGCTGACGAGCAGGGCAATATGGCCGAAGAAGACCGTGCCCGCTATCAGGAGAACGTGCAGCGTTTGCCGATCTTCAACCTGACCGCAGAAGAACTGACTGGCCGCAGCGTTGCAACCGAGACCGGTGAAGACGTTGGCGAAATCGACTTCATCGGCGTCCGTGGTGACACCGTTGTTGCGATCATCGGCGTTGGTGGTTTCCTTGGTATGGGCGAAAACGAAGTCGCCATTCCGGTTGAGAAGCTGATCATGCGTGAAGACGAAGTTATCGTCCCCGGCGTGACCGAAGAGCGTCTGGAAAGCATGCCGGAATTCAACGAAGCCGAAGTTGAAATCCTCGACCCCGGTATGCGTCTGGCTGAGAGCGTTGGCCTTGACTAATACCCACCTTGGGTAGTCGCTAAACCAATAGAAGAAGGCGCTTCGGCGCCTTCTTTTCTTTTGTGCGGGCAGGGGAGAGGATTTTCGCCATGCCCACTGGACGGGCTGTTGCGAACCTGTTACGTCGCCACATCGGCTCAGACCCCGGATTCGTCCGGGGTTTGGCTATTTGAACGATCCCGGTGGTTGGGATGCCTGCCTCGCAAGAGATTTAAACCCATCCACCACTCCCACAGGGGACCTTCGGGGCCCTATAACCAACGCGCTTTCACCTCGGTGCGAGCGTGCCTAGCAAACGGAAGACAGAGAACATGGCACTCAAGTCGTACAAACCGACGACGCCAGGCCAGCGTGGACTGGTACTGATCGACCGTTCGGAGCTGTGGAAAGGCCGCCCGGTCAAAGCCCTTACTCAGGGTCTGACCAAATCCGGTGGCCGGAACAACACCGGACGAATCACAATGCGTCGTACAGGTGGTGGTGCAAAGCGCCTCTACCGTATCGTTGATTTCAAGCGTAACAAGCTGGACATGTCCGCTGTTGTCGCGCGGATCGAATATGACCCCAACCGCACAGCCTTCATCGCACTGATCCAGTACGAAGACGGCGAGCAGGCCTACATCCTGGCCCCGCAGCGTTTGGCCATTGGCGACAAGATCATCGCCGGCGCCAAAGTGGACATCAAGCCCGGCAACGCGATGCCTTTCTCGGGCATGCCGATCGGTACGATCGTCCACAACATCGAGATGAAGCCCGGCAAAGGCGGTCAGATCGCCCGTGCCGCCGGCACCTACGCCCAGTTCGTGGGTCGTGACGGTGGCTACGCTCAGATCCGTCTGAGCTCCGGCGAGCTGCGTCTCGTGCGTCAGGAATGCATGGCCACCGTCGGTGCCGTCAGCAACCCCGACAACTCCAACCAGAACTACGGTAAAGCGGGCCGCATGCGTCACAAGGGCATCCGTCCCTCTGTGCGTGGTGTGGTGATGAACCCGATCGACCACCCGCACGGCGGTGGTGAAGGCCGGACCTCTGGTGGTCGTCACCCGGTTACTCCTTGGGGTAAGCCGACGAAGGGTGCCAAGACCCGCAACAAGAACAAAGCGTCCAGCAAGCTTATTATCCGCTCGCGTCACGCCAAGAAGAAGGGGCGTTAATCAATGGCTCGTTCAGTATGGAAAGGTCCTTTTGTTGACTCTTATGTCCTCAAAAAGGCAGAGGCTTCCCGTGAGGGCGGTCGTAACGAAGTGATCAAGATCTGGTCGCGCCGCAGCACGATCCTGCCCCAGTTCGTGGGTCTGACGTTCGGCGTCTACAACGGTCACAAGCACATTCCTGTCAACGTCAGCGAAGAAATGATCGGTCAGAAGTTCGGCGAATACTCCCCGACTCGCACCTACTACGGTCATGCCGCCGACAAAAAAGCGAAGCGGAAATAAGCCATGAGCAAGGATAAGAATCCCCGCCGCGTGGCAGACAACGAAGCAATGGCAAAGCTGCGCATGCTTCGTACGAGCCCGCAGAAACTGAACCTGGTTGCTGCCCTCATCCGTGGCAAGTCCGTGGACAAGGCGCTGACCGACCTGACCTTCTCCAAGAAGCGGGTCGCGCAGGACGTGAAGAAATGCCTTCAGTCCGCCATCGCCAACGCGGAAAACAACCACAACCTGGACGTCGATGAGCTGATCGTGGCCGAGGCCTATGTCGGCAAGAACCTGACCATGAAGCGCGGTCGCCCGCGGGCCCGTGGCCGGTTCGGCAAGATCATCAAGCCGTTTGCCGAGATCACGATCAAAGTGCGTCAAGTTGAGGAGCAAGCCTGATGGGTAACAAAGTCAATCCGATCGGTATGCGCCTTCAGGTGAACCGCACCTGGGACAGCCGCTGGTACGCCGACACCAAGGATTACGGTGATCTTCTGCTCGAAGACCTCGCAATCCGCGACTTCATCAAGAAAGAGTGCCACCAGGCCGGTGTTGCCCGTGTGATCATCGAGCGTCCGCACAAGAAGTGCCGCGTCACGATCCACACAGCACGCCCCGGTGTCATCATCGGCAAGAAAGGCGCGGACATCGAGACGCTGCGCCAGAAGATTGCCAAGATGACCAACTCGGAACTGCACCTCAACATCGTTGAGGTCCGCAAGCCCGAGCTGGACGCACATCTGGTTGGTGAGAGCATTGCACAGCAGCTGGAGCGCCGGGTGTCTTTCCGCCGGGCCATGAAACGTGCCGTGCAGAACGCCATGCGCATGGGCGCACTGGGCATCCGCGTGAACCTCGCGGGTCGTCTGGGTGGTGCCGAGATCGCGCGTACCGAATGGTACCGCGAAGGTCGCGTGCCGCTGCACACATTGCGTGCCGACATCGATTACGCGCATGTCGAGGCGTCCACCGCCTACGGCATCATCGGGATCAAGACCTGGATCTTCAAAGGCGAGATCATGGAACACGACCCCGCCGCGCGTGACCGCAAGGCACAGGAACTCCAAGACGGCCCAGCACCTCGCGGTGCCGGCGGTCGTCGCTAAGGGGGAATGAGAAATGCTTCAACCAAAGCGTACTAAATTCCGCAAGCAGTTCAAAGGCTCGATCAAGGGTCTGGCGAAGGGCGGGTCTGACCTGAACTTCGGCACCTACGGCCTGAAAGCACTGCAGCCGGAGCGGGTTACAGCCCGTCAAATCGAAGCGGCACGCCGCGCCATGACGCGTCACATGAAGCGTCAGGGCCGTGTCTGGATCCGCATCTTCCCGGATGTTCCGGTAACCTCCAAGCCCGTCGAAGTTCGTATGGGTAAAGGTAAAGGTTCCGTCGACTTCTGGGCCGCCAAGGTCAAGCCGGGCCGCATCATGTTCGAGATCGACGGTGTCGGCGAAGACGTGGCGCGCGAAGCCCTGCGTCTGGCAGCCATGAAGCTGCCGATCAAGACCCGGGTCGTGGTCCGCGAGGACTGGTAAGCCCGTAGCCCCGCAAGGGGCGGCTGAGAGAAAAGAAACCCCCGTCGAGCGATCGGCGGGGGTTTTGTTTTGTCAGTCTTCGCGGTCCAGTGCGAGCCAGAGTTTCCCGCCCCGGTAGCCGCCTTTCACCAGATGGCCCGGGGTGCCGATCTCGGGGTGGGCCTCGCTCCAATCCCGGAACTGGTCCCTGCTGACGATCCGGCCGCGGTGATCGCGGGCCGCTTTCAAAATGTAGGGATCGGCGGGCGTGCCTTTCGGGACGACCATCACGCGGCTTGCGGGCAGGTCGAGCTGGCTGCTCGACGCCTTGTCGTGTTGGTACCGGCCAATGAGGCGGTATCCCGCGTTGGCGTCGAAGACCACGCAAGGGGATTGTCCGCGCGCGCGGAGTTCGTCCACCACCTCGCGCACGGCGCGGATGTCAGGTGCTCCGGTTTTCCAGAACATGACGTTGGAGCCGTCGACGATGACCCAGTCTTTGCGCCCCCGGCGGAGCGACCGCAGGAGGAGGATCGCGCTGGCGATGGCGCAGGGCAGGCCGATGAGCAGCAGGTCGCGGAATGTGGGGTACAGGAAGGCGGCGACCGTGGCGGCGGCTGAGGCGAGGAAGAGCAGGCGGAGAAACATGGCGATGCGAATGACCTTTTGAAAGCGTTCAACTGTCGGTCAAGTTTTCCATCAGGGCAAGAAGCCTGTCACTGCCACCCCGGCCTGATCCGCGCCGCAGGCGCCGGGCCATCGCCTGCCCGCCCGTCACGCCAGAGGCATTCCAGAATATACTAGGCGCACCTTTGGTGCGACCGGGTGGGCGATTTGGTGAGGCTGGGCGCGACGTTGAGGGCGCCCATCATGGTTGAGAGATAAAGTGGCACGAGGCACCGTTGGATCGCCCACCCGCGGGCAGACGCTGGCCCTCAGCTCTCCCAGGCGTAGTTAAAACTGACCGACACCCGATCTTCCTCGATCATGTTCATCGGCACCTCGTGCCGCAACCAGCTTTCCCACAGCAGCACGTCGCCCGCTTCGGGGGCCACATAGATGAAAGGCCGCAGTTCCTCGCGCGCGCCCTTCATCCGGCCCGGCGCGGCCATCATCATCGGCAGCCGCGGGTCTTCGAAGCGGATCGCGCTGGCTCCCTCGGGCATGGTCACATAGGTCGTTCCCGAGATCACCGAATGCGGGTGGATATGCGATGTATGGATGCCGCCTTCGGGCAGGATGTTCAGCCAAAGCGAGTCGAGCACCAATTTACGCTCACCGAGATCGAACTCGAGATCCTTGGCAAAGGCCGCGACATGTTTGTCGAGCGATTTGACCAAATCCTTAAAGATCGGGAACCGGTAGGGCAGGTCATCCAGCGAGGCATAGGAGGTGTAGCCGGCATAGCCATTCTCTTCGCACCAGTCCTGACCGGCCTCATCATCCTCGGCAATCGAGAAGCAGGAGGCGGCCAGTTCATCGGTGTCGATGGGCTTGCCATGGTCCGACAAGGCGGCGTGATAGAGGCGGGTGGCGAAAAGCGATTTGATGTTTGACATGGCTCCTCCTTACGCCGAACATACCCCCATCGCCAGCCTATTTGCGCCAAAAGCGCAGATGCGGGCCAACGGGGGTTGCCATGTGCGACCTCAACGCGTATTGGCACCTTTCATCATGAACTCCACCAGAATCATGGTCACCCTGACAGGGGCCTACTGGTGATGTTGAAAGGAAGAGGCCGTGAAAGCCAGCGAACTGCATGACAAGACGCCGGACCAGCTCCGCGACGAGCTTGTGAACCTGAAAAAAGAATCCTTCAACTTGCGTTTTCAGCAGGCCACCGGCCAGCTGGAGAATTCCGCACGTCTGAAGACTGTTAAGCGTGACGTGGCCCGTGTCCACACCGTGCTGAACCAGAAAGCCGCTGCTGCGGCAGCCGAATAATAGGAGCCTGAAACATGCCCAAGCGTATCCTTACAGGCACCGTGACATCGGACGCCAACGCACAAACAGTTTCCGTTTCCGTAGAGCGCCGCTTTACGCATCCGGTTCTGAAAAAGACCATCCGTAAGTCCAAAAAGTACCGGGCTCACGATGAGAACAACACGTTCAAGGTGGGCGACACTGTACGCATCATCGAATGTGCCCCCAAGTCGAAAACCAAACGTTGGGAAGTTCTGACTTCGGACAAAGCCGAGGCCTGAGCCCCTTAAACGAAACCCTGGGATGAGGGCCGCATCGCCCCCCAGAAGGTCGGGAGAAACCAAATGATCCAGATGCAGACCAACCTGGATGTTGCTGACAACAGCGGCGCGCGCCGTGTTCAGTGCATCAAGGTCCTGGGTGGTTCCAAGCGTAAATACGCGTCCGTCGGCGACATCATCGTCGTGTCGGTCAAGGAAGCCATCCCGCGTGGTCGTGTGAAAAAGGGCGACGTCCGCAAGGCCGTCGTCGTTCGCACCGCCAAAGAAGTTCGTCGTGAAGATGGCACCGCCATCCGCTTCGACCGCAACGCCGCTGTTATCCTGAATAACAACAACGAGCCGGTCGGCACCCGTATCTTCGGGCCGGTCGTTCGTGAGCTGCGCGCGAAGAACTTCATGAAAATCATCTCGCTCGCTCCGGAGGTGCTGTAATCATGGCTGCTAAACTTCGCAAAGGTGACAAGGTCATCGTCCTGTCCGGCAAGGACAAAGGCAAGACGGGCACCATCTCGTCCGTTGACCCCAAGTCGAACAAGGCCATCGTTGACGGCGTGAAAATCGCCATCCGCGCCACGCGCCAGACACAGACAACTCAAGGCGGTCGCATTCCCAAGGCGATGCCGATCGACCTGAGCAACCTCGCACTGGTGGATGCCAATGGCAAAGCCACCCGCGTGGGTTTCAAAATCGAAGGCGACAAGAAAGTGCGCTTTGCCAAGACCACGGGGGACGTGATCGATGCTTGATACCGCAACCTACACACCCCGCCTTCAGGCCGAATACCGCGAGAAGATCCGCGCCGCCCTGAAAGAGGAATTCGGCTACAAGAACGACATGATGATCCCCAAGCTGGACAAGATCGTTCTGAACATCGGCTGCGGTGCCGAAGCCGTGCGCGACAGCAAGAAAGCCAAGTCGGCTCAGGAAGACCTGACCGCGATTGCAGGCCAGAAGGCTCTGACAACCGTGGCCAAGAAATCCATCGCTGGTTTCCGCGTGCGTGAGGACATGCCTTTGGGTGCGAAAGTGACCCTGCGTGGCGACCGTATGTACGAATTCCTTGATCGTCTGATCACGATCGCAATGCCCCGTATCCGCGACTTCCGCGGCATCTCGGGCAAGAGCTTTGACGGCCGTGGCAACTACGCCATGGGCTTGAAAGAGCATATCGTGTTCCCCGAAATCGACTTCGACAAAGTTGACGAGACTTGGGGTATGGACATCGTGATCGCCACCACGGCGAAAACCGACGCTGAAGCCAAGGCGCTGTTGAAAGCATTCAACATGCCCTTCAATTCATAAGCGCGGGAAGGATTAGAAATGGCTAAGAAATCCATGATTGAGCGCGAGAAGAAGCGCGAAGCACTGGTTAAGAAGTACGCTGACAAGCGCGCGGCTCTGAAAGAGATCGTGAGCGACGAAAGCAAACCGATGGAAGAGCGTTTCCGCGCTTCCCTGAAGCTGGCGAAACTGCCGCGCAACAGCTCTGCTGTGCGTCTGCACAACCGTTGCCAGCTGACGGGCCGCCCGCACGCCTACTATCGTAAACTGAAAATTTCGCGGATCGCGCTGCGGGACCTTGGCTCTTCCGGCCAGATTCCCGGCATGGTCAAGTCGAGCTGGTAAGGAGCGCATCAGATGAACGATCCTATCGCAGATATGCTGACACGCATCCGTAACTCTTCGCTGCGCGGCAAATCCACCGTCATGACACCGGCTTCCAAGCTGCGTGCATGGGTTCTGGACGTGCTGGCCGACGAAGGCTACATCCGCGGCTATGAAAAAGTCACGGGCGCCGATGGCCACCCCGCCATCGAAATCAGCCTCAAGTACTACGAAGGCGAACCTGTTATTCGTGAGCTTAAGCGGGTTTCCAAGCCCGGCCGCCGCGTCTACATGGCCGTCAATGACATCCCCGTCGTCCGTCAGGGCCTCGGCGTGTCGATTGTCTCCACCTCCAAAGGTGTGATGTCGGACGCATCTGCACGGTCTGCCAATGTCGGCGGCGAAGTGCTCTGCACCGTATTCTAAGGAGAAGACAATGTCTCGTATCGGTAAGAAACCAGTCGCTATGCCTTCGGGTGTCTCGGCAGAGGTGAGCGGTCAGACCATCGAAGTGAAGGGCCCCAAGGGCACCCGCAGCTTCCGTGCCACTGATGACGTGAGCCTCGCGGTCGAAGACAACGCAATCACTGTGACACCGCGCGGCAAGTCCAAGCGCGCCCGTCAGCAGTGGGGCATGTCCCGCACCATGATCGAAAACCTGGTGACCGGCGTCACCACGGGCTTCAAGAAAGAGCTTGAAATCCAGGGTGTTGGTTATCGTGCGGCCATGAACGGCAACACGCTGAAACTGAACCTCGGCCTGAGCCACGATGTCGACTACGTTGCGCCCGAGGGCGTGACCGTGACGGCACCCAAGCAGACCGAAATCGTTGTGGAAGGCATCGACGAACAGCTCGTTGGTCAGGTTGCCGCGAACATCCGCGCATGGCGCAAGCCCGAGCCCTATAAGGGCAAAGGCATCCGCTATAAGGGCGAGTTCATCTTCCGCAAAGAAGGCAAGAAGAAGTAAGGAACGGATTGATGGCAAATACCAAACGACAGCTGTTCCTGAAGCGCCGCATGCGCGTTCGGAACAAACTCCGCAAAGTCAACGCCGGGCGTCTTCGCCTGTCGGTACACCGTTCGTCCAAGAACATCTCGGCCCAGCTGATCGACGATGTGAACGGCGTGACACTGGCCTCCGCCTCCTCCATGGAGAAGGATCTGGGCGTGGTTGGCAAAAACAACATCGAAGCAGCGACGAAAGTCGGTGCCGCGATTGCCGAACGTGCCAAGAAAGCCGGCGTCGAAGAAGCATACTTCGACCGTGGCGGCTTCCTCTTCCACGGCAAGGTGAAGGCTCTGGCCGAAGCTGCGCGTGAAGGCGGTTTGAAGATCTGATTGTGCGGTGCGTGGGCAACCACGCACCCGCTTTCATACGAAGGCTATGCCTCGGGCATAGCTCTCCTGCGAAGAGGGCCGGGAAGGCCCTCTCGATGATCCGGGGGCCATGGGCTCACCAGGATTGATCCTAAGGGCCGGTAAGGCCACAGAAAAAGGAAGATGCCAGATGGCAAGAGATGACAACCGTGGGGGCAACCGCCGCAACCAACGCGACGAGACCCCGGAATTCGCTGACCGTCTGGTCGCGATCAACCGCGTGTCCAAGACCGTTAAGGGTGGTAAGCGTTTCGGCTTCGCCGCACTCGTGGTCGTGGGCGATCAGAAAGGCCGCGTCGGCTTTGGCAAGGGTAAAGCGAAAGAAGTGCCCGAGGCCATCCGCAAGGCGACCGAGCAAGCCAAGCGTCAGATGATCCGCGTGCAACTGCGCGAAGGCCGCACCCTGCACCACGACATGCATGGTCGCCACGGCGCTGGCCGCGTCATCATGCGCACAGCACCTGAAGGTACCGGTATCATCGCCGGTGGTCCGATGCGTGCCGTGTTCGAGATGTTGGGCGTGAAAGACGTTGTGTCCAAATCGGTCGGTTCGCAGAACCCCTACAACATGATCCGCGCCACTTTGGACGGTCTGAAGAAAGAGCAATCGCCCCGTTCCGTCGCGCAGCGTCGCGGCAAGAAAGTGGCTGACATTCTGCCCAAGCGTGAAGACAACGTAGAGTCCTCCGCTCAAGTGGCTGAGGAGGCATAAGCATGGCCAAGACACTCGTAATCAAGCAGGTCGGTTCGCCGATCCGCCGCCCCGCCAAACAGCGCGCAACGCTGGTCGGCCTCGGCCTCAACAAAATGGGTCGCACCCGTGAGCTGGAAGATACACCTTCCGTGCGCGGCATGATCAACAAGGTCTCGCATATGGTCGAGATCGTTGAAGAGAAAGGCTGAACCTAGGGTTCAGCGGTAGGGTGGAGGACCATCCTACGAGAGCGCCTCGCAGGGAACTGCGGGGCGTTTTGCGTTGTGGGATTTGCGGGTTTGGCAGGCGACTGCTGAGGCGCGCTTGGTACGCGTTCGGTCCGCTTACTGGGGGGATTCGAGAGGTCGGTTCCTTCGCCCACTCGTTTTCAACACTTGTTAATATTTCGTTAACATTTACCGTTGAATGGCCTCACGCATTTTTTCGGGGCGTAAACGGATAGGATTAACGATGAAACCCTTTGCTATACTCGCCGTTATATTTGTGGCGGCTGGTGCGCCGTCCTTCGCGTCGGTTCAGATGCAAACCAGCCAACTAAGTACCCCCGACGGCCCCGCCCATGGGGGCGGATGTAGAAAATCCTCACCGCCGGGGCGATGTTGCCATGCCGGATCAAAGCCATATCATTGCCACTAGCCGGTGGGATTAGGTCGACAGGGGTGAGGCGCTGGAGGTAGTCGCCATGCCCCCCTTGTCACGCCCCCCGCCATCCCCTATACGCCCCCGGTGGCCCGTGTTGGGTCGCAATGGAATCGCAACGCCGCGTTTGGCCACTCCCGTCGCTGGGGGCCATTTCCGGCATAAGGAGAAGCGACATGAAACTGCACGAACTTTCCGACAACGAAGGCGCAGCCAAGAAGCGTATGCGCGTTGGCCGTGGTCCCGGCTCTGGCAAGGGTAAAATGGGTGGCCGTGGTATCAAGGGTCAGAAGTCCCGCTCGGGTGTGAGCATCAACGGCTACGAAGGCGGCCAGATGCCCATCTACCAGCGTCTGCCCAAGCGCGGCTTCAACAAGCCGAACCGCAAATCCTTCGCTGTCGTTAACCTGGGCCTGATCCAGAAGTTCATCGACGCGAAGAAACTTGACGCGGGCAACACCATTGACGCCGCAGCGCTGGTTGCTTCCGGTCTGGTCCGTCGTGAGCTGGACGGTATCCGCGTTCTGGCCAAGGGTGACATCACCTCCAAGATCGACCTGAACGTCGCTGGCGCTTCCAAGTCCGCCATCGAGGCGGTCGAGAAGGCAGGCGGCAAGGTGACCGTGACCGCCCCCAAGGCGGCCGAGGCATCCGAGTAAAGCGGCCTTAAGGCTTGTGAGCGGCGCGCCAGCCGCTTACATAACCTCAAGTTTTCCCGAACGCCGCCCGCCGGAAAACGGCCCGGGCGGCGTTTTCGCAACAAAAGAAGAGACCCCTCATGGTATCTGCCGTCGAAAACATGGCCGCGAACACGAGCTGGTCCGCATTGGGCAAGGCAACAGACCTGCGCAACCGGATTCTGTTCACGCTCGGGCTGCTTATCGTTTACCGCCTTGGCACCTTCATTCCGGTTCCCGGCATCGACGGTGGCGCGCTGCGTGACTTTATGGAGAGCGCAGGCCAAGGCATCGGCGGCATGGTGTCGATGTTCACCGGCGGCGCGCTTGGCCGGATGGGTATCTTCGCTCTGGGCATCATGCCCTATATCTCGGCCTCGATCATCGTTCAGCTGCTGACCTCCATGGTTCCTGCGCTGGAACAGCTTAAGAAAGAGGGCGAGCAGGGGCGCAAGAAGATCAACCAACACACGCGCTACGGCACCGTGGCGCTGGCGACTTTGCAGTCCTATGGCCTTGCCGTGAGCCTTCAGGCCGGTGACATCGTGGCCGATGGCCAGATGGGTTTCGGCTTTATCGCGGCCTGTATGATTACCCTCGTGGGCGGCACGATGTTCCTGATGTGGCTGGGTGAGCAGATCACCGCGCGCGGCATCGGCAACGGCATTTCGCTGATTATCTTCGTCGGCATCATCGCCGAGGTTCCCGCCGCCATCGCGCAGTTCTTCGCCTCGGGCCGTTCGGGCGCCATCAGCCCCGCCGTCATCGTGGGCGTCTTGGTCATGGTGATCGCGACGATCATGTTCGTGGTCTTCATGGAGCGCGCGCTGCGCAAGATTCACATTCAATATCCACGCCGCCAAGTCGGCATGAAAATGTACGATGGCGGCACCAGCCACCTGCCGGTGAAGGTGAACCCGGCGGGTGTGATCCCGGCGATCTTCGCCTCTTCACTGCTGCTGCTGCCGGTCACCGTCAGCACCTTCTCGGGCAATTCCACCAGCCCGGTGATGTCTTGGCTCTTGGCGAACTTCGGCCCCGGTCAGCCCCTTTACCTGCTGTTTTTCGTGGGCATGATCGTCTTCTTCGCCTATTTCTATACCTTCAACGTCAGCTTCAAACCCGATGACGTGGCCGACAACCTGAAGAACCAGAACGGCTTTGTCCCCGGCATCCGCCCCGGCAAGCGTACCGCCGAGTATCTGGAGTATGTGGTCAACCGCATCCTCGTCCTCGGCTCAGCCTATCTGGCGGCGGTCTGTGTTCTGCCCGAGATTCTGCGCGGCCAGTTCGCGATCCCCTTCTACTTCGGCGGCACCTCGGTGCTGATCGTCGTCTCGGTCACCATGGACACGATCCAACAGGTTCAGAGCCATCTGCTGGCGCATCAGTATGAAGGTCTGCTTGAGAAGTCTCAGCTGCGCGGCAAGGGCGCGGGCAAAGGCAAAGGTACACGCAAGAAACGGAGCCCCGTACGTCGATGAATATTATCCTACTCGGGCCTCCGGGCGCAGGCAAAGGCACCCAAGCACGTCATCTGGTTGAGACCCGCAACATGGTTCAGCTGTCCACTGGCGACATGCTGCGTGAAGCCAAGGACAGCGGCACGGAGATGGGCAAGATCGTGGCCGACGTGATGGACCGCGGCGCGCTTGTCACCGATGAGATCGTCATTGGCCTGATCCGCGAAAAGCTCACCGACAAGGCCGAGCATGGCGGCTTTATCTTCGACGGCTTCCCCCGCACGCTGGCGCAGGCCGATGCGCTGGCCGATCTGATGGCGCAAGAGGGCCAGACCCTCGACGCTGTGATCGAGATGAAGGTCGATGATGAGGCGCTGGTCGCCCGCATCACCGCGCGGTCCACTTGCGCAAGCTGTGGCGAGGTTTATAACGACCTGACCAAACCGATCCCCGAAGATGGTAAGTGCACCAACTGCGGCGGGACCGAGTTCAAGCGCCGCGCAGACGACAATGAGGAAAGCCTCAAAACCCGTCTGATGGCCTATTACAAACAGACCTCTCCGCTGATCGGCTACTACTATGCCAAAGACATGCTCAGCGGCGTGAACGGTCTGGGCCAGATCGAAGAAGTGCGCGGCGCAATCGCGCAGGTTCTCGACAAGTGATTTCCCGGCGGCGCGGGGCAGGGGGCGCTGTCCTTTGCCTTCGCGCTGCCGATCAGCGCTGAGTTTTGTGCGGGCCTTGACGCCCTGCGCAAAACCTCATAGTCACCCCTATCTCGTAAGAGAATCAAATTGCGGCAAGGGTTCCGCCCAACCCCGCAAGATCACCTGATCAGCCTTAGCCCGATGGTCTTACCGCCTCGGGCTTGTGTTGTGAAAAAAGGGTCTGGAATCACGGACCCGCAACGAAAAGGAATAGCTAACGTGGCACGTATTGCCGGCGTAAACATCCCGACTGCAAAGCGGGTTCCCATCGCCCTCACCTATATCACTGGTATTGGCAGCTCCTCCGCCAAGGCCATCTGCGAAGCTGTCGGCATCGACGAGACCCGCCGGGTCAACGAGCTGTCCGACGCCGAAGTTCTGGCCGTGCGTGAGCACATCGACGCCAACTACACCGTCGAAGGTGACCTGCGTCGTGACACGCAGATGAACATCAAGCGCCTGATGGACCTCGGCTGCTACCGTGGCCTGCGCCACCGTCGCAACCTGCCGGTTCGCGGCCAGCGCACCCATACCAACGCACGCACACGCAAAGGCCCCGCGAAGGCCATTGCTGGCAAGAAGAAATAAGGGAGGGTCCGATCAATGGCACGCGATAAGACACGCACCAAGCGTAAGGTCTCCAAGAACATCGCCGCAGGCGTGGCGCATGTGAACTCGAGCTTTAACAACACCAAGATCCTGATCTCGGACGTGCAGGGCAACGCGATCTCCTGGTCGTCCGCTGGCACCATGGGCTTCAAAGGGTCGCGTAAATCGACACCTTACGCCGCTCAGATGGCCGCAGAAGATGCAGGCCGCAAAGCTCAGGATCACGGCGTCAAGACGCTGGAAGTCGAAGTGCAGGGCCCCGGTTCCGGCCGTGAATCCGCGCTGCGCGCTCTGGCGGCTGCCGGTTTCAACATCACCTCGATCCGTGATGTGACCCCGATGGCCCACAACGGCTGCCGCCCGCCCAAACGCCGCCGCGTTTAAGTCGGGATTGTTTTACATGGGGTCGCGCCTTGCGTGCGGCCCCATACCGCTTTTCAGAAACCTCGAGCGTTTGTGTCATTTGGACATGAGGCACAAACAAGGATGGAGGGACGCATGATCCACAAGAATTGGGCTGAATTGATCAAGCCGCAACAGCTTGACGTTAAGCCGGGCAACGACCCCGCACGTCAGGCGACCGTCATGGCCGAACCGCTGGAGCGGGGCTTCGGTCTGACCCTCGGCAACGCGCTGCGCCGCGTGCTGATGTCCTCGCTGCAGGGCGCGGCGATCACCTCCGTGCAGATCGACAACGTGCTGCACGAGTTTTCCTCCGTCGCCGGTGTGCGCGAAGACGTGACCGACATCATCCTGAACCTCAAGGGCGTCAGCCTGCGCATGGAAGTCGAAGGCCCCAAGCGCCTGTCGATCTCCGCCAAAGGTCCGGGCGTCGTCACCGCCGGTGACATCTCCGAATCCGCCGGTATCGAGATTCTGAACCGCGAGCATGTGATCTGCCATCTCGATGACGGTGCGGATGTCTACATGGAGCTGACCGTCAACACCGGCAAGGGCTATGTCTCCGCAGACAAGAACAAGCCCGAGGACGCGCCCATCGGTCTCATTCCGATCGACGCGATCTATTCGCCGGTCAAGAAGGTCTCCTACGACGTGCAGCCCACCCGTGAGGGGCAGGTGCTGGACTATGACAAGCTGACCATGAAAGTGGAAACAGACGGCTCCATCACGCCGGACGACGCCGTGGCCTTCGCCGCGCGTATCCTGCAGGACCAGCTGGGCATCTTCGTGAACTTCGACGAGCCGGAATCGGCGTCCCGTCAGGACGACGACGACGGTCTGGAGTTCAACCCGCTGCTGCTGAAGAAGGTCGACGAGCTGGAGCTCTCGGTCCGTTCGGCGAACTGCCTGAAGAACGACAACATCGTCTACATCGGCGACCTGATCCAGAAGACCGAAGCCGAGATGCTGCGCACCCCGAACTTCGGCCGCAAATCCTTGAACGAGATCAAGGAAGTGCTTTCGGGCATGGGTCTGCACCTTGGCATGGACGTCGAGGACTGGCCGCCAGAGAATATCGAAGACCTCGCCAAAAAGTTCGAGGATTCGTTCTAAGATACGGGCGCCGGAAACTTTCAAAGTTTCCGGCACCGATTTCTTTCAAAGAAATCGGGTGCCGTTACGACCGGGCGTAAGCCCCAAGGAGAGCTCGTGACACGCATCGCGGGCCAGACAAAGCAAAACCGCCCGTAGAGGGCATCACGATTGGAGTAAGACAATGCGTCACGCACGTGGATACCGCCGCCTGAACCGTACACATGAACACCGCAAGGCGCTGTTCTCGAACATGGCAGGCTCGCTCATCGAGCATGAGCAGATCAAGACCACCTTGCCGAAAGCCAAGGAACTGAAGCCGATCATCGAGAAGATGATCACGCTCGCCAAGCGCGGCGACCTGCACGCCCGCCGTCAGGCCGCGTCGAAGCTGAAAGAAGACCAGTATGTCGCCAAGCTGTTCGACGTGCTGGGCCCGCGCTACAAGGACCGTCAGGGCGGCTACGTCCGCGTTCTGAAGGCCGGCTTCCGCTATGGTGACATGGCGCCGATGGCGATCATCGAATTCGTCGACCGCGACCGCGACGCCAAGGGTGCCGCCGACAAGGCGCGTCTGGCCGAGGAAGACGCGGCGGAATAAGATCCCCGCCATCGTTATTCGGAAAGCCCCGCCCCCGGCGGGGCTTTTCTTTTGCTGGGCAGGGGGGCAAATCGCAGTTGCACCGGCCCCACTCCCTGCGCATATCTGGGGCATGAGAACCCTTTTCCTGCTCTTGATGATGCTCTGCGGCCCGCTGGCCGCACAGCATGTGCCAAGCTCCGCCGCGCAGATGCAGCTGAGTTTCGTGCCGCTGGTCAAAGAGGCCGCCCCGGCGGTGGTCAATATCTACGCCCGGACCATCGCAAAGGCCCGCCGCACGCCGCTGCAGACCGATCCCTTCTTCGAACGCTTTTTTCGCGATCCCTTCTCCGAGCGGCCCCGGGTGCAGAACTCGCTTGGCTCGGGCGTGATCCTCTCGGCCGACGGGATCGTCGTGTCGAACTACCACGTCGTCGGCACCGCCACCGACATCCGCGTCGTGCTGAACGACCGACGTGAGTACAGCGCCCGGGTGCTTCTGGGCGATGCCGACAGCGATCTGGCGATCCTCAAGCTCGAAGGGGCCGAGGACCTGCCGTTTCTCGAGTTGCGCGAAAGCGACGCGGTGGAGGTGGGCGAGTTGACGTTGGCCATCGGCAACCCCTTCGGCGTGGGCCAGACCGTGTCGAGCGGGATCGTCTCGGGGCTGGCCCGCTCTGGCGCCGCGGGCGGGGGAGGTCAGGGCTATTTCATCCAGACAGACGCGCCGATCAACCCGGGCAATTCCGGCGGGGCGCTCATTGACATGGGCGGAAGGCTCATCGGAGTGAACACCTCGATCCTGACCCGCTCGGGCGGCAGCAACGGCATCGGTTTTGCCATTCCCGCCGATCTGGTGGCCGCCTTCGTCGCACAGGCCCGCGCCGGGGAGACCGCTTTCCAGCGTCCCTGGGCGGGGCTTTCAGGCCAGCCAGTCGATGCCGACATGGCGGGGCCCTTGGGGCTGGACCGTCCGGGCGGGATCATCGTTTCCGGGCTGCATCCCGCCAGCCCCTTTAACGGCGCGGGGCTGATGGTTGGCGACGTGATCGTCAGCGTTGACGACCAGCCGGTGAACACGCCCGCCGAGATGATTTACCGCATGTCGGTGGCAGGTCTGGGCCATTCCGCCCGCGTGGGCGTCATGCGCGAGGGGCGGTTGCAGGAGATGAATGTGGCCCTGATCGCCGCGCCCGACGTGCCGGACCGGGCCGAGGTCACCTTGGGCGCGGGCAGCCTGCTGCCGGGGCTGAAAGCGGCGCGGATCAACCCGGCGGTCATTGCCGAGATGAACTTGCCCTTGGAAAGCGCGGGCGTGGTGGTGCTCGACGCCGGGCGTTTCGGCCCGCGCGTGGGGGTCAGGGACGGTGACGTGATCCTCTCGGTCAACGGCGTGGCGGTGGAGGATACCGCCGCCCTCGTGGCGCTGCTCTCGGGGCAGGTGCGTCGCATCCAGATGGTGATACAACGCGGTGACCGGCGCATGGCGCTGCGGTTCAGGGGGTAGCGTGGCGGATTTGTTCGGAGACACGGAAGAGGCGGAAGAGGGCGGCCACCGCCCCTTGGCCGACCGGTTGCGGCCGAAATCGCTTGGCGAGGTGATCGGGCAGGAAAAGGTGCTCGGCCCCGATGCGCCGCTGTCGGTGATGCTGGCCGCCGGGGCGCTGTCCTCGCTGATCTTCTGGGGGCCGCCCGGTGTAGGCAAGACCACGATCGCGCGGCTGCTGGCGGATGAGACCGATCTGCATTTCGTGCAGATCAGCGCGATCTTCTCGGGCGTGCCGGAACTGCGCAAGGTGTTCGACGCGGCCAAGATGCGCCGCCGTCAGGGGCAGGGAACGCTGCTCTTCGTTGACGAGATCCACCGTTTCAACAAGGCACAGCAGGACGGCTTCCTGCCGCATATGGAGGATGGCACCATCCTTCTGGTCGGCGCCACCACGGAGAACCCGAGTTTCGAACTCAACGCCGCTGTGCTCAGCCGCGCGCAGGTTCTGGTGCTGGAGCGCCTGCCCCATGGCGATCTGGAACGCTTGGCGCAGCGGGCCGAACGCGAGCTGGGCAAGCCCCTGCCCCTGCAACCCGAGGCGCGCGAGGCGCTGCTGGAAATGGCCGATGGCGACGGGCGGGCGCTGCTCAATTTGATCGAGCAGGTGACCGCGTGGAAAGACGACGCACCGCTCGACAAGGCGGGCCTGTCGAAACGCCTCATGCGCCGCGCGGCGCAATACGACAAGTCGGGGGATTCGCATTACAACCTCATCTCGGCCCTACACAAATCCATGCGCGGCTCGGACCCGGACGCGGCGCTCTACTGGTTGGGGCGGATGCTGGAGGGCGGCGAGGACCCGCGCTACCTGATGCGGCGCATTACTCGGATGGCGGTGGAGGATGTCGGCCTCGCCGATCCGCAGGCGCAGGCCTTCTGCCTGCAGGCATGGGAGACCTACGAGCGTCTCGGCAGCCCGGAGGGGGAGCTCGCCATCGCGCAGGCGCTGACCTACATTTGCCTCGCGCCGAAATCCAACGCTGTCTACAAAGCCTACAAGGGCGCGCGGCGTCTGGCGCGCAGCACCGGGTCGGAGCCGCCGCCGAAACATATTCTGAACGCGCCCACCAAGCTGATGAAAGAACAGGGCTACGGTTCGGGCTATGCCTATGACCATGACGCCGAGGATGGGTTCTCAGGCCAAAACTACTTCCCCGACGCGATGGAACGCCCCAGCCTTTACGAACCGGTCGAACGCGGTTTCGAGCGGGAGTTGAAAAAGCGGCAGGATTACTTTGCGGGGCTGCGCGCCAAGCGGAAAACTTGACTCCGGGCCGCGCAGGCGCGATGGGGTGTCGATGATGAAAACACTGATCATGGTGGCGCTCGGCGGCGCTCTGGGGGCCTGTCTGCGCTACCTTGTCGGTCTGGCCGTGGGCTTTCCGCTGGGCACGCTTGCCGTCAACGTCGCGGGCTCGCTCGCCATCGGGGTGGTCTGGGTCACGTTCGCGGACAAGGCGCTGCTGCTGCCCTTCCTGATGACCGGGCTTCTGGGCGGCTTCACCACCTTCTCGGCGTTTTCACTCGACACGTTGCGCCTGCTTGAGGCAGGCCGCGCCGCTGTCGCATTTTCATATGTGGGGGCCTCGGTGATCTTGTCGCTGGCCGCCTGTTTGCTGGGCCTCTGGTTGGCCCGTGAGGTATTGGCATGAGCCGCGTACAGACAGTGACCGTCGCCGAGGGCGATGGCGACCAGCGGCTTGACCGCTGGTTCAAGCGGATGTTTCCGCAGATCAATCAGGGCCTCATCGAGAAGATGTGCCGCAAGGGCGAGATCCGCGTCGATGGGGGCCGGGTCAAGGCCAACACGCGGCTCGAGGCGGGCCAGCAGGTGCGCGTGCCGCCGCTGCCCGATGCCGCGCCGCCCCCGCCGCCCAAGCGGACACGCATCACCGAGGCCGACGCCAAAATGATCCGCGACTGCGTGATCTACCGCGACGACCACGTCATCGCGCTGAACAAGCCCGCCGGGCTGGCGGTGCAGGGCGGCTCGGGCCAGGCCGACCGCCATGTCGACGCGCTGTCCGAAGCGCTGATCTTCGACGCCGAGGAAAAGCCGCGCCTCGTGCACCGGCTCGACCGCGATACCTCGGGCGTGCTGCTCTTGGCGCGCACCCGTGCGGCGGCCAAATCGCTGACGGCGGCGATGCGGCACCGCGAAACCCGCAAGATTTATTGGGCCATCGTCGCGGGCGTGCCCACGCCCTATCTGGGGGAGATCAAATACGGTCTGGTCAAGGCCGGCGGCCATGGCCGCAAGGGCGAGGGCGAAAAGATGATTGCCGTGCACCCGCGCGACATGGACGACACGCCGGGCGCGAAACGCGCGCATACGCTTTATGCAACGCTCTTCCGCGTCGGCTCGCGCGCGTCTTGGGTGGCGATGGAGCCGGTCACGGGCCGCACCCACCAGCTGCGGGCGCATATGGCCGAGATTGGGCATCCGATCGTTGGCGACGGCAAATACGGCGGTTCGGGGCAGGAGAACCTCGGCGACGGCTGGGGCGCGCAACTGGGCGGGATCATCTCGAAGAAGCTACATCTGCACGCGCGGATGATGCGTTTCGAACATCCGCACACGCGCAAGGTGGTGACGATCACCGCTGAACTGCCCGACCATATGGCGCATAGCTGGGACACCTTCGGCTGGACCGAGGATCTCGCCGAAGAAGACCCTTTCGAGTCGCTGCAATGAGCAAACCGCTCCGTTTGGTGATTTTTGACGTCGACGGCACGCTGGTCGACAGCCAAGGCGATATCGTCGCGGCGATGACGGCGGCCTTTGCGGCTGTGGAGGCACCCGCGCCAACGCGGGCCGAGATCCTGTCGATCGTCGGCCTGTCGCTGGATGTGGCGATGACGGTACTGGCCCCCAGGCGCCCGGCGGGAGATCACCTTGCGATGGTTGAAGCCTATAAGGCTGCTTATATGACCCTGCGGGCCGAGGCGGGGGTGGCGCAATCCTCGCCGCTTTACCCCGGCGCGTTGGAGACGTTGCGGCGTCTTCACGCAGAGCCGGAGATGCTGTTGGGCGTCGCCACGGGCAAGTCGAAACGCGGGCTGGACAAGCTGATCGCCGGTCACGGGCTGGAGGGGCTTTTCATCACGCAGCAGGTAGCGGATTTCCATCCCTCCAAGCCGCATCCGTCGATGATCCATCAGGCGATGGCCGATGCCGGGGTAGGGCCTGAGGCCACGGTGATGATCGGCGACACCTCTTTCGACATGGACATGGCCGCCGCTGCCGGGGTGACCGGGATCGGCGTCAAATGGGGCTATCACGGCCCGGAACGGCTGGCCGCCGCCGCGCATCTGGTCGAGGATTTCGCGGCGCTGCCCGCCCTGCTGGAACAAATCTGGAGCATTCCCGCATGAGTGACTGGAAAGCCAAACGCTTTTGGAAAGACGCCGCCGTGGTCACGGTCGAAGACGGTTTCACCGTCGAATTGGACGGCCGCCGGGTGAAGACCCCGGCCAAGCGCCTGCTGACCCTGCCGACCCGCGCCATGGCCGAGGCCGTGGCCGCCGAATGGCAGGCGCAGGAAAAGCAGATCGACCCGCGTACCATGCCGGTGACCAAGACCGCCAATGCCGCGATCGACAAGGTCGCGGTGCAAAAGGCCGAGGTCGTCGAGATGCTCGCGGCCTATGGCGACAGCGATCTTCTGTGCTACCGCGCCGACAGCCCCGAAGGTCTGGTCGCCCGGCAAGCGGCTGAGTGGGATCCGATGCTGGACTGGGCGGCGCAAACCCTTGGCGTGCGGTTGGAGACGCGGGAGGGCATCATGCATGAGCCGCAAGCGCCCGAAGCCCTGGCCCAATTGCACCGGCGGACGGCGGCGCTTGATCCCTTTGAACTGGCGGCTTTTCATGACCTTGTGAGCCTCACCGGCTCGCTGATCCTTGGCTTTGCCGCGCTCGAACAGGCCTTTGACCCCGAGGAAATTTGGGCCCTGTCGCGGCTGGATGAGACATGGCAGGCCGAGCAATGGGGCCGCGATGACGTGGCCGAGCAAGAGGCCGAAATCAAGCGGCAGGCATTTTTACATGCATGTGCAATAATAGTGCTTTGCAAAGCTGCTTAACTTGATAAAAGCTTTGCGACTCGATGTGAAAACCCGCCCTGATTTTGCCCATCGCGCCCTTGACCTTCAAACCTGAATCCGCCCACACTGCTTTTCATTGAGCAGGGGAAACCCTGCACAAGATCGCTTTCGGCGTCATCTGGCGTCGGATTAACCGCCAGTGAACGTGGCGGACTATCAGGAAGAGGTAAAAATGAAAAAAACCGTAATTTTTGGCGCGCTGACCGTTGCTGGCCTTGCGGCCGGCGCTGCTGGTGCCGCCACGCTTGATGACGTCAAGGCCCGTGGCAAGCTGAACTGTGGCGTGACCACAGGCCTTGCAGGCTTTGCCGCGCCGAACGCCAACGGCGAATGGGAAGGTTTCGACGTGGCCGTGTGCCGTGCCGTTGCCGCCGCCGTTCTGGGCGACAAGAACGCCGTGGAATTCGTGCCGACAACCGGCAAAACCCGCTTCACCGCGCTGGCCTCGGGCGAGATCGACTTCCTCGCACGGAACACCACATGGACCTTCAGCCGTGACACCGACCTGAAGTTCGACTTCATCGGCGTGAACTACTACGACGGTCAGGGCTTCATGGTCCCCAAAGCGCTTGGCGTTTCCTCGGCCAAGGATCTGGACGGCGCGACCGTCTGCATCCAGACCGGCACCACAACCGAGCTGAACCTCGCGGACTTCTTCCGCAAGAACAACATCAGCTACGAGCCGGTCCCCGTTGAAACCAACGCCGAAGGCCAGCAGCAGTACCTTGCCGGTGCCTGCGACACCTACACCACCGACGCATCGGGCCTTGCTGCGACACGCGCGACCTTCGAAAACCCCGATGAGCACGTGCTGCTGCCCGAGATCATCTCGAAAGAGCCGCTGGGCCCGCTGGTCCGTCACGGCGACAACGACTGGGGCGACATCACCCGCTGGGTGCTGAACGCGCTGATCGCTGCCGAAGAACTGGGCATCACCTCGGCCAATATCGAAGAGATGACCGGCAACACCAACAACCCCGAAGTTGCCCGCCTTTTGGGCACCGAGGGCACATTGGGTGAGATGATCGGCCTCGACGCCGACTGGGCCAAGCGCGCCATCATGGCCGAAGGCAACTACGGTGAGATCTTTGCCAAGAACATCGGCGAAGAGACACCCATCGGTCTGGCACGCGGGCTGAACGCCCAGTGGACAGATGGTGGCCTGCTCTACGCACCGCCCTTCCGCTAAATCGCGAAGCGAGGGGCGCAGGAATTCCTGCGCCCCTTGCGCCTCTGGCCGGTGGGGCTGCCTGCCTCTGGCCAGCAAAAGCTCCCTACTGACAAGAAGAACGGTCAAAAAAACGACTGACGAAACCCCAACGAGACAATAAAAACCCACGATCGAGATAAATCGATCTACGACCAAAAATGATTCGGCCAAGGTGCGCCAAATGCACCGATAAAAAACAAGCCGGAACACAGGGATACATACATGACGACATTCTCCGACCCTCCCAAGGCGTCGTTCCGGCCATCTATGCTGTTGAGCGACACCCGCTATCGGTCGATCACCTTTCAGGTGATCGCGCTGGCGCTGCTGGTCACGGCGATCTGGTATCTGGGATCGAACCTAGCCGCGAACCTGCGCGCCGCCGGTTTGAACATCTCTTTCCAGTTCCTCGGCAATCCGGCGGGCTATGACATCAACCAGACGCTGATCCCCTATACCAGCCAATCGTCGAACCTTCAGGCGGCTTGGGTCGGGATCATCAACACGCTTCTGGTGTCCTTCCTTGCCTGCGTCACGGCCACGATCTTTGGCGTGATCGCCGGGGTTCTGCGCCTGTCGAACAACTGGCTCGTGCGCAAGCTGATGGCCGGCTACGTCGAGATTTTCCGCAACATCCCGGTGCTGATCTGGATCCTGATCATCTACACCATCATGACCGCCGCCATGCCCGCGCCTTCGGCCTTCCGCGGTGACGATCCGGCCTCGACCATGATGCTGGGCTCTTTCGCCTTCACCAACCGGGGCGTCTATATTCCCGGGCCGGTCTGGGGGCCGGGGTCGATGATCGTGGTGGCGACCTTTGTCGCCTCGGTGATCGGCGTCTTCGCCTACCGCCGCTATGCGACCAAGCTGCTTTATGACACCGGTCGCCTGCTGCCGATGCTTTGGCCTTCGGTCGCGATCCTGTTGCTGCCGACGATCATCATGTTCTTCATCATGGGCATGCCGATCGGGCTGGATTACCCCGCGCTGAAGGGCTTCAACTTCCGCGGCGGCATCCAGATCGGCGCGCCGCTGATCGCGCTGTGGTTCGCCTTGTCGATCTACACCGGTGCCTTTATCGCCGAGAACGTCCGCGCCGGCATTCAAGCGGTCAGCAAGGGCCAGTCCGAAGCCGCTGCTGCCTTGGGCCTGCGGTCGGGCCGGATCATGAACCTTGTGGTGCTGCCGCAGGCGCTGCGGGTGATCATCCCGCCGCTCATTTCGAACTACCTGAACATCACCAAGAACTCCTCGCTGGCGATCCTCGTGGGCTATGCCGACATCACCGCGACGCTGGGCGGGATCACCCTGAACCAGACCGGGCGGGCGATCGAATGCGTGGTTCTTCTGATGCTCTTCTACCTCGTCATCTCGCTGGGCATCTCCATGGTGATGAACGTCTACAACAACGCAACGAAGCTGAAGGAGCGTTAAGCCATGTCAGACACACATGCTGAATCCATCGCCTTCGTGCGTGAAACCTCGCTGCCGCCTGTGGCCCCGCCGGATAAGGTCGGCGGCCCACTGAAATGGGTGAAGGACAACCTTTTCCCGACATGGGCGAATGCGATCCTGACGATTGTGGCACTCTATTTCCTCTATCTTCTGGTCTCCGGCTCTCTGCCGTGGCTGTTGAACGGCGTCTGGTCGGCGAGCAGCCTGTCGGAATGTCGTGAGATTTTGGACGGCGCGACCGGGGCCTGTTTCTCGGTGCTGAGCGAGCGCTGGCATCAACTGCTCTTCGGCTTCAAATATCCCAGCGACCAATACTGGCGTCCCACCCTCGCGCTGGTGCTGCTGTTCCTTGCCGCGGCCCCCGTGCTCTTCATTGACCTGCCGCGCAAGCTGCTGCTTTTCACCGGCGTTTACCCGTTCCTTGCCTTCTGGCTGATCTGGGGCGGGCCGATCTGGGGGCCGATCTTCGCGCTCTTGGGCGTCGTGGCGGGCTATGTCGTCTATAGCCGTCTGGTGCAGAAGAGCTTTGCCATGGCGCTGGCGGGCGGCGTCGTCGCTGCGGTGATTGTCTGGTATATCGGCGGCTTTATTGGCGAGGCGCTGCGCCCCGCATCGCCCCTGCTGCAATCGATCCCGAGCCGTGACCTTGGTGGCTTCATGCTCAACATGATGCTGGGCATTACCTGTGTGTCGCTGTCGCTGCCCATCGGCATCGCGCTGGCGCTTGGCCGCCAGTCGCACCTGCCGATCGTCAAGGGCATCTGCGTGGTCTTCATCGAGTTCGTCCGCGGCGTGCCGCTGATCACGCTGCTCTTCGTGGCGAACGTGATGCTGGCCTATTTCTTCCCGCCGGGTTCGGGCGTCGACCTCTTCATCCGCGTTGTGATCATGATCACCATGTTCTCCTCGGCCTATATCGCCGAGGTGATCCGGGGCGGTCTCGCCGCGTTGCCGAAGGGTCAGTATGAAGCCGCCGACAGCCTTGGCCTCGATTACCCGCAGGCGATGCGGCTGATCATCCTGCCGCAGGCGCTGAAGATCTCGATTCCGGGCATCGTCAACATCGCGGTCGGCCTGTTCAAGGACACCACGCTGGTCTCGGTGATCTCGCTGTTCGACATCATCGGCATGATCCGCGGTCCGATCCTCGCCTCGACCGATTGGAACGGCGTCTACTGGGAGCTTTTCCTCTTTGCTTCCGTGCTGTTCTTCATCGTCTGCTACGGCATTTCTCAATACTCGCAGTGGCTGGAACGCCGTCTTGCGACTGACCATCGTTAAGGGAGGGTTCTCGCATGGCTGAGACCGCACAAATGAAAGTATCCGACGAAGTCGCGATCCGCATCGACAACATGAACAAGTGGTACGGGGCCTTCCACGTGCTGCGCGACATCAATCTAACCGTGCATCGGGGCGAGCGGATCGTGATCTGCGGGCCATCGGGCTCGGGCAAGTCGACGCTGATCCGCTGCATCAACGCGCTGGAAGAGCATCAGAAGGGCACCATTGAGGTCGACGGCACGCTGCTAAGCTCGGACCTCAAGAACATCGACAAGATCCGCTCAGAGGTCGGCATGTGCTTCCAGCACTTCAACCTCTTCCCGCATCTGACGATCCTTGAGAACTGCACGCTGGCGCCGATCTGGGTCCGCAAGACACCCAAGAAGGAAGCCGAAGAAACGGCGATGCATTTCCTTGAAAAGGTGAAGATCCCCGATCAGGCGAACAAGTATCCCGGCCAGTTGTCGGGCGGTCAGCAGCAGCGTGTGGCGATTGCCCGTTCGCTCTGCATGCGCCCGCGGGTCATGCTGTTCGATGAGCCGACATCGGCCCTCGACCCCGAGATGATCAAGGAGGTGCTCGACACGATGATCGAGCTTGCCGAAGAGGGCATGACCATGCTCTGCGTGACCCATGAGATGGGCTTTGCCCGTCAGGTGGCGAACCGCGTGATATTCATGGACGAAGGCCAGATTGTTGAGCAGAACGAGCCGGAGGCTTTCTTCAACAACCCGCAAAGCCCGCGCACGCAGCTGTTCCTGAGCCAGATTCTCGGGCACTGAACCGGGAAAATCGGACCAAGGTAAAACCTGCGCCCCGGCCATTTGGTCGGGGCGTTTGCGTTTCAAAACAGTTGTTTGGGGACGGTGAAGGCGTGCAGCAGGCCGCTGCTGGGGGCCACCTCGGCCCAGCATTCAACCGCGAAATCCATCACCGTCGTCGCGCCGGAGGGGTAGCGATCAAAGGCTTCCTGTTCGGGCGGCTGCTGCAACAGCCCTGCGGCGGCAGCGGCGATGCCGGGGTTATGCGCAACCAGCAGCAGGGTGTTGCCCGTGCCGCGCTGGCGCAGGCTGGTGATGATCTGATCAGGCTCGGCGAGGTAGAGTTCGCGCAGGTACTCCACCTGACAACCCTCAGGCAGCGCCAAGCGGGCGCAGGTTTCGCGGGTGCGGGCCGCCGTTGAGCAGAGCACCGCATCAGGCAGCAGCGCCTCTGCGCGCAGCCAATTGCGAAGGGCTTGGGCCGCCCCGCGCCCGCGGGCGTTCAGGGGGCGGTCGTGGTCGCCGGTCCCATGGGACCAGTCCGATTTCGCGTGTCGCATCAGGATCAGGCGGCGCATGTCGTTCCTTTCACTGCTCGACCCATCATAGGCGCGAAGCAGGGGCAGGGGGCAAGCGCTTTGGGCCTAGCCCTTGCGAATGATGCTGCCCGCGCCGTGTTCGGTGAAAAGCTCCAACAGGCAGGCATTGGGCGCGCGCCCGTCGAGGATGACCGCCGCCCGCACACCGCCTTCGAGCGCGTCCAGCGCGGTTTGCACTTTGGGAATCATCCCGCCCGCAATAGTGCCATCGGCGATCATCTCGTTGATCTGGCTCGCTGTGAGGTCGGTCACAACCTCTCCGTTGCCGTCCTTGACGCCCGCCACATCCGTCAACAACAGCAAGCGGTCGGCCTCCAGCGCGCCCGCGATGGCGCCAGCGGCGGTGTCGCCGTTGATGTTATAGGTCTCCCCCCCGTGGCCCATGCCGAGCGGCGCGATGACGGGAATGATGCCCTTGTCGGCAAAGTCCCGCAGGATGCGCGGGTTGACCTGTGTCGGGTTGCCCACGAGGCCTAGAGCGGGGTCTTCGGGGTCGCAAACGATCAACCCGCTGTCTTTGCCCGAAACACCAACCGCGCGGCCACCTTGCTCCGAGATCGCCTGCACGATCCGCGCGTTGACAAGGCCCGAAAGCACCATCTCGACCACTTCCATGGTCGCGGCATCGGTCACCCGTTTGCCGTTCACGAATTCGGATTTGATGTTCAACCGCGCCAGCATGTCGTTGATCATCGGGCCGCCGCCATGGACGATCACCGGGTTCACCCCCACCTGCCGCATCAGCGCGACATCGCGGGCAAATTCGTCCATCGCTTCGTCGCTGCCCATCGCATGGCCGCCCAGTTTGATGACCACGGTGGCATCGGCGTAGCGTTGCAAAAAGGGCAGAGCTTGGCTGAGGGTTTGGGCGGTGGCGATCCAGTCGCGGTTCATGTCTTGCGTTCTCATCTGTTGACCCATGGGAAGCCGATAGCGGCGGGAGGTGCTATACCAGCGTGGCGATGATGGCACGCAGCGTAGGGATGCCCCAGCCCTTTTCCGAAGATGTCACGACAATCTCCGGGTAGGCGGCGGGGTGTTTGCTCAGCGCGTCTTTCACCTGCGTTAGGATCTTCGCGCGTTCGGCTTCTTTGACCTTATCCGCCTTGGTCAGCACGACCTGAAAGGTGACGGCGGAACTGTCGAGCAAAGACATGATCTCATCATCGACCTTCTTGACCCCATGGCGCGCGTCGATCAGCACGAAGGCGCGGCGCAGGGTCTGGCGGCCCGAGAGGTATTGTTTCAGCAGACGCTGCCACTTCTCGACTACTGGCAGCGGCGCATTGGCATAGCCATAGCCCGGCAGGTCGACGAGGTAGTGCTCTTCCCCGGCGGTAAAAAAGTTAATCTCTTGCGTCCGGCCCGGCGTGTTCGACGCCCGCGCCAGCGCTTTCATCCCGGTCAGGGCGTTGATCAGCGTCGATTTCCCGACGTTGGAGCGCCCGGCAAAGCAGACCTCCATTCGGTCGGGGGGCGGCAGCCCGTCCATCGCCACCACGCCTTTGACGAATGTCGTCTCCCCGGCGAAAAGCATCCGGCCCTTCTCGGCGCTCGGCGCGTCGGGCTCTTCGGCGATGGTGTAGTTCACTTGCATCAGATCAGCTCCAGTTCGTCGCCTACGGCGATCTCTCCGCCCTTGGTGACGGTCAGGGTAACACCGAAATCCCGGTGACCCAATTGGTCGAGTGCGGCGAGCGTGTCCACGTCGCGCGCGCCGGTGTCGGTGTTGACGGTGGTGGCAAGGCAGCGGGTGATGCGTTTGGAGACATGCAGCCGTGCTTCGCCGATTTTCAGATCGCACCCCAGCCAGTCGAACTCGGCCCAAGGGGCCGCACCGTCAAACCAGATGTTGCCGCGCCAGCGGGCGGTTTGCAGCGGGGCAGCTGCCAATTCTTCGACGGCGCGATGGGAGGTGAGGCTGTTGAGCGAGAGCGTCGGCTCCGCGCTGTCGGTATAGCCGCGGCCATCAAGGCGGAGGATATCCACCGGGGCAGCGCGGCCTTCGGCCACCAGCGGGCGCACCCAGTCGAGGAAGGCAGCCTGTTCGCGATCCGCGTGAAAGGTGATTTCGCCGCGCGTCGGGTGGCGCAGAGTGAGCATCTCAGTGGTCTCATCCAGCTTGGCCGTGATCGCCTGCAACTGCGGCGAAGAGGCCCCCCGGGTGAAATTCAAACACCGCGCCCAGTCTCCCGGCGCGGCTTTGGAGGCGTCATGGGCCACGGCCCAGAGCCGGTCGTAGGGCATGGATTGCCCGGCGCGCAGGGTCACACGCTCAACCGTCTCGCGGCCATGGGCCTTGAGCGGATGCCGGTTGAGCGCGGTGACCTGCATCACTTTTTCGACTTGCCCGATTTGGGCTTGGCATCCGCATTGGCGGCAGCGCTCTTGGGCGTGCGTTTGAAGCCGCCTTTGATGTTGCCCCAAAGGTCAGGTTTGTACCCCTGGCTGCGCATGATCAGATATTGCTGGGTGAAAGTGATCGTGTTGTTGGCGATCCAGTACACCACCAAGCCGCTCGCGAAACCGCCCAGCATGAACATGAAGACCCAAGGCATCCACGCAAAGATCATCTGCTGTGTCGGGTCGGTGGGCGCCGGGTTCAGCTTTTGCTGCAAGAACATGGAGATACCCAAGAGCAGCGGCAGGATGCCGATGAAGATCAGCGCCAGCATCGAACCCGGCTCGGGCGCGGCATAGGGCAAGAGGCCCCAGAGGTTCATGATCGAGGTCGGATCGGGCGCGCTGAGGTCTTGGAACGGGCCAAAGAAGGGGGCGTGGCGCAGTTCGATCGTGACGAAAATCACCTTGTAGAGCGAGAAGAAGATCGGAATTTGCAACAGGATCGGCAGGCAGCCCGCAGCTGGGTTCACCTTGTTCTTCTTATAGAGCTCCATCATGCCCTGTTGCATCTTCTGACGGTCGTCGCCCGCTTCTTTCTTCAGCTTTTCCATCTCGGGCTGAAGTTCTTTCATCCGCGCCATGGAGACGTAGGATTTGTACGCCAGCGGGAAGAGGACCGCCTTGATCAGCAGCGTCAGGCCGATGATGGCGACACCCATGTTGCCGATAAGTTTGTTGAGCTCATGCAGCAGCCAGAAGATCGGCTTGGTCAGGAAGAAGAACCAGCCCCAGTCGATGCTGTCGATGAATTTGGCAACACCGGAGGATTGGTAATCCTGAAGGGTTTCCCATTCCTTGGCACCGGCGAAAAACTTGCTGGAGGTGCTGACGCTTTCGCCTGCCGCGACCGAGCGGGTGGGCTGGCGGGTGAAGGCGCGGTAGGTGTCCGCGCGCGGATCATAGGTGAGCGCCTGTTCAAAGGTTTCGCCCGCGTCGGGGATCAGCACCGCCTGCCAATAGTGATCGGTAAAGCCGACCCAGCCCTCGGTGACGCCTTCGGTGACCACGGCGGGGCGGCCCCAGGTGCTGTTCACATCGGCTTCGGCGATATCGTCCCAATCGACTTCGGAAAGTTCACCATTGGCCATGGCCACGGCGCCTTCATGCAGGATGAAGAAGCTTTTCAGGTCTTCGGGCAGCCCGTGCTGCGCGATCATGCCGAAGGGGGCGAGGTTCACCGCACCTTCGCCGTTGTTGGTCACGCTCTGGGTGATGTCGAACATATATTGGTCATCGACCGAGATGGTGCGGGTAAAGACCTGCCCGGCGCCATTGTCCCAAGTGAGGGTCACGGGGCTGTCGATGCCCAGCGTTTCGCCCTCGCTCAGGGTCCAAAGCGTGTCGACACCCGGCGCGGCATCGGGGGCGAGGCCCGAACCGGCGGCCCAACCGTGCAGCGCATAGTAAGCATCGCTCGACCCTTCGGGGGAGAGCAGCGTCACGATTTCGGCATCCGCGTCGAGCGTGGTTTGGTAATCGTTCAATTTCAGATCGTCGATCCGACCGCCCATGAGCGAGATGGAGCCGCTGACCTTGTCTGTCGCGATTGCCACGCGAGGCGCTGCTGCCAGTGCCGCGCGGCGGCCTTCGGGGGCGGCGCCTTCGCCATCTTCCGTGCCGGGCGCGGCCGCGGTATCGGCGGTGGAGGCGGGAACCGAAGTGCCTTCGACAGTCTCGCTGATCTCGGTACCGGGTTCCAATGCTGGGTCGGCTTCAGGGGGCGGGAACAGAAGGAACCACACGAGGATGACGGCAAAGCTGAGCGCCGTGGCAAGGATGAGATTCTTGTTCTGTTCGTCCATGGGGGCCGCCACCTGATGTCTTTGAATATCACGGGGGTTCAACAGAGTGCGGGGCCAAAGGTCAAGTGGAATCGGGCGGGATGAAGGGGGATGCAGGGTGGTTTTGGTCCATCTGGCATGGGTTTTGCGGAGTTTCGCCGGGGGCGGTTGCGGGGGAGCGGCGGCCCCGGCATTGAGCGAGGCGGGCACGAAGGGTGTGACCGTACTTCGGGGTGCAGGGTGTTCTCCTCTGCCTCAGACCCTTCGGCCGTCGCGACCACCGTCGCTTAATGCCCCGGGCCGGTGCTAAGCACAGAGCCCGCTAGGTGGCACGCCCATTCATGATGCGCGGCACGTCTTGCAGTTTCGCGTTGTGGCGGGCGATCCAATCGAGTGTTTGCTCAAAGGGCATGGGGCGGGCGATGCCGAATCCCTGCACATGGTCGCAGCCGAGTTGGGCGAGTAAGACATGCTCCCCCACCGTTTCCACACCTTCGGCGAGGGTCTCAATGCCCAGTCGTTCGGCCATGGTGAGAATGGCGCTGATCATGCGCTGCTGGTCGGGGTCGCGGTCGGCTTTCATGACGAAAGAGCGGTCAATCTTGATCCGGCTGACGGAAAAGCGGCGGATGGATGCGATGGAGGCATGGCCCGTGCCAAAGTCGTCAAGATCGATGCGACAACCGAGCTTGCGCAGAGCGTTGATATTGCGGGTGATCACATCGTCGGCAGTTGAGGCGACGACGGTTTCCAGTACTTCGATGGCGAGCCGGTCGGGGGACAGGTCGAACCGGTCCAACTCCCAAGTGATTTTGTCGATGAGCCGGGGGTTGGCAAGTTCACCCCCGGCGAAGTTCACCCCGATCTGCGGTACTATGGTGCCGGACCCGTCCCAGGCTTTGAGGGCCGCGAAAGAGTGGTACATCATGACTTCGGCCAAACGCTCCAACAGGCCTGCCTCTTCGACGGCGGGCAGGAAATCCGAAGGGGGGATCATGCCCTGTACCGGATGGTTCCAGCGCGCCAAGGCTTCAAAGCCGGTGATCTGGCCTGTGTCGGTTGAGATTTGCGGCTGGAACCATGGTTGAATTTGGCCGTTGTCCAAGGCCTGCGCGACCTCTGCGCGCAGTTCGGCGCGGCTTTCGGTTTCCCGGCGCATCTGGTCGGAAAAGGCGCGAATGGAGGAGGGGCCGCGGCGCTGCGCGCTGCGCAGGGCGGTGGCAGCGGCGGCAAGCCATGCGGCGGCATCCCCGCCCGGGGTGCGGGTGTTAAGGCAAAAGCCGACGGAGGCTGTGAGGTGGATCGTAACCCCATCGTCGAAAAACGGTTTTTCCAAAACGGATTGTAGCCGCCCGGCCAGTTGAATGCAGAGTTCAAGGTCAAGCTGCCGTACAGGGGCCGTGCAGACGGCGAACCGCGCCTCTCCCATTTTGCCGATGAGATCATCGTCGCGCAGGGCGCCCTGCAATCGTTCGCCGCTTTGCCGCACGAGCGTGTCGGCGGCGGTTTGACCGTGGCGTTCGATGATTTGGTCAAGCCCTTCGAGCGCAATGAAACATGTGGCCGACAAACGCCCCCGAGATTGGGCGGTTTGAAAAACTTGTTCGGCGAACTCCTCAAAAGCGCTGCGTTGTAGGATGCCGCCGAGCGCGTCTTGGGGTGCCTGAGAATTCCCGCCAAAGCGCTGCCCCGCAAGGAAAAGAAGCGGCAGCGCAGCGGAGGCGGCGATCAGAGCCATTTCGCCGCCGATCCAAAAGGCCAGCAACGTCAGCGCGGGGAGGAAGGCCAAAGCGGCCTGACCGCTGAGCAAAACGGCGAACGCCTGGCGCAGTTGCGTGAGCCCGGAAAGCCGGTGAATTGCCATCGCGATATCCCTTCCCAATACGCGCAATGCCTGCGCTGACGGGGGAGGGATATCGCCTTTAGGGTGTGCTGTGGGTTAACAGAACCCGCTTTTTTGCGGATTGTTATCTAAAATTGTTCTTGCTCCGTACCCTCAACGTTCCGCATGAGCCCGGCGAAGTCAAAAAGCTTGGGATCCAGCAGGTGCGAGGGGCGGGCGTTCATCAGCGCGCGGAACATGACTTGCCGACGACCGGGGCTATTGGCCTCCCACCCGTCGAGAATCGCCTTCACCTGCTGCCGCTGAAGCCCGTCCTGCGAGCCGCAAAGATCGCAGGGAATGATCGGGTAGTTCATCGCCGTGGCAAAACGCTCGCAATCGCTTTCCGCGACATGGGCGAGGGGGCGGTAGACAAAAAGATCGCCTTCCTCGTTAACCAATTTGGGCGGCATGGTCGCCAGTCGTCCGCCGTGGAAAAGATTCATGAAGAAGGTTTCGAGGATGTCATCCCGGTGGTGCCCCAGCACCACGGCAGAGCAGCCTTCCTCCCGCGCGATCCGGTAGAGATTGCCCCGACGCAGGCGGGAGCAAAGCGCGCAGAAGGTGCGCCCGGCGGGGACCTTGTCCATCACGATCGAATAGGTGTCTTGATATTCGATGCGATGCGGGACGCCCATCTTTTCAAGGAATTCCGGCAGCACGGTCGCCGGGAAATTCGGCTGCCCCTGATCGAGGTTGCAGGCCAAAAGCTCCACCGGCAGCAGGCCGCGCCATTGCAGTTCATGCAGAACTGCCAGCAGGGTATAGCTGTCTTTGCCGCCTGACAGGCAGACCAGCCATTTCGGCTTGGGCGCACCTTGGGCGGTCGGCTCCACCATGCCGTATTGATCAATCGCCTCGCGGGTCATGCGGACGATGCGTTTGCGCAGTTTCTTGAACTCGGTGCTTTGCGGTGCACCGGCAAAGAGGGGGTGAATCTCGTCGGTTTCGTCCAGCATCGTCGGGTCTCTCACTATCAGCTTGGCTTCACCTAGGGCATTTTGCCCCTTTGCCGCAAGCGCGGCGCTAATCGGGAACGTTGTCGATCCCGCTTTGCCCCCAAGGGTGGCAGCGCGCGATCCGGCGGGCGGCCAGCCATCCGCCCCGCAGCCCGCCGTGTTTTTGCAAGGCTTCCAGCGCATAGGCGCTGCAGGTGGGCTGATAGCGGCAGTTATGCCCGACCCATGGGCTGAAGATCATCCGATAGCCGCGCACCGGCAGGGCAAGAAGCGCGGCCAAGGGGGTCATTTTCGGACCCCATGCAGAATATCCAGCGCGCGGGCCAGATCGGCGAGCAACTGGTCAAAGGGCAGGGCGGCTGTCGCTTCGCGCCGCCCGACAAAGACATAGTCCATGCCCGCGCGCCCCGCCTGCGGCAGGGTGAGCCGCGCGATCTCGCGCAGGCGGCGTTTGGCGCGGTTGCGGGCCACGGCATTGCCGACCTTCTTGGAACAGGTGAAACCCACGCGAATGGGCGCCGCGCTGGGCTCATCCTCCCGGCGGGGTCGCATTTGCAGAATGAAACCGGGGGTGGCCACGCGTTTGGCGCGGCTGGCACGTTGGAAATCCGCCCGTTTGGTCAGGGTCTCCAGACGCAGAGAAACCGCCGGGGCAGGGTTCCCCTTCGTGGCGCAAGTGCCATTCAAGGGTGCCTCCGGCGGTGTCATATTCTGGTTCCGAAGATCGAGGGCGCTTATGCGCTCAGCGATTTCCGGCCCTGTGCGCGGCGTGCGTTGATGATCTTACGGCCGGCTTTGGTGGCCATGCGCGCGCGGAAACCATGGCGCCGCTTGCGCACGAGGTTCGAGGGTTGAAAGGTGCGTTTCATCGCTCCGTCTCCATCTAAAGCTGGCTGGGCACGGAATCACTTGAAGGTTCCACCGCGGCCAGCGTCAATTCAAGCCCGTCCTCTAATGCGGCGGGGCGCGCAAGTCAAACCCCCTGACAGGGAAAAACCGCGCTTTGCAACAAAATGCCGGTTTGCGGGGCCGGAATTGTTTCAGTTCACCCCGTAACTTTGCAAAATCGCCCTTTCCCGCACAAGTCCCATCAAGCGCGCGTGAGGAGCCTGTTCCCGCACCCCGCTTCACGCCATCATTGAGGAAAGCGAAATTGGTCTGATGCAGGCCCAAGGAAGTGTGAAAATGAGCCGCAATGACCAAAGTAAACCCGCGCTGATGCGCTATCTGCCCCTTGCGCTGATCGCCGTCGTCGCAGCCATCGGGGCCTTTACCCTACGCGATTACCTGAGTTTCGACGCGCTGCGTGACAATCGCGAGGCGCTGATCGCCTTTCGCGACAGCAACTACCTGTTGACCGCGCTGGTCTTTGTCGCCGCCTATGTGGTGATCGTGGCTTTCTCCCTGCCGGGGGCCACGGTGGCCACTTTGACGGGCGGCTTCCTCTTCGGGCTGTTTCCGGGCGTGCTTTATAATGTCAGTGCTGCGACCTTGGGCGCGGTGGTGATCTTTCTGGCCGCGCAATGGGGCCTTGGCGCACGGTTGAAAGACCGGATGGACGCCTCTGAGGGCATGGTGCGCAAGATCAAGGCGGGGATCGACGACAACCAGTGGTCGATGCTCCTCTTTATCCGGCTGGTGCCGGTGGTGCCCTTCTTTGTCGCGAATCTGCTGCCGGCCTTTCTCGGTGTGCCGCTGTTTCGCTTCGTGATCTCGACGTTTTTCGGAATCATGCCGGGGGCCTTGGTCTTTACCTCGGTGGGCGCAGGGCTAGGTGCGGTTTTCGCCCGGGGTGAGTCGCCCGACCTTGGGATTATTTTCGAGCCGCATATTCTATTGCCCATTCTGGGTCTTTGCGTGCTGTCGCTGCTGCCCGTGGCGATCAAGACATTTACCGGGAAGAAGGATCTGCTGAAATGACCAACCGTATCAAGACCGACGTTCTGATCATCGGCGGAGGCTCTGGCGGGTTGTCGGTTGCAGCGGGGGCCGTGCAGATGGGCGCGGATGTGACCCTGCTGGAAGGGCACAAGATGGGCGGCGATTGCCTGAACTATGGCTGCGTGCCCTCCAAGGCGCTGATCAAGACCGGCAAGACGGCCTATACCCAGCAACACAGCGCGCAATACGGGGTGGAGGCCGCCGCCGGGGTGGTCGACTACGCCGCTGCCAAGGATCACGTGGCCGATGTTATCTCGCAAATCGCGCCGGTCGATTCGGTTGAGCGGTTCGAGGGCTTGGGCGTGCGGGTGATCCGCGAATACGGGCGTTTCATTTCCGATAAAGAGGTGCAGGCGGGCGATACCATCATCACCGCGCGGCGCATCGTCGTGGCCACCGGCTCCTCTCCGCTGGTGCCGCCGATTCCGGGGCTGGCGGATGTGCCCTATGAGACGAATGAGACCCTCTTTGATCTGCGCGAGAAGCCCGAGCATCTGATCATCATCGGGGGCGGCCCCATCGGCATCGAAATGGCGCAGGCCCATGTGCGGATGGGCTGCAATGTCACCGTGATCGAAGGCAGCCGCGCGCTTGGCAAGGATGACCCCGAGCTGTCCGAAGTGGTGTTGCAGACCATGCGGGACGAGGGGGTAGTTTTCGAGGAAGGCAGCGATGCGGCCAAGGTCAGCGGTGCGGCGGGGGCGATCACGGTCGAGACCAAGGATGGCCGCGTGATCAAGGGCTCGCATCTGCTGATGGCCGTGGGGCGCAAGAGCAACATCGACCGGCTCGATCTGGATAAGGCCGGGGTGGAGACCACCAAGGCAGGCATCAAGGTCGACGACAGCCTGCGCAGCAGCAACCGCCGGGTCTATGCCATCGGCGATGTGGCAGGCGGGCTGCAATTTACCCATGTGGCAGGTTATCATGCCGGGGTGGTGATCCGCTCGATCGTCTTTGGTCTGCCGAGCAAGACGAAGCTGCACCATATCCCATGGGTCACCTATGCCGCGCCGGAACTGGCGCAGGTGGGGCTGACCGAAGCGCAGGCGCGCGAAGAGCATGGCGACAAGCTGGAGGTCGTGCGGTTCCATTACAACCACAACGACCGCGCGATTGCCGAGCGTCAGACCAAAGGGTTCATCAAGGTGATGGTGGTCAAGGGCCGCCCGGTGGGGGCCAGTATCGTCGGCCATCAGGCGGGCGAATTGATCACCCTGTGGTCGCTTGCGCTGGTCAATAAGATGAAGATGAGCCAGATTGCTGCTATGGTTGCCCCTTACCCCACGATCTCGGAGATTAACAAACGCGCGGCGGGGGCCTATTTCAGCCCGCGCCTGTTCGAAAGCGCTCTGGTCAAAACGGTGGTGCGCGCCGTGCAGCGCTTTTTGCCCTGAGAACGCCCATGATCCACTCGCTTTCTGGCCGCCTGCTGATCCTCACCACCATCTTTGTGATGCTGGCCGAAGTGCTGATCTTTGTCCCCTCCATCGCGCGGTTCCGCGAGGAATATATGCTGACGCGGTTGGAGCGGGCGCAGATCGCGTCGCTGGCGCTTTTGGCCGACGACATGCTCGACCCGGAGTTGGAAGAGGAGCTGCTGCGCAACGCCGAGGTCTTCAACGTGGTGCTGCGCCGGGATGAGGCGCGGCAATTGGTGCTGGCGTCGCCTATGCCGCGCATGGTGTCGCAGACCTATGATTTGCGCGATGCCTCGGCGACGGTCTTGATCCGCGATGCGATGCTGCGGCTGTTCCGCCCGGGGAATGAGGTGGTCCGCGTGATCGGCGCGCCGGTGCGCGAAGCGGGGCTGCTGATTGAGGTCACGATGGAGACAGCGCCCATGCGTGTCGCCATGCTCGACTACGGGATTCGCATCCTCATCCTTTCGGCGGTGATCTCGGTCATCACGGCGGTGCTTTTGTTCTTTGCCATGCGGGCCTTGCTGCTGAAACCGATCAAACGGGTGGCGGGGCATATGCAGCGCTATGCCGCCGCACCCGAAGATGCGCGGCGGATCATTGAACCTTCCGCCAGCGTGACCGAATTGCGCGAGGCCGAAGAGGCGCTTCAGAAGCTGCAAACCGACCTCACGCAGGCGCTTAAACAGAAAGAGCGTTTGGCCCAATTGGGCAGCGCCGTTAGCAAGATCAGCCATGATCTGCGCAACATCCTCACTTCTGCCCAACTGTTCACCGACCGGATCGAAATGTCCGAAGACCCGACCGTGAAACGCATGGCCCCGAAACTCGTAGGCTCGATCACCCGGGCGGTGCACCTATGCGAATCGACGTTGGCCTTCGGCAAGGCCGAAGAGCCGGGACCGACGCTGACGCTCATGCCGCTCGAAGAACTGGTGGAAGAGGTCATCGACGGCGAACGCCTTGCCGATCCCGAAAGCATCGTGCGCTTTGCCGCTGATATTCCCGCGAATCTCACCGTGCGTGCGGATCCTGAACAAATGTACCGCGTGCTGGCAAATCTCATGCGTAACGCCCGGCAGGCGATCACCGCCACCGGCAAACCGGGCGAAGTCTATCTGCGGGCCGAGGATATGGGCGAAGCATGGTGCATCACCGTCAGCGATACCGGCCCCGGCCTGCCGCCCAAGGCGCGGGAGCATCTCTTCACCGCCTTTCAGGGCGGGGCGCGCAAGGGTGGCTCAGGTTTGGGGCTGGTAATCGCTTCCGAACTGGTGCGCGGCCACGGCGGCAGCCTTGCGCTGCGCAACAGCGGGCCGGAAGGTACGGTTTTTGACATAACACTGCCCAAGGGGGACGGCGCCCTGTAGATTTTTGAAGAAAATTGCATTTCCTTGAAACGAGGGCTTGCAACTCCCCGGGGCTAAGACTAAACCCCCGCTCAGTGGACCGATAGCTCAGCTGGATAGAGTACCTGACTACGAATCAGGGGGTCGGGGGTTCGAATCCTCCTCGGTCCGCCACTGCCCAAAATTGAAGAACACGGCGCTTTTGGGGCGTCTTATCCGTCTCGCGGCGGGTTGTAGAAGCCCGTGTCGCGGTAGGGCCGGTCAAAGGCATGATCCATCAGTTCCAGATGGTCTTGGCCGTAATACATGTCACCATTCAGAAAATAGCTGGGCGAGCCAAAGATGCCGCGGGCAATGGCCTCTTCAGTGTTTTGCGCGTGGATTGCCTGCACATCCTCTTCCATCGCCCGTGCAATCAGCCCGTCGCACTCAGAATCGACCGCTTCAGTCGCGCGGCGCAGGTGCGCGGGATTCGCGAGATCGATATCATCGCGCCAATGGGCCTGAAGGATCGCAAAGGAAAGCGCATCGACATCCCGCCCCGCCTGAGCGGCGGCGATCAGGTAGCCGTTTGCAAGGTTCAGTGGGTTGTCGTGGTGGGTCGGGCGGTGGTTGAGAATCTCCAGCCCGCGATATTGCGCCCAGCGCTCAATCTCTCGTCCAAAGAAATAGTCGATATAGTGGGGCGTGAAACCGCGGAAATGGCTGACACGGCCTGAGGCGATCACGGGGTTGAGGTCAAAGGGGCGATGCACCAGCCGCGCACCGCGGGTCGCGCAGATTTCCAAAAGCTTGCGATGCCCCAGATAGGCATAGGCGGAATGGGCGGAATAGAAATATTCAATGGTGTCCAAGGTCGGCTCCCTCCGGTTTTGCCAGCATCATGGCGGAAACCGGCGGGGAGACAAGGACGGGGGCCGAAAGCCGAGTGCGGAATCGCGGGAGTGCCCGTAACGGGGCGCTTCTAGCCGCGCTGACGCCTCAATACCGGCGGTTATGCAATTTGTTCGCCCGTGGCCGGGGCGCGATTGCGCGGACCTTCCGAGGCTGGGGGCGTTGCTTGGCCATGAATGCCAGTGCCGCCACCGCGGCCATGATCAGGATCAAGAGTTCGTAAGTCCACATGAGCCATTCCTCCTAGGGCATGTTCATAAGATTAACCTTAGCGATGCCCGATGGGTTCCGTCTTGGCCGGGATGGTGGCGGCCTTTGGCCGGGGCCGCAAGTCAAAAAGGCCGCCGCATTTTAGCGACGGCCTTCTTTCGGCAGCGCCCGCTCCGGGCGTCAGCCCATTTGCCGCACCACGGCCATGGTGGCGATGGCAGGCAGGGTCAGCAGCGCTTTGACCTGTTCCACGCGGGGGGGGGTGTAGTAGCCCTCTTCGTGCAGGATGTTGACCGTGGCGACCATCTTGCCGCCGATGATGATCGGCAGGTTTACGACCGAGGCGCAGCCCAAACGGCCAATCAGTTCCGCATCGGGAAAGACCGCGTCGATATCGGCCAAGGTGTTGGCGACAAAGCATTCCTGCCGCCCGTGGACCTGTTCGAACCAAGTGTCGATGGTGATCTCTTTGGTGCCGGAGGTGGGATAATTTTCGGCGTCGTCAGTATAGACCCGCCGCGCCAGCATCGCGTCCATATCCGCGGTCATCACGGTAAAGAGTTTGGCCCCCGCGGTGGCCTTGGTCAGCGCGCAGAGCGCGTCGAAGGCCTGTGTTTCGGTGGTCGCCTGCTCAAGCGCTGTCTGAAAGCGTTGCATTGCGTCGGTGGTATCGGTCATGGGGCTTCCTTGCGGTCTGGATTGCCGCCCGAGGCGGCGTAGAGGGCTTGGGTATAGGGATCGGTAAAGCTGCCGTCATGCAGCGCGCTGGCCGGGGCGATCTCGACCACCCGGCCTTTGTTCATCACCGCCATGCGGTCGCACATGAAACTGACGACGGGCAGATTGTGGGTGACCATCAGATAGGTCAGCCCCTGTTCGCGGCGCAGCCGTTTCAGCAGGTTGAGGATTTCCGCCTGAACCGAGACATCCAGCGCCGAGGTCGGCTCATCCAGCAGCATCACCTTGGGCTCAAGCATCAGCGCGCGCGCGATGGCCACCCGTTGCCGCTGCCCGCCGGAGAGCTGATGCGGAAAGCGGAAGCGGAAACGTTTGTCGAGGCCGACGGCCTGCAACATCTCCACCACGCGGGCGCTGCGGTTGCCAAGCCCGTGAATCATTAGCGGCTCGGAGAGCACCCCATCCACCGTTTTGCGCGGATGGAGAGAGGCATAGGGGTCTTGAAATACCATCTGGCATTGCCCGGCAAAAGCGCGGTCGACCTTGTGACCGCGCGGCTGGCCGAGTACGGAAATCTCACCGGTCCAATCGGGGGCCAGCCCCGCGATGGCCTTGAGCACCGTGGATTTGCCCGAACCGCTTTCGCCCACCAGCGCAAAGCTTTCGCCCTCGGCCACGTCGATATTCATCCCGGTGACCACCTTGGTTTGCCCATAGGAGATGTCGAGGTTCTTGAGTGTAATCGCGCTCATGTGCCGCTCCATGCGCTGCGGTCGAGGACGGGCAGTTCATCGCGCGTCTCTTCCATTTTCGGAACCGCGGCCAAAAGGCCCTTTGTGTAGGGATGGCTGGCCTTGTGCAGATCGGCGGCGGCGCAGCTTTCCACCACCTGGCCTGCGTGCATCACAAGGATCCGGTCGCAATAGCGCGCCACCAGGTTGAGGTCATGGGAGATCAGGATCAGCCCCATGCCGTGGTCGCGCACCAGCTCGTCGATGAGGTCGAGCACTTGAGCCTGCACGCTCACATCCAGCGCCGAGGTCGGCTCGTCCGCGATCAGCAGATCGGGGCGGGGGATCAGCATCATGGCGATCATGATGCGCTGGCCCATGCCGCCAGAGACTTCGTGCGGGTAGAGGTCGATCACCCGCTCGGGCTCATTGATCCGCACCGATTCCAGCATTTCGATCACCCGCGCTTTCACATCGCGCCGGGCGAGGCGTTCGTGGGTCAGCAGGGCTTCGGCGATCTGCGCACCCACGGTCATCACCGGGTTCAGCGAGAACTTCGGGTCCTGCATGATCATCGAAATCCGCGCCCCTCGCAGGTGGCGCATTTGTCTTTCCGACTGGCTTTGCAGGTCGATCCCGTCAAAGCGCATCACATCGGCCTGTTGCCGCCCCGGATGACGCACCAGCCGCAGGATCGCCCGCCCGGTCATGGATTTGCCCGAGCCGCTTTCGCCGACGATGCCAAGTCGTTCACGGCCGAGGGTGAAGGACAGCCCCTTGACCACCTCGACCCGGCCCTTGGGGGTGGGGAAGCTGACGGAGAGGTTTTTAAGTTCCAGCAGGCGCGCGGTCATGATTTGCCTCCTTGTTTGGGGTCGAGCACGTCGCGCAGCCCGTCGCCCAAAAAGCAAAAGCCGAGCGAGACAAGGATGATCGCAAAACCGGGCATCGTCGCGACCCACCACTGGTCCAGAATGAATGTCCGCCCGCGTGAGATCATCGCGCCCCATTCCGGCAGCGGCGGCTGCGCACCGAGGCCAAGGAAGCCGAGCCCCGCGGCGGTCAAGATGATCCCCGCCATATCCAACGTCACCCGCACGATCATCGAAGAGGTACACAGCGGCAGCACATGGCGCGTGATGATCCGCCCGTGCGACGCGCCCAGCAGACGCATGGCCGAAATGAATTCCGAGTTGCGGAAGGTCAGCGTCTCGGCCCGTGCGATCCGCGCATAGGCGGGCCAAGAGGTGATGGCGATGGCGATGATGGCATTCTCGATCCCCGGCCCGAGGGCCGCGACGAAGGCCAGCGCGAGGATCAGTTTGGGCATGGAGAGAAACACATCCGTCACCCCCATCAAGACCCTGTCGGTCCAGCCGCCGAAATAGCCCGAGATCGCGCCGATCAGCAGCCCCAGCGGGGCGGCGATGACAGCGACCAAGGCCACGATCATCAGGGTGATCCGCGCGCCATAGATCACGCGGCTGAAAATGTCGCGCCCCAACTCATCCGTGCCCATCCAATGCGCCGCCGAAGGGGGCAACAGGCGGGCGTCGAGGTTCTGCCCCAGCGGATTCTGCGGCGCGATCCAAGGCGCAAACAGCGCGGCGAGGATCAGCATCAGCAGGATCACCGCCCCCACCACCGCCAGTGGATTGCGCAGCAATTGCAGCAGCATGCGATAGGCGTTGCCCATATTCGCCTGCAATTTCGAGGCGGGGGAGTCGTCCAAAAGCCAGTTTCTTGCAGTGGTCATGACGGCCTCCTAGCGGCTGCGCGGGTCAAGGATGCGGTAGAGCACATCCGAGAGTTTGTTGATCAGGATGAAGACCGCGCCGATTACCAGCGTCGCCCCCAACACGGCATTCATATCGGCATTGAGCAGCGCTACGGTCAGGTAGTTCCCGATCCCTGGCCAGCTAAAGACCGTCTCGATCATCACCGACCCTTCGAGCAGGGCGGCATAGGACAGGCCGATCACGGTGATCAGCGGCACGCGGATCGGGCGGAACCCATGCACCCAAAGCACCCGCCATTCGGCCACGCCCTTGACCCGCGCGGTGGTGATGAACTCTTGGCCTAGTTGGTCCAACATGAAGCTGCGGGTCATCCGCGCGATATAGGCGAGCGAGAAAAACCCGAGGATCGCCGCAGGCAGGATCAGGTGATCCAGCGCATTCCAAAAGATGTCCCATTCACCCGCAAGGGCCGAATCCACCAGCATCAGCCCGCTGCGCGGCGCTACCATGCCTTCGTAAAAGATATCGACACGGCCCGGCCCCGCGACCCAGCCCAGATTGGCGTAGAAAATGACCAGACCGACAAGCCCCAGCCAGAAGGCGGGCACCGAGTAGCCCAGCAGCGCGAAAACACGGATGACCTGATCCACCCAAGTGCCCTGTCGCGCGGCAGCCCAGACACCGCAGGGCACGCCAAGGCCGATGCCGATCAGAATGCCCAGTGTCGCCATCTCCAGCGTGGCGGGGAAAACCTTGGCAAGGTCCTGCGCCACGGGCCGGTTGGTCGAGACAGAATACCCGAGGTCGCCTTGGAACACGTCGCCGACATAGGAGAAGAATTGCATGATCAGGGGCCGGTCCAGCCCCATCGCCACCCGCGCGGCTTCATATTGCTCTTGGGTCGCGCGGTCGCCGACCACGGCCAGCACCGGATCAATCGGAATGACCCGCCCGATGAAAAATGTGATCGCCATCAGCCCGATGAAGGTGAGCAGGGTCACCACCGCAAAACCGCCGAGAGAGGAGACCCCCTGCGCCAGCCTGCGGGCTTTTGTCATATTCGTATTCACGGGCCACGCCCTCCCTTCCTTCGCCGATGCCATTGATAAGCAAGCCATTTCCTGCGCCGACATGCGGCCTCAGGGTGCGGTGGCACCGTTCTGGATGCTTTGTGCATAAAACAAATTTCGCCATTTGCAAAAATTTTTTTGCCAGACAAAATAATTTTTTGTAACGTCGCTTCAGAACAGGGGAGATGACCAAGATGCCGCGCGACAAAGCCAAGCCCGAGCCGAACCTCGGTGCCGCGATCCGCAAAAGGCGCAAGCAGATGCAGATGACGCTGCAAATGCTCTGCGACAAATCCGGTGTGTCGATGGGCTATCTCAGTCAGTTGGAGCGGGGCAATGCCACGCCGTCGCTCGGCACGTTGGCGCAGATCGCCGATGGGTTGGATGTGGCTTTGGAATATTTCATCGCCGCGCCCAAACCCTCGGACGGGCTGACCCGTGGCAATGAGCGCACGCAGTTCGCGCTGGCCAATTCATCGCTGACCTATGAAAGCCTTGCCGCCACTTTCCCCGGCGCGGAACTGTCGAGCTATCTGCTTCACGTCCCGCCCGGCTACGAATCCGAGACGGTGAGCCATGAGGGCGAAGAGATGGTCTTTGTCCTTGAGGGAGAGATTGAGCAGACCCTCGACGGGCAGAAATTCCGCATGAGCGCGGGCGACTGTCTGCATTACAGCGGCCAGCTTCCCCATGCTTGGGCAAACCGAACCGACACGACTGCGCGCATCCTCTGGACCGGCACCTTGACGGTGCTGAACCGGGCAGGGGCCATCGAGCTGCCTGAACTGATCAAGAAAGCCTAGGCGCGCTGGGCAAATGACATTCCAACTTCAACGATCCAACAAGGAGACAATCATGAAAACACTTAGATCAACCCTATTGGCGAGCGCGCTGGCGCTGCCCTTGGCCGCGCCGCTGGCCTTGGCCGATACGCCCGAAGGCGTGCTTGTCGTGGCGCAGAATATCGACGACATCGTGGCGCTCGACCCTGCGCAGGCCTATGAGTTCACCTCCGGCGAGCTGGTCACCAACCTTTACGACCGTCTGGTGCAATATGACGCCGAAGACACCACGGTGCTCGCACCCGGTCTGGCCTCTGACTGGGAAGCCGATGCCGAGGCCAAGACGATCACCTTCACCCTGCGCGACGGCGCGACTTTCGCCTCCGGCAACCCGGTGACCGTGGATGACGTGCTGTTCTCTTTCGCACGCGTGATCAAACTGAACCTAACCCCGGCCTTCATCCTGACCCAACTGGGCTGGACGGCTGAGAACATCGACCAGATGGTCACGGCCGAGGGCAATGCCGTCACCGTGAAATACGACGGCGATTTCTCCCCGGCCTTTGTGCTGAACGTGCTCGCCGCGCGCCCTGCCTCCATCGTCGACAGCGTGCTGGTGAAAGAGCATGAAGTCGACGGCGACATGGGCAATGCTTGGCTGAACGAAAACTCCGCCGGTTCCGGCCCCTTCAAGCTGGACCGCTATGCGCCCGCGCAGATGGTTCGGATGAGCGCGAATGAGGGCTATTTCAACGGCGCCCCCGAGATCGACAGCGTGATCATCCGCCATGTGGCCGAATCCGCCACCCAGCAGTTGCTGCTTGAGAAGGGCGATATCGACCTTGCGCGCAACCTGACGCCGGACCAGATCGCCTCGATCGACAACGCGGAGATCAAGGTCGAAACCTACCCGCAGGCGGCGGTGCATTTCCTGTCGTTCAACCAAAAGACGGAAAGCCTGACCCCGCCCGCCGTTTGGGAAGCCGCCCGCTATCTGGTGGATTACGAAGGCATGACCAATTCGATCATCAAAGGTCAAATGGACGTGCATCAGGCCTTCTGGCCCAAGGGCTTCCCCGGCTCGTTCGACGAGACGCCTTTCACCTACGATCCTGAAAAGGCGGAGCAAATCCTCGCCGATGCCGGGATCGAGACGCCGATCACCGTCTCGCTCGACGTGATCAATGCGGCGCCGTTCACCGACATGGCCCAGTCGCTTCAGGCGAGCTTTGCCGACGCGGGGATTAACTTCGAAATCCTGCCCGGCACCGGCAGTCAGGTCATCACCAAGTACCGTGAGCGCAGCCACGAGGCGATGTTGCTGTACTGGGGCCCCGACTTCATGGACCCGCATTCCAATGCCAAGGCTTTTGCCTATAACTCGGACAACTCCGACGACTCCTATGCCGCGACCACCACATGGCGCAACGCATGGGCCGTGCCGGAAGAGCTGAACAAGCAGACCATGGCGGCACTGTCAGAGGCCGACCCGGAAAAGCGGCTCGAGATGTACCGCGACCTTCAGCAGAAGGTGCAAAAGGACTCGCCCATCGTGATCATGTTCCAAGCGGCCTATCAGGTGGCGATGGACGATGACGTGACCGGCTATGTGAACGGCGCGACATCGGATTTCGTTTTCTACCGGTTGGTGGAAAAGGGCTGATCCCGCTTCCCTGATCCCTGCGCGGGCCGGGGGGCTCCCCTCGGCCCGCGCATCCCAATACCCTTTTTGAATACCAAGGTCTTTGCCCATGTCCGCTTCCTCCCCCTTCGATACCCGCCTTGCCAACCTGCGCGCGCGCATGGCCGAGACGGGCACCGATCTTGTTGCCCTCGGCCCGTCGAGCCATATGGCCTGGCTATCTGGCGTGCACCCGCATGGCGACGAACGCCCGGTGATGCTCTTGGTCAGCGCCGATTACGCAGGGTTTCTGATGCCCGCCCTGAACGCCGCCGCCGCGCGCAAAGACACCGATCTGCCGTTTCATGCATGGAGCGACGATCAGGGGCCGGAGGCCGCCTTGACCGAACTGCTCGACGCCTGCGGCGCTACGGCCCCCGGGCTCTCGGTAGTGCTGGATGAGACCATGCGCACCGATTTCGCCCTGCGGCTTCTGGATGCGCTCGATCATCCGCGACGCCGCTTTACCGATGACACCGTCGGTCTGTTGCGCGCCAGCAAGGACAGCGAAGAATATGCCGCGATCAAAGCCGCGCATCTGTTGAACGACAGCGCCGTCCAGGCCGCTTTCGCCGCGCTGAAAGAAGGCATCACCGAGCGTGAGGTCGTGGCGCTGATTCAGGACCACTACAAAGCCAACGGCGCGCACCTTGAATTCTGCTCGGTCTGTTTCGGCGAATCCGGCGCTTTCCCGCATCACTACCCCGGCGATACGGCATTGGCTCAAGGCATGGCCGTGCTGATCGACACCGGCTGCCGGTTGAACGGCTACCCCTCCGACATGACCCGTAGCGGCTTTTTCGGTACGCCGGATGCCGAGTACGAAGCGGTTTTTGCCACGGTCGAAAGCGCAGTGCAGGCTGCGTTGGATGCTGCCCGCCCCGGCGTCGCGGCACGCGAGATCGACCGCGCCGCACGCGATGTGATCACGCAGGCGGGCTATGGCGAACACTTCCTGCACCGTACCGGCCATGGCCTTGGCATCGACATCCACGAGCCGCCCTATATCGCCGCGAATTCCGACGCGGTTCTGGCCGAAGGCAATGTCTTCTCAATCGAGCCGGGCATCTATCTGGAAGGCAAATTCGGCGTGCGTCTGGAAGAGATCGTGATCCTACGCGCCGATGGGCCTGAGATTTTCTCGGAAATGCCGCGCGAGATGCAGCGCCGCGGCTAAAAAGGTGGCCAAAGCGGCGAAAATACGCGCGCTTTGGCCTGGAGGGAGACGGAGAGAGGGAGAGAGAAAAGAGTGAGGCGCGCGGTCAGGAGGTGCCGCGTGCCGTGTTTTCAAAGATGCTTTTCATATGGCTGTCGAATTCGTTCCAGGTGATGACAGCCCGGTTGCCCGCATGGCCGTGATAATAGGACCGGCCCGTCGAAGTGGGCAGCCCGGCCCAGATGCGGGCGAGGTTTTCCATGAAACGATGGCGGCTGATCTTGCCTTTCATAAAGGGGGTGAATCCCGCATCTTCGAGCAATAGATCGGCCAGCAGGTCTTGAACCTGTGGGGTAAACCGGTCGCTTTGGCTTAGCCCCGCTTCGGCGACGAGCGTTTTCAAAGTGTTGGGGATGAACTGGTAGCGCCCGATGGCATGGGGCTGGCCGGGGGTCGCCTTGATCCAGCGATAGATTTCGTCGATGGTCATGCTTGTGGGGCGCTTGGGCGGCTTGATCCGCGCCCCATGCTGCACCGCGTCATAGCCTTTCGCGCCCGCCTCGGCAGAGGCGATGACATGGCGCACCGCCGCCGATGGGCCGCCGCGCGGGGGCAGGGTCAGTTTGCGGGGGGCCTGTGCATGTTTAACCGGCGTCTGGATCATGGCCCGGTTGAGGTGAATCCGCGCATCCGAGGCGGAGGGCGACAGGGCGAAGTTCAGGCCGGTGACGGCGATCTTGCGGCTGTCGAAACGGGCGAAATCATTAGCATTTGCCGCGCCGGAGAGGGTGGCGGCGATCAGGCAAAAGGCAGTGCTGGCAGCGAGCTTTTTCATCGGAGTTTCCCATCGGGCTGGAGGTTTGCATTGTCTCTGATCATGCGCCTCTAAAATCGATATTTCATTAATGCGGACAGCTAGTTAGCGTCTCGAAAGGATAGTCGGCCCGGCGCTTGGAATAGGCCGGGTCGACTTTGGAGCGCCGCAGCGCTCTGAAAGAGAAATGAGCCACGTTCCAGATGCGCTTGGAACGTGGCTCTCCCTCGGGGCTGAGTCTCCCGGTCAGCTCCCGAGGAATTGGTCGAACTGGGTCCAGAGTGAGTTGTCCAACAGCAGGTTGAACCGGAAATAGAACCCTTCGTCATAGAGGCTGCTTTGCCCTGCCACCCGGCCACGGGCCTTGTTGTAGCCGAGCGCCAGCAGGACACCTTCGCGCGGGGTGAAGCCAAACTCGGCGCCGATCCCGTTGGAAGAGTTGCCCTCGCTGTCCCACAGATACGTGGCGTTGAGGCCGAGTTGGAAACGGTCGTCGCCGAATTCGTAGTTCAGACCGCCTTGGATCAACTGCGTGGTGGTATTGGCCCGCGCGCCGGCATTGGTGCCGATCTTCTGGTACTGGCCGGCATATTTGCCGTTGATCCGCAGGTCGGCGTCGATCTCGTAATTCGCGTCAACCGACCACAGATGCGTTTCCGTGCTGGTGTGTTTTTCTTCCAGCCGGTGCTCGTACCAAGCCAGCACATCGAGGCGCGCGTTATCCTTGGGGCGATAGGCCGCGCCGATGCGGGTGCGCATGCGGCGGGAGTCTTCGCCCTCGCGGCGGTCGAGCGCGGCACGGCTGCGGGCCAGAACGGTCAGGTCAGGGGTGACATTGCCCGCGATGCCGAAGCTGGCGTAGTGGGTTTGGCCGCTCTCTTCCCATGTGGTTTCCAGCTCGGCATCACCGACCCAGTCACCATCCGCCGATTCCCAGCTTGTGCCGATGGCGAAGGAGGTGAGCTCCCCGTCATTGGTCTCAAGGTTGCGCGAATGCTCAAGATCGGCGCGCAGATTGGTGCTTTCGTTGATGTCCCAATCGACCGACAGGCCCTGAACCATGGTGGTGTCGCTGGTGCCGCTGGCCTTGGTCATCTCGGTCCGGCCGGTGACCCATTCGTTCATCGTATAGGTGAACCCATAGGCCGCGCGGGTGACCAGAGCGTCGCTGCCGAACTGAAGCTCGATCTCGTTATAGACGCGCCAGCCGTTCTTGGGCTCGTCGTAAAGGCCGAGGGTCAGTTCGGTGGGAGCGTCACCGCTGAGCGGGGCGCGCAGCTTGGCCTCGATCACGGTGCCGGGGCGGGCCGCTGGGGTCCAATGCGCGCCGAGGATCAGGGCGGTGTCGGTCTCGCTGCCGCTGGCGGTGCGGTCCCGGCTGTACTCAAGGCCGATCTCGCCGCGCAGGGTCTTGCTCAGATGCCGGGAATAGATCGCGTCCACGGTCAGCCGCGTGCTGTCGTTGATCCGGTCGCGGGTGTATTCCGCGCCGAAGGCGATGTCGCTGCGCCGGTCGATCTCTTCGCCATAGCTCAGGCGGATCTGGGTGGTGCCGGGGCGGGCCAACCCGCCTTGAGCGTAGAAGTCGCGGCCCGTGTGGATCGCCTCGAAAGCGAAGTGGCGGGTTTCGGTCTTCAGCTCATAGGACAGGCGTGCAGCGTTGTCCTTGTCGCCCATGGCGTTCTCCGACCGGGCCACCTCGGCCTCCCACAGCCCGCCTTGGCGGTCTTCGTGCTGGAGGTAGGCAGAGTGCATCCGCTGGCGGGCCGCGTTGCCCAAGGGGGCGTCGGCATGGACCGCACGGGCGCCCACAGAGGTCCGCTCGGACAGGGCATAGTTCACCTCACCGCCATAGAGCCAATAGGCTTCGGCGCCCTCGGCCTCAACCTCATAGGTCACGCGGATCGACACGGGGTTGCCGTCAAGGTCGAACTGGCGCACCGGGCTGTCGAAGGTGATGGTGTTGCGGAAGAAGTCGAGCAGATAGTCAGTGCCGCGCAGCAGGGGCGTGGCCGACAGGATATCGCCGCCGTCTTCGTCCCGCACGAGGATCTCCACCCGTTCGGACCCTTGCACATAGCCGCTCAGGTCAAGGTCATAGGGGCCAGAGACGCCGCGCCCGCGGATTTCCTGAATCTGCTGCTCCTGCGCTGTCCGGGCGGCGAAGACGGTGACCGAAACGCGGTCGTTCTCCCAATGGCCCTTGGCGCCGGTGGCGACACGTTGCAGGCCGCCCAGTTTCAGCGCGCTGGCCTCAGGCGCGATGGCGATATCGCCGTAGAGCACGTAGGAGCGGCCTTTTTCCACTTTGACGAAGAGGTTCGACGAAGATTGCGCATCGGCACCGCGCTCGGAACTGTCGCCGTAGACGGGGTAGTATTCCTCGCCCCGGATGTCGCGGAACAGGCTGTCTTCGGTGTCGCGGTCCGAGCTGTAGCGCAGAGTCAGCAGGGCATCGCCACGGATCACCCCTTTGAGGTACAGCTCACCCCGGATCCCGGTTGTCGTGTCTTCGAAAGCGCTGATGCGGTCTTCTTCGATGACGTTACCTGCATCCCCGCTCAGCGAAACCGCGCCTTCGATCACACCGATCAGCACACGTTCGTTCAGGTCGGGGGTGAAGGTCACCCGCGCCTCGGCCTCGCCAAAGGAGGAGCGCACGGTGATCAGATCGGGGCCGGAGGCCTGCGGCGGGATCAGGTTGAAGGTCGCTTCGCCATTGTCGAGATAGGCCTGCACGCCGGGCGCGCTGCTGCGGATGTCGGTCACATCCCAAAGCGACCGGCGAGCGGCGAGGGTCACGGTGCCCGAGGCGGGCACCGGGCGGCCCCCGGCGTCAAGTACGCGCACCACGACCGGCACCACCGAGGCGGGATTGGCCGAAGCGGTTTCCGGCATCAGGATCTCGATCCGGGCAGGTTTGCCGGGGGCGGTCAGGCGCAGCTCTTTGCGGACACGTTCGATGCCGAAACCGTCACGGCCCACCAGTGTCAGCACATTCTCGCCCGAGGCCAGTTTCACGGCCACATATTCCAGCGCCTGCACATTGTTTTTCGCCAGATTGGTGCGTTCGCCCACCCGGTCGCCGCCCAGCTCGCGCCCGTTCACCAAAAGCGACAGCGTGAGATCGGCCTTGCCCTTGATCCGGATGTTCTGTGTGGCGCGGGTGACGGCGGTGTCTTCGGCAAAGTCGACAAAGCCCGGCGCGCTATCGAGGTTCTGGATCATGCTGTCGAGCGATTGACGCTGGGCCGAGGCACGGGCCGCTTGCGCGACAGAGGAGGGTTCACGCCCGGCCTCTTCGCTTTGTGCCGCGATCATGCCGGGGGTCAGCTGGGTGGTGGTGGCGATGCCAGCCTCACCGCGCACGGAGCGGGTGCTGCTGCGCTGGCCGTCGATCGGTAGATCGGCTGCATTCATGCCGGGGGTCTGACGTTTGCCAGCGAAATGGTCGCGGCGTTTGCCAACTTCTTCAAGCGCTTCGGGGGTGCATTGGGCCACGGCAAAGTTCTCGGTCCGCAACTCGCCCTTCTTCAGCGGCACGATGCGCGAGCCACCCCGGCGCAGATCGTTGGTGCGGGTCACCTGCACCGCGGTTCCGGCGGGAAGGGTTTCGGGCTGCACGAGGAAGGCATGGGTCACCGGACGCATGCCGTTGAGCGAATAGGCGCCATTGATATCGGTCACCACAAAGAGCCCTTCCTGGGTCACGATGCGCACGCCGGGAATGCCGGGTTCATCCTCAACGCGGTCGCGCAGACCGTTGCCGTTGCAATCCATGAAGACAGCGCCCAGCACGGTGCCTTGGCGCGCAAAGACACCGCCCGAATTGTCGAGCCGGACCATGGCGCGTGCGGTCTGCGATTGTTGCAGCGTCCCGGTGCCCGCTTGGCGGCCCGACAGGATCGCGCTGTTCTCGTTGCGGCCTTCGCGGGCGGCGGCAGAGAATTGCATCACATAGGACAGCTCATGGCTCGACAGCGGTTCAAGCATGCCCACGTCAAAGCGCAGATCGCCATTGCCGATCTCTTGCGGGTCGTCCAGCGGCTCTCCGTTGAGGGTGACCGTGCCGGGCACGAGGTTCACACCATAGGCGGGCCGGTCGAGGATTTCGCCGCCGATCAGCGCTTGATGCATGTTGTTGGTGAAGCTCAACGTGTAGGTGACGAATTCACCGTGACCCACGCGGTCGAGGTCGGCGGCTTTGTCCAGCGCCAGCGGCGTGCCATAATTCGGATCAACCGGGATGTCGGAGACGAACAATGCGCCGCCTGCGTGTTTGAATGCGCGGCCCCAACCGGCATCCATCACATTGCGGCCCATACCGGCATAGTCCAGACGCGCGGAAGGGAAGATCCATGCGGGCGCGTCCATCACGGCATAGCGGTAGTCGCCTTCGGGCATTTCGGAGAAGGTGAAAAAGCCGCGCTGGTCGGTCTGGGTGCGGGCCATTTCGTTGCCCGAACGGGCATCGACAAGCGCGACGGCCACGCCGTCAATCGGGGCGTTGGTGACGGAGTTGAACAGAAAGTTGCCGGGGTTGATCATCAGATCGTCCTCAAGCACCGCGCTGTCGCAAGAGGCTGTCGCGCTGAAGCTATCGCCAAAGTCGGTGGCCATGACCTGATCCCCGGCAACGGCGGGCGACATCTGCGCCATCGGCAGGGCGGGGGTGAGGAAGACACCGGTGTTGGCCCCGGTCTCGGTCGCGATGATGGTTTCCACATCGCCGGTCAGCATGCTGCGGATCGTCACCGCCGTGCTGTCGACTTCGGTGCTGATGTTGCAGGCGCCCGAGGTGAGGCGCAGGCGGGTGTCGCTGCCCGGCGTGCCATAGGGCTGGTCCGCGCCGGTCTGGGGGTGTTCAAAGACCAAGGTGCCGACCGTCTCTGTATCGCGGTCATAGACCACGGTGTTGGAGGTCAGCAGCAGGGTGCTTTCTTGGTTGTTGTAAAAGGCCGAGGCGGTGTTCTGCACCTCCACCTTGCCCAAGTCGGCAGGCACGCGCACCGAGAAGCTGGGATCGGTCGCATGGCCGACGGCGTAGTCGCCCTCATGAAAGAAGGCCACCGCATCCACGTCGTGGGAAAGCCCGGCGGGGGCGACGCTGACGTAGTGGTGGTCAGGCGCGCCGCGCATATGAACCAGCGCGGTCATGGTGCCCGAATCCTGCACCGCGTGGAACACGGTGTTCCGCGGGATCGCATCGCGCAGCAAGACACCGGTCCGGGGCGTGCCGTCGATCACGATTGGCTGGCCTTCGATCTCGGGGTAGCCAAAGGCGTCCCGCTCGGAATCGTTGCGCAGCCGCAGGGTGTAGGTGATGAGCGCGCCCGCGTCACTCTCGGCGACGACCTGCTCTTTCGAGACTTCGAGCCCGCCTTCCTCAACCCGCGAGACGCCCATGGCGTCGTCGGTCAGGCTTTGGCCATCCTCGGTCACGGCAGATGCGGTCAACATGCTGGCGAATTGGGTGCTTACGGGGGTCTCGGCGGAGATGCGGAACTCATAGATCAGCTGCAACCGCTCGCCCACGGCGAGCATGAAGGGCGCGGACATATCGAAGGCGCGGTCTTCGGTGTCGATCAGGCCGTTGCCGTTCAGGTCAGGGAAGAGCGATTGGCGCGACATCATTCTGGCGCTGCCTTGCTCGCCGATGCTGACCGATGTGGAAAGCGGCACGTTGCCGCTGTTGATGACGTCGAAATGGTAGCGGCCAAAGGCACCGCGGGTCAGCAGAAGGTCGGAGTAGCCGGTCACTTCGAGCCCGGGAACCGCGGCGACTTCGGCCCGTACCGGGTTCGAGAAGACGCGTTCCATGATGCCAAGGGAGGTGTTGAAATAGCTGACTTCTGCCACGTTGCGGATGAAAGACCCACCGGGGGCCGGGGCGGCGGCGGCGGTCTGGGGCAGAAGGCTCAGGCCCAGTGCGGAGGCGCTGATCAGGGCCAGAGCCGGGCGGGCTTTAGACATAAGGAAACTGCGCATCAGCTTGCTCCTGTTGCGATCCCTGGGAAGGGCGTGAAAAATGGGGGAGACGGAAACGGGGGAGGAGGGGGCGCCCCCGGGAGAGCATCGCTCAGCCCGGGGGCGCCCGAGAGGTCGCTTAGTCGTCGACCCGCACGGTGAACTCTACCCGGGCGAAGCCGCCGGGAAGGATGCTGCCATGCGTGCTCGATACGTTGGTCGAGGTGACGGTGGCCGTGCTGGTGCCCGGGAACAGGCTTTCAGGGCAGGCGCCGCCACAGTCCGTGATCGCGGTATAGGCCGGGGCCGCGTCCGTGATGATCACATTGTCCGCCGCAGAGGCACCTGTGTTCTCGGCTTCGACCATGTAGCGGATGCACTGGCCGGGCTCGACATCAAGACGCGTCTTGGTGAAGGTGCCCACGGTGCCATCGCAGCCCGCGTCGATGTACTGATACTTGCTCAGTGTGACATCGCCCGAGATGATGACCACGCGGTCTTCGACGGCGTTGTTGGTCTGGTCGATATCGGTCCCGACACCGTTCAACGTGTTGTTGATGGTGATGGTGCCGACTTCGGACACACCTTGGGTGGCTGTCGAAGGCGTTTGCACACGGTAGATCAGCGAGATGCTGTCGCCCGGGGCAAGTCCGTTCACACCCGGCGAGACGCCGTCGGTCAGGTCATTGAAGTTGTCGATCACCGGTTCGGACGGATCGATCACACCGTTGCCGTTCTGATCCCAGAAGATCGCGCCGGAGAAGTTGGTCAGACCCGATTGCGTGATCGACGCCTCCGTGATGGCCACGTTCCCTTCGTTCGAGATGGTGTGGAGGATGTCCACGATACCACCCGGCGAAGCCTGCGCGCTTTGGTCCTCGATGATCTTCACGTCATAGATTTCATTGACCGTGACTTGGTTGACGATCCGGTCACCTTGACCCGAGACGGAAGAGACGACCGCGACGTCGACCAGCGTGTCACCCGGCAGAGCGCCATCGGCTGGCGTGATCACGGCGCGGATGGCCTGCGATGCGCCTGCGGGGATGGTGCCGGTGTTCGACACGATCGAGCCGTCGGGCAGCTGGAACTCAACCGTCCAGCCTGCGGGCAGGGCCTGATCCAGCGACAGGTTGAAGCTGTCCGAGGTGGGGCCGTTGTTTTCGACCAGCATCTCAAAGACAACCGGTGCGCCCGGGTCTGTCGACTGGGTGACCCATGGGTTGCCACCGTTCGTCGGTGCCGCGCCATCGCCTTCGGAGCCGATCACGGCGTTCTCAAGATCGACCGAAGCCGCAAGAACCGCGCCGGTGAATTCGGCGGTCGACACATCGCTGACGCCGGAGTTGTCCGAGGTCGTTGTGATGACGGCGGTGTAGTTGGTGGTGGCTGTCGGTGCGACATCGGTTGGCAATGTGGCGATCAAGGTCACCTTGGCGCTGTCACCGATACCCAGGGGTCCGACAGAGCCGACCACCGGTGTAATGCCGTCGGCGCCCACAAAGCGGAAGGTGGTGCCAGCCGGGAAGTCGCCATTGGTCACGTCGAGGGTCAGGCTGTCCGGGCTGTTGGAGAGGTTGGTCAGCACGAATTCCTGACGGATCGTGCCGCCCTGATAGACATCGCCGGATTCCGTGACGACATCGTTGTTGGCCGCGTCATCGTCGGTGGTCGAGGCAATCGCCGGGTTGGCCGTGCCGTTGGAGTTGATCGCCGTATCAGCAACCGCAACCGCATATTGGTTGTCGACGGTGACAGAGGCGGTGTTCGATGGCGGGAAGGCCACGCCGTCAACGTCCTGGGTCGCCACGTTGGTAATGATGCCCGCGTTGGCGGTATCCGCGATCACGGCACGGAAGGTCACCTCACCCGAGCGGCCAGAACCGACAGAGGAGATCAGGAAGTTGACGTTCTGCGCGTCGTCATAGTCCCAAGCGATGGTCTCGCCAGAGCCGTTTGTCGTGTCGACCACAGTGGAGCCGTTGTTATCGTCCAGCGGTGTGGCGGAGTCAGACCAACGGGCCGAGCCGGGCACATAGGTCAGGCGGCCATCAAGCACGTCCTGCACAGAGTAGTTGTTGGCCGCGGCCAGACCGGTGCTGGAGTAGGTCAGCGTGATCGTTACCGTATCGCCTGCGTCGATGATATTGGGGTTGCCGCCCGAAGCCGGGTCCGCGGTCATCGATTTGACCAACTCGACAATCGCGTCGTTGGAGATTGTCAGCGTGTCTGTGTTGGTGCTCAGCACGGTGCCGTCGAGGGTCGAGGCCGCCGTCACGGTGATCGTGTCGGAACCGGTGGCCGTGGAGGCGACGGAGGCTTCGATCACGATGCCGAATTGCTCACCGGGGGCGAGGGTCGGTGTCTCGGTCAGCGGGGTGGCGCTATCGGCCACGCCGTCCATGTTGGCGTCGGGGTAGAAGACCAGCTGCGAGGTGTCGAGCGTGCCGCTGTTGGTCTCAAACGCGGTCAGTGCGAAGGCATCCGGGCCGTTACCATCGTTGGTGATGATGTGCGGCAGGAACGCCTTACCGCCGGGGGCGATGGTTTCGGTGTTGTCGGAGGTCAGGGTGACGCCGGCAACTTGCTGAACGACTGTCTCAACGGTGTTGGAGGTTACCGTGATCGTGTCGCCCGCGGCGTTGGTATAGGTCGCCACGGCTTGGTTGCCGATGACAGAGCCCGCTTCGGGCGCCGCGAAAGCGACAGTGCCGATCACGGCGGTCAGAGCAACGGCGCTTACGGAGCGCAGGAAGGTTGTTTGGTGTTTCACGTTAATATTCCCTAGTTCTATAGTAGTTGGAGAGAGAGTGGAGAGAGAGGCGCCGGGATTAGTTCAGGCGCACGCGGTAGCTGTTGAAGGCGGAATCGCCTGCTTCGAGCGGTTCGGAGAGGGTCCAGCGCACGGCGGCGACAGCCTCTTCAGGGAGCGGCTCTTCGGTCATGTTGCCATCGGCATCGACGACCTTGCGGATGGCGGGAACGGTGGACCATTCCAGCCCTTCCTGTTCGGGGTCCATCTCGGCCTGGACTTCAAAGACCGCGGCGACAGAGGTCACTTCGGCACCCAATGTGATAGAGACGCCCTCGGGGACCGGTGCGGCGATGACGAGACCTTCCATGGCGCCGTCGGTCATGTTCTGGTGACGCAGCTCATAAGAGATGACCTCGCCCGGGCGGACCGTCTCACGCTCAACGAGGACTTCTTCGCCCTCGGCGTTGGTTTCCACCACGCGGAAGGAGAATTCGCTCGTGAGCGCGTCGGCGGCAGCCGCGAAACCCGCGATCGACAAAGCCGTACTCGCGATGAGTGTCTTGGATAATTGGGAGATATGGATACGCATCTAGTAGTTCCCTTGTTGGCCGGTGAAGAGCCGGCGATTGCAATGAACGGACACGCTCATTGCGTTGTCCTGTTCTCATCTTCGGGGAACCGGATACCGATATCATCTGAGCGAACGGTTAACTCGCTGAGCCTGTGGTCAGGCGCTTAGCCGAAAGGATAGGTGGCCCTATCAGGTCGCGCCGCGGCCTATCATTTGGCGCGGAAATGGGGCCGGGCGCGGGCTCCGCAGATGGTTAATTTTGCTGGGAAAAATGGGGCTTCCGAATCTTTGATTCGTCCCGGGCCGCTATAGGCCGAACGCAAAAACGCCCGCACGAGGCGGGCGATTATGGTTTACGCTCAGGGGGAAATCGGGGGCGCTACAGCGCACGCCCTGGGCCGATGCCGGGGGTGGTTCAGGGGTGTGAAACGGGCCTCAAACGAAGCCCGCGTCGCGCGCAATGATTGCCGCATCGGTACGATTCTTTGCGTCCAGTTTTCGGCAAAGTGTTTTGACATGCAGTTTGATCGTCACTTCCTGCAGATCGAGGTCGCGGGCGATCTCTTTGTTAGACTGCGCGTTCATCAATCCGCGCAGCACCTGGCGCTCCCGCTCGGACAGGGATTTCTCGAAATCCGTCTCTTCGGGATTGTCCTTGCCCGACATGAAGGTGACCGGGGCATAGGTCTCTCCCGCCGCCATGAAACGCACCGCGTTGACCAGTGACTTGGCGGGCAGCGTCTTGGGCAGAAAGCCGATCGCCCCCATTTCGAGCGCCTGTTCGGCAATGAGCCGAGTGGCGGTGCCGGAGATCAGCCCGACCGGGCGACCCTCATTGATATCAAGAACGGTTTGCAGACCCTGCAAGCCCTTCATGCCGGGCATCGTATAATCCAGCAGCACCAGATCGTAGGGCGGCTCTGATTTGATCTTGTCCAGCGCTCCGGCCAGATCGCTCGCCGCTTCGGTGACGGTGGCCCCATCGGCATCAAGAAACATGGCGATGGTCTCTCGGACCATGTCGTGATCATCGGCAATTAAAATACGCAAAGACATAATAGATCTCCTGAAGCCAAAATGGCCGGCGTTCTCTAATTGGTAGAGTGTGCCCGTTTCAAAAGAAAGATGAAAGCCCAAGGGGAAAGGGGGGCAAAGGCATGCGCCGCTATCCTTTGGTATGGCAATGCGGGCCGCGCGGGGACAGGCGCACCTATCCTTTGGTATAGGGGGGATGCGCTTCTGCGCCTTCGCGCCTGTCATTCGGGCAGGGTATGGTTAGGTCACAACGCCAGATAAGGAAATTTGACATGACCTTTCAGTACCTCAGCAAGACCATCACCGCGGCTGCCCTCTCTTTGGGCCTTGCGTCGGCGGTTGCCGCCCAAGACGAAGAGGCCGTGCTCGAAGTGACGCTGGCCGAGGAAACCCATAGCTTCACCCTCTCAGATCTCAAATCCATGCCTGTCTCTAGCTTTGAGACGACGACGATCTGGACCGATGGCACGCAGGCATTCGAAGGCGTGTCGCTGAAAGACCTCTTCGAGACGCTGAACGTCGAAGAGGGCACCATCACCGCGACGGCGATCAATGACTATGCGGTGGAAATCCCGATGTCCGACGCCGTCGAAGATGGGCCGATCATCGCCTACCATACCAATGGCGAGGAGATGTCGCGCCGGGACAAGGGGCCGCTTTGGGTGGTCTACCCCTATGACAGCGACATCGCCTATCAGACGGAACTGGTCTACAGCCGGTCGATCTGGCAGCTTGACCGAATTAGTGTCGAGTAACTGACAATGGCGCAGAGGGCTTGGATGAACGACGCAGGAAAATTCGGGCCCGCGCGCGCAAGAAGCCGACAGGTCTTGATGCTTATCCTCGTGCTGGGGATGAGCATCGCCGCCTATCTGGCCTATAACGTCTGGGACCGGATTCAGGCGCTCGACAGCGCGCAGCAAGACCACGCTGAATGGGTCTTCACGCAGATCGAGATCGAATTCCTGAAGACTGACCGCGCCTTGACTGAGGCGAAATCCGCCACGCCAGAGGCGCTGGATGAGTTCCGCAAACGATTCGACATCTTCTATAGCCGCGTTCTGTTGGCCGAACGGGTGCGCAACAACGCAAAGGCCAAACCGAAGATTCGTGAGTTACGGGCCCTGCTGGACGGGTTCCTGCCTGCGATTGACGGGTCCGACGCCGAACTGATCGCGGCATTGGACGATATCGACGCCATGTTGCGCAGCATCGAAGACGTGCCCCGCGAGATTGCCCTCGCCTCCATCGCCATTGCCAGCGAGCTGTCCCAAAACGAACGCCATGAGATCGTGCGGCTGATCGAGGTGATGGCGGCGATCGTCTTGATCGTCACCCTTGCCTTGGTCGGGGCGGTTTATCGCCTCTCGCGGCAGGCCAGCCGGTTGAATCGCACATCGCAACTGGTCGAAGAAAACCACCTGCGCCTTGCGACCACCCTTCAGGCATCGCTCGACGCCATCGTCGTCATCAATGAGCGGGGGGAGATCGAAGATTTCAACGGCTCCGCCGAAGAGATCTTTGGCATCACCCATGAGGCGGCGAAGGGCAGGGACTATATCAGCCTGTTGATCCCCCCGGCTGACCGCAGGATGCACCGCGAGAGGCTTGAGAGGTTCCGCATCACTGGCGAGACGGAGGTCGCCGACAAGGGCCGCCGCGAGTTTGAGATGATCGACCACGCCGGGCGCATTTTCCCGGTTGAGATGTCCGTGTCGCAATCGCCCATGGGGCAGGGGTCGCTCTTTATCGCCTATATTCGGGACATCACCGAAAAGCGCCTCCGCGAGGCCGAGATCATCGCCGCGCGGGATGAAGCACTTGACGCCTATCAGGAAAAGTCGCGTTTCTTCGCCATGATGAGCCACGAAATGCGCACGCCGCTCAATGGTGTGATCTCGGCTTTGCAACTGCTGCAAGATGACCGGCTTGATGATGAGCAAAAGCGCTATCTCGATGCGGCGATGACCTCGGGCGAGATTTTGTTGGGCCATATCAATGACGTGCTGGCCATTGAGCGCAGTGAGGCGGGAACCTATGAACAGGTGCGTCAGACCTGTGACATGACCGTGCTGATGGCGGGAATTATCAACACGATGGACCCTCTGGCCGAGGCCGGGGGCACCCGGCTGCATCTTGATCTGACCCAGCTAGACGACAAGGCCATCGTTACGGACCCGCGGGCGATCCAGCAGATTTTGGTCAACCTTTTAAGCAACGCGATCAAGTTCAGCCCCGGCGGCGATGTGACCCTGCGCGGGTGGTTCGCCAAACCCGCGGGCGAGGGAGAAGCGTTCCACCTGCAGGTCGAAGATGACGGCTCCGGCATTCCGGCGGGGGATATCGACCGTATTTTCGAAGATTTTGTCTCGCTCGACAGCCGCTATGAGCGCCGCACTGGGGGCACCGGTCTGGGGCTCGGGATCGTGCGCCGTCTGGTCAAACGTCTGGGGGGTGAGATCACCTGCGAGTCGACCGTGGGCGAGGGGACATGTTTCACCCTGCGCCTGCCGGTAGAGCTTGCCGATCTGGCCGAGATCGACAGCGATGCGGCGCCCGACCCGCAAAAGCGCGCCGAACCCGCGGCGGCTCAGCGGCTCAACCTTCTGCTGGTGGACGACAATGAGATCAACCGCGAGCTGATCAAGGCGATGCTTGAGAAGATTGGCCATGACGTCACCCTCGCCACCGGCGGGCGCGAGGCGATCGAACTGGCCGGAGATGCGCCCTTCGATGCGATCCTCATGGATATCTCCATGCCCGAGGTGAATGGCATTCAGGCGACCAAGGCGATTCTCTCCGGCGAGGGCCCCAACCGCGAAACACCGATCATCGCCGTGACCGCCCATGCGATGCCGAAAGAACGGGCGGAGTTCAGCGCCGTCGGGATGTCGGGGTTCATGCAAAAGCCGTTGGATATGAAGGTACTACGCGCCAAGCTGCGCGAGCTTTCGGGGCGCGCGGTCATGCCGGAGCAGGCTCTGCCTGAGCGTTTGGCCAGCGCCCAGTCATCGGTACAGGCGAAATCCGCGAAACGGCCCCTATTGAACGAACAACAAATCGCGGATCTGCTCGACCTGCTGGGCGCGGAGAAATTGCGCGAGCGGGTGGAAAAGCTCGACCAACAAGTCGCGACCGATCTGCCTGACCTGATGGCAGCCGATGCTCTGCCTGACCTACAGGCCCGCGCCCATGCCATGGCCGGGATGTGCGGCATGCTCGGCGCCGACCGGCTGCACGGGCTGCTCAAAGAGATCGAGACCGCCTGCAAGACCGACAAGGGCGAAGAGGCCCGCGCGCTGGCTGAGGCTTTGCCCGCCACCTGCGACGCGACGCTGGCGGCGATGAAGGCGCAGCTTGACCTCTGACAAATCTGCTTGGGCGGGGCGGCGGAAACCTATCCTTAAGATTAGTCCGATTATACCCCCGCCCAGATGCAACGATCCGATGCGCGACCTATAGTTAGTTATGCCCGCCGATAGACGGGTCTGCACGAAGGCGTCATTGACCAGACCAATGACCGCGTCCCAAGCTGGCAACCGGTTCATTTCGACCGTTTCGCCTGAAAATATGCTTCACGACGCGGGCCTTCTCGGGAGCTGCTGCCCGTTCCCCTACCCCAGGGAGCGGCTCCCTGATAGATTTGCAGCGATGCGCCCCACCGGTTTTCCCCGTCCCTCCCCTCGGGGGGAAGGCCGGGGGCGCATTTGGCGATCTGGCCAGAGCTGTTTCACCTATCCGTAAGTATATCGCGCTATCCGCAGCGGCATCTGCTTTGACCGGACGCACCTTCGCTTTGAGACCGACAATTCGCGATAAATGTCCGGTAGATATTTGTTCGTATTCTCGCTGGGGGCCTCGTTGCGCGGGCTCTCCGGTTCGGACCGAAAGGTGAATTGTGAAACGTCTCTCTAACCGAAAAGCGCTGCGCGGTGTCTCCCTCGCCGTTTGCGCCGCGCTTGCCGTCTCCTCCTTTCCCGCGGATGCCGGGGATTTCTCGATCGATTGGTCCACTTTCGATTGGCCCGCAGGCTTTGCCGGGCCTTTGCTGCGGACTCTGTCGGACCAATATGGTTTCGAGATCGACACAACGGTCGAGATCACCGGCAATCTGCGCCCCTATAGCGCTGACGCGCAGGGCAATCCGATCTTCACCCCCGACGATGTGAACATTCTGGGCGGCGGTGTCGATTCGCTTGTCATCGTGGGCGATGCCGCGCCGAATGCGGGGCGGCGTGGCGATGACCGGATCACCGCCAGCGTATCGGCCAGTTCCGGCGGCGTCGCGTTCCAGGTCGACAATCTCACCGTCGACATCCTCGATGTGGATCCCACCGACACCCACAGCACCGGGGACCGCTGCGATTTCGTGACGGCCTTCGGCGATAACGGCAACCCAAGCATCACGACACTGGGTCCGGCGCCCACCGTCGTGGTCGGCCCGGGGCCGGGATCGGGGGACACCGGCCTGCTGAACGGGAACGAGGCGCAATGTCTGTTCATCGACGGCAGCGCCTTCCTCTCTCCCGGGTCGGGCGATGATACCAACGGCTCGATCCGGCTGAGCTACCCCAATGCGACCTCACGGATTGAGCTTTGGTACGACGAAAGTATTGGCGAGGTCCGCAGCTACTACAATCCGGTGACCCTGCCCTATGATGCAGGGGCGCGGGGGATCGGTATCTTCGCCGATGTGAACTTTACCACCGAACAGACAATCAGCCTTGCACGGTTTACCAGCCCGCTCTCCGCGCTTCAGGGCACGACGGTCACCTTTATCTATGAGGTGACCAACACAGGGGAGCTGCCCTTCAACCCGAACCAAGACGTGGTGATCGAAGACAGTCTTGTCGGCACGGTCACTTGCCCGGCCATCACCGCACCTGTGGCCCCGGGCGGCAAGGTGACCTGTACGGCGGAATATACCGTGACGGCGGCGGATGCCCTTTCAGGCGCGGTCGACAGCACCGCCACGGCGGGGATCGGTGCGATCGGCACGCCTTTCGTGTCGCGCCTGCAGTCCAATCCGCAAAACGCCAGCATCGTCGCCAATGTCCTGTCCACCGACAACGGCCCCCAAACCTGTACGCCGCGGTCGGTTTTCGCGCAGCCGCGCACGCAGCTGGCCGGGGCGGGCAGCGCGGCGGCGCTGACGACCTCGGACATCTTCGTCTTTGATAATGTCACCACCGACATCAATGGCAACGATCTGGATGTCGTGTTTCAAGCGACCCAGATCAGCAACGCCACTGCGGTCAATATCGACGGCTCGCTCGAAGCGCGGATGACACCCGCTGACAACGGCTTCGTCACCTACCGTTTGCGCCTGGTCGAAGACGGCAGCGCCACCCCCTCGAACCCCCAAGGGCGGGCGGTCGAGCAAAGCCGTATCAACGGCGTGATCGTTCAGCAGACGGATGTGGACAGCCGTGGGACATCGGATGACAGTTCGGATGTGGTCGGCCCGCTGCTCGCGCCCGATGGCATTTCCTATTTCCACACCGCCCCGCTCGCCGGTTTTCCCGCCGGGGGGCAGGCGATCACGATGGACCCCGCCAAGGTGGGTGACCCGACCAATTGGACGGAAGAGCCGAACGAGACCGGCTTTGACAACTATGCCACCTATGAATACGGCACTTTCACCGAGGGGGAGTTCATCCACGGTTATACCGGTTCTTCGCTGAATGACGCGAACCGCGGCTCGTCGATCCGGCTTTGCGCGGTGGCGAATACCTCGGCCAGCGTGGTGGCGGGCGATGATGACTATACCGCGACGCCGCTCAACAGCCTGCTTGGCGGCACGGCGGGAGAGGTCATGTCCAACGACACGATCAACGGCTTGCCTGCCGCCTTCCCCACCGCGACGCTTGCGGTGCTGACCGAAGCCGTACCCCAGAACAGCGGTGATCCGGTGCCCGTGCTGGAAACCCAAGGCGCCGATGCGGGCCGGGTGATCGTCCCGCCGGGGGTGCCCTCTGGCACCTATCTGATCGACTATGAGCTTTGCGACAGCATTGACCCCATGCAATGCGACCGGGCGCAGGTCACGGTCGCGGTCTTTGATGGGCTCGGGGTCGACTTTGGCGATGCGCCGATCTCTTACCTGACCGCCTCGCATGGGGTCAGCGATACGCCGCAGGTCTATCTTGGCGATGTGCCGCCCGATATCGAACTGGTGGCCCAGTCCGATGCCTCGGCCACGGCGGACGACCTGTTGGACAGCGATGACGAAGACGCGGTGGTCTTTCCGGTGATGACCCAAGGGATGATCAGCACGCTCAACATTCCGGTCAAAGGGGCGGGCTACCTTCAGGCGTGGATCGACTTTAATGGCGACGGGGTCTTCGAAGGGTCTTTTGGTGAGAACATCGCCCGCGACCTGCGTGACGATGGCACAGGCTTTGACGATGTGGCAGGCGACGGCGTGATCCAGATCGACGTGACCGTGCCCAGCGATGCCACCACCTCCACCACCTTCGCGCGGTTCCGCTATTCCTCTGAGGCCGGGCTGCCGGTGGCGAGCTTTGCCGTCGATGGCGAAATTGAAGACTACTCCCTCATCATCGCGGCTGCCGATCTGGTGGACCGGGGCGACGCGCCTGCCAGCTATGGTGAGCCGCGCCATATCATCGTGCCAGACATCTACCTTGGCGGTGGCCTCCCCGATTCCGAGACCGAGAGCATGTTCAGCGCCAATGCCGATGGTGACGACCTCGACGGGATCGACGACGAAGATTCCGTGGCCGAGTTCCCGGTGCTTGAGGCGGGCAGCATCGTGCCGCTGACCATTCAGACCCATGAGACCCTCAGCGCGCAACTGGCCCTCGGCCTGCCGGTGACCGAAGGCATCACTAATCTTCAGCTCTGGATCGACTTCAACCAGAACAATGTCTTCGACCCGACCGAACAGGTGGCCATCAACTTTCGCGACGGCGGCTTGGGCGATACGGATGGCGCGTTCAACAACCAGATCAGCCTGAACATTCCCGTGCCGGTCGATGTGGGCAATGGCACCACCTATGCCCGCATCCGCTGGTCGACCTCCAGCGCCCTGACCCAAGATCCCTTCAGCGGTCTGAACTTCGATGGGGAAGTTGAGGATTACCTCGTGACTCTCGTCAATCTGTTGCCACAGGGCCGGATCGGCGGGACGCTTTATGAGGATGCCGACAGTTCCGGCAGCCGCGACGGGGCCGAAGCCACGCTGCCTGCGGGCATCACCGTGACGCTTTTCGACGATGCTGGCACGCCCGCCGACCGGGCCGATGATACGCAGGTGGCGGTGACCGAAACCGATGCGGCGGGGGCCTATTCCTTCAGCAACCTCGACCCGGCCCGCGCCTATCTGGTCGAAGTGGATGAGGCCGACCCTGAGATACCGGCGGGCCTCACCCTGACCACTGGAAACCGGATCGCGAGCCTTGCCGTCGATGCGGGCAGCGGCAGCCCGGTGAGTTCTGATTTCGGTTTCGAAACACTGCCGACTGAGGCCGATCTGGCCCTGACCCAAACCATCTTACGCGCGGCGGACGCCAGCCCCGCGACAGAGGCCACGGTGGGGGAGGCGCTCGACGTCGTGCTGACGGTGACCAACACCGGCCCCGGCAGCCCCTCGGATGTGCGGGTGCTCGATCTCATCCCCGATGGCTTCGCCTATGTCTCGGACGATGCGGCGGCGCAGGGCGATAGCTATGATGCTTCGACCGGTCTTTGGCTGCTTGGCGACGTGCCCTCGGGCAGCAGCCGCAGCCTGACCATCCGCGTCACGATGCAGAGCGAAGGCGCCACGGAAAATCAGGCAGAGATCATCGGCGCGTCGCTTCCTGACCCCGACAGCGACCCCGGCACCGGCGCGTTGGTGGATGACCTCGGCGATGGGCTGGCCGATGATGACGAGGCGCTCGCCCGCGTGGCCCGGCGCGCCAACGGTCCGGTGCTTTCTGGCGTGGTGTTCTTTGACATCGGCGCGGGGGCCGACGCCTATGACGGGGCCCAGCAGGCAGGCGAGGCGGGCACGGACCGCGCCGTGGTCGAGATTTTGGACGCGGGCGGCGCTTTGTTGGTCACGCCCGATCTGGCGGCGGACGGCACATGGCGCGCGGCCTTGCCTGAGGGGTATAGCGGCGCTGTCACCGTGGTGGCCCAGCCCGGCGCGGGGCTGCTCAACGTGTCCGAGGGCGGCGCGGCTTTGCCCGGTGTGGTGAACGGCGATCCCCATGACGGGCGTTTCACCTTCACCCCCGCAGCGGGCACGGCCTACGCCGGGCTCGACTTCGGCCTCATCGAAGCAGCGCGGCTGAACCAATCGCAGGACAAGACGATCCGGGCCGGGCAGGTCTTGGCGCTGCGGCATGAGTATATCGCCTCGGCCCCGGGAAGCGTGACGTTCAGCGTCGCCGCCGAAGCCTCGGCCCCCGAAGGGGCCTTCTCGACCGCGCTTTACGAGGATACGGATTGCGACGGCACGCCGGACCAAGCGATTACCGGGCCGTTGCCCACCAATGCGGGCGGGCTGATCTGTGTCCTTGCACGGGTCACCGCTTCGGGCGCGGCAACGCAGGGATCGACCTATCGCTTCGATCTGGTCGCCGACACCAGCTATGGCTCCAGCGGCCTCGCCCAGCGAAACGTCAACACCGACCGGTTGGTGGTTGAGGCGGCGCAGGGCACGTTGAAACTGACCAAAACCGTCCGCAACGTGACGCGCGGCACACCCGAAGGGGTCAGCAACGGCGCCGCTGCCGGGGATGTGTTGGAATACCGCATCTATGTCGAAACCGTGGGCACCGTGCCCGCGCGCGACATCGTCGTTTACGACAAGACACCGCCCTACACGGCTCTGGCCGCGGCGGTGCCCAGCCCGGTTACCCTGGCCGATGGGGTGACCTGCACCTTGGACGCGCCATTGGCAAATGCGCCGGGCTATGACGGGGCGCTGCGCTGGTCCTGTACGGGGGCGCTGCAACCCGGCGCACAGGGCTTCGTCTCCTTCGAGGTCAGCATCCAATAGCCACAGCCGGGGCCGCTTCACAGGCGGTCCCGTCACCGCTCGAACCCATGATCCGATGAACTGACCTGTTGCATCCCCGCCCGCAGCGGCATAACAGGCAATAGTTTACTAAAAGAATCGGATTAAGGGGGCCGCGGTGCTCAGAACGTTGTCATTCATTTGCTTGGCTTTTGGCGCGACCGCCGCCATGGCGCAGGACTTTCCCGTCACCGTCGAACACGCCTTTGGCGAAACCACCATCGAAGAGCGCCCCGAGCGGGTGGCCTCGGTCGGTTGGGCCAATCACGAAGTGCCCTTGGCGCTTGGCATCGTGCCGGTCGGCTTCGCCCGCGCCTCATGGGGGGATGACGATGGCGACGGGCTGCTGCCTTGGGTGATTGAACGGCTGGACGCGCTGGACGCCGAGGTGCCGACGCTCTTTGACGAGGGCGATGGTATCGACTTCGAGGCCGTAGCCAGCACCCAGCCCGATGTGATCCTCGCCGCCTATTCCGGCCTGTCGCAGTCGGACTATGAAACGCTTAGCCGCATCGCCCCGGTCGTCGCCTATCCCGAAGCGGCATGGACAACGACATGGCGCGAGATGATCCGCCAGAACGCGGCGGGCCTTGGCATGGCCGAGGAGGGCGACGCGATGGTCGCCGAGATCGAAGAGCGGATCACCACCGCCCGCGCGGCGCATCCCGAGCTGGCGGGCAAGACCGGCATGTTCGTCACCCACCTTGACCCGCGCGACCTTAGCACCATCGGTTTCTACGCCGCCGCCGACCAGCGGGTGCAATTCCTGACCGACCTCGGCATGGCGACGCCCCAAGCGGTGCGCGAAGCGAGCGAGGCCGGGAAATACTCGGGCCGTGTCAGTGCAGAACGGATCGACCTGTTTGACGATGTAGACGTTGTGGTGACCTATGGCGATCAGGCGCGCTTGGATGAACTGGCCAAAAACCCGCTGATCGCGCGTTTCCCGGCAGTCGCCCGCGGCTCGGTCGTGCTTTTGGCGAATGACCCGATGGGCACTGCCGCGAACCCGACGCCCTTGTCGATCGACTATGTGCTCGACGACTACCTCGCGCGGCTGAGCGCCGCCGCCACGCGCGGCGAGTAATGCAGGTGCAGCGCCCCCAACGGCTGGCAGGCCTCGCGCTTTTGCTTGGCCTGCTGCTGCTGATGACCGGCCTGTCGCTGACCGTGGGCGCGCGCGCCGTGCCGTGGGGCGAGATCTGGGCGGGGATGACCGGCCGGATCGAGACCATCGGCGCCGCCGCAGTCGCGGTGCGGATGCCGCGCACGGCGCTGGCGATCTTGGCGGGCGCGGCGCTTGGACTTGCAGGCGCGGTGATGCAGGGCATCAGCCGCAACCCGCTGGCCGATCCGGGCATTCTGGGCGTTAACGCGGGGGCGGCACTTTTCGTCGTGGTGGGCATCGCTTGGTTCGACATCAGCGGCGCGCATAGTTTTCTGTGGCTCGGCATCGCTGGGGCCGGGGTCACGGCGGTTTTCGTCTATCTGATCGGCTCCGCCGGGCAGGGCGGGGCGACGCCGCTGAAGCTGACCCTTGCGGGCACCGCGACCTCCGTCGCGGTGTCGGCCTTCATCATCGCGGTGGTGCTGCCGCGCAATGACATCGCGGGTTCCGTGCAATCTTGGCAGGTCGGCGGCATCGGCGGCGCGAGTTTCGAGACCCTCTTGCCCGCCTTGCCCTTCGCGCTGGTGGGGCTGGCGCTGAGCCTCGCCTCGGCCCGGGTTCTCAACGCATTGGCCTTGGGCGAAGAATTGGCCACCGGCCTTGGCCAGAGCGTCGCCTTGGGCCGGGTCATGGCGGCGGCGGGGGCGGTGATCCTCTGCGGCACGGCGACCGCGCTTTGCGGGCCGATCGGCTTTGTCGGGCTGGTGGTGCCGCATCTGTGTCGGATGATCGCGGGTGTCGATTACCGGCTGGTGCTGCCGCTCTCGGCCTTGGCGGGGGCTTCCATGCTGGGGCTGTCGGACGTGCTGGGCCGTGTCATCGCCCGCCCGAATGAGTTGGACGTGGGCATCGTCACGGCCTTTGTCGGCGCGCCCTTCTTTATCTGGACGGTACGCAATCACAGGATGCGCGGGCTATGAGCGATGTGACCTTCAGCGCGCCGCGCAGTTTTCGCCAAGCCGCCGCGCGCCGCATTCAGGTGCTGGGCGCACTGGCCGCGCTTGTTTTGAGCCTGATGCTTCTGACGCTGAGTTGCGGGCGCGGCTGCCTGCCGCCGGGTGACGTCTGGGCCGCGCTGACGGGCGCACCGGGCGCGAACGCCTCATTCGTGGTGACCGACTTGCGCCTGCCGCGTGCGGTCATGGGGCTCTTGGCCGGGGCCAGCTTTGGCTTGGGCGGGGTGGCGTTTCAGATCATGCTGCGCAACCCGCTGGCCAGCCCCGATATCATCGGCATCAGCGCCAGCGCAGGTGCGGCGGCGGTCTTTGCCATCGTCATCCTGGCCCTCGACGGTTGGCTGGTGTCGCTCGTCGCGGTAGCGGCGGGGCTTGCGGTCGCGGCGATGATCTGGGCGCTGTCTTCGCGGCGCGGTGCCGCCGGGGCGCGGTTGATCCTGATCGGCATCGGCGTCTCTGCCATGCTCGACAGTGTGACGGCCTATGTCTTGCTCGAAGCGCCCGCATGGGACCGGGCCGAGGCGATGCGCTGGCTGACCGGCAGCCTCAACGGCATGCAACTCGTCCAAGCGCTGCCCGTGGCGGGCGCGCTGTTGGTCTTTGGCGGGCTCTTGGCCGTTACCGCCCGCGACCTGGAGGTGCTGCGCCTTGGCGATGACACCGCCGAAGCGCTTGGCGTGCGTGCTGACGCCACGCGGCTGCGCGTGACACTGGCCGCCGTTGGCCTTGTGGCCATCGCCACGGCAGCGACCGGGCCGATTGCCTTTGTCGCCTTCCTTTCCGGTCCCATCGCTGCGCGGCTTTTGCCGGGCACGACCGGGTTGCTGTTGGGGGCAGGGCTTGTGGGTGCTTTGCTGGTCATCGCGGGCGATTTCGTGGGGCAGTTCCTGCTGCCCGCCCGCTTGCCCGTGGGGGTCGTCACTGGCGCGGTCGGCGCGCCCTTCCTTTTGTATCTCATCGTTCGCGCCAATAGAAATGGGGGCACGCTATGACCCACGACCACCGTCTTGAAACGCGCGATCTGGGCGCGGGCTATGAAAAGCGCGTTATTCTTGAGAATGTCACTCTCGCCGTGCCGGCGGGCAAGATCACGGCCATCGTGGGGGGCAATGCCTCGGGCAAGTCGACGCTTTTGCGGACGCTGGCGCGGATTTTGCAGCCCAAGTCCGGCGCGGTTCTGCTGGATGGCGAAGCGGTGCACCAAATGAAGTCGCGCAAGCTGGCGCAGGTCATGGGGCTGCTGCCGCAATCGCCCATTGCGCCTGAGGGGATTGCCGTGGCCGATCTTGTCGGGCGTGGGCGGCATCCGCATCAGGGGCTGTTCTCGCGCTGGTCGGCAGAGGATGACCGCGCCGTGGCCCGCGCGCTGGCCGCGACAGGGACCGAGGAACTGGCCGAGCGTGATCTCGACACGCTGTCGGGCGGTCAACGCCAGCGTGTCTGGATCGCCATGGCCTTAGCACAAGAGACCGACCTGTTGCTGCTGGACGAGCCAACGACCTTTCTGGACGTGGCGCATCAGGTCGAGGTGCTGGACCTGCTGGTCGATCTCAACATGGCGCAGGGGACGACGATCGTCATGGTGCTGCATGATCTGAACCTCGCCGCGCGCTATGCCGATCACCTGATCGCCGTGGGCGATGGCGGCATCCGCGCCGAGGGGCCGCCCGCCGAGGTCCTGACCGAGGAATTGGTGAAAACCGTCTTTGGCCTGTCGTGCCGTATCGTCAACGATCCGGTCTCGCAGACCCCCTGCATGGTGCCAATTGGGCGTCACAAGATCGGGCCGCCACGCAAGAATGCCGCGGCCTGAAAATAACTGACTAATTCAGTCAGATTGACTCTGGTCTCCTGCGTATCATAGGGGTAAGGGAATCCCGACTGATTCACTAGGTTATTACGGAGACCGCCATGTCCTCTTCCAAACTCATCCCCCTGCAACTGGGGCGCGGCTCTCTCAAGACAGCGCTTTTGTGCTGTACGGCGCTGGTGCCGGGCACGCTTTACGCGCAAGAAGCCTACCAGTTGGATGACGTGATCCTCGAAGCCGAAGCGCAGACTTCGGGCGCGGCGGATGCCGAAACGGTTGTCGCCAGTGAGATCAGCAGCGGCGGCAAACTGTCGGGTGAGATCATCGACATCCCGGCCAGCGTCTCGGTCATCACCAGCCGTGAGATCGAAGCCCGCGGCGCGGATAGCGTGGAGCAGGTGTTGAACTACACCGCCGGTGCGAGCACCGACAGCTATGGCGCAGATGACCGGTTCGACTATTTCATCCTGCGCGGGTTCGAAGCCTATACCTACCGCGATGGGCTGACATTGGGCGCGAACTTCGGATCGGTCCGGGAAGAGCCTTTCGCCTATGAGCGCGTCGAAGTGATCCGCGGCGCGTCGTCGTCGACCTTCGGCCTCTCCGATCCCGGCGGCTCGGTCAACTATGTCAGCAAACGCCCCCGTGACGAACGTTTTGGCAGTGTCTACACCTCGGTCGACTCCTATGGCAGCTTGGAAACCGGTGTGGATTTCGGCGACAAGCTGGATGAGGAAGGCACGCTCAGCTACCGTTTCACCGGTCTGCTGCGCAATGGCGAGCTTGAGTACCCCTATTCCGAGAACGATGAACTCTTCGCGATGGGTGGCCTGACATGGCGGCCCTCCGATGAGTCCGAGCTGACCGTGATCGTCGACCACCTTGACCGCGATTCCGTGCCCGGCAGCAGCGGCTTCCCGGCGGGCGGCGATTTTGACCGCAGCGACGTGTTCTACGGCGAGCCCGACTATAACTACCGCGGCACCGAGCGGACGACCGTATCCGTTCTGGGCGCGCATGACTTTGGCAACGGGCTGAGCTTTGGCGGCACCCTGCGCTACAGCGACAGCGCCGATGACTTCGGCTATGCCTATGTGAGCGACTATACGCCGGATGACGACACCGTGGATCGCGCGTTCTTTGGCAGCGATGGCACGAGCGAGAGCATGATCTCCGACCTGCATCTGACCTATGAGGGTTTCTTTGGCGGGGCGGCCAGCACCACCACGGCGGGCGTTGAATTCTCTTGGGCCGACGAGTCTGACCAACGCTTCTATGGCGCGGCGCCTTCGGTTGACCGCGACAACCCGACCTATACGGGCCGTCCGACCAGCGTGCCGATGTTTGCCGATCTTGACACCGAGACGGAGGGCAAAGCGATCTACGCTCAGCAAGAGCTGAACTGGAACGAGCGTTTCATCGCCTCCTTCGGGCTGCGGCACGACTGGATCGACGTGACTGAGACCAACAACCTTGCCGGCACGGTTCAAACCAACGACATCAGCGAGACGACAGGCCGCGTGGGTCTGACCTATAAGATCAAACCCAACATCTCGGTCTTTGGGAACTACGCACAGTCGGTCGTGCCTGCAGGCTTTGGCGTCGAGCCGGAAGAGGGCGAGCAGTTCGAACTGGGCACCAAATGGCAGCCCATGGGGACCAACGCGCTGTTGACAGCCTCGGTCTATGACCTGTCGAAAAGCAACATCACCCGCACCAATCCGGCGACCAACCTGCCGGAAACCATTGGTGAGATCGGCGTGCGCGGCATTGATCTGGAAGCCAAGGCCGAGATGGGCGCCTATACCTTCACCGCCGCCTACAGCTATCTAGATGCCGAGATCAAAGAGAACGGCACCGCGGGCAACGTCGGCAACCGCCCCGGTCTGGTGCCTGAAAACGTCGCTTCGATCTGGGCCAGCCGGACTTGGGAAAACCTTGGCCGTGGTGATCTGACAGTCGGTTTGGGCGCGCGGTTCAACAGCGGCTACTACTACAGCGACAGCAACGCCACAGGCGAAACGGGCAGCTTTGTCGTGGTCGACGCCGCGGTCAGCTATGATCTGTCCGAGCAGACCACCCTGTCGGCCAATGTCACCAACCTGTTCGACGAAAAGCACACCTCCTTCGGCGGCTCTTACGCTGACTTCTACAGCCCCGGCCGTGAAGTCACCGTGAAGCTGGCCCATAGCTGGTGAGCCTAGAGCGCGGCACTCCCCTCGTGTGCCGCGCTTTCTTTTGACCGGGAGGAGCCACGGATGACCATCGCCAAAGCCAAGACCACCATCCCCATGGATGCCCCACAGGAGATGCTCTCGCAAATCCTGTCGCATCTTGTCGATGACCACGGCATGGCGTTTCGCGCCAAGGGGCCGACGGGTCATGTGTTTGAGCAAGATGGCTACCGGGTAGAGTTCGATCTTTGCCCGCGTGGGCTGGAGGTCAGCCTGCAAGCTCCCGGCGAAAACGCCATGCAATTCTCGAAAGAAGGCATGGTCCATCATGTGGCGGAGTTTGACCCCGCGCTGGCCGATCGCATCCGCTGGCAGGGAGTGGCGCAGGAGGCCGGAGAGACGCCGCAGAACTTCCGTTTGCTGGAGGTGCTGAACAGCGAAATCCTCTTCGAAGGGATGCAACGCGTCACTCTGCATTACCCGGATATTGCCGAACTTGCCCCGCAGGGCATCCACCTGCGCCTGATCCTGCCGCGCGATGCCAGCCGCACGCCGGTCTGGCCGGTGATGGGCGCCAATGGGGAGCCGGTTTGGCCTAAGGGTGCGGATGAGTTGCACGCCCGATATGTCACGCTCAAGAACATCCGCCCCGAGCGCGAAGAGGTCGATATCGACGTGGTTCGCCACGGCTCCGGCCTGATCTCACAATGGGCGCAGAACGCCCATGCCGGGCAACGGATCGGCGCAATGGGGCCGGTGGGCATCAGCGCCTTGCCGAAAGCCTCTTCCTATTTCCTCGCCGCCGATGGCACGGGGCTGCCCGCCGTGGCGCAGCTTTTGGCGCGTCTGCCCGAGGATGCTGTGGGCGATGTGGTGGCGGCGCTGCCGCGCGGGGTGTCTTATCGCGACTACCTGCCCAAGACCAAGCTGCGCGTCCATGCCCTGCCGCCCGCCACCTTCGAGGCCGAAGTGCTTGGCCATGCGCAGGCGCTGACGGATACCGGCTTGGGCTATGCCTTTTTCGCCGGGGAGTTCCAGAACGCGCAGCAATTGCGCGGGCATTTCAAAACCCAGCTCGGCATGGATAAAACCCGCCAGATTTGCACCGCCTACTGGCGGCGGGGCTAAGCGCGCCCTAGCGCCACGGCCCCGCGTCGCGGCGTCTGCCAGTTTTTGGGATGCGGCTGCTGCTGGTTGGGCGGGCGCTCTGTGTTCGCACTGGCGCGCCGTCAGGTGTCATCGCACGCAGGGCCGCGATGCGGTTCTCCGTCGCCGGGTGGGTGGCGAAAAGGTTGTCATGTTTATGCGCGTGTAGCGGGTTGATGATGAACATATGCGCCGTGGCCGGATTGCGCTCTGCCGCGTGATTGTCGATCCGCGCGGCCCCCATAGCGATCTTCTCGAGCGCGGAGGCGAGCCAGAGCGGATGGCCGCAGATCTCGGCCCCCGCCTTATCGGCGGCATATTCCCGCGTCCTGCTGATCGCCATCTGCACCAGCGCGGCGGCCATGGGGGCGAGGAACATCATCATCAACGTCCCGATCATCCCCATCCGCTCACGCGCGCCGCCGAAGAATAGCGCGAAATTTGCCAGCATCGAAATCGCACCGGCGAAAGTGGCCGTCACGGTCATGATCGCCGTGTCATGGTTGCGGATATGGGCCAGCTCATGCGCGATGACGCCCGCCAGTTCCTCGCGGCTGAGGCTTTGCATCAGCCCCTTGGTCACCGCCACGGCAGCATTGGCCGGGTTGCGCCCGGTGGCGAAGGCGTTGGGCTGGGGCGTGTCGATCAGATAGACCTTGGGCTCGGGGAGGCCCGCATTCCGCGCAAGCTCTGCCGTCATGGCGTAGAGCCCCGCGCGGTCCCCCGGCGAGACGGGCTGCGCATTGTGCATCTTGAGCACCATGCGGTCGGAGTTCCACCAGGTGAAGGCGTTCATCCCCGCCGCCACCACCAGCGCGATCAGCGCGCCGCCCGATCCGCCAATCAGATAGCCGACCCCCATGAAAAGCGCGGTCATCGCCGCCATCAGCATCGCTGTCTTCACATAGCCCATCTTGGTCTCTCGCGGTTGTCCTTTGCAAAGAGATATGGGGCAGCTTCCGCGTCGTGCAAGGTAGGCGGGGGAGGGGGCACGGTTCCCCCCGCCGGATGATATACTCGGATACGGGGGCCGAGAGGGCGTCACGCAGGCGACACCCCTCGACACACCGCCACTACTGGCCGGCCATCCCTGCCAGCATCGCCCCCATGGCAACGAGGTGAACCAGCGTGATCGCCCGGTCATTCCAAAGCAGCCCGACGATCAGCCAGCCCAGAACCCCCACCACGAAGAGGTAGAGGTTCCACGGCGTCCAGCCGAAACCTGTGGCGGCATAGCCGAGGATCTGGATCACCGACGCGATCCATTTGACCCAAAAGGCCAGCCGCTGCGGCGTGGCGAGCGCAAGCACTTCAGACGCCACGGGTAAGCCCGCCGTCGATGCGCCAGTTCTGCCCGGTGACATAGGCCCCGCCCTCGGAAGCGAGCCAGCCGATCAGCGACGACACCTCGGCCTCCGTGCCGTAGCGCCCCATCGGAATGCGCGCGCGCCGGTCTTCGGTCTCGGGCAGGCTGTCGATAAAGCCGGGCAGGACGTTGTTCATTCGGATGTTCTGGCCCGCATATTGATCGGCGTAGAGTTTGGTGAAACCCGCCAGCCCGGCGCGGAAGACGCCCGAGGTGGGAAAGAGCGGGTCCGGCTCGAAGGTGGCGAAGGTTGAGATATTGATGATCGCGCCGCCGCCCTGCGCCGCCATGATCGGCGTTACCAAACGGGTGGGGCGGATCACGTTCATCAGATAGACATCCATCCCATCGTGCCAATCTGCGTCGCTCATTTCCAGAATGTCGCCCTTCGGCCCATGCCCGGCGGAGTTCACCAGCACATCGACGCGGCCCCAACGGTCCATCGCGCCATCCAGCAGCTGCGCCAGCGCGTCTGGCGATTGGTTCGAGCCGGTGATGCCAAAGCCGCCCAGTTCGGTGCCGAGCGCCTCCCCCTTGCCGGAGGAAGACAGGACGCCGACCTTAAAGCCGTCTGCCGCCAGTTTGCGGGCCGCGCCCGCGCCCATGCCGCTGCCGCCTGCGGTGATAAGGGCTACTTTTTCTGCTGTCATCGGATATGCTCCATATACTAGGCAGCGATTGCGCTGCGGGGATATGCAGTGTCACTTAGGCGCTGTGATCTCGTGCAGCCAGCCAGATGCTTTGTCCTGTGACTGTAGGAAATCTATCGTGTCGAATGAGATGCCTCTGCCGCCCTTGAACGGGCTTCGTGCCTTTGCCGCCGCCGGGCGTCACCTGAATTTCCGGGCCGCGGCGGATGAGTTGGGCGTGACCCAAGGCGCGGTCGCCCAGCAGGTGCGCGGGCTGGAGGATCATCTGGGGCTGCGTCTGTTCCTGCGCGAGCCGCGGGGGCTGGCCTTTACCGACGAGGGGCGCGCCTATCATCTGTCGGTGTCGCGTGCTTTCGAGCAATTGGCGGAGGCGACGGATGCCCTGCGCCACGCACCCGCACGGGTGACGATCAGCGTCACGCCGACCTTCGCGTCGAAATGGCTGATCCCCCGGCTTTCGGATTTTACCCAAGCCCATCCCGGCATTGATCTGCGCATCACGGCGACAGAGCGGGTGGCGAGTTTTCATGCCGATGGGATCGAGCTTGCCGTGCGACAGGCGCGTCCGCCCTTTGGGGCGAGCCTGAGGGCGAACTTGCTTTTCGCGCAGGAGGTTGTGGCCGTATGCTCTCCGGCGCTGCTTGCGGGGGAGGGGCCGGTCGATGCCGCCACACTGGCGCGCATGACCCTGCTTCACGACACCCATGACCTCTGGCCGCGCTTTGCTGAAGAGGCTTTTGGCGGCAGCGTCAAACCGGCCCGTGCGCTGCGGTTCAATCAAACGACGCTGAGCCTTGATGCTGCTTTGGCGGGGCAGGGGGTGGCGCTGGCAAGCCGCTTTCTGGTGCAGCGCGATCTTGAGGCGGGGCGGCTGCTGCGCCCGGTGCCGCATGTGATGGAAGGCGGGCTGGATTTCTACCTGCTTTCGCCCCGGCAGGGGGTGTCGAGCGCGGCGATCATCGTGCGCGATTGGCTCTGTACGGTGGCCAAGGGCGAGGCGGGTTAATCCTGCGCGCGGGCTTTCAGCCGCAGGAAGCTATCCTCTCCAGCCAGAACGTAGCGCAGCAGCAAAAGCTCCACCTTGGCCGCATCGCGGGCGGTAAAGGCGCGCAGCATGTCGCGGTGCAACTCCACGAGGGTTTCATGCGCGACGGCGTCGCGCAGGGTGGCCATGCGAACGGCCTGAATTTGGGCCATGTAGCGCAGGATCGTGTCGCGCAACTCGATGTTGGGCACCGCCATGATCCAAGTGCGGCGGATGTCTTCGGAGGCGGCATAGAGGCTTTCGATATCGCCGGTTTCCAGCGTGCGCTCGGATTGCTCTACCGCGCGGGTCAGGGTGGCGATGTCCTCATCGGTCAGCTGGTTGGTGGCCAGCGCTGCGGCGCGCGGCTCCAGCAGGCGGCGCAACTCGAAAATCTCGCAAATCTGGCGCATCGACAGGTTGGGCAGGGTGAAGCCCCGCGTCGTGCTGTCGAGGTAGCCTTCATGCGACAGGCGCATCAGCGCATCGCGCACCGGCATTCGCGAGACGTTGAACTCTTCGGCGACGGCGGTGTCGACAAAGCGGTCGCCATGGCTGATCTCGCCCCGCTGAATGCGCCCGAGGAAGATGTCGTAAATCTGATCTTTCATGTGGCGCTTGGCTGAGCGGGGCATTCCGACCTCTTTGAAAAGTATGCGATTGTAGGCCGAGCATGCGCAAGAAATACGCTTATGGCTAGGTATAAGTTTGCATACTTGCAAAATTCAATTGAATTCGTATACGAAAACTGGCAGCCAATAGGGGGAAGCTTGCCGCGCTGCGCGGGGGTGTTCACAGGGAGCAAAACATGAATCTGAAAAATAATCTGATCGTTGGCCTCACCGTTGCGGCGCTGACGACATTGTCGGGCGTCTCTGCCATGGCGCAGGACGTGCTGAAAATCGGCTCTTACCCGGCGAACCCGCCATGGGAGTTCAAGAACGAAGCGGGCGTCTTCGAGGGGTTCGAGGTCGACATCATCAATGAGGTCGCGGCCCGGCTTGGCAAGACGACCGAAATCAGCGGTTACGACTTCCGCGCGCTTTTCGTGGCCACCGCCTCGGGCCGGGTCGATGCGGTGATCTCATCGCTCACCATCACCGATGAACGGCTTGAGGCGCAGTCTTTCACGCAGCCCTATTTCTCGGGCGCATTGGGGGTCGGCACCAAGACCGACGCCGGGATTGCCGATCTCGACGGGCTGGAGGGCAAGCGCATCGGTTCCATCGCCACCTCTTTCCCGGAGAACTGGTTGAAAGAACGGGAGGGTGAGCTCGGCTATAAATCCTATTCCAGCTATGACACCACCGCCAATATGCTGACCGATCTGCGCAGTGGCCGGATCGATGCCGCGGTGAATGATATCGTCAGCCTGCGCTACGCCTTTGCCCAGCCGACGATGCAGGGCTTGCAGGTCTCGGTTGAGATTCCGACGGGCGATAAATTCGCGATCATGATGCCCAAGGGCTCTGAGCATCTGGAGGCGGTCAACGGTGCGATATCTTCGATGAAAGAGGATGGCACCATGGCGGCGCTCTATGAGAAATGGCTCGGCGTGGCCCCTGCCGAGGGCAGCCTTGCGGTGACCCCGCTGCCGGTGCCCACCTCGGCGGACTGATACCTTTGGGCCGCGGGCGGGGCGCTGCTCCGCCTGCGGCCTAAGGCTTGCCCCCTGCGATCAAACTGACGGACTGCGCAATGGAAATCATCGACATCTTCTTCAATCTCGACGTGATGCGCCGCGCTTTCCCGATCTTGATGCGCGGGCTGCTCAACACCATCCTGCTGGGCGCTTCGGCGATTTTCTTTGGCGGCATCCTTGGCGTGCTGGTCTGTCTGGTGCGGCTCTATGCGGCCAAGCCGTTCCGGCTGCTGGCGGTTCTGTATACGGATATCTTCCGCGCCATTCCGGTGCTGGTGGTGCTGATCCTCGTCTACTACGCGCTGCCCTTCGCGGGCATCGTCTTTTCCTCATTCGTGGGGGCGACCATTGCGCTGGCGCTGGTGCTGGCGGCCTATACGGCAGAGGTCGTGCGCGCCGGGATCGAAGCCGTGCCGCGCGGCCAGTTTGAGGCCTGCGATGCGCTTGGCCTGTCTTTCTTTACCACCATGCGCAAGGTGATCCTGCCGCAGGCGTTTCGGATGATGATCCCGCCGCTTGCCTCCTATGCGGTGGCGATCATGAAAGACACTTCGCTGGCCTCGGTCGTGGCGATGGATGATTTGCTGAAACAGGCCACCGACGCGCAGGCGCTTTTCGCCAATCCGACGCCGCTGCTGCTGGCCGCGCTGATCTACATCGCGATCCTTTGGCCGATGGTCCGTTTCACCGGCTGGCTAGAGCAGCATTACAAGCGCGGCTACCGCTGAGCCGAAGCGGCCCCGTCCCCCACAAAATTACCGTCCCGCGCGCCTGCGCGGCCAACACCCTACGGAGATTACAATGTCCACAGAAACAGGAACGGGCGACGCCTATCTCCTTTATCACTCCATCGGCCAATACCCCGGCAAACATGCGGATATGCTGGCCGGGCTCACCGATTTCACCGATGCATGGGCCGCGCCCAACGGCGACCAATGGGCTGATGTCCTGCCCAAACGCCAGCAGTTCATTGACCTCTGGGCCGAGTTGATCGGCGCGCCGAAGGGCACCGTCACCACGACAGAGAGCGTCACCACCGGGCTGATGGCCGTCATCGGTGCGCTGCCCGAAGACACCCTGCGCGGCAAGAAGGTTTTGGTGGCCGAGGATGGTTTCCCCTCTCTGCACTTCCTGCTCACCGGCCTGTCGAAGCGTTTTGGTTTCACGTTGAACACTGTGCCGATCCGGCAAGGGGGGCACTGGGTCGAGGCCGAAGACATCATCACCCATTGGGATGAGGAGGTGGCGCTGGCCCTGCTGACTTGGGTAAGCTCGACGACCTCGCACCGGTTGGACATCCCGCAATTGGTGGCGCATGGCCGCAAGATGGGGTCGCTCATCGGGGTGGATATGACGCAGGCCGTGGGGCTGCTGCCCTATGACGTGACCGCGCCGCGCGTCGATTTTGCCCTGTCGACCAGCCTCAAATGGATGTGCGGCACGCCGGGCGCGGGGATCGTCTATATGGATGCCGATCTGATCCCGCAGTGCCAGCCCGAGATGCGCGGCTGGTTCTCGCAAGGCAATCCGTTCTCATGGGATCTCGACGCTTTCGAATTCGCGCCCGACATTCGGCGGCTCGACAGTGGCACGCCCTCGACCGTTCCTGCGGTGGCCAGCCTGCCGGCGATGAAATGGCGCATGGGGCAGAACACCGAAGTCTTGGCGGCGCATAACCGCAAGCTGACCGCGCAGCTACAGGCGGGGCTTGAGGGGATGGGCCTGACCCTTGCCAGCCCGGCGGACCCGGACCAGCGGGGCGGCAGTCTCATGGTCGTTCTGCCCGATCACATTGATGCGGCGGATGTGGTGGCACAGTTGGCCGCGTTGGAGATTTACGTCGACAACCGCAGCCAGACCCTGCGCATGTCGCCGGGGGTGCTGACCACCGCCGCCGGGATCGACCGCACCCTGCACGCGCTTCGGGCTTTTCTGACCTGACGCCCGCCGGGGCCGCGATGCGCCGTCAGGAGGCGGCCATCGCATCCGGCCGCCCTTCGAGCGGCGGGAAGTCTACGAAAAAGGTCGTGCCTTCGCCCTCGGCGGTTTCAAAGCGGATTTCCCCAAGGTGCTGGTCGACAATGGCTTTGACGATGCTCATTCCCAGCCCGTGCCCCTCTTTGACCCGGTAGCTGGAGCCGCGGGAAAACCGTTCGAAAAGAACCGGTTGCAGATCCAAAGGCAGACCGCTGCCGTGGTCTTTGACCCAGAACCCGGTGCCATCTTCCGAAAGGCCAAGCTGAACCGTGCCGCCTTCGTCCGAGGCTTTGATCGCGTTGGACAACAGGTTTGACAACAGCCGCGTGAGCCGCCCTTCGTGCAGCCGCAACAGCGGTGCGGGGGCCTCGGAGGGGGTCATTTCCAAGCCGACGCCGCGCTCTTTCGCGTAGGAGACCAAGGTCTCTGAGGCTTGGGCCAAGAGCGGTGCCAAGGCGCGTTCGGAGAACCCCGATTGATCCGGTCTGCGCAGGGTTTCGACATCCAGAATATCCCCCACCATCTGATCGATCGCCCGCGCGTTGCGCATCGCAAGCTGCAACAATTTGCGCTTTTGCGGCGGCAGATCGTCCGGGTTCAACTCAAGCAAGCGCAGCGCCCCGGTCAGCGCGGTCAGCGGGGTTTTCATCTCGTGGCTGACGGTGGCGATAAGCTGGTCCTTGGCGCGTTCAAACTCGCGTTGCTCACTGACGTCGCGCACCACGCCAAGATAGCCCAGATGCTCACCGCGGTCAGTCTCGACCTTGGCGGTGGCGACTTGCCCCTCGAAAGTAGAGCCATCGGCGCGGCGGCAGGCGACGGTAAAGCCGCTTTCCTTGCTGGCCGTGCCAGCGTTCGAAAGCTCTTCGCCCATTCGTTCGTAGCTGCCGAGGGTCTCGTAAAGAACCGCCGTCTGCCGCCCCAAAAGCGCGTCGGGGGTGTAGCCGAACAGTGTTTCAACCGCCGGGTTCACCATGGCCACGCGGCGGTTGGGATCGGCCATGATGATGGCCTCGGGCACGGCATCGACCATCGCCTTGAGCAGCCCGCGCTGCTCGCGCAACGCGCGGCGCTCGGATTGCCGCGAGAGCTCGCTGCTCAGCCAGCGGGCGAGGAATTGAACGAATTGGGTCTGCGCCTTGCTGAACGGGGCGGGGCGCGGGGCGGTGCCGGAAAAGTTCAACGTCCCAAAGAGCGCATCGCCGATTTTCAGCGGTGCCCCAATGTAGCTTTCCAGCCCAAAGTTCTCATAGCAGGGATGGGCCGAAATCTCTTGCTGGCCCGCGTGGTGAAAAGAGGTCACATCGTCGTTGCCCAGCGTATGCAGGCAATAGGTGCCATTGATGTCGAAGGTGCTGCCGGGGGCGGGTGCCCAATCGGGCCCATGGACATAGACGCATTCATAGACCGGGTGATCCACGCGGGAGACGATGCCAAGTTCGAGGTCAAGCGCCTCTGTGCCCAGTTGTAAAAGCTTGGCGATCTTGTCTTCGACAGAGAGGTCAGGTTCGACAGCAAGCATATAGAGTTGCCGCAGCGGATCGTCGAAATCCGCCAGAGCGTTGTAAAAGTCGTTCATATTTGCCTCTGTCGTGGTCTTTGCATCTGTCTTGGCGCGTGGGCAGATGTTCACCCAAGGTATCCCCCTCGGGCGCCGCTGCCAATGCCGCAACGGCTAAATTGGGGCAAGAACAAGACTTTTCACCCCGGTAAGCAGACGGATGCCGATTGGCAGAGACGGCGTGCGCCCCTTTGCAAAGCGGTGGCCATCGCCAACCCAGCAGCTATGGTACGGCCAACGAGGGTTGCGAAGAGGGGAGATTTCACCATGCGATTGATGCGATACGGGGCGCGGGACGGTGCGAAAACGCCGGTGGTGCTAGATGCGGCAGGGCAGGCGCGGGATGTCAGCGCCCTTGTGCCGGACTTCACGCCCGAGACGATCCCGACGCTGCGGGAGGTGTTTGAGGGCGTCGATCTGGAAGGGCTGCCACTGGCCCAGACCCAAGGCCAGCGCATCGCCGCGCCGGTCAGCCAACCGCGCAACATCTGGGGCGTCGGGTTGAACTATTCCGACCATGCGGCCGAGTCGGGCATGGAGGTGCCGCGCGAGCCGATCCTGTTCAACAAGGCCAGCCGCACCTATTGCGGGCCGAACGATCCGCTTCTCTATTCTAAAGAGATGAGCAAGCTTGATTGGGAGGTCGAGTTGGGCGTGGTGATCGGGCGTACCACCTTGAACGTCAGCCGCGATCGGGCGCTGGATCATGTGCTGGGCTATTGCGTCGTCAACGACGTGTCCGAGCGCGCGTGGCAGGCCGAGCGGGGCGGGCAATGGGTCAAGGGCAAGAGCTTTCCCAACTTTTGCCCGACAGGGCCAGTGCTCGTGACGGGGGATGAGTTGGGCGATCCGGGCAAGCTGTCGCTTTGGGCCGAGATCAATGGCGAGCGGCTGCAAGATGGTTCTACCGAAAAGATGATCTTCGATGTGGCGACGATTATCTCCTACATGTCCGAATTCATCCAGTTGGAGCCGGGCGATCTGATCTGCACGGGCACCCCGCCGGGCGTGGGCATGGGGCTGAAACCGCAACGCTATCTCAGCCCCGGCGACCGGGTTCGGCTAGGTGTGCAAGGGCTGGGCGAGCAGGAGCAAGTGGTGGAGCACCTGCCTGCGCGGTGAGGCATGGTGTTGAAGAGCCGAGGTGCGGCGCTCAGGCCACCTCGGCCTCCCGCGCTTCGGCGGCGGCGAGGGCAATGGCAGGGCGCAGGGGCAGGGTCAGCAAAAAGCTACTGCCCTTGCCCATGATGCTGGTGGCGACAAGGCTGCCGCCATGGGCGGTGGCGATGTCGCGCGAAATGGCAAGGCCCAGCCCGGTGCCGCCAAAGCGGCGGGTGGCGGTGGAATCGACCTGATGGAAGGGTTCGAAAACGCGCTCCAGCTCATCTTCGGGGATGCCGATGCCGGAATCGGTCACGCGGAATTCCACCACCTCCCCCCGAATGCGGCAGGTCAGCGAAATGGTCCCTTCGTCGGAGAATTTCGTCGCATTGCTCAGCAGGTTGATCAACACTTGCTGAATGCGTTTGCCATCCGCCAGCATCACGCCGCTGGCCGATTTCACCTTTAACTCCAGCCCTTTGTCTTCGACCATCGGGCGCAGCTGATCTGCGGTCGGGGTGACGATATCGTCGATCTGCACCGGCTCCATCGCAATGGACAGGCTGCCCGCGTCGATCTTGGCAAAGTCGAGCACCTCGTTGATCAGGGTCAGCAGGTGATTGCCCGACCGCTCGACCGTTTGCATGATGTCGCCCAGTTTGGACATGGTCGCCGACAGCTTGGGAGAGAGCGTTTCGCGGGTCTGGGGATCAGCCTCGATGGCGGTGCATAGGTCACGCGCCGCCGGGGTCCGGTCAAAATGCCGCGCAAGGCGGACATGGCCCAGAATGACGGTCAGCGGCGTGCGCAACTCATGGCTCAGCACGCCCATGAAATCGGTCTTGGCCTTGTTCGCGTCCTCGGCGGTCAAAAGCGCCTTTTTCAGATCGGTCACGTCGATCCGCAGACCCACGACGCTGCCATCTTTCATCCGCCGGTCCGAGGTGCGGATGATGCGGCCATCGGGCATGCGCTGCTCGGTCTCGAAGGCGCCGTTCTCCCGCTTTTCCAGCCAGATGCGGATCCATTCCTCTTCCTTGCCGATGGCATCGGGGACCATGCCGCGGCGAATGCTGTCCCGCACGATCTGTTCATAGGTCGAGCCGGGCTTCACCACGTCGCTATAGCCATGAATCTCGCGGTATTTTTCGTTGCAAAGCACCAAGGTACCCTTGGCGTCATACATAACGAAACCGTGGTCCAAGGCTTCGACACCGGTGCGCAGCCGTTCTTCGGCAAGTTTGCGGTTGTCGGCCAGACGCATGATGTACCACGCGAAAATCGTAACGCCGAGCGCGCCTTGCAGACGCAAGAGCCAGTTCAGCCAGAAGTCCGGGCGGTGCTCTGGCCAGCCACCTTTGACCGTGGCGGCCAGTTGCCACGTGCCAAAGGCAAAGCTGAAGTCGAGCTTGATCGGGTCGACCAAGGTCATTTCTGGGTCGCCGATGATGGTCTGTTCGACCTCTCCCTCTGGCGTCAACTCGCGGATGGCCAGATCGTATTTCTCGGTCAGTTCGGGGATTTGTAACCGGGTGACGAGGGCATCGTAATCCACCACCATCGAAAGGATGCCCCAAGGCGTGTCCGGCGCGGCATTGGTGCCGGTTGAATCAAAGATCGGATGTCGCAGGATCAACCCGCGCCCGCCCTGTACCAGATCGACCGGGCCGGTCACCAGCCCCTCGCCGCTTTGCAAAGCCTGTTCGACTTTCGGCAATTGTGCCGCGTTCTGGCGATAGTCCAGCCCCAGCACGCCGCGATTGGCCTCATAGGGGTGGACGATGGTAACAACGAGGTCCGGGGCCACGGCGAGGTTGATGACATCTGGGTTCTCGGCCATGAACTCTGCCGCGCGGGCGCTGAATTCGGATTGGGTGATCGTCGGGTTCTCGCTGATGACGGTGGCCAATTCGCGGAGTTTCAGGATCTGCTCGAAGATATCCGCGCGGATCCGTTCGCGGACTTCGATCAGCTCCAAGGTGGTGTCGAGCTCCAGATCCTGCATGTAGGTCTGGTAGGACAGCGTCTCGATCCGATGGCCAAAGCCAAGGACAACGGCGCAGAGCGCGACCAGCACGACAATCCGTTTCGCACGCTGAGACAGCGCATTTCTGATCTTTTCCATGCCGGCTTTGCCCAAAGTGGTCCCTGTCCTCCACGCTCCGGCCTTCTGAGGGCCGGATACGCCCCGAGGACATTAGACCGCACAGTACTTTGTTGACGCAAGGAAAATACCCGGATGCATCCAAATGCCGGGGCGGTAGCGTCAATTTTGCATTAATCGCCCCTATGAGGGTGCGGATTGTCCCAACAATTCAACCAGAACGCGACGCAGCAGAGAGATATCTTGGGGGTTGGACATGCTGGGCGCATGGCCGCAGCCGGGGAATTCGGTCATGTCGGGCCGGGGGCCGCTTTGCGTCATCCGCTGTGCGGCCTCGGGTTGCAGCAGGTCCGACTGCGCGCCGCGCAGCAGATGGGTGGGCGTGCGGGTCCGTGACCAACGGTCCCATGTCGACAACTCATGCGCCGAGGCGGTAAACTGCACGGTGATGCGCGGATCATAATGCAGGGTCAGCCGCCCATCCCCACGGCGACGTAGCGACGTGCGCGCCATGCGCTGCCAATAGGCATCTGCCGCCGGGCCGAAGGGGGCGTAGGTCTTCCGCAGCCAGGCTTCTCCTTTTGCGAAACTGTCGAAGGCGGGCAGGCTGCCCACATAGGAAAGGATCCGCTGCACCGCCGCCTCGGGCAGTTCGGGGCTGATGTCATTCACCACCAAGGCGCTGACACGCCGGGCCTCAGGGCTAGAGGCGACATGCATCCCGATCATGCCGCCCAGAGAGGTGCCGAACCACGCGGCGCGGTCGATCTGGAAGTGATCCAAAAGCCCCGTCGCGATTTGCGCGTAATGTTCGACCGAATATTCCACCTCAGGGTCTCGCGCCCAACTCGACCTTCCGCGCCCGATCATGTCGGGACAGAGCACATGGAAATCCCGCGACAGGGCAGCGGCGGCCTCATCGAAATCGCGCCCTGTGCGGGCCAGACCGTGCAGCATTAGCAATGCAGGTTTCTGGCGATCACCCCATTCGGCGACATGCACCTCATGGCCTATTACGGGGACAAAGTGGAAATGGGGGGCGGTCATTGGCGCGTGCCTTTCCGGGTCAGCATGGGCATAGCGCGGGTGATGCCACCCGCGCCCTTGCCCCCTGCCAGCCGTACCCGCGCGTCCGCGGCCCGCGCGATCATGGCGCGTCCGCCATGCGCTTGCGTGTTAGCATCGCGTCCTCCCTGCACGGGCCAGCGCCGTGTTGCGCCGCCTCCTCCCGTCGACTAGCTTGCGGTTTCAGCATCCGAAATAGAGTTAAACGGAGCAAGATGGTGGAAATACGTACCGACGATTGCTTTGCGCAGGGGCGCTTTGAAGAGCTTGCCTTTGTTCATGCGCCCGTCGGGCTTGTGGTGACCGAGAACCGCTGCATCCGCGACTGCAACAACGCCTTCGCGGCGATGTTCGGCTATGCGCGCGGCGATCTGCGCGACCAGCTTTTCGCCATTCTCTATCCCTCGGATGAAGAGTTCGTAAATATCCGCGACCGCGGCGTCGACCAGCTGCGAAAGACCAATACCTATTGGGACGAGCGCATCATGGCACGGCGCGACGGCAGCCTGTTCTGGTGCCGGGTGCGCGGCCATTCCTTCACCCCCGAACGCCCGCTCGACCGCGCGGTCTGGAGCTTTGCGGATCTCTCTGCCGAGCGGCCCTATCTGCCGCTGACCCGGCGCGAGCGCGAGATCCTGAGCCATCTGGCAGAGGGGCTGACCAGCAAGCAAATCGCGCTCAACCTCGATATCTCGCACCGGACGGTAGAGGTCTATCGCGCCAAATTGCTCAAGAAATTCGGGGTCAGCAATACGTCGGGCCTGTTTCATTCGTTGGGCGGGATCGACAGTGACCATGTGGTGTCCAACAGTACGAAGTGAGCGGTCTCGGCGCTTAGCCCGCGTCATTCCATTCATCACCCTGTTCGGCGCTCTGTGGGGGCGGGGCCGCGGCAGGCTGCGCTTCACCGTCGGATTTGCCCGCTTTCTCAGCGGCTTCGGCCATCGCGTCGGCCTGAGCGTAGAGGCTGCGGATCTCCATCAGATCGGCCTGCGTGGGCGTCTTGCTCTCTGCCTTTTCGTCAGAGGACTTCGAGGGTGGGGTTTCACTATCTGTCACTGCAAAATCCGCGTTTTGACCATGTATCACACGGCCAATTCCGTGGGGTGAGCACAAGCTACCGGCCTGAAATTGCGCCGCCAATTGGGCAAAGCCCCAGCCGGGTCAGGGTTATCCCCTATAGTCGGGAACAAGCTGCTGAAATTGGGGCAGATATTTTCACGATTTTATGGCGCGGCATCGTATACCCGTATTGCGAGGCAGATTAATCGCTCTTTGTCAGGGTTTCCCCCAATAGACAGGGGGGCCAAAAGGACAGACCTTTCGAGGGAAAGTAGAGGTGCGCATGAGCTTGGTCGCGGCGTTTACATTGATTGCGCTGTGCGGGATCGTCTTGTCCGGCGTGATGATCGCCAAGCAGATCGGCGATGCGATCAACCGCTTCGCCGTGGGGGGCGCGGTTGCGGTCTTGGCGCTTTATGTCGCCGTGGTGTCGGCATCGGCCCCGCGCGGCGGCGCCTATAGCGATCCGATCGAACTGGTCTTTGCGGTGGCGGCGCTTGCGGTGCTGGTGGCGCAGGTCTGGCGCGTGATGCGCAACCGGCGCAAGTTGCAAAACACCGCCAACACCGATGAGACACGGCGCAGATTGCCCGACTTCCTCGACCATTTGCCGGTGCAGGCGGCCTTTCTCACGCCCGATATGACCTATGCTTTCGTCAATGACGCCTATAGCGCGTCCTTCGGCAGGCCAGCGGATCAGATCGTGGGCAAACACCTGTCGCAGATCGTCCCACCGGACCTGCTGGACGAGATTTCGGACAACCTTGAAAAGGCCTTGGCCGGGCGGCAGGTCACATGGCATTTCGATTTCTCGCGCCCCGTGCTGGACCGCACCCAAGGGGCGGCGGTCTATCAGCCGCTGTCCGACCGGGGGCAGGTGGTGGGGGTGCTGGTCATGATCATGGACCGCTCCGCCGTGCAGGACGCGGTGCATGAGGCAGAGGTCAGCGCGGCGAAACATGCGCTTGCGGCAGAGGTGGCGGGGATCGGCTATCTGGAGTGGGATCAGCAGGGCGCGCTGGTCGATGCCTCGCCCGAGGTGGAGGCGCTTTTGGGCCGCGACGCGCAGAACCTGCGCGAGATGTGGCAGCAGGGGCAAAGTTTCGTGGAGCCGCGCAGCCGCGCCACGATCCGCAACAACCTGCATATGGCAGGCAGCCGTCCGCGCGATGTGGTGGAGAACGTCAAGTTTCTTGCCGCCAGCGGACGCCAGATCGAAGCGCGGGCCTGCATTCGCCGTTTGGACCGGGGCCGTCATGTGCATCTGCTGGCCGCGATCCAAGATGTGACGGATCAGCAAAACGTGCTGACCGAACTGGTGGAAAGCGAAACCCGCTTTCGCGACTTCACCGAAAGCGCGACCGATTGGGTCTGGGAGATGGACGCCGAAGGGCGTTTCACCTTTCTGTCAGGCGGGGGCCGTCAGACCGATGCGGAGACCCCGATCTTCGATCTGGGTAAGACCCTTGCCGAAGCCGATGTGGCGAAAGAGCAAGGGGATTACGAGCTGCTACAACAACGCTTCGCCGCGCGAGAAGCCTTTCGTGATCTGCGGTTGGTCCTGTCCTTGGGCAAGAGGCGGACACGGCAGATCGACATGTCGGGCAAACCTTTCTTCGATGCCCAAGCGGAACTGGCAGGCTATCGCGGCACCTGTTTCGACATGACCGAAATCGCCACCGCCGAGACCGAGCGCAAAAGCGCGCTGGAGGCTTTGGCGCTGGCTTTCGAGAATATCTCGACCATGGTGGCGCTCTTCGACAGCAGCGACCGTCTGGTCTATTGCAACGAGGAATATCGCGCGACCTATGCCGGGATGGAGGGCGAAATCATCGGAAAACACTTCGATGAACTGCTCGCCCATTTCACCCAGACCGGCAAATTGGCGACGACCACCGAAGGCAAGTTCCGCTGGAGCGCGCAGCGGCGCGACCGGCGCAACACCCCGGCCAAGTTCTTTCGTGCGCGGACATCGACGGGCCGTTGGTTAGAGGTGACGGATTACCCCGTGGCCGCGGGCGGGCTTTTGACCATCGCCGCCGACATCACCGAAAAGGTCGAGCGCGAAGAGCGGCTGCACCGGCATGAAACGGCGCTGCAACTGCTCAACCGGCGCGAAACTCTGGGCCAGATGACCGCCGCCATCGCCCATGAATTGAACCAGCCTTTAGCCGCTATTCACAATTTTGCCGCAGGCTGCGTGCTGCGTGCCAAGAACGACCAGCTTGAGAGAGAGGATATGATCGCCGTGCTCAACAATATGCAAAGCCAATCTGAACGGGCCAGCGCCATCCTGCGCTCCATGTCGAACTATCTGCATAGCGACGATGCCGACCGCAATGCGGTCCGCTTTGACGAGATCCTCCGCTTGGTGCAACTGCTGATCCAGCCCGAAAGCTCGGCCACCGGGGTCACCGTGGCCATCAACGATCAATGTGGCGAAGTCGCCCTGCATTGCGCCCGGATCGAGATCGAGCAGCTGTTGATTAACCTCATCAAGAACGGCATCGACGCCTGTCGGGAGGCGGAGCGTGCGGATGCCGAAGTTTCGGTCACCGCGCGCTGCGAAGCCGGGGAGATCGTGATCGACGTGGCCGATGCGGGGCGCGGCTTTGCCCCGGACATGCCCGCGCAGACCGCTTTCAGCGCCTTCCGCTCGACCAAGGACAAGGGGCTTGGCGTGGGGCTGGCGATTTGCGAAACGATCGTTCTGTCCCATGGCGGAACGATCGCTGTGACGAAATCCGATGCCGAAGGCGCCTGCCTGACCGTGCGTCTGCCGCTGGAGGTGCAAAAGTAGAATGTCGGAAGAAGGGATCGTTTACGTCGTCGATGATGACGCCGCGGTGCGGGAGTCTCTGGTGTGGTTGCTGGGCTCCGTCGGGCTGCGCGCCATTCCCTTTGCATCGGCGGCAGCGTTCCTCGATAGCTATGAGGACAGCGGTTGCTGCTGCCTTGTGAGCGATGTGCGGATGCCGGGGATGAGCGGTTTGGAGTTGCAAAAGGCGCTGAACGCGCGGGGGATCAAACTGCCGCTGATCCTGATGACGGCCTTCGGCGATGTCTCTACCGCTGTGACGGCGATGAAGGCGGGGGCGGTGGATTTTATTGAAAAACCCTTTAACAACCAAAACATGCTCGACCTGATCAACGCGGCCCTGCAGTCCGATGCGGCCCGGCGCAGGAGCAAGGCGGCAGAGGTCGAAAATGCGCAGCTTCTGGCCCGGCTCACCCCGCAGGAGCATCGGGTGTTCGAGCGGGTGGCGGCTGGGCTGTCGAACCGTGAGATCGGCAGCGAGATGGACATCTCCATCAAGACGGTCGAGGTGCACCGCGCGCGGGTGATGCGCAAGCTTGAGGCGAATTCCGTGGCGGAACTGGTGCGGTTCCATATGCATAATGCACCATCAGGCGAAGGTGATGGCGGCGAGGGGACGTAAAAAGCCCCGGCAGTGCAGGACCACCGGGGCAGGCTGCCTAGCCCCCGGCGAGGGCGAAGGGCTGGGGCTTCCCGGCGGCATGAGGGGCGCCGGGAAGGCGTGGATCACGCCGGCTTGGGTTCCAGCGCGCCCACGGTCACGTCGAGGGTCTGTTCAGACCCTTTGCGCAGCACGACGACCTCTGCCGCGCTCTCGGGCGTGGTGGTGGCCACGGCGCGGGTGAGGTCGCGCAGATCGTCCACTTCCGTGTCGCCGAAGGACAGGATGATGTCGCCCTTCTTAAGGCCCGCTTTGGCGGCGGGGCTGTCTTCGGTGATCGCTTCGATCACCGCGCCGCGCGGCTCGTCATAGCCCAGCACATTGGCGACCTCGGGGGTCATGGGCCGGATTTGCACGCCCAGCCAGCCCCGCTCGACCGACCCGTCATCGGCCAGATCGGCGACGATGGTCTGCACCAGATCCGAGGGCACCGAGAAGCCGATGCCGACCGAACCGCCGCCCGGCGACAGGATCGCGGTGTTCACGCCCACGACTTCGCCTTCGCTGTTAAAGAGCGGCCCGCCCGAGTTGCCGCGGTTGATCGCCGCGTCGGTCTGGATGAAGTCGTCGAAAGGCCCGGCCTGAATGTCACGCGACAGGGCCGAAACGATGCCCGAAGTGACGGTGCCGCCAAGGCCAAAGGGGTTGCCCACGGCCACGACCTCATCACCCACGCGCAGGGTTTTCGAGGTGCCGAAGTCCACTTTGGGCAGGTCCACATCCGCGGCAACCTTTAGCAGCGCGATGTCGGTCATCGCGTCACTGCCCACCACTTCGGCGTCGAACTTACGGCCATCGGCGAGTTTCACGGTCACTGTCTCGGCACCTGCGACGACGTGGTGGTTGGTCACGATCTGGCCGTCCTCGGAGATGATGAAGCCCGAACCCAGACCCTGACGCGGAGCGGGGGCGGCGCCATCCTGACCGGGCAGCATGTGCTCGAACCGGCGGCGCAGTTCCTCGGGCATGCCGGGGGGCAGCTGTTGCTGGGCCACGGCCTGCTGCTGCTTGCCGGTCACTTCGATGAAGACGACGGCCGGGGAGACGGCCTCGACCAGGTCGGCATAGCCGCCCGGCGGGACCGCAAGCGCGGCCGAGGGGGCCAGCGCCAGCATCGGCGTCGCGGCCATCGCGGCGCTCAGCGCAAGGGCGGCGGCGCGGGGGGCTTTGGAAAGGGTCTTGGTCATTGCATGCTCCTTGCTGTGCATTCGGTCGTTCCGGGAGCCTATCTGGACCTGCGGTTTTACAGTGCCTTGCCGTGCCCTATACAAATTTGTGAGATTGCCGCCTCTGGGCTGCACGGGCGGCGAATTTGGCATAATTCATCGGCAATCCTACATGAGGACACGATGAAACTGCTTGTTGTCGAAGACGATACCACCACCAGCACCTATATCGCGCGCGGCCTGCGCGAAGAGGGGCATGCGGTGGATGTGGTCGCGGATGGCCGCGACGGGTTGGTACAGGCCACCACCGGGCAATATGACGTGCTGATCCTTGACCGGATGCTGCCCGAGTTGGATGGGCTGACGCTGCTGAAAACCCTGCGTGGGGCGGGCAATACCACCCCGGTCCTGCTGCTGACGGCCATGGGCGCGGTGGAGGACCGGATCGACGGGCTCAATGCCGGGGCGGATGACTATCTGGTCAAACCCTTCGCCTTCGGAGAGCTTTCGGCGCGGGTCAACGCACTGGCCCGCCGCCCGCAGGCGTTGGAGCAGGAGACGGTCCTGCGCGCGGGCGACCTGACCATGGACCTCATCAGCCGCCGGGTGACGCGGGCGGGCCAAGAGATCGACCTGCTGCCGCGGGAGTTTGCCCTCTTGGAGCATCTCTTGCGCCGCAAGGGCCGGGTGCAGACCCGCACCATGCTGCTGGAGGCGGTCTGGGACATTTCCTTTGACCCAATGACCAATGTGGTGGAGACCCATATCAGCCGGTTGCGCGCCAAGGTCGACCGGCCCTTTGACAGCGAACTCATCCAGACCGTGCGTGGCGCTGGCTATAGGATCGACGCATGAGGGCGCGGCTGGCGGGGCTCTGGCGGTCAATGCCGCTACGTCTGGCGCTTTTGCTGGTGCTTTTGTTCACCATCGTCAGCCTGCTCAGCCTCGCGGCCAGTTATGCCGTCACCCAGCGGTCCTTCGAACAGGCGATCCGCGCCGATCTGGCACAGGACATGGCGGGCTTTCGTGCTGCCCCCGGCGCCGCCGCCCTCGCGCGGCTGGTCGAGGCGGAATCGCGTGAGACCGACCCGAACCGGCTGATCCTCAGCTACATCGGTCCCAACGGGCGCATTTATGGCAACGGGGCCATCGCGCGCGATAACGAGGGCTATCACATCGTCTCGATCGGCGCGGCGCGGGCGGAGTATCGGGGTGTTTACCTGACCCTGACCGACACGCTCTATGGCGGGCTTTTGACCATCGCGCGCAGCCGGGCCGAGATCACGGCCCTGCGCGAGGTTTTCGTCAATATTCTGCTGGTAAGCCTGCTGCCCACGGTGCTGATCGCGCTGTCGGGCGGGCTGATCCTTGCCCGCCGCTCCAAACGCCATGTGGAGGTGATCCGCGCCACGCTAGACCGGCTGACGACAGGGGACCTGGCCGCAAGGGTCGCGCCGGGGCCGCGCTGGTCGGATGACCTGCTGCGCATCGGCGAGGCGGTGAACCAGATGGCTCGGGCGCAGGAAACCTCTGTCGCGGCGCTGCGGCAGGTCTCTCTCGATATCGCGCATGACCTGAAGACCCCGATTCAGCGTGTCTCCGTCCATCTCGACGATCTGGACCGGGCCGAAGCCACGGGCGCTGACCTTGCCGAACCGCTGGCCCGCGCGCGTGCCGAGTTGGACGGCATCGCCGCAATCTTTCAATCGCTTCTGCAATTGGCGCAGGTGGAGCAGGGCGAGGCCCGCGCTCATTTCACCCCCGTTGACCTCACCGCGCTTTGCCGCACCATGGTCGAGCTTTACGAACCCGCAGCAGGGGAGCAGGGTAAACGCCTGATCTGCGACCTGTCGGAAACGCCTGTCCACGTCACGGGCGACCGGGCGCTGTTGGGCCAACTGCTGGCCAATCTGATCGAAAACGCCCTGCGCCATTCCGGCGATGCCGAGGCGGTTGAGATATCGCTGAAACAGGCGTCGGGGGAGGTCACGCTCACGGTGGCTGACGGCGGCCCCGGCATTCCGGCTGAGGACCACGACAAAGTGTTGCAGCGGCTTTACCGGCTGGATCGCAGCCGGGGCACGCCGGGTCATGGGCTGGGTCTGCCGCTGGTCGATGGGGTCGCGAAACTCCATGGGGCAAGGCTGGAGCTTGCCGACAACGCGCCGGGGCTGCGCGTCGTGGTGACGTTCGACAGCTAGAACGCGGGCCAAGCACTGCGGCAATTTAGCCTGTGCCGCTCCCGCCGCCCGGTCCTATATAGGTCAGGAAACAATACGCGGGGGCTTCATATGCTCGACGGTTACACCGCCGAAATCCTAGCGCGGGTGCAATTCGCATTCACGGTTTCGTTCCACATCATCTTCCCGGCTTTCTCGATCGGGTTGGCGAGCTTTCTGGCTGTGCTCAACGCGCTCTGGCTGTGGAAACGCGAAGAGACCTATCTGAAGCTCTTCAACTACTGGAAGAAAATCTTCGCCGTGGCCTTTGGCATGGGGGTCGTCTCGGGCATCGTGATGTCCTACCAGATCGGCACCAACTGGTCGGTCTTCTCTGACAAGGCGGGGCCGGTGGTCGGGCCGCTGATGGCCTATGAGGTGCTCTCGGCCTTTTTCCTTGAGGCGGGCTTTTTGGGCATCATGCTTTTTGGCCGCAAGCGGGTGGGCGACGGGCTGCATATGTTCGCCACAGCGCTGGTCGCGCTTGGCACGCTGGCCTCGGCCACATGGATCTTGTCGGTGAATTCTTGGATGCAGACGCCTGCGGGCTTTGCCATCAATGACGTGGGCCAGTTCGTGCCCGAGGATTGGTGGGCGATCGTGTTCAACCCGTCCTTCCCCTACCGTTTGCTGCATATGGTGCTTGCGGCCTATCTGACCACGGCGTTGGTCGTCGGCGGGGTCGGGGGCCTGCACCTGCTGCGCGATCGTGCGGATGCGGCGGCGCGGCGGATGTTCTCCATGGCGATGTGGATGCTTTTGCTGGTGACCCCGCTGCAAATCCTTGCGGGCGACATGCACGGCCTCAACACGCTGGAGCATCAGCCCGCCAAGGTCATGGCGATGGAGGGGCATTACGACAGCCACCCCGAGGGCGCGCCGCTGATCCTCTTTGGTATCCCGAACCCCGAGGAAAAGCGCATCGACTACGCGGTTGAGATTCCCAAACTGTCGTCGCTGATCCTCAAACATGATCTGAACGCGCCGCTCGACGGGCTGGACACGATTCCGGACGCGGATGAGCCGCCGGTGGCCATCGTTTTCTGGTCCTTCCGCATCATGATCGCGCTTGGCTTTGCGATGCTGGGGCTTGGCCTTTGGGCCGCATTCGCGCGGCTGCGCGGTCGGCTTTACGATGCGCCGATGCTGCACCGGCTGGCGCTGCTGATGGGCCCCACCGGCTTTGTCGCGGTGCTGGCGGGCTGGATCACGACCGAGGTCGGGCGGCAGCCCTTCACCGTCTACGGGCTGTTGCGGACCTCGGAAAGCCTTGCCCCGATCGAGGCACCGGCGGTCGCGACCTCCCTGATTGCTTTCATCGTGGTCTATTTTTTCGTCTTCGGCGCGGGCACTTGGTATATTCTGGCGATGATGCGCAAGCCGGTTGTCGGCCATGTGCTGGAAGACGAGCGTGACGACGTTCAAGGGGACGACGCGCAAGACGGGGCGGCGCAGAACGACCCGGCGCGCGGCGAGGGACCGATCCTTGCTGTCGGCGAAGAGGCGGCGGTCAGAGACAAGACCGCGCATAACAAAGGCGAGGAGAGCTGAGATGTTTGGACTTGAACTTTCGTTCATCTGGGCTGGGATCATCGCCGCAGCGGTGTTGATCTACGTCATCCTCGATGGCTTCGATCTGGGCGTTGGGCTGCTCTTTCCGATGACCAAGGATGAGGGCGAGCGCAATGTGATGATGAACTCGGTCGCGCCCATCTGGGACGGTAACGAGACATGGCTTGTCTTGGGCGGCGGCGGGCTTTTCGCCGTTTTTCCGCTGGCCTATGCGGTGGTGATGCCCGCGCTTTACATGCCGATTATCCTCATGCTGCTGGGGCTGATCTTCCGCGGCGTCGCCTTTGAGTACCGTTGGCGCACGAAACGCTGGAAACCGCTGTGGGACATGGCATTCTTCGGCGGCTCGCTGGTGGCCTCTTTCTGTCAGGGCATCGCCTTGGGCGCGCTGGTTCAGGGGATTGAGATCGAAGGCCGCGCCTATGCGGGCGGCTGGTGGGATTGGCTCACGCCCTTCTCGATCCTGACCGGTATGGCGGTGACCACGGGCTATGCGCTCTTGGGTGCGACATGGCTCAACATGAAGCTTGAGGGCCGCATCCAAGCGCATATGCGCCGCCTTGCATGGCCGTTGGCGGTGGCGACGCTGGTCTTCATGGGGCTGGTCAGCCTTTGGACGCCCTTCACCGACGCAGTCTATTTCGAACGCTGGTTCGCGTGGCCCACCGCGCTCTTCAGCGGCATCGTGCCCCTACTCGTGGCGCTGGCGGCTTTCGGCATGCTGCGCGGGTTGCAACGCCGCGGCGACAAGCAGCCGTTCTTCTGCGCGCTGGCGCTCTTCGTGCTGGGCTTCATCGGCATCGGGATCAGTTTCTACCCGCATATGGTCCCGCCCAGCCTGACCATTGCCGAGGCTGCCGCCCCGGATGAGAGCCTGATGTTCGCGCTGGTCGGCACGCTGGTGCTGCTGCCGCTGATCCTGAGCTACACCGCCTATGCCTATTGGGTGTTCCGCGGCAAGATCGACCCCGAGGAGGGCTATCACTGATGCGCCATTGGCTTAAACGCGCGGGCTGGTTCGTGGCGCTTTGGCTGGCCAGCGTCGCCCTGCTGGCGGTGGTGGCCTATGGCATCCGGCTGGTGATCATGCCCGGCTAACGCAGCGGCGCGGGCCACGGGTCTTGCCAAGCGCGCTGGCTTCTGGCCTCTTCGGGCCAAAGCAGCACGAAAGGACAGCCCGATGCGCGCCATGCAAGTCACCGCCTATGACGAACCGCTTACCCTGCAAGAGCTTGAGAAGCCCATGCCGGGGCAGGGCGAGGTGCTGGTCCAAGTCGAAACCTGCGGGCTGAACTTTGGTGATCTGTTGATCATCAAAGGCACCTATCAGGAAAAACCGCCGCTGCCCTTCACGCTGGGGATGGAAATGGCGGGCACGATCACCGCTCTGGGCGCGGGGGTGGATCACCTGAAGGTCGGCCAGCGCGTGGCGGCCTATACCGGCTTTGACGGTCTGGCCGAATATGCCGCCATTCCCGCCGCTGTCTGCGTGCCGATCCCCGAAGAGATGACAGCGGTCGACGCGGCGGCCTTTCTGATCGCCTATGGCACCAGCCATGTGGCCTTGGACTACAAGGCGCGTTTGCAGCCGGGCGAGCGGCTGCTGGTCTTGGGCGCGTCGGGCGGCATCGGGCTGACGGCGGTGGAACTGGGCAAGCTGATGGGGGCCGAGGTGATCGCCGTGGCGCGCGGCGAAGACAAGCTCGCCGTCTGTAAAGAGGCGGGCGCCGACCACCTGATTAATTCTGAGACCGACGACATCCGCGCCATCGTCAAGGAATTGGGCGGGGCGGATGTGGTCTATGACCCGGTGGGCGGCGATCAGTTCAAAGCCGCCATGCGCGCCTGCAACCCCGAAGCGCGGCTGATCCCCTTGGGCTTTGCGAGCGGTGAGGTGCCTCAGATTCCGGCCAATATCCTGCTGGTCAAGAACCTCACCGTTTTGGGCTTTTACTGGGGCGGCTATGCCAAGATCAAACCTTCGGTGCTGACCGACAGTTTCGCCGAGCTGATCAAATGGTATGTCGCGGGCAAGCTGAAACCCCATGTCAGCAACGTGATGCCGCTGGAACAGGCCAATGAGGCGCTGGCCCTGCTGCGCGATCGCAAGGCGACGGGCAAGGTGGTGGTCAAGGTGGCGGCTTAAGCCCGCCGCCCGCCCTGCAAACGGGTCACGCGCAGCGCCTTTTGGCGCTCGCGCAGGTAGACGAACAGACCCGAGGCAAGGATCAGCGCGATCCCGACCCAAACCTCCCAGACCGGGAGGTCGCCAAAGATCACGAAACCCCAGAACACCGCCAGCGGCAGGCCGATATATTCGAACGGGGCGACGGTGGCGGCATCCCCCAGCCGGTAGGCTTGGCTCAGACAATAGCCGATCAGCGCGATGTTCAACCCAATGCCGAGGAAGGTGAGGTAATCCTCACGGGCAGGCCAAATCCACGCGCGCAACAGAAACTGGAGCGAGGCACTGCTGCCCTCATCCACGAACCGCCCATCGCCTGCGATGACGAAGAACCCCAGCGACACGGCGACGAAGGCGGCCTGAATATAAACCATCAGCGCCGAGGCTTTGGAGTTCACGCCCAGCTTGCGGGTCATCAACTGGTTCAGCGCATAGGTCAGCGCCGCCAGTACCGGCAGCAGCAGAACCCAGCGGGAGGTTTCGAGCGTCGCGGTGCTGGCCCAAGGGCGCATCATGATTACCACGCCGATGAACCCCACGATCACCGCGCCAAGACGCAGCGGGCCGACCTTTTCACCCAGCAGCGGGATCGACAGCACCGTGATGAAGAGGGGGGCTGCAAAGAACAGCGCCGTCGCCTCGGCCAGCGGCAGCACCGACAGCGCCAGAAAGAAGGACATGTTCGAAATCACGATGAGCAGCCCGCGCAGCAGATGCAGCCCCGGCTGTCGCGTCTTGAGCAGGTGAAACCCGCCTTCGAGCTTGACCAGCACCAGCCCCAGCAGAATCCCAATGGCCGAGCGGGTAAAGACGATCTGATGCAGCGGATAGCCGCCCGACAGACGTTTGATCAGCATGTCATTGACCGAAATCGCGGCGACGCCGAGAAGGATCAGCCCGATCGCCAGTCCGGCGCGGTTATGGGAATTACTTGTCATGGCAAAGACCTATCAGCCCGGGGCGAGAGGTCCAGCGCTTTGACATTGGTTTGCGCAGAATTACCCGCTAGACTGTTGCGATACGCCAAAGGGAGAGCCAGCCATGCAGATGTCCGACACCCGCCAGATCGCCGCCACCCCCGCCGAGGTTTACGCGGCATTGCTGGACCCGGAGATGCTGCAAACCTGCGTACCCGGCGCGCAAGACGTCTCAGGCTCAGTCGAAGAGGGCTATGACGCGACGGTGGTGCAAAAGGTCGGCCCGGTGAAGGCGACGTTCAAGGGCCATGTGACGCTCTCCGATCTGGTGCCGAACGAAGCGCTGACCATCACCGGCGAGGGCAAGGGCGGTGCCGCCGGTTTCGCCAAGGGCGGGGCCGAGGTGCGGCTGGCCGAAAAGGACGGCGGGACCGAGCTGAGTTATGATGTCGAGGCCAAGGTCGGCGGCAAGCTGGCGCAGCTTGGCAGCCGGATCATCGACGGTTTCGCCAAGAAAATGGCGGATCAGTTCTTCGACAATCTGCAATACTCGCTCGAAGGTCCGGCGGAGGAAGAGGCGGAGCCCGAGACCGCCGAAGAGGATGCCCCCGCTAAAAAGGGCTGGTTCGGCCGCGCCAAGACCTGAAGGCATCTGTTCACCCAAGGCAAAGCCAGTTAGGTTGCCCGCCTTACCAAAGCGGAGACGACCATGCCGACAATCGTGGATATTCAGAACCTGCGTAAATCCTACGCGGGCGGTTTCGAGGCGCTCAAAGGGGTCAACTTGCAGATCGAGAAGGGCGAGATTCTCGCGCTTCTGGGCTCGAACGGGGCGGGGAAGACGACGCTCATTTCGACCATCTGCGGCATCACCACCGCGACCAGCGGCAAGGTGACCGTCGGCGGCCATGACATTCGGGATGATTTCCGCGCGGCCCGTTCCATGATCGGGCTGGTCCCGCAGGAGATCAATCTCGAACCCTTTGAGAAGGTCATTAACACCGTGCGCTTCTCGCGCGGGCTGTTTGGCCGTTCGGCGGATGAGGCGGTGTTGGAGAAAATCCTGCGGCAACTCTCGCTCTGGGACAAGAAAGACAGCCAGATCCGCGAGTTGTCGGGCGGGATGAAACGCCGCGTGCTGATCGCCAAGGCGCTGGCGCATGACCCCAAGGTGCTGTTTCTCGATGAGCCGACCGCGGGCGTCGATGTGGAACTGCGCAAGGATATGTGGGAAATCGTGGCGGGGCTGAAAGCCTCGGGCGTGACGATCATCCTGACCACCCATTACATCGAAGAGGCCGAGGCCATCGCCGACCGGATCGGCGTCATCGCCAAGGGCGAATTGTTGCTGGTCGAAGAGAAACACGCGCTGATGGCGCGGATGGGCAAGAAGCAACTCGAAGTCCAACTGACCGAGCCGATCACCGAAGTGCCGCTGGCGCTGCAATCGCCGGACGTGGAATTATCCGCCGATGGGCAATCGCTGATCTACACCTATGACACCAATGCCGAGCGGACCGGCATCACCAAGCTGCTCTCCAAGGTCGCGGAAAGCGGTCTGGTGCTGCAAGACGTGGCGACACGGCAAAGCAGCTTGGAAGATATCTTTGTCGACCTGCTCAAGGAGGATGCGGCATGAACTGGACCGCGATAAAAGCCATCTACGCTTTTGAAATGGCGCGTTTCTTTCGCACCATCACGCAAAGCATCATCTCCCCGGTGCTCTCAACTTCGCTTTATTTCGTGGTCTTCGGCGCCGCCATCGGCAGCCGCATTGATGAGGTCGAGGGCGTCAGCTACGGCGCCTTCATCGTGCCAGGGCTGATCATGCTCAGCGTCATCACGCAGTCGATCTCCAACGCCTCTTTCGGGATTTATTTCCCGAAGTTCATCGGCACGGTTTACGAGTTGCTTTCGGCGCCGATCAACTTCTTCGAGATCGTCATCGGCTATGTCGGCGCGGCGGCGACCAAGGCGCTCTTTATCGGCACGATCATCCTGATCACGGCCTTCTTCTTTGTCGACATCACGATCCAGCACCCCATCGCCATGGTGGCCTTGCTGATCCTGACTTGCATCAGCTTTGCGCTGATGGGCTTTATCATCGGCATCTGGGCGGGCAATTTCGAGCAGTTGCAACTGGTGCCGCTGTTGATCGTCACGCCGTTGGTCTTCCTTGGCGGGTCTTTCTACTCGATCTCGATGCTGCCGCCGGTCTGGCAGGTGATCTCGCATTTCAACCCGGTGGTCTATCTGATCTCGGGCTTTCGCTGGGCGTTTTTCGGCGCGGCGGATGTGCCGATCATCACCAGCCTTGCCGCCATCGCGCTGTTTACGGCGCTTTGCCTCGGCGTGATCTGGTGGATTTTCCGCACCGGCTGGCGTCTGCGGGCCTGAGCCTACGAAACTTGGGCGTCCGCCTTGTTTGCGCGGGGTGGGCGTTCTACATGAAGGGCATGAGAATTCGGCTGCCCTTCCTGAAATCCCCGCCCAGCGTTTCCGTAATCCGGCTTTCCGGCATGATCGGCGCGCAGGGCCGCGCGGTGTTGAACGATGCCACCATGGGTCCGGTCATCGAAAAGGCTTTTGCCAAGGGCAAGCCCGCCGCTGTCGCCTTGGAAATCAACTCCCCCGGTGGCAGCCCGGTGCAATCGTCGTTGATCGGCGCGCGCATCCGGCGCCTGTCCGAAGAAAAGAACATTCCCGTCATCGCCTTCGTCGAAGATGTGGCCGCCTCGGGCGGCTATTGGCTGGCGGCGGCAGCAGACGAGATCTACGCGGACCCAAGCTCAGTCGTCGGCTCCATCGGGGTGATCTCGGCCTCCTTCGGGGTGCATGAGTTCATCCGCGAGCATGGGGTCGAGCGGCGCGTTTATACGGCAGGGCAGAGCAAATCGATGCTCGACCCGTTCCGCCCGGAAAATCCTGAGGATGTCGCGCGGCTGAAGGTGCTTCTCGAAGACATCCATGAGAATTTCATCGACCATGTGAAGACCCGCCGCGCGGGCAAGCTGCCCGAGGGGCAAGACCTCTTCACCGGGGAAATCTGGCTGGCGAAACGCGCTGCCGAACTGGGGTTGATCGACGGGATCGGCCATCTGAAACCACTGCTGAAAGACCGCTTTGGCGACAAGGTCAGGATGCGCCGCTATGGCGTGAAACGCGGGCTGTTGTCGCGTTTTGGCGTGCAGATGATGCAGGACGCGGTGCAGGGCATAGAGGAACGCGCGGCCTTCGCGCGGTTTGGACTCTAGCCCATGGTTTTCAAGATCGTTTTGCTGTTTCTGGTGGCCATGGGCCTCATGGCTTGGTTTGGAAAAATGCATTGGCTGGGGGGCAAACGTCTGTCCCGGTCTAAATGCAGTGACTGCGGACGTTACCGCATTGGCAAAGGCGATTGTGCCTGTAAGGGAGGGCGTTGATGCTGATGCCATGGCTACTTTCGGGGCTTGGCCTCGTGATCCTGCTGTTTGCGGGGGATGCGCTGGTGAAAGGGGCGGTGAACCTGTCGCTGCGCCTTGGCGTGCCTGCGTTGATCGTCAGCCTGACCATCGTGGCCTTTGGCACTTCGGCGCCGGAGTTGCTGATCTCGGTCAAGGCGATTTTGGACGGGGTGCCGGGGCTGGCGCTTGGTAATGTCGTGGGGTCGAATACGGCCAATATCCTGATGGTGCTGGGCATTCCGGCGCTTTTGGCGACGATGCACACCTCGGAATGCAGCACCCGCAAGACCTATAACCAGATGATTGCGGCCTCGCTGTTGTTCATCGCACTGGCCTTCCGCGGCGTCTTTGACTGGATCGCCGGGCTGATCCTGCTCGCCGGTCTGGTCTATATGCTTTACGACGCTTTCCGCGATGCAAAGGATCACCGCCACGCCTGCCGCAGCGGTGCGGCAGAGGAAGAGGAGGAGCCCGAAGGCGCGGACCCCGATATGGCGGGCTGGCAGATTGCGATGTTCCTGATCCTCGGGCTGATCGGCCTGCCCTTGGGGGCGAGCCTTTTGGTGGATAACGCCACGATTATCGCCCAGACCTATGGGGTCAGTGACACGGTGATCGGCCTGACGCTGGTGGCCGTGGGCACGTCGCTGCCTGAGCTTGCGACCACGGTGATGGCGGCACTGCGCCGTCAGGCGGATGTGGCGCTTGGCAATGTGATCGGCTCCAACATGTTCAACCTGCTGGCGATCATCGGCATTGCGAGCCTTGTCGGTCCGATCTCGGTCGACGAAGCCTTCTTGCGGATCGACCTTTGGGTGATGTTGGGCGCGTCGCTCTTGCTGATCCCCTTCGTCTATCTGGGGCGCGATATCACCCGGCTTTGGGGCGTGGTGCTGAGCGCGCTTTACGGGCTTTATTTGTTTATCATCCTGATCTGAGGAGGGCAGCAGATGCGGCGGGCATTGGTGACCGGAGCCGGGCAACGTCTGGGCCGCGCCATGGCGCTCTACCTCGGGCAGCGCGGCTTTGATGTGGCGGTGCATTTTGCCACCTCGGAAAGCGGAGCCAAGGCGACCGTCGGCGAGATTGCGGCCATGGGCCGCCGCGCCGTGGCCCTGCAAGCTGACCTTCTCGACGACACCGCAGCCGCGGCGCTTTTGCCCCGCGCGGCGGATGCGCTCGGCGGACCGATCACCTGCCTTGTGAACAACGCTTCGATTTTCGAGCAGGACGATATCACCAGCGCCACGCGCGAAAGTTGGGATCGCCATATGGGCAGCAACCTGCGCGCGCCCTTCGTCTTGACGCAGGCGATGGCGGGGCAGGGGCTGACCTCGGATACCGACGCCGGGGGAGAGCCGCGTGCCAGCGGTTTGATCGTCAATATGCTCGACCAGCGGGTGCGCAATCTGACGCCGGAATTCACCACCTATACGATCGCCAAGATGGGCCTATGGGCGATGACGCGCACCAGTGCGCAGGCGCTGGCCCCCGCGATCCGCGTGAATGGCATCGGGCCCGGCCCGACCCTGCAAGGCCCGCATCAAGACCCCGATGACTTTGCCGCGCAGCGCCGCGGCACGGTTCTGGGTCGCGGCGCGAACCCCGAGGATATCACGGCGGCACTGGGGTATTTTATCGATTCGCCGGGGGTCACGGGACAGCTTATCTGCGCAGATGGCGGAGAGCATTTGCAATGGGAAACAAGCCCTAAAAGCCCCCGAAACTGACGCGCATGCGGGAAGTTTTGCACGTCCTTAACCTATGTAACCAAAGTGTTACCGAAACCCTTTTGTTTTCAGGGGCTTGTTTCATGGTAAACAAAAGAATGAGGAAAATCAGGATATTATGGGCGCGCCTAAAAAATAGGCAAATCAGCGAACCATGTTAAAAACAAAGAGAAATCCAAGATGCCCAGAAGTTATCGGCAGAGTTATCCACATGTTTGGTGGACATGTTAAAGCTTGCCCCCATTGCCGTCCTATTGCAGCGAAGCACGAGAATCAGCGCCTGAGATGAACACGCCCAACGACAGCCCTCCGCCGCAAGGCCGCAAGGTGATTCAAGCCTATCTGAAGTCGCTCGATTCCTCGCCGGGCGTCTATCGGATGCTCGATTCGGAAAGCCGCGTGCTTTACGTCGGCAAGGCGCGGAACCTGCGGGCGCGGGTGTCATCCTACGCACGGCCAACGGGGCATTCGGCGCGGATCTCGCGGATGATCGCGAATACCGCCTCGATGATGTTTCTGACGACCAAGACCGAGACCGAGGCGCTGCTGCTCGAACAGAACCTGATCAAGCAGCTCAAGCCCAAGTTCAACGTGCTGCTGCGCGACGACAAAAGCTTTCCCAATATCCTTGTCACCGCCGATCACGACTACCCGCAGATCAAGAAACACCGCGGCGCGAAGAAGGAGAAGGGCAGCTACTACGGCCCCTTCGCCAGCGCGGGCGCGGTGAACCGGACGCTGAACCAGTTGCAACGGGTGTTCCTGTTGCGGGACTGCTCCAACGCGATGTTCGACAGCCGCACGCGGCCCTGTTTGCAGCATCAGATTAAACGCTGCTCCGCCCCCTGCGTCGGCAAAATCTCGGCCGAGGATTATCGCGAGACCGTGCGCGATGCGGAGCGGTTTCTCAGTGGCAAATCGACGGATATTCAGGGCCGTTTGGCGCGGGACATGGAAGAGGCGTCAGAGGCGATGGAGTTCGAACGCGCAGCCGCCCTGCGCGACCGGATCAAGGCGCTGACGCAGGTTCAGACCGCCCAAGGCATCAACCCGCAGGGGGTGAACGAGGCCGACATTATCGCGCTGCATATGGAAAGCGGTCAGGCCTGCGTGCAGGTCTTCTTCATCCGCGCCAACCAGAACTGGGGCAACCACGACTATTACCCCCGGATCGGGAGCGAGATCGACGCCGCCGAGGTGCTAGAGGCCTTCATCGGCCAGTTCTACGACACCCGCGAGCCGCCGCGGCAGTTGATCCTCAGCAATGAGATCGAGGACCCCGATCTGATGGCCGAGGCGCTGAGCGGCAAGCTGGGCCGTAAGGTCGAACTCCTGGTGCCGAAACGGGGTGAGAAGGCCGAACTGGTCGACGGGGCCCTGCGCAATGCGCGCGAAAGCCTTGCCCGCAAGATGGCCGAGACGGCGACCCAGACCAAGCTCTTGCAGGGGCTGGCCGATGCTTTTGACCTGCCCAAGCCGCCCGAGCGGATCGAGGTTTACGACAACTCGCATATCCAAGGCACCAATGCCGTCGGCGCGATGATCGTGGCGGGGCCGGAAGGCATGATGAAAAACCAGTACCGCAAGTTCAACATCCGCGGCGATGACCTGACCCCGGGCGATGACTTCGGCATGATGAAAGAGGTGCTGCACCGCCGCTTCAAACGGCTTATCAAAGAAGACCCGGACCGCAGCCGGGGCCTTTGGCCTGATCTGCTGCTGATCGACGGCGGCGCGGGGCAGGTGAGCGCCGTGGCCTCTATCATGGCGCAGCATGGGGTCGAGGATATCCCCATGGTCGGCGTCGCCAAGGGCATCGACCGCGACGCGGGCAAGGAAGAGTTCCACCGCGTCGGCAAGCGCCCCATGGCGCTGCGCCACAACGATCCGGTGCTCTATTTCGTGCAGCGCCTGCGGGATGAGGCGCACCGTTTCGCCATCGGCACCCACCGTGCCAAACGGGCCAAGGGGGTCAGCGCCACGCCGCTCGACGACGTGCCGGGCGTCGGCGCTGCGCGCAAGCGTGCGCTGCTCGCGCATTTCGGTTCGGCCAAGGCGGTAAGCCGCGCGAACCTTAGCGATCTCAAGGCGGTCGAGGGCGTATCGGATGCGCTGGCTGAGACGATCTACGGCTATTTCCATGAAAAAGGCTAGGGGGGCGGCCCCGTGGTGGCGACGGCTCGCAGGCGGGGCGGTTTCGTCCTTTCAGCCACGAACGGCGCAAGATAGGATAACGTCATGAAATGGAATTTGCCCAATATCCTGACACTGCTCAGGCTGGTCGCGGCCCCCGGTGTGGCGGTCATGTTTCTCTATTTTACGCGCCCCTATGCCGATTGGTTCGCCCTGCTGCTCTTTGTCGGGGCGGCGGTGACGGATTGGTTTGATGGCTACCTTGCCCGCGCTTGGGCGCAGGAAACCAAACTCGGTGCCATGCTCGACCCGATTGCCGACAAGGCGATGGTGGTGATCGCGCTGATGGTGATCGTCGCCTTCTCAAGCTGGTCGCCGTGGTTGGTGTTGCCCGCCACGCTGATCTTGTTTCGCGAGGTCTTTGTCTCGGGCCTGCGGGAGTATCTGGGCGATGTCGCCGGCACGTTGAAGGTGACTCAACTGGCCAAGTGGAAGACGACATTGCAGATGATCGCCATCGCCGTGCTGTTTTCGCAAGGCGTGTTCGAGCATTACCTCGGGATGAGCGTTTTCGGGATGGACCAGCAGATGATCGAAGCGATCCTTGATGGCGAGGTCGAAGATCATCTCGGGCTGGGCTGGAAACTCGCCGGGATGGAATGGGCCGGGCTGCTGGGGCTGGCGCTTTTGTGGGTCGCCGCCGTGCTGACCGCCATCACCGGCTTTGACTATCTGCGCAAGGCGCAGCCGCATCTGAAGGAGCCACGCTAATGGATGTTTTGTATTTCGCATGGGTCCGCGAACGCATCGGCTTGCCCCGTGAACGGGTCGAGAGCCAAGCTGCCACGGTGGCCGAATTGGTCGAAGAATTGCGGGGTCGGGAGGAGCGCTACGAAGTGGCCTTTTCCGACCTTTCCGCGCTGCGGGTTGCCGTGGATCAGGAACTGACCGATTTCGACGCCCCGCTGCAAGGCGCGCGCGAGGTGGCCTTCTTCCCCCCGATGACCGGGGGCTGAGCGATGCGCGTTTTGGTGCAGGAAGCGCCCTTTGATCTGGGTGAGGAAGCCGCGCGCTTTGCCAAGGGCGAGGGGAGCAGCGGCGCGATCGTGACCTTTACAGGCGTGGTGCGCGACAATGATGCGGGCACGTTGAGCGCGATGGAAATCGAGCATTACCCCGGGATGACCGAAAAGGCCCTGCGCGAGATTGCCGAGCAGGCGATGGCACGGTTCGATCTGCAGGATGCGCTGGTGATCCACCGCTATGGGCGTCTGGTGCCGGGGGAGCAGATCATGATGGTCGCCACCGCCGCGCGGCACCGCCGGCATGCGTTTGAGGCGGCGGAGTTCCTGATGGATTACCTCAAATCCCGTGCGCCCTTTTGGAAGCGCGAGATCACGGCAGAGGGGGACACTTGGGTCGCCGCGAAAGACGAAGACGAGGCGGCGTTGAAGCGTTGGTGAGCCTTCGGCTCAGGCGAAACGCCCGCCTTTTTCGATGACTTCGATCTGGTAGCCATCGGGGTCTGCCACGAAAAAGAACTTCGCCACGGTCTCTCCGGCGGGGCGGAAGTCAACGATCTCGCGTGGGGTAGCACCGCCCTTGATCGCGGTCTCGCGCGCCGCTTCGAGGTCGTCGACCACGAAGGCCAGATGGCCATAGCCGTCGCCCAGATCGTAAGCGGTCTCGCGGTCCTTGTTGACGGTCAATTCCAGCTCGAATGCGCCCGTGGCGTCGCGCAGGTAGATCAGGGTGAAACTGTCGAAATCCAGACGGTCCGCGATTTTCAGCCCGAACACGTCTTCGTAGAATTTCACCGATGCCGCCTCATCAAAGACACGGATCATGGAGTGGGCGAGATTGGCCATGGCAGGGCTCCGAAGGTCTGGGGTTAGGCTTTCTGACGTTCGATATAGGCGCGCATCTCTTCGGCCTCATGGCGGGCGTCGCGCAGCCCGTCCATCGCGGCGCGCAGCTCGGCCTCGGTCTGGGCCAGTTGGTTGGTCAACTCGGCCTCGCGCTGTTGCAGATAGGTGATCGCCTGATCACGGGTTTCCTCGGCCTCGTGCAGCTCTTGGCTCATCCGGTCCAGCTGGGCCACGTCATCGGCGGCCACGCGGGTAAAGCGGTTCAGCAGCCAATTGGCGAACCATCCCATGCAGAAGGCCACGAAAAGAATGATGGCTGTTGCCAGGACAAACTCAGTTCTGCTCATCACCGCTGCCTTCTTCGGTTTCGTCGGATTCCCCGATCTCTTCTGCCGTGGTATCGCCCGTTTCTTCAGCAGATTCCAGCGCTGTTTCGTCCTCGGGGGTCTCGGCCTCGGGCTGGATCAGGCGGAATTCGATGCGGCGGTTGGCTTCGCGGCCCTCTTCGGTCTTGTTGTCTGCGATGGGGTTTTCCTCGCCATAGCCCTTGGCCACGAAGGAGGAAGTCAGCACCCGGCGCGCGCGCAATTCGTTCAGCACCGATTCCGCGCGGCTTTGCGACAGCGACAGGTTCATCGATTCGCGGCCCTGACTGTCGGTGTAGCCCTGAATCTCCAGCCGGATGTCGCCGCAGTTTTTCAGCACCTCGGCGATATCGTCCATCGTCCCAAGCGCGGAGGCGTCAATCGTGGCGCTGCCCGGCTCAAAGGTGATCTTGCCGATTTTCAGGATTTCGCGAATTTCGGCTTCGCATTCTTCCGGTGTCGGCAGGCCCGCGATCGGGTCGAGCTTTTCTTGATAGGTGATGTCGATGCTGTAATCCGCCCCTTCGCCCAGCTTGTCGGCCAAGAGCGAGGCGACGGTGGTGTTGGCCTCCTTGTTGCCGGTATTGCCCATCACCTCAAGCCGGTCAGGCGTGACTTTGACAGAGCCATTGGCGAGGGAGGCCATGGCCTCAAGCCCGGTCAGGACGCGGGTGGCCCAATCGCCCGGCAGGGTCTCGTCCAGCCGCGCGGCGGTATAGACGTTGTCCGAGCCGAAATGCGATTTCGCGTAGCTGTCGGCCAGATCGCGCAGCCCCTCGGTCGAGAGCCGCCCGCGCAGTTGCACCTGCCCCTCGGGCGAGAGGGTCGCGGTAAACTCGGGCGGGCCTGCATCGGGGTCTTCGACTTTCGGCAGTTTCGCGGTTAGGGCGAAAACATCCGGAAGGGCGTTTTCCAACTCCCCCACGACGCGGTCGAATGTGGTGGCCTCGGTGCCCGGCGCGGCCAGCAGGGTGATGTCCGCATCGGCGAAGGAAATGCTGCCTTGGCCTACGCGGCGCAGCGCGTCGATGGTCAGCGCCACGGCGCGGCCCCAGTTCGGGCTGGGCACGCCCAGACCGATGGTGCAATCGGCATTCTCAGGCGCGCCGGCGGTGATGCCCGCTTTCAAGATACGGTCGGCGGCGGCTTCCGTATCGGCAGAGCAGGCATCGAAACGCGCGCCTTCCGCGTCGATCTCAAACCGCAAGGTAAAGGGGGTGATCACCGGGCGCGGGGCCGCGATGTCCAGCCGCAGCCGCAGGCTGGGCGGGGCGGCGCGTTGCAGTTTACGTTCCATCTGCGCCTTGGCGGCGGCGCTGTCGGCGATGGCGGTGATGGTCACCCGCCCCGCATCAACCGAGGCTTTGGCCCGGGGCAGGTCGGCCATCGCCTGCACGGCAAAGCTCAGCGCGTCTTCCCAGCCTTCGGGCGCGGGATAATCCGCGGATTCCAGAAGGTCGGTGACCGAGGCGTCGCCTGCCATGTCGCCAAAGGCGTCGATCACCGCCTCGCGGTCGGTGCTGGTGGGGATCAGGCCGATGATCGAGATGCCCGCGTCATTGCGCAGCACCTCGGCAGAGAAACGGGGCGGGGCGATGCCGGATTGGGCCTCGACCTCCATCTCGTCGATGACGCGGGCGGCGTCGACCACGGTGCCTGCGGTCGACAGGGCGCGAAAGCGCACGGCCTCGGTCGGCGCGATCCCGGCGAGGGTGACCTGCAAGCCATCGGCCTGCACTTCGGCCCATGTCATGCCCTGCGCGTCCAGCGCGTCACGCACGCCGATTTCCGAGGTGTCTTCGATCAGTTGTACCGAAAAGCTCGCCGCCACCAGAGAGACCACCGCTGCGGCTGCAAAGGTCAGGGCGATCGTGAAAATGGCGGAGAGGCGCATGGGCGGACTTCTGATTGTTAAGCTTGCGACTTGATACGCGCGTCCTGCCGGGGGTGCAATCAGGCCAGCAGGCTTGCCGCGAAAAACAACAGCGGGATCATGCCGGTATCGCGGTTGGCCCGGAAGAGCTGCAATAGCTTGGCATTGTCCTTGGTATCCAGCCCGCGCAGCTGCCATGCCATATGCCATCCCATCGCCCAAGGCCCGCCAAGGGCCAGCGCCAGCGCCAGCACCGAGGCTTGGGGCAGCCCGGCATAGATCACGGCAATGCCCATCAGCCCCACCGTGGCCATCAGGAAGCGCCGCAGCCATTTGCCGGAATTCTCACCAAAAAGCCGGGCGGTGGATTTCACGCCGATCAGCGCGTCATCCTCAGCATCCTGATGGGCATAGATCGTGTCATAAAACAGCGTCCAAGCGATGCCCGCGAGGTAGAGCACCACGGCAGGCGCATGCAGCGTGCCCGCATGGGCCGTCCAAGCCAGCATGGCGCCCCAGTTAAAGGCGAGGCCCAGAAAGACCTGCGGCCACCAAGTGAAACGTTTGGCAAAGGGGTAGACCGCCACCGGCAAGAGCGCCAGCACGCCCATGGCGATGGCCGCTTGGTTGAAGGACAGCAGGATCAGCAGTGCCAGCAGCATCTGCCCCACCATCCACGCCAGCGCCTGTTTCACCGAGACCGCACCCGAGGGGATGGGCCGCAGCCGAGTGCGGGCGACCTTGCCGTCGATATGCCGGTCGGTGATGTCGTTCCATGTGCAGCCTGCGCCGCGCATCAGGAAAGCGCCGATGCCGCAGCCCGCGAAGATCCACAGATCCTCCCACCGCGGCGACTGGTCGAAGAGGATCGCAAGGCTCAGCCCCCACCAGCAGGGCAGCAGCAACAGCCATGTGCCGATGGGCCGATCCGCGCGGCTCAGCCGCAGGTAGGGGCGCAGCCCCGCCGGGGCGTGACGGTCGACCCAATTGTCGGCCACCGCATCGGCAACAGGCGCATCGGGCGTAGCATCTGGCGAAGGCGGCTGGTTGTGCATATATCTGGCCCTATGAACGCGAAAATCAGATTGTATGTAGATCAGCCCTTGGGGCAGGGGCAAACGGTTCCTTTGGCGCGCGAGCAGGCGCATTACCTCTTTGGGGTGATGCGGCTCACGGTCGGGGCCGGGGTGCTTTTGTTCAACGGGCGCGATGGCGAATGGCTGGCCGAGGTCGCCGAGGCGGGCAAGCGCGGCGGGGTGCTGACCTGTGTCGAACAGACCCGGCCGTTGCAAATGCCGCCGGACCTGTGGCTGCTCTTTGCCCCGATCAAAAAGACCCGCACCGACTTCATCGTCGAAAAAGCGGCAGAGATGGGGGCCGCGCGGATCGTGCCGGTGATGACCGAATTTACCAATGCAGGCCGCGTGCAGCAGCCGCGCCTACAGGCCCATGCGGTTGAGGCGGCAGAGCAATGCGGCGGCACCTATGTGCCGGAAGTGGCCGAGGCTGAGAAGCTGGGGCGGTTGCTGGATCAGTGGGACAGCAGCCGTCAGATCATGTTCTGCGATGAGGCTTTGGCCGGGGAAAGCGGCGCACTGCCGCCGGATGCGCAGGGGCCATGGGCCATCCTGATCGGCCCCGAGGGCGGCTTTTCCGAGAGCGAGCGCAAACGGCTGCATGGTTTCGATCACGCCCATGCGGTCACGCTCGGCCCGCGCATCCTGCGGGCCGATACGGCGGCCGTGGCGGCGATGACCATGTGGCAGCAGGCTTTGGGAGATTGGTGATGCAAAGGGTGGCCCGATGAGTTTCCTGCGCCAAGGCGCTCGCGATCAGCTTTGGCGCTGGCGCGAGGCGATCGTCGGCGGCGGGCTGATGGCCCTCGGTCTCTGGCTGGTCGCGGGGCCGGGTTTCTTGCTGGCGGTACCGGGCTATGCGGCGCTGGCGGGCGGTGCCGCGCTGATCTGGCTTGGCGTGCAACGCGCGCGTTTTCGCGGGCAGGGCGATGGTGCGGGCGCGGTGCAGGTCGTCGAAGGGCAGATCACCTACTTTGGCCCGCTGACCGGCGGCACGGTCGCCCTGCGCGAGTTGCAGCGGCTGAGCCTCGACCGGCAGATGTTTCCAGCCCATTGGCGGCTTGAGCCGCGCGATGATGAGACGCCCCTGTTGATCCCGGTGAACGCCGCAGGATCCGAGGCGCTGTTTGACGCTTTCGCCGCCCTGCCGGGCCTGCGCACCGAGAGGATGCTCTTTGAGCTACGCAAGACCCGCCATGACGCCGTTGTGATCTGGGAGCGCGCGCCGCTGCGCCCGGCGCATGTCTTGCTGCATTGACAGCCCCGGCAAATCCGCCCATCCCTGCTAGACGCGACGCCACGTCGACAACTTAGAAGACACTCAAGACGACCCTTCAAAACGGAGCCCTCGCATATGTCCATTCCTCAATCCGGCGGCGGCCCGATCGAACATCACGACCAAATGGCGCAGTATCTGGCGGATGGCTGCAAGCCCCGCGAGCAGTGGCGCATCGGCACCGAGCATGAGAAGTTCGGCTATTGCAAGGACACGCTCAAACCGCTCCCCTATGAGGGGGAACGCTCGATCCGGGTGATGCTGGAAGGGCTGCGCGACCGCCACAATTGGTCCCCTGTCGAAGAGGGTGGCAAGCTGATCGGGCTTGAGAAAGACGGGGCCAACATCAGCCTTGAGCCGGGCGGCCAGTTGGAACTCTCGGGCGCCCCTGTCGAGACCATTCACGAGACCTGCGATGAGGTGAACACCCACCTGCGCGAGGTGAAAGACGTGGCGGATGAGATCGGCGTCGGTTTCATCGGTCTGGGGGCCGCGCCCGAGTGGTCGCATGAGCAGATGGATCTGATGCCCAAGGGCCGTTACAAGCTGATGGACGGCTATATGCAAAAGGTCGGCACCATGGGCACCACCATGATGCGCCGCACCTGTACCGTTCAGGTCAACCTCGACTTCGCGAGCGAGGCCGACATGGTGCAGAAGATGCGCGTCGCCGTGGCGATGCAGCCCATCGCCAATGCGCTTTTCGCCAATTCGCCCTTCCTTGACGGCAAGCCCAACGGCGTGAAATCCACCCGCGGTCTGGTCTGGCGGCATCTGGATGACGCGCGTACGGGCATGATCCCCTTCGTTTTCGATGAGGGCTTCGGCTTTGAGGCTTGGGTGCAATACGCGCTCGATGTGCCGATGTATTTCGTCTACCGCGACGGCAAGTATATCGACGCGCTCGGCCAATCCTTCCGCGACTTTTTGAAAGGCGAGTTGCCCGCTCTGCCCGGCGAGAAGCCGACGCTGAGCGATTGGGCCGATCACCTCACCACGCTCTTCCCCGAAGCGCGGGTCAAGAAGTTTATCGAGATGCGCGGCGCTGATGGCGGCCCGTGGCGGCGGCTCTGTGCCCTGCCGGCCTTCTGGGTCGGGTTGATGTATGACCAAAGCGCCTTGGATGGGGCATGGGATTTGGTCAAAGGCTGGGATGCCGAGACACGGGAAGAATTGCGCATCGCCGCCTCCACCCACGGCTTTCAGGCCGAGGTGGGCGGGCTTAAGATGCATGATCTGGCGCGCGAGGCCGTGGCCCTGTCAGAGGCGGGGCTGAAAGCCCGCGCCCGTCCCGGCGCCGGTGGGCTGGTGCCGGATGAGACGCATTTCCTCAACGCCCTGCGCGACAGCATCGAGACGGGCCGCGTGCCTGCCGACGATCTGCTGGCGGATTACCACGGCCCATGGAACGGCGATCTGAGCCGTATCTACGCGGAATATTCCTACTGAACGGGAAAGGGGCTGATGCCGCCCTCGAGCGGTGTCAGCCTTTCTGGCCGATGCGCGATTCCGTGCCTGCGCGGATCCGGCGAATATTGTCGCGGTGCCGCCAAAAGATCAGCAAAGTCAGGGCGATGCCCAACAGCAGCATTTCCCCGTAGCCGAGGAAAATCAGCAAAAAGGTCGAGCTTGCCGCCGCCGCCAGTGCGGACAGCGACGAGATGCGCGAGAGTGCCGCCGTCGCCAGCCAGACCACACAGCAGGCCAGCCCGACAGGCCAAGCCAGCGCCAGCATGAGGCCCAGAAAGGTCGCCACACCCTTGCCGCCGCGAAAGCCCAGCCAGACCGGGTAGCAATGGCCGATCATCGCACCAAGCGCCGCCGCCTGCGCCGCATCTTCGCCCGCAAAGGCACGGGCCAGCAAAACGGCCACGGCCCCTTTGGCCCCGTCCAGCACCAGCGTCAGCGCCGCCGCTTTTTTGTTGCCGGTGCGCAGCACGTTAGTCGCGCCGATGTTGCCCGATCCGATATCGCGCAGGTTGCCCAGCCCCATCAGCCGCGCCAGCAACATGCCAAAGGCGATAGAGCCGATGACATAGCCTGCCAGCGCCCAGAAAAGGATCAATTCAACGGAAGTCTCGATTGGGGGCATCAATTCGCCTCGTAAACGCAGGAACCTGCTACATAAGTTGCCACGACCTTACCCTGCATCCGCATCCCGTCAAAGGGCGTGTTGCGGGATTTCGACCGCAGCGTCGCGCGGTCCAGCACGAAGGGCGCGTCGGGGTTGAACAGCACCATATCCGCAGGCGCCCCCACGGCAATCCGCCCGCCAGGCAGGCCGAGGCGTTTGGCCGGGTTCAGCGACAGCGCGCGCCAGAGCGTGGGCAGGTCCATCATCTCGGCATGGACCAGACGCATCGCGGCGGGCAGCAGCGTCTCCAGCCCTACCGCGCCGCTGGCGGCCTCCTCGAAGGGCAGGCGTTTGCTTTCTTCGTCCTGCGGGGTGTGCATGGAGCAGATGATGTCGATCAGACCGCTGGCCACGGCTTCGACCACGGCAAGGCGGTCTTCCTCATCGCGCAGCGGCGGCTTTACTTTGAAGAAGGTGCGGTAGTCGGCCACGTCGAGCGCGTTCAGCGTCAGGTGGTGAATGCCGACACCAGCGGTGATGTCGAGCCCGTTGCGCTTGGCGCGTTCCAGCGCGGGCAGGGCACGGGCGGTGGTGATCTGGTCGGCGTGGTAGCGCGCGCCGGTCATCTCAATGAGGGCGATATCGCGGTCCAACCCCATCCGCTCGGCCATGGGCGAGACGGCAGGCAAGCCGCGCAATGAGGCGAATTTGCCAGAGGTGACGGTTGCCCCCTTGCTCAGCCCCGGATCCTGCGGGTGGGCGATGACCAGCGCGCCGAGGCTGCGGGCATAAGTGAGCGCGCGGGAGAAGACCTTGGTATCCGTCACCACGCGGTCGCAATCGGTAAAGGCAGCGGCACCTGCGTCCATCAGAAAGCCGATCTCGGTCATCTCGCGCCCCTCGCGGCCCTTGGTCAGCGCGGCCATGGGCACGACGTTCACCGGTGCCGCCTCATTGGCGCGGCGGGTGACGAATTCGAGCGTCTCGGGGCTGTCGATGGCCGGATCGGTGTCGGGGCGCGTGACCATGGTGGTCACCCCGCCCGCCGCCGCGGCAAGGCCCGCGGAGCGGTAGCTTTCCTTGTGCCGCTCGCCCGGTTCGCAAACTTTGACGCCGATGTCGACGATACCGGGGGCGAGAATATGGCCGCCGCAATCGACCAGTTCCGCGCCCTCGGGCGCTGTGGCCCCATCGGCCAGCACCTCGGCAATCACCCCGTTGCGGACCAGAACCGCAGCAGGCTCAAGCGTGCCAGCCTGAGGGTCGAGAAGGCGCAGATTGGTGAGGAACTGAGTCATGGGCGGGCCTTTGGTGCGATAGCGGATGCGCCGCTGTCATGCCCCAAATTGCCCCCCAAACCAAGCGGTCTTTTGGGCGCGGGCGTGGCGCGCGCGCCGCTAGCCGCCAATCCAAATCATCAGCCCGACCACACCAAAGGCCACCAAAAGGGCGACCATGGCGATACGGCCAGACATTTTCGGATCGTGTTCAGGTTCTTGCATAGGCCAGATGTAGCCCGCTGGCCCCAAGGGCGCCAGCGGTTTTCGCGCTTAGGCCAGCAGCCACCAGATGATGAGCAGGATCAGCACGGCCACTGCGACGATCACCATGGTCTTGCCGCCGCCGCCCTTGGCGGGCTCGGACGGGGCGACGCGGGGGATGCCGGTATAGGGCTGGGCGGCTTCGGCCTCCATCGCCTGCACCGGTGTGTCGGGGCCGCCTTCGGTATAGGTGCCGATATGGGTCAGCGCCGGGATCGGAGCCAGTTGCAGCGACTGCCCGGCGAAGGCGCGGGAGTAGACGATCATTACCCAACCGTCGAGCGCGGCAAGCTTGCTGCGGTCCGTCTCAATCTGGTCGGGGTTCACGCCATTGCCGTCGCGCAGATAGCCCGCAAGCCCCAGTTGATCGAGGTCAGCCACCCGGAAGACCTCCGTATAGGCCGCGTCGATCCGATCGACCCCGAGGGCCGCGGCCTGTGCGGTCTCATCATCGCGCATCGCCCGCGCCTCGGCATCCGAGAGCGAGAGGGCATAGACGCGGACCTTGCCAGCTTCTTGGGGGGCGACTTCTGTATGGGGCATGACGGCTTCCTTTGACTGTTCTCAGGAAAACGCCGCTTGGCCCGTCGGGGTTCCGGTCAGGCCGCGCCGGGTTGGGCGGCGATGTGGTTGCGCGCCAGCAGGTCCATCGCGGCCATGCGCACGGCGACGCCCATCTCGACCTGGTCTTGAATGACGGAACGGTTGATGTCGTCGGCCAAGGTGCCGTCGATCTCGACCCCGCGGTTCATCGGGCCGGGGTGCATGACGATGGCGTCGGGGCTGGCATGGGCCAGCTTTTCGGCGTCGAGCCCGTAGCGGTGGTAATACTCGCGCTCCGACGGGATAAAGCCGCCATCCATCCGCTCTTTCTGAAGTCGCAGCATCATCACCACGTCGACACCTTCGAGGCCCTTTTTCATGTCGTCGAAGACCTCGACCCCAAACTGGTCGATCTGGCTGGGCATTAGGGTCGGCGGGCCGACAAGGCGGATGCGGTTTTCCATCTTGCCCAAAAGCAGGATGTTCGACCGTGCCACGCGGCTGTGAGCGATGTCACCGCAGATCGCGATGCTGAGCCGGTGCAGCCGCCCCTTGGCGCGGCGGATCGTCAGTGCGTCCAAGAGCGCCTGCGTGGGGTGCTCGTGCCGCCCGTCGCCCGCGTTCAGCACGGCGCAGTTCACCTTTTGGGCCAGCAGGTCCACCGCGCCCGATTGCGGGTGGCGCACGACCAGCAGATCGGGGTGCATGGCATTCAGCGTCATCGCCGTGTCGATCAGCGTCTCACCCTTTTTGATCGAACTGGCCTGCATCGCCATATTCATCACATCCGCGCCAAGGCGTTTGCCCGCGATCTCGAAACTCGCCTGCGTGCGGGTGGAGTTCTCAAAGAACATGTTGATCTGGGTCAGCCCGCGCAGCGCGTCGGAATGTTTGTTCGGCTGGCGGTTCCGGTCGGCATAGGTGTCGGCCAAGTCCAGAAGGGTGGTAATGTCGGATTGCGAGAGCTGCTCGATGCCAAGCAGGTGGCGATGGGCGAATGACATGGTGGCGATCCCTTCTGCTGTTGCCGCCTTATAGGCGCGGGGGGCTTGGCGCGTAAAGCGCGGCGATAGGGCATTTCGCCCCCCGTCCTCAGGGCGTAAGCTGCGGGTCATGGAATCATTCGATTATCATCAGGCGGCAGAGATGCTGGCGTGGCAGGTCGAGCTTGGCGCGACCGAGGCGATCTGCGACGCGCCGGTCAACCGCTATGAAGTGCCCGCAAGCCCGCCCAAGGCCAGCGCCAAGCTGGCCAAAGGGCCGCAGCCCCTGCAAGCCTCTGAGCAACCCGACCCGGTGGCACTGGCCCGCCGCGCCGCGCAGTCCGCGCAGACATTGGAAGAGCTGCGCGCCGCGATCCAAGGGTTCGAGCATTGCGAGCTGCACAAGGGCGCGCGCAATCTGGTTTTCGCCGATGGGGTGCCCGGCGCGCCATTGATGATCTTGGGCGAATCCCCCGACCGGGACGAAGACCGCGCGGGCAAGCCCTTCGTGGGGCGGGCGGGTCAGATGCTCGATCGGATGCTGGCGGCGATCGACATGGGGCGGGACCGCAATGTCTATCTGTCGAACATCTTGCCGTGGCGCACGCCGCAGGGGCGCGACCCGAAGCCAGATGAGATCGCGATGATGCGCCCCTTTGTGCAGCGTCATATCGAATTGGCCAAGCCCAAGGTGCTGGTGCTCTTTGGCAATTGGTCTTGCCAATCGCTTTTGGAGAAACGCAGCATCATGCGCCTGCGCGGCAATTGGACCAAGGCCGCTGATCTTTCTTGCATGCCGATGGTGCATCCCGGCTACCTGCTGCGCAATCCCGAGGCCAAGCGCGAGGCTTGGGCCGATCTGCTCAGCGTTCAGGCAAAGCTGCGCGATGGTTGATGCGCTGACCCTTCTGGCCTTCGTGCCCGCCGCCTTGGCGCTGAACCTCACGCCGGGGGCGGATATGATGTTCTGCCTTGGGCAGGGGCTGCGCTCGGGCCCGCGGGCTGCATTGGCGGCGAGCGCGGGGATTTCGGCGGGCGTGCTGGTGCATGTGGCTTTGGCCGGGTTGGGGCTGGGCGCGGTCGTCGCGGCGCTGCCTTGGGCGCTGGACATGATCCGCTGGCTCGGCGTGGCCTATCTGCTCTGGCTTGCGGTGCAAACGCTGCGGCAGGCTGGAAAGCCGCGCGATACGACGCCCGGCATGGGCGGTTGGCGCGCTTTCAACACCGGTTTCGCCGTCAATCTGACAAACCCCAAGGTGATTCTTTTCGTGCTGGCCTTCTTGCCGCAATTCGTGGTGCCCGAGGCCGGGCCGGTCTTGGCGCAGTTCCTGACCTTTGGTGCGGTGCTGGCACTGGGCGGTTTCGTCATCAACGGCGCGGTGGGGGTCTTTGCCGCCGGGATCGGGCGACGACTGGCCGGGGGCGGACGGCTGCTGGGCTGGATCAGCAGCGGTATTTTCGTGGCTTTGGCCGCGCGTTTGGCAATGATGGAGCGGACATGAGCAGGATCGACGACAGCCGGGCGTTCATCCCCGTAAGAATTGCTGTGCTGACCGTCTCGGACAGCCGCAGCTTGGCCGAGGATCGGTCGGGCGACGTGTTGGTCGCGCGGATCGAAGCGGCGGGCCATGTGCTGGCCGCGCGCAAGATCGTGACCGACGACCGCCCCGCCATCGCGGCGCTTCTGCGCGACTGGTGCGCGGACCCTGAGATTGACGTGGTAATCAGCACCGGCGGCACTGGCCTCACGGGGCGCGACGTGACGGTCGAGGCGCACCGCGATGTCTATGAGAAAGAGATTGACGCCTTCGGCACGGTCTTCACCATGATCTCAATGGAGAAGATCGGCACCAGCGCGGTGCAAAGCCGTGCGACGGGCGGCGTGGCGCAGGGGACATATCTATTTGCGCTGCCGGGCAGCCCGGGGGCATGTAAAGACGCATGGGATGGCATCTTGCTCAAACAGTTGGACTACCGCCACATGCCCTGCAACTTCGTTGAGATCATGCCGCGGCTGGACGAGCATCAGCGCCGCAAGTAGCGCGCGGGTTTAGCCCGTGGTGCAGCCCGTCACCTCCACCGCGTGGTTCTTGCCGATCACCGTGATCCGAATGGCGGAACGGTCGAGCGCCAGTGCGGTGCCATTCTCGGCGATCATCTCGCCGCTGGCGACAAGCGTATTTCCCGACCGCTGGCCCACGGTCTCGCTCATCCACATGTTGGGATTGCCGGGTTCGATCACCACGGTCTCCTTACCCCCGGCAGAGGGCAGGGCCAGCCGGGTTTCGATCTCCAGCCCCCGCGCGGTGGGGCGCAGGCTGCATTGGGCGCTTTTCAAACCGGCCTCAGCGCCGGAATAGGGCCGCGCGGCAAAGGCGGCGGCGATGGCCGGGGTGGGCTTGCTGTCGCGGGTGTCAAGCAGGGCGCGCAGGTGGATGGTCTGTGGCAGGCAGATGTCGCTGCACACGCCAAGGTCGATGCTGGTGTCCAATGTGACCGGCGCACCGGGGCGGTGCGGGGTGATGGTCAGCGGCAGGATCACCTCGCGGGCATAGCCGATGGAGTTCACCCCGCCTTGGTCAAAGACCTTGGGCGCGGGCCATGTGATCTGCACGTCGCGCAGGTTGTCCGAGCCGGACCAGTCGAACTCCGGCGGGATGCCTGCATCGCCGGGGCTGCGCCAATAGGTCTTCCAACCCGGTGCCATGCGCAGCCGGATCGCCGCCACGCGCCGCCCGTCAGACTGTTGCCAACCAGTGAGCAGATCGCCCTGCAAAGGCGTGCCGACAGCATCCTGCGCCGCGGCGGGCAGGGCGAGGGTGAGACAGGAGAGAAGGGCGGAAAAGAAGCGCGATATGGTCATGCGGACTTGATGCGGTATCCTTCCGCGCCTGCCAAGTCACATTTGCATCATCCATGTTTCGCTGATGCGGCGAGCGGTGGGGCGCCTCTCTTGTTTTGTGGGGCGCAAGCGGCCATGTTCAAAGAAAGGTTACCTTCAGGAGGTGGGCGTTGACGGGGCAGACGATGGAACTGACGGGCAAGCTGCTGGTCGCGATGCCGGGCATGGGCGATCCGCGTTTCGCGCATTCGGTGATCTACCTTTCCGCGCATTCCGAACAGGGGGCGATGGGGTTGATCGTCAACAAACCCGCCCCGGAACTGCGCCTGTCGGATGTGCTGGATCAACTGGTCGAAGACACGCCGCCGCAGGCCAAATCGCTGGCCGTGCATTTCGGCGGGCCGGTCGAGACCGGGCGCGGCTTTGTGTTGCATTCCGACGAATACCGCTCGGCCATTGAGACGCTGCGCGTGGGCGATGGCATCGCCCTGACCACCACCCGCGACATCCTCGAAGACATCGCCACCGGCAAGGGCCCGGCGCAGGCGCAGTTGATGCTGGGCTATGCAGGCTGGGGGCCGGGGCAGTTGGAGGGTGAGATCGCCCAGAACGGATGGCTGACCTGCGAAGCCTCGCCCGAGGTGATTTTCGATCTGCCGGATCCCGAGAAATGGGGCGCGGCGCTCAAGACGCTGGGGATCGATCCCTTGGGGCTGTCGGCCTCAGCCGGGCACGCCTAACGCGGTGCTGCTGCGCGGGCCAATCGGTCGTTGATCGCGCGGCCCAGCCCGTGATCGGGGATCGGCGCCACGGCGATGGTCTGACCGGTGGCGTCCAACTGGTGCAGGTGGTCGAACAGTTTCGCCGCAGCCTCGGTCAGATCGCCGGAGGGGGAGAGGTTGAGATCGCAGATCATCTCGCCAAACCCAAGCAGCACTTCACCCGGCCCCGCCGTTCGCGCATTCAGCCGCACCGCCGCGCCGGGCGCGTAATGCGAGGCGAGCTGCCCCGGCGCGATGATCTCGGCCCCATCGACAACCTCCAGCCCTTGGCCAAGCGCGGCCTCAATCGCCTCGCTCGGCAGACCGCCTGCGCGCAGCAGGGCGGGGCGGGGGCCGGTCAGGCCGATGATCGTGCTTTCCAACCCAACGGGGCAGGCGCCGTCGTCCAGCACCGCTGCGATCTTACCGTCGAGGCCCGCCAGCACATGATCCGCCGTGGTCGCGCTGATCTTGCCCGAGGGGTTGGCCGAGGGCGCGGCGACCGGCCCACCGAGCGTCTGTAAGACCTGCCGCATGGCGGGATGGGCGGGCACCCGCACCGCAAGGCTCGGCAGTCCCGCCGTGACCAGCGACGACAGCCCGCTGTCGGGCTTCAGCGGCAGGACCAGCGTGAGCGCGCCGGGCCAGAAGGCCTGCGCCAGCCGGTCGGCCTCCTCGGTCCAGTCGACATAGCGTTTGGCGGTGTCGATATCCGGCAGATGCACAATCAGCGGGTTGAAACTGGGCCGGCCCTTGGCGGCGTAAATACCCGCGACAGCCTCACCATTACGGGCATCTGCGCCCAGGCCGTAAACCGTCTCCGTCGGCAAGGCGACCAGCGCGCCGTCTTGCAGCAGGCGTGCCGCGCGGGCGATCCCTTGGGGCGTGGCGGTCAGGGTCTCGGTCGGCTGGGTCATCGGGTGTTTCGGCCTGTCGGATCATGCAGCATCCCGTGACGCCGCGTTTGGGTTGCGGGGGGCGGCCGGGCATTTCATGCTGGCGGCAACATAAACCAGCCTTTATCAGGGCCATGTCAGGCTTGCCAGAACAAGCGCGCCTTTCAGGAGGATATGATATGCCGTACCGCGCCGCCGTGGATGACTACCGTTTTCTGATCGAGGACGTGTTGGATTTCGCAACGCTTCGCAGCACCGACCGTTTCGCTGAGGCCAGTGAAGACGTCACCGGCGCGATCCTGTCAGAGGCCGGACGGCTTTGCGATGACGTGCTGGCGCCGCTGCAACGGGGCGGGGATTTGCACCCTGCCAAGCTGGAAAACGGCGTCGTGCGCACTTCTCCCGGATTTGCCGAAGGTTTCGCCGCGATTGCCGAGGGCGGCTGGATCGGCATGTCGGCGGACCCGGAGTTTGGCGGCATGGGCTTGCCGATGACCCTGACCAGCGCGGTCAACGAGATGATGAGCGGCGCTTGCCTGTCGCTGCAACTCGCCCCCCTGATGAGCCAAGGGCAGATCGAAGCATTGGAGCACCACGCGAGCGACGCGATCAAGGAATTGTACCTGCCCAAGCTGATCTCGGGCGAATGGACCGGCACGATGAACCTGACCGAGCCGCAGGCAGGGTCGGACGTGGGCGCGCTGAGCAGCCGGGCCGAAGACAATGGCGACGGGACCTATGCCGTCTCTGGTCAGAAGATCTACATCTCTTGGGGTGACAATGATTTCGCAGGCAATGTCTGCCATCTGGTTCTTGCGCGCCTGCCGGGGGCACCGGCGGGGACCAAGGGGATCAGCCTTTTTCTCGTGCCGAAGTTCATCCCCGATGAGAATGGTGCGCCGGGCCAGCGCAATGGCGTGAATGTGGTCAGCCTTGAGCATAAAATGGGCCTGCACGGCTCGCCCACCGCGGTGATGCAATATGACAAGGCCACCGGCTGGCTGGTGGGCCGCGAGGGCGGCGGCATGGCGGCGATGTTCACCATGATGAACAACGCACGGCTTGGTGTCGGCGAACAGGGCATCGGCGCGGCCGAAGGGGCCTATCAACTGGCGCTGGACTATGCGTTGGAGCGCAAGCAGGGCCGTTCCCCCGTCGAAGGCGGCACCGGTACCATCGTGGATCACGCCGACGTGCGCCGGATGCTCTTGAGCATGAAGGCCGATATCTTTGCCTCTCGCGCCATCGCGCTGAGCTGTGCCTATGCCAGTGACATGGCGCGCGCCGGGCAGGGGGATGAATGGGCCGCCCGGGCCGCGTTCCTCACCCCGATCACCAAGGCATTCGGCACCGATGTGGGCATCAGCGTTGCTGAAATGGGCGTGCAGGTGCATGGCGGCATGGGCTTTATCGAAGAAACCGGCGCGGCGCAGTTCAGCCGCGATGTGCGCGTGACCGCGATCTACGAGGGCACCAACGGCATTCAGGCGATGGACCTTGTGGGCCGCAAGATGATGGATGGCGGCGAGGCGGCGAACCGGCTCTTGGATGAGATCGAAGCCCATGCCGAATCCGCACGCGGCCCTTTCCCGCGCATGGCCGATGCGGTCTGGCAGGCCAGCGAGACCCTGCGCGAGGCGACCGAGTGGATGACCGCGCAGAAGGACATGAACGCCCGTTTCGCCGGTGCCGTCCCCTATCTGCGCGCCTTCGCCCGCGTGATGGGCGGGCATCTGCATCTGCAAGCCGCCATGGCCGAGAAGGCCGCCGGCGCAGGCGATGCGCGGGCCAAGCTGGCGCGGTTCTATATCCAACGTCTCTTGCCCGAGCATCAGGGCCTGTTGGCCCATGCGCAGGCCGGGGCGGAAGACCTCTATGCGCTTGATGTTGAAGACCTGAAAAGCAGATGACAGAGCAGGCCACCCTCTCCGCCGCCGAGCCGAAAACGCCCAAGGGGCTGCGCTATCCTTGGGAGGTGCCGCCCGCCGAGGGGGAGGCGATCGAGGTGGCGCCGGGGGTGCTTTGGTTCCGCCTGCCGCTGCCGATGAAGCTCGATCACGTCAACGTCTATGCCTTGGACGAGGGCGATAGCTGGACGGTGATCGACACGGGCTTTGCCTCGCGCCGGGCCAAGGAAATTTGGCGCGGGCTGATGGCAGGGCCGCTTGGCGGCAAGCCGATCTCGCGTGTGGTCGTCACCCATCATCACCCCGATCACATCGGCCTTGCCGGATGGTTGCAGAGCGAGTTCGGGGCGGAACTGGTCACCACGCGCACCGCATGGTTGACCGCGCGGATGCTGACGCTGGATGTCCAAGAGGTGCCGGTCGCCGAAGCCCTTGCGTTCTACCGCAAGGCGGGGATGGCGTCGGCGCTCTATGACAAACGCGCCAATGAGCGGCCCTTCAATTTCGCCGATGTGGTGGCCCCGCTGCCGCTGGGGTTCACTCGCATCCGGCAGGGCGATGTGATCCGCATGGGTGGCCGCGATTGGGAAGTGCATATCGGCAATGGCCACGCCCCCGAACACGCGACCTTTTGGAGCCGGGACGACAATCTGGTGATCGCGGGGGATCAGATTCTGCCCTCCATCAGCCCCAACATCGGCGTCTACCCGACTGAGCCGATGGCCGACCCCATCGGCGAATGGTTGGAGGCTTGTGAGCATTTCGTCCCCTTGGCGCGGGAGGATCATCTAGTGCTTGGCGGGCACAAGCTGCCCTTCACCGGCCTGCCGACGCGGCTGAAGCAGTTGATTGAGAACCACCACAGCGCCCTGCGCCGCCTGCTGGCTTATATCGACACGCCGAAATCGGCCTCGGAATGTTTCGCGCCGCTGTTCAAACGCAACATCGGTGAGGCGGAATATGGCCTCGCGCTGGTTGAAGCCGTCGCCCATCTGAGCCACCTTTACCAAGCCGGAGAGGCCACGCGCAGCTTGCGCGCGGCGGATGGCGCATGGGTGTATCAGCGCAAGGGGTGAGCGATGGGCGATGAGGTGAAAACGGCAGCCGAGGCCTATGAGGCTGCGGCATTACCGCGCATGCATGAGGTGCATACGGGCACCGATCAGCCCAAGTCGGGCGATCAACCCCTGCCCAAATCCGTCACCGACAAGCCGGTGAAGCAGAAATCCCCCGCCCAATGGGCCTATGAGCGGGTGGTGCTTTATCTCAAGAATTTCGAGGAAAAGCTCGACAACGATCATGAGGCGGCGATCGGCTTTGCCGGGGGCGACGCCGGGGTGCTGCGGATCGAAGGTATGGGGTATTTCGACCCCGATATCATCACCTTTTACGGCGTCGATCCCGCAGGGGCGCGGGCGCAATTGGTGCAGCATGTGGGGCAGTTGAACGTGATGCTGCGGGCCTTGCCAAAAAAGGTGCCCGATGCCGCCCCGCAACGGATCGGCTTTCGACTGGTTGCCGATCTGGAAGACGACGAAACCTGAAAGAGTCTATAACGTGCGGGGAAGTGTAAGATTCCCCTATAGCGCGTGGTTCTGCGCAAAGCTAGTATGGTTTTCTGCGCATCATCCCCCCGTGACAGGGTGATGCGAATAGGTTAATCAGCGCCAACAAATTGTCTTAGGGAGACGAAAATGGCTGAACATGAACACGGCAGCATGAATTACGAAGAGCAGCAAAAGACCTTTGACGGATTCATGTCCTTCGTGACACGCGGCACCGTCGTCATCCTTGTGATTCTTGTTCTGCTGGCGATCTTTGCCGGTTGATCACGTCCTATCCCTAGGCGCGAGGGTAACGGTTTGAGAACTCTCTTAGCGTCGATTGCACTTGTTGGCGTTCTGGCAGGCTGTTCGGTGGATCAAAGCCCCGATAGCCCGCCCGACGTTGTGGCGCGTGCAGCCTACCGCGCGCCCGAGCCGCCCTCCCTGACATTGATGACCATGGTGAACAACCGCACCGGCAGCGGCGGCCATAGCGCGCTGATGGTGAATGGCTCGCAACGGGTGATCTTTGACCCCGCGGGGTCGTTTCGGGATGCGCGGATGGCCGAGCGGGGCGATGTGCTCTACGGGGTGACGCCCGCGTGGTTGCAGGCCTATAAATCGGCCCATGCGCGCAGCACCTTTCATGTGGTCAGCCAGGAAATCCCCGTCAGCCCCGAGGTGGCCGAACGCGCGCTTGAACTGGTGACTGCGAATGGCGCGGTGCCCGGTGCCTTTTGCGCCAATGCCACCAGCGGCATTCTCAGCCAGTTGCCGGGGTTTCGAAGCGTCGGGTCGACCTACTATCCCGTCAAGTTGCAAGAGCGGTTCGAGGCCCTGCCGGGTGTCACCACGACGAAATATTACGAAGACGATGAGGGCGATGTGATCGACGCCCTGCGCGCGGCGCAACTGGCCCAGCAGTAGCGCCCGCGCTTACCCCACCAGATAGAGCATCCCATAAAGCGCCGCGGCCCCCGACAGGATCGCGGCGAGGACGTTCTTGGTCACCAGCCCCACGCCCAATGTCACCGCCGCCGCGGTGACGCGCGGCAGGTCGAATTGCCCCCCGGTGGCCGAGGGCCAGATCACCTGCGGGGCCACCAGCGCGGGCAGAATCGCCACGGCGGTATAGCGCAGATGCCGCAACAGCCACGCGGGCATCTGTTTGTTGCCGACCAATCCGGTAAAGACAAAGCGCAGGAAAAAGCTGCCCAGCCCGAGGCCGATGATCACGACCCAAAGTGCGGTTCTATCGATCATCATGCCGTGCTCCTCGGTTTGCGCCGTTCCATCCATGCCTCGACCTGTGCGCCGGTGATCATGCCCGCGAGCCCTGCGATGATCAGCCCAAGCGCATAGGGCACCTCGACGGCGAAAAGGCTCACGACCACCGCAACGACCGCCGCCGCCACATGGGCCAGCGTGCGGAACATCGGCGCGATCATGGCCAGAAAGGTGATCGGAATGGCGAAGTCCAGCGCCCAGCTATCCGGCACGCTGGAGCCGACCATCGCGCCGATCAGCGTGAAGATATACCAAAGCGGCACCACCGGCGTCACGGTCCCAAAGAAATAGGCCATGCGCTGCGGCACCGTCATCTCAGGGTCGCGCTCATATTGCGTCATGGCGGCGACATAGGATTGATCGACCGTCATATAGGCCGCCAGCGCCCGCTGCCACAGCGGCGCGCCGCCGATCCACGGGGTGAGAGAGGCCGAATACATCGCCATACGCAGGTTCACCGCCAGTGCAGAGGCGAGGATGATCGCCGTGGGTACGTCTTCTTGCAGCAGTTGCAGCGCCGTGAACTGCGCGGCCCCGGCGATCACCACGATCGAAAAGGTCAGCGTTTCGAACACGTTCAGCCCGGCCTCGGTCGCCAATAGGCCAAAGAGCGAGGCGAAGGGGATGATCACCAGCACGAAGGGCAGTGCGTCGACGATCCCTTTGCGATAGGCGGATTTGGTGGTGGTGATGGCCATGGCGAACTCTTAAATATAATGTCAAAGGCTTAGACCTAACCGCAGGGGGATACAATTGGCCCGAGACAATGAACTTAGCAATTATCTGATCGCCCCGGATCCGACTGCTGTTCGGCTGACGCGCAGCGTCTCTGGCGTGGATCACACCGGGGCCGAGGTGGCGATCAATGTGGTCGAAGAGCGCCCCCTGACAATATTCCTCAACCGGCAAGAGATCGTGACCGCCATGACCATTGGCGATTACCCAGCCTATCTGGCGCTTGGGTTTCTGCGCAATCAGGGGATGCTGCGCCCAGACGAAGAGATCACCGGTGTCGATTACGACGAAGAGCTTGAGACTGTCGTCGTCCGCACCAAACGGGCCACCGATTACGAAGACAAGATGCAGCGCAAGACCCGCACCAGCGGCTGCGCCGTGGGCACGGTCTTTGGCGATATGATGGAGGGGCTGGCGGAGGTGAGCCTACCCGAGACGTCGGTGCGCACATCCGACCTCTATGCGCTGGCGGCCAAGATCAACCGCACGCCGAGCCTCTATCTGGAGGCCGGTGCGATCCACGGCACAGTGCTTTGCCAAGGCGATCGGCCATTGGTCTATATGGAGGATGTGGGCCGCCACAACGCGGTCGACAAGATCGCGGGTTGGATGCTTTCCGAAGGGGTCGGGGCCGAGGATAAGGTGCTCTATACCACCGGGCGGCTGACCTCTGAGATGGTGATCAAGACGGCGATGATGGGCATTCCGGTGCTGGCGTCCCGCTCGGGCTTTACCGCTTGGGGGGTGGAGATCGCGCAGCAGGTGAACCTGACCCTGATTGGGCGGATGCGCGGGCAGCGCTTTACCTGTCTGGCCGGGGAGGGGCGGCTCATCCGCGATGCGGATCCGGCCAGCGTGGCCGAAGAGCCGCGCAAAAGCGGGCGCAAGGGCGCGAAGGATTGACCACATGAAACAACCACTTGGCGTCATTCTGGCGGGTGGGCAGGCGACCCGTATGGGCGGCGGCGACAAGGGGCTGCTGCCGCTGGGGCAGGGCACGCTTCTGTCCTCGGTGATCGACCGGCTGGAGCCGCAGGTTGCGGGGCTGGCGCTCAACGCCAACGGCGATGCGGCGCGGTTTGCCGACCTAGGCCTCCCGGTGCTGGCCGATAGTATCGAAGGCTTCGCCGGGCCGCTGGCGGGGGTGCTTGCTGGGCTCGACTGGGCCGCCGAACAGGGGGCCGAGAGCATTGTGACCGCTGCCGCCGATACGCCTTTCTTCCCCTGCGATCTGGTGCCGCGTCTGCTGCTGGCTGCCGATGGCATGGCCCATCCGCTGGCCCTCGCCGCCACGCCGGACGCCAAACGCGGCACGGCGCGGCATCCGACCTTTGGCCTCTGGCCCGTGGCGCTGCGCGACGATCTGCGCAGCGCTTTGGCGGGCGGGCTGCGCAAGGTGGTGCTCTGGACGGAGCACCACGACGGGCGCGAGGCGCTCTTCCCCGATGAGGCGGCCTTCTTCAACGTGAACACGCCCGAAGATCTGGCGAAAGCAGAGGCGATGGTATGAGGGTTTACGGCGTTGTCGGTTGGAAAAACGCAGGTAAGACCGGGCTTATGGAGCGGCTGGTGGCCGAGATCACGGGCCGCGGCTTCACCGTCTCAACCGTCAAGCACGCGCATCACACGTTTGACGTGGACCACCCCGGCAAAGACAGCCACCGCCACCGCATCGCGGGTGCGCGGGAGGTGCTTTTGGCCTCGGGCGCGCGTTTCGCTTTGATGCATGAGTTGCGCGGGGCCGATGAGCCGCCGTTGGAGGCGCATCTGGCGCGGCTCTCGCCGGTCGATCTGGTGCTGATCGAAGGCTACAAACGCGACGGCCATCCGAAGGTCGAAGCCCATCGGGCCGAGACCGGAAACCCATTGATCGCGCCGGATGATCCGACGGTGCGGGCGCTGGCCAGCGATGTGCCGCTTGAGGTGGATCGGCCCGTTTTCGATCTGAACGACACCGCCGCCATTGCCGATTTCATCCTGCGCGACGTGGGGCTGATCGCCACCCCGGCGGCCGCCGCCACGAGCGCGGCGCCGCCCCTGCGCAACGACTGTTTCGCCTTGCCGCCGGGCGTGCATTGGACCCCGGTGAATGAGGCGCTGGACCTGCTGCGCGCGCGGCTTCACGCGGTGACAGAGGCCGAGACGCGGGCCGCCGCCGATGCCGGGGGACGCATCTTGGCCGAAGATGTGACCGCCATCCGCGCCAATCCGCCGCTGCCCAATACGGCGGTCGATGGCTATGGCTTTGCCGGAGGACGGGGCGAGGGGCTGCACGAGATGCCGCTGGTGCCGGGCCGCGCGGCGGCGGGCGACCGCCCCGGAGCCGTGCCAGCGGGGCAAGCGATCCGCGTGCTGACCGGTGCGGCACTGCCCGAAGGTGTCGATACCGTCATTTTGCAAGAGGATGTGACCGCTGAGGGCGGCGTGCTGCGCTTTCACGGGCCGGTCAAACAGGGGGCCAACACCCGCAAGGCCGGGGAGGATGTGCAGGCGGGCGACGTGATCCTCGCCGCGGGCACGCGCATCGGCCCGGCGGAACTGGCGCTTCTGGCCGCCGCCGGTGTGGCGGAGGTGTCTTTGCGCAAAATGCTCAAGGTCGGCGTGATCTCAACCGGTGACGAATTGGTCGAGATGGGCGGGGCGGCGCGCGACGGACAGATCTACGACGCAAACCGCCCGATGCTGCTGCAACTCGCGGCGGACTTCGGCCATGAGCCGGTCGATCTGGGCCGCGTGGCCGACGACCGCGCCGCGTTGCGTGCGCGACTGGATGCGGCGGCGGGGCAGGTCGATGTGATCCTCACCAGCGGCGGCGCCTCGGCGGGGGACGAAGACCACGTCTCGGCCCTGCTGACCGAAGCGGGGGCGATGCAGCTTTGGCGGATCGCGGTGAAACCGGGGCGGCCCTTGGCGCTTGGGATGTGGCAGGGGGTGCCGGTCTTTGGGCTGCCGGGCAACCCGGTGGCGGCGATGGTGTGCTCGTTGATTTTCGCGCGGCCCGCCATGGCGCTTTTGGCCGGGGGCGGCTGGCAAGAGCCGCAGGGTTTCGACGTGCCTGCCGCCTTCGAGAAGCGCAAAAAGGCCGGGCGGCGGGAGTACCTGCGCGCGCGGATGCGCGATGGCCGGGCCGAGGTCTTTGCCTCCGAAGGGTCGGGGCGCATCAGCGGGCTCAGTTGGGCCGAAGGGCTGGTCGAATTGGACGAGGCCGCCCGCGACATCATGCCGGGCGATACCGTCCGTTTCATCCCCTACGGCAGTTTTACCGGCTAGACCCGCGCGTCAATCGAAGGTGCCTGCGCAGCGGCCCAGCAGCATGAAGGCGCGGGCGGTGCGGGTGTCGGCCAGCATCGAGATTTCCTCATCCGTGGCCTGTTTTTCGAACTCGGCAAAGGTCCGGTCAAAGCGGCGCAGGAAGTGATGCGCGGCGTCGCGGAAGATCGGGTCTTGCCGCATCCGCGCATTGGCCAGCGCCAGCGAGGAGCGATCCCGAATGCCGCCCAATGGCGCGATGGTCCGGCCCCGCGCGCCGCTGGCGAATTGCCGCCAGACTTCGGGGCGCGCGCGGTCGGGGCGCAGGTCGTCCATATAGATGCCGTCTTGGCTTAGCAGAGTCAGCACATCCTGCGCGGCCTGTACAAGCTGCGCGGCGGACCGGTCTTTCAATGCGCGGCGCAGGGCGTCGAAACCGGCCTGATCCTCCGCCGTCTCGGGGAAGTTGAGGGCGCGGGTGAAATCCTCGGCAGAGAGCGGCTGTGCGCTGTCGCTCGCCTGCGTGCCAAGGGCCAGCGTCGGCTGGTCTTCGGCGGCGGGCGGTGTGGGCGCGGGGGCCGGATCGACGGGGCGCGACGGCGCATCGCGGCCCTGAAGCCCAGCGAGCGCGATTTCGGTTTTGCGGACGCTGTCGGCGAGTTCATCGAGCTTGCGGGCAATGCTGCCCTCGCCCGCCGGTTTGTTGCCCTGCTGTTGCGAGATATAGGAATGCCGGATCGCGTCGATCGCGGCTTGCAGACGCTGGCTCTCCTCACGCATGACCCGCCCGGCGCGGGCGGCGGTGGCCAGGGCCCAGATCATCGCGACGGGCATGATCACCACCAGCAGGATCAACAGCCCGCGCAGCCCGCTGTCGGGCGTGCCCTCGGGCACCTCGGCGGCGATGAAGGTGAAATAGATCGCCGTACCAAGCAGCCAAAGCGCCGAAATCGCGCCTGCAATGATCTCGATCTCGGTGATGCTATTGGCCTTGGGCCGGTCGTAGATGCCCATCGGTGTGGGCCGTGCCGTACCATTCCCACCGCGCGGGGCGCGGGGGGCTTGCTCAGGGGATGCGGAAGCGTCGGGCTCTGCCATGTCAGCCTTCCCGTTCAAGCGTAGACGATCTTGAGAACCTCATAGGATTTCTGCCCGCCGGGGGTGCGCACCTCGACGGAATCACCCTCGTCCTTGCCGATCAGCGCCCGCGCGATGGGGGATTTGATGTTCAAAAGACCCTTTTCGATATTGGCCTCATATTCGCCAACGATCTGATAGGTTTTCTCTTCGTCCGTGTCCTCATCGACCAGCGTCACCGTGGCGCCGAATTTGATCGAGCCCGACAGTTTTTTGGGGTCGATCACATCGGCGAGCGAGATCACGCCCTCAAGCTCTTTGATGCGGCCTTCGATGAAAGACTGCTTTTCCTTGGCCGAGTGATATTCGGCGTTTTCCGACAGGTCACCATGTTCACGCGCCTCAGCGATGGCCTTGATGATAGCGGGCCGTTCAACCGATTTGAGCTGCTTGAGTTCGACTTCGAGCGCGGTGTGACCGTCGCGGGTCATCGGGATTTTTTCCATGGCGGTGTGCCTACATAATGAGGGCCGCACCCGGGTTTTCGCCGGGGGGCGGCCAATTGCGTGTTAACTTGGCAGATACCTGACCCAAACTGCCCGCCAATTGCAAGGGGCTAACGGCCCCGAGATCGGCGGTTGGCTGCCGTCAATCCGATCCCGTTTTCGCTGAATGAGCTTTGCAGGCCGGGTGGTGAAAGGCGCCGCAGTCGCACTATCTGAAAGGGGAAGAACCGGCGGCCCGCAAGGTCGTGCGTCATGTTATGTCGCGGGGCCCACGTTTTGCGCAATAAACGCAGGGTCGCGATTGCATTGCGCGCGGCGGTGGTTTAGCCAAATCCAAACCGAATTTGCCGTGAGGGAGCACCAAAATGGCCGAGATTGAACGCGAAGCGATGGAATATGACGTTGTGATCGTCGGCGCCGGGCCTGCTGGCCTGTCGGCTGCGATCCGGCTCAAGCAATTGGATGCCGATTGCAATGTTGTGGTGCTTGAGAAGGGCTCGGAAGTGGGCGCGCATATCCTGTCGGGCGCGGTGCTCGACCCCTGCGGGCTGGACGCGCTGATCCCCGATTGGAAGGAAAAAGGCGCACCGCTGAACGTGCCGGTGAAGGAAGACAACTTTTACCTGCTGGGCGAGGCGGGCAAGCTGCGCATCCCCGAATTCCCCATGCCCCCGCTGATGAAAAACCACGGCAACTACATCGTCTCGATGGGCAATGTTTGCCGCTGGATGGCCGAACAGGCCGAAGAACTGGGCGTCGAAGTCTTCCCCGGCATGGCCTGTTCTGAGCTGGTCTTTGGCGAGAATGGCGAAGTCAAAGGCGTCGTCGCCGGTGAGATGGGCAAGAACGCCGATGGCACCCCCGGCCCAAGCTATGAGCCGGGCATGGAGCTGCACGGCAAATATGTCTTCCTCTCCGAAGGCGTGCGCGGCAGCCTGAGCAAGCAGGTGATCGCGAGATACGGTCTGGACGAAGGCAAGGAGCCGCAGAAATACGGTCTTGGCATGAAAGAGATCTGGGAGATCGACCCCGCCAAGCACCGCGAGGGCACCGTCACCCACACGATGGGCTGGCCGCTGAACAGCAATGCGGGCGGCGGGTCGTTCATCTACCACCTTGAGAACAATCAGGTATACGTCGGCTTCGTCGTCCACCTCGGCTACAAGAACCCGCATGTCTTCCCATACATGGAATTCCAGCGGTTCAAGCATCACCCGATGGTGGCCGAACTGCTCAAGGGCGGCAAACGCGTGGCCTATGGCGCGCGGGCGATCACCGAGGGCGGCTATCAGTCGATGCCCAAGATGGTGGCCCCCGGCGTGGCGCTGCTGGGCTGTTCGGTGGGCATGGTCAACGTGCCGCGCATCAAGGGCAACCACAACGCCATGCTCTCGGGCAAGGCAGCGGCTGAGGCCGCCTATGCCGCGATCCAAGCGGGCCGTGGCGGTGATGAGCTGACCGAATATGAGACCGATGTTCGTGAAGGGCCGATCGCGACGGACCTTAAGAAGGTGCGCAACGTGAAACCGCTGTGGTCGAAATACGGGCTCACCGCGTCGCTGGCGCTTGGTGGCTTTGACATGTGGACCAACACGCTCGGCTTCTCGCTCTTGGGCACGCTGAGCCATGGCAAATCCGACGCCGAGGCGACCGAGCCTGCGGATAAGCACAAGAAGATCGACTACCCCAAACCCGATGGCAAGCTCAGCTTTGACCGTCTGACCAATGTGGCCTTCTCCTTTACCAATCACGAGGAGAGCCAGCCTGCGCATCTCAAGCTGAAAGACCCGAGCATTCCGGTCGAGGTGAACCTGCCGAAATACGCGGGCCCCTCGGCCCGCTATTGCCCGGCGGGGGTTTACGAGTTCGTCGAGGATGACAAAACCGGCGAGACGCGGTTCCAGATCAACTTCCAGAACTGCGTGCATTGCAAGACCTGCGACATCAAGGACCCGACGCAGAACATCGTCTGGACCACTCCGCAGGGCGGCGACGGGCCGAACTACCCGAATATGTGAGCCATCGCCAAAGGCACAGTTAAAGGACCGGCACGCGCAGGCGTGCCGGTCTTTTTCGTCTTTTCGGCGAAATCCTGTCTGCCCCGGGCGACATCACCGCCCCGCCATTGCGCCCCGGCACGAAGATGATAGCCTGCGTGCAAAGCGATATGAGGCGGTTTGCATGTTTCGGAATGTCCTAGGTTTCACCAGCGTTGCGGCGCTTTGCATCGGCCTGTCGGCGCCGCTGATGGCGCAATCGGTCGCAGGCCCCTATCTGGCGGGGCGTCATGCCGCCGTGAACAGCGACTACCCCGAGGCCGCGCGGTACTACACCGAAGCGCTGGCGCGGGACCCGAAGAACATCGAATTGATGGAAAGCGCGGTGCTGTCCTATCTCTCGCTCGGGCGGGTGGACAAGGCGCTGCCGCTGGCACGCAATATGATCACCCTCGGCACCAAGAGCCAGGTGGCCGAGATGACCCTTGTGGCCGCCTTGGCGAAAGAGGGCGATTACATGGCCCTGCTTGAACGCGATACCTCGGCCATCGGCCCTTGGGTCGGCGGGCTGGTGCAGGCTTGGGCGCATATGGGGGCGGGCGATGTCACCGCCGCGATGGCCGCCTTCGATAGTCTCAGCGAAGAGGCCGGGATGCAGGGCTTCGTGATGTATCATAAGGCCCTCGCGCTGGCGAGCGTGGGCGACTTCGAAGGGGCGGAGGCGATCTTTGCCAGTGGTGAGGCAGGGGCCGCAGGCCAGACCCGGCGCGGCGTGATGGCCCATGCCGAGATCCTTGGCCAATTGGGGCGCAGCGAGGATGCGCTGGCGGTGCTCTCTGACGGTTTCGGCGCGGATAGCGACCCCGAAATCGCGCGGCTGATCGAAGGTTTGCAGCAGGAAACGCCCGCGCCCTTCAGCCATATGCCCGACGCCCAAGCGGGCATGGCCGAGGTGTTTTTCACCTTCGCCGCTGTGCTGCGCAATGAGGCGGCGGGGGACTACTACGTTTTGCTCTATTCGCGCATCGCGCGTTATCTGCGCCCGGAGCATGTCGATGCGCTTTTGCTGACGGCAAGCCTTTTGGAGAACCTTGGCGAGCATGATCTGGCGATTGCCGAATATAAATCCCTGCCTGCTGACAGCCCGGCCTATCACGCCGCCGAACTGGGCCGCGCCGACGCGCTGCGCCGCTCGGGCAAGACCGCGCAGGCCATCGAAGTGCTGGAGCAATTGGCGCGTAGCCACGGCGATCTGCCGGTCGTGCATTCCACGCTGGGCGACATGCTGCGCGCCGAAGAGGAATACGAGGCGGCCATCGACTCCTACGACCAAGCGCTCGCGCTGACGCCCGAAACCGCCCGTGCCCGTTGGGTGCTGTTCTACGCCCGCGCCATCGCAAAGGAGCGCAGCGGCGATTGGGAAGGCTCCGAAGCCGATTTCCGCGCCGCGCTTGAGTTGAACCCCGAACAGCCGCAGGTGCTGAACTACCTCGGCTATTCGCTGGTCGAACAGCAGCGCAACTTGGACGAGGCGCTGGAGATGATCGAACGCGCCGTCGCGGCCAGCCCCGACAGCGGCTATATCGTCGATTCGCTGGGCTGGGTCTTCTACCGGCTGGACCGCTACGAAGAAGCGGTTGAGCAGATGGAACGGGCGGTCGAGCTGGAGCCGGTCGATCCGGTGGTGAACGATCACCTCGGGGATGTTTATTGGGCCGTGGGCCGCAAGCGCGAGGCCGAATTCCAGTGGCGTCGAGCGCTCTCTTTCGTTGACCTGACGGATGCGGATTCGGAGGCCGACCCCGAGCGGATGCGCCGCAAGCTGGAAGTCGGGCTCGATGCCGTGCTGGCCGAAGAGGGCGCGGCCCCGCTCAAGGTTGCTGCGGACGAATGAGCCTTTCAAACGATGGGGCGCCCGCCGACCCCGGCGCTGCGGCGTCGCGAATGGCTTGGGCCAAGGTGAACCTGACCCTGCATTGCACCGGCCAGCGGGCCGACGGCTATCACCTGCTGGATTCGCTGGTGGTGCGGGCCGGTGTGGGCGATCGGCTGGATATGGCTGCCGCGGATGATCTGACCCTGACGGTCAGCGGCCCGCGGGCCGAAGGGGTGCCGACCGATGCCCGCAACCTTGTCCTGCGCGCGGCAGAGATGCTGGACGCAGGCGCGGGCCGTGGCGCCGCACTGCATCTTGAGAAACACTTGCCCGCAGCGGCGGGGATCGGGGGCGGCTCTGCCGATGCGGCGGCGGCCTTGGAGCTGCTTGCGGCGCATTGGGGCGTTCCGCTGCCCATAGACACCGCGCAGCTCGGGGCGGATGTGCCGGTCTGTCTGACCCGCGGCCCGCAGCGGATGCAGGGGGTGGGGGAGATCCTCACGCCGCTTTCCGCGCTGCCGCCTTGCCATATGGTGCTGGCGAACCCCGGCGTCGATGTGCCGACGCCCGCTGTCTTCTCGGCGCTCAGCGACAAGAACCAGCCGCCGATGCCCGAGGTGATCCCGAGCTTCGCGCGCTTTTCCGACTTCATCGATTTTCTGAGCGCACAGCGCAACGACCTTGCCGCGCCCGCCATCGCGCGGGAGCCGGTCATCGGGGGCTGTCTGGAGGCGCTGAGCGATGCGGCGCTGGCGCGGATGTCCGGCTCGGGCGCGACCTGTTTCGGCCTCTACGCCACGGCGGCGCAGGCCGAGGCCGCGGCCCATCGTATTGCCAGCGCGGCGCCGCGATGGTGGGTCGCCGCCGCGCCGATCTTGGCCGCTTAGCTGATCCGGGCGACGACGTAGTCGGCCAGATCGATCAGCATGTCTTTCAACTCATGGTCGGGCAGGGGGGCGAGCGCCGCTTTGGCCTTCTCCGCCCAGTCACAGGCATCGCGCTGCGTCGCGGTGAGCGTGTCGTGTTTGTCCAAAAGCATCAGCGCATGGTCGAGGTCGCCCTCTTCCTGTTTGCCCTTCTCGATGGTGCGGGTCCAAAAGGCGCGCTCATCCTCGTCGGCCTTGGCCACGGCTTTGATCACCGGCAGGGTCAGCTTGCGCTCGCGGAAATCGTCGCCGACGTTCTTGCCCGTGGCCCCTGTATCACCCTGATAATCCAGCAGATCGTCGACGATCTGAAAGGCGATGCCAAGGGCGTCACCATAGTCATAGAGCGCCGTGACCTGATCCTCCGGAGCATCGGCGATCACGCCGCCCACCTCGGTCGCGGCTGAGAAGAGCGCCGCCGTCTTGCCGCGCACGACTTGCAGATAGACCTGTTCATCCGTGGCCAGATTCTGCGCCGCGGTCAGTTGCAGCACCTCGCCCTCCGCGATGGTCGCGGCGGCGTTCGACAGGATGCGCATGACGGGCATCGAGCCCGGCTCGGTCATCAACTGAAAGCTGCGGGCAAAGAGGTAGTCCCCGACCAGCACCGACGACTGGTTGTCCCACAAAAGGTTCGCCGTAGGCCGCCCTCGCCGTTGGGCGCTTTCGTCCACCACATCGTCGTGCAGCAGGGTCGCGGTGTGAATGAACTCAACCGTGGCGGCCAGATGGACGTGATAGGGCCCGTCATAGCCGCACATCCGGGCCGCGGCCAGCGTCAGCATCGGGCGCAGGCGCTTGCCGCCCGCCTCGACCAGATGGGCGGTGACCTCGGGGATGCGGGGCGCGTGTTTCGACGCCATCCGCTCACGGATCAGCGCGCTGACCGCCGCCATATCATCGCTTAGATAGGCCGCCATGCGGTCGTGCGGTTTGCCCGTTGCATCACTTTTAATCATCATTTCCCGCGTCCCGCTCGACATGCCGGTGATCCGGCTCTACATCTTTGATATGAAGGAACTTTTGCGCAGCACCGACATGACCATCATCGCCTTTGCCACCGCCCTTCTCAGGGGGGAGGATATAGACTGCTTTGAAATGGACGTAAACATGAGCGTGCTCGAAGGGGGCATTGGGATTTTCCCGCGCCGCCTGATGGTGCATCCTGATGACCATGACGCCGCCCTGCGGGTGATGCGCGACAATGAGATTCCGCTGGGGCTGTGACCCGTTTCACCGAAGACGACCTGACCTGCGACGCTTTTCTCGGCGGCAAGCTGCACCTCTGGCAGCCGCGCCGGGGGCGGGGCTATCGTGCCGGGGTGGACCCGGTTTTGCTGGCCGCGAGCATAGAGGCCAAGGCAGGGCAGAGCGTGCTGGAGCTTGGCTGCGGGGCCGGTGCGGCGGTGCTTTGTCTGGGGGCACGGGTGCCGGGACTGACGCTGACGGGCTGTGAGCTGCAACCCGCCTATGCCGAACTGGCGCAGCGCAATGGGGGCGCGGCGCTGGAGGTGGTGGAGGCCGATCTGACCGAGATGCCCCTGCATCTGCGCCAGCGACAATTTGACCACGTTCTTGCCAATCCGCCCTATTTCGACCGGGCCGCCTCGGTCCAGTCCCGCGATCCCGGGCGCGAGACGGCCTTGGGTGAGGCGACGCCCCTGCGACAATGGGTCCGCACCGCCGCGCGGCGGCTAAAGCCCAAAGGGCAGGCGCATTTTATCCATCGCGCCGAACGGCTGCCCGAGATTCTGGCGGCGCTGCCGCATGAGATGGGATCGGTCGAGGTGCTGCCGCTCGCCTCGCGCGCGGGAAGGATGCCGGAGTTGATTCTCTTGCGTGCGCGCAAGAACGGACGCGGTGCTTTTCGGCTCTATCATAGCTTTGTCATGCACCGTGGCGCGCGGCATGAGGGGGACGGCGATAGCTATGTGCCGGAAATCGAAGCGGTCCTGCGCCGGGGGGCGCCGCTGGTCTATCCTACTTCTTAAGCGTTTCTTTACCAACTTCACCCCTATGCTGCGGTGCCGCGTGACTTGTGGGTCGCGCTGTGGTCCACTGAAATTCCACACACCAATCATGGAGGATTGTATGGCTTTGAACGCACATCTGGACACCCTGAAGCGCAAGCATCAGGCGATGAGTGAGGCGGTGGAAACCGCGCAACGCGCCCCCGGTATGGACGATTTGAAAGTGGCTTCCATGAAGAAGGAAAAACTGCGTTTGAAAGAGGAGATTAGCCGCCTGTCGAGCTGACCCTCGCCGCGCAATGCGGCGTTTTGATCGCTGTCGTTCCGCTTTGGCGGGGCGGCAGGCTGGATGGCTAGTAAAGGACGCAGTCGGGTTCTGTTTTCCCATTAAAAAGGCCAGTCTTTGTAAAAGACTGGCCCATTAAATTTCCAGAACATCGGCCCGTCAGACGACGAATTGCGCCCCATTGGCCGAGATGGTCGAGCCGTTGATGAAACCCGCATCGTCGGAGACGAGGAAGGCCACCGCGCGGGCGATTTCTTCGGGCTCTCCCAAACGTCCGGCGGGGATCTGCGCGATGATGCTTTCGCGGACCTTTTCGGGCACGGCCATGACCATATCGGTCGCGATATAGCCGGGGCAGATGGCGTTGGCGGTGATGCCCGCGCGCGCGCCTTCTTGGGCCAGTGACTTCACGATGCCCAGATCACCCGCCTTGGTCGCGGCATAGTTCACCTGTGCGAACTGCCCCTTTTGCCCGTTGATTGAAGAGATCACGACAACGCGACCGAACTTGCGTTCGCGCATGCCGGGCCAGACCGGGTGGATCGTGTTGAAGACGCCGGTCAGATTGGTGGCGATGACTTCATTCCACTGGTCGGGGGTCATCTTGTGAAAGGGCGCGTCGCGGGTGATGCCCGCATTGGCGACCACCACCTCGATGGGTCCAAGCTCGGCTTCGACTTGTTCGATCCCCGCTTTGGAGGCGTCGTAATCTGCCACGTTCCATTTATAGGTCTTGATGCCGGTCTCTTCGGTGAATTTCGCGGCGGCTTCGTCATTGCCGGCATAGGTGGCGGCGACGGTATAGCCTTTGTCCTTCAGCGTGGTCGAAATGGCCGCGCCAATCCCGCGACTTCCCCCGGTGACCAAAGCGATGCGTGACATGTAATCCCTCCCTCAAGGTAATGTTCTTGCAAATGCATGTTTCGGCGCGCAAGAAAGTTGCGCGCCGATTTAGTCTTAGGGGCGCTCTAGGCACATGGCAACACCCATACCGCCGCCGATACACAGCGTCGCCAAACCTTTCTTGGCGTCACGGCGCTGCATTTCGAACAGCAGGGTGTTGAGCACGCGCGCGCCGGAGGCACCGATCGGGTGGCCGATGGCGATGGCGCCGCCGTTGACGTTCACGATTTCCGGATCCCAGCCCATCTCCTTGTTCACGGCGCAGGCCTGCGCGGCGAAGGCTTCGTTGGCTTCCACCAGATCAAGGTCCTCGGGCGACCAACCGGCTTTCTCCAGCGCCTTGCGCGATGCATAGACGGGGCCGACGCCCATGATCGACGGGTCGAGACCGGCGGTGGCATAGGAGGCGATCCGCGCCAGCGGCTGAATGCCCCGCTTTTCGGCCTCATCCGCGCTCATCAGGAGCGCACCCGCCGCACCGTCGTTGATGCCCGAGGCATTGGCCGCGGTGACGGAGCCGTCTTTAGTAAAGGCCGGGCGCAGCTTCTGCATCGCTTCGATATTGGCGCCGTGGCGGATGTATTCGTCCTGATCGACAACCGTCTCGCCCTTGCGGGTCTTGATGGTGAAGGGAACGATCTCATCGGCGAATTTGCCAGCCTTCTGCGCGGCTTCGGCCTTGTTTTGCGAGGCGACGGCGAATTCGTCTTGCTGGTCGCGGGAGATCTGCCATTTCTCGGCCACGTTCTCGGCGGTTTGGCCCATGTGGTAGCCGTTGAATGCATCCCAGAGACCGTCGCGGATCATCGTGTCGATGAACTGCAAATCGCCCATTTTCTGGCCCGCGCGGAGGTTTTGCGCATGGGGGCTGAGGGTCATGTTCTCTTGCCCGCCAGCGGCCACGATGTTCGCGTCACCGAGCTGGATGTGCTGAGCCGCCAGCGCCACGGCGCGCAGGCCCGAGCCGCAGACCTGGTTGATGCCCCAAGCCGCGCTCTCTTTCGGCAGACCTGCGTTGATATGCGCCTGACGCGCCGGGTTCTGACCTTGGGCGGCGGTCAGCACCTGCCCCAGAATGGTCTCGGAGACTTCGGACGGGTCCACCCCGGCGCGGGCCACCAGTTCTTTCAGAACGGCGGCACCAAGGTCATGGGCGGGCGTATTGGCGAACGCCCCGCCGAAACTGCCCACGGCGGTCCGGGCGGCGGATGCGATGACGACATTGGTCATGATGTGACTTTCCTCTACCTTGTTGGGCGGGGGCACACCGACACGCGCCATCGTCGGGCGTGGGCGCTCCCGTCCCTCTGAGGTAGTGATAGCGGATGCGCTGCAATGCGGCAACTGAGCAGGCAGCCCGCCGCCGCAGCCCCGGCGGCCTGTCGGCGCTGGCTTAGCCGGTGGCGCGCACCCGGTCGAATTTCAGCCACGGGGGCCGGGTGGTTGGCGCGGCGAAGTGGTAGCCTTGCAGGCAATCGACGCCCATCTCGACCAGCACCGCCGCATCGGCGGCGTTCTCGACGCATTCGGCCACGGTCAGCATGTCGAAATGTGTGGCGATGGACATCAGCGCGGCGGTCAGGGCGCGGTTGTCGGGGTTGGTGGCGATGCCGCGAATGAACTGCCCGTCAAGCTTCAGGACATCAAAGTAGAAATCCTTGAAATAGCGGATCGCCGTTTGCCCCGCCCCGAAATCATCCATGGCAAAGCAGATGCCGTGGGGCTGCAACTGGTTCATGAAGCTTGTCACCAGTTCCGGCACCATCATGGCCGAGCTTTCCGTGATCTCAAGGATCAGCCGTTCGCCCAAGGTCGCGTCGCGGGCCAGCCAGTGGCGCAAGACGCGGGTCCATTCCTGATACCCGATGGAGCGGGCGGACATATTGATTGACAGCCGCAGCCCGGGATGGTGGTGCAGCGCGTTCAGCCCAAGACGCAGGGCCAGAACATCCACCTGCCGCCCGGTATCCGTGTCCTCGATTGCGGGCATGAAATCCTTGGCCGGAATCACGCGACCCGTGGGATCAAGCAGGCGGATCAGCCCCTCGTGAAAGGCCACATTTGTCGGATCGCTGGCCAGCATGACGGGCTGGAACGCCAGCAGCGTTTGGCGATGGGCCACGGCCTCGCGCACCATTTCAAGCGTCGCGGCATCGCGCTGCATCACCGCATGGTTCAGCGGGCTGTCCCCACCGGGGGGAACGTCGGCGAAAGGGCGTTGGAATCGACGGGGCACGGCGGTACTCTCTTGCTGTCCTGTGATTGGTATGGGCGCAAAGGTGATAATACGGTCTTAATCGGCGGCGATTTCCGCGGTGGATCGCGCAGGGGGAGAGCCGAAGATGCAGCGCTGTGACTGGGCCGGGGATGACCCGATTTACCGAGACTACCACGACACCGAATGGGGCGTGCCCGAATATGACAGCCGCGCGCTTTGGGAAAAGCTGATCCTTGACGGGTTTCAGGCGGGGCTAAGCTGGATCACGATCCTTAAAAAGCGCGATAATTTCCGTGCGGCCTTTGCCGGGTTCGACCCGCATCAGATCGCCGAATGGGGCGAGGCGGATGTGCTGCGCCTGCTGGGTGATCCGGGCATCATCCGCCACAGGGGCAAGATCGAGGCCGCCATCACCAACGCGCGCGCATGGCAGGAGGTGGAGGCGCGCGAGGGGTTCGACGCCTTCATGTGGCGCTATGTTGATGGCAAACCGCTGCAAAACCGCTTTGCCACACAGGCCGAGGTGCCGCCGAAGACCGCCTTGTCCGAGCAGGTGAGCAAAGACTTGAAGAAAGCCGGTTTCAAGTTCTGCGGGCCGACGATCACCTATGCTTGGATGGAGGCCTGCGGGCTGGTGAATGATCATATCCTGACCTGTCACCGCCACGCGCCCTGCGCTGCGATGGCACGGTAGGGGCGGGGCGTATTAAAATCGCCGAAAATCCCCCGTTGACTCCCCGCCATGGCCCCGTATAAGCGCCCCTTCATTGGTGTTGGTGGACCCCGCAAGGGGAAGCCTGTCGGGCTTCGGCCAAAGGACAACGCCCTTTACCGCCCCTCGGGGCCTTATAAAGGAGATCAGCCGTGACAAAACGCACAGCTGCCAAGCACAAACTAGACCGCCGTATGGGCGAAAACATCTGGGGTCGTCCGAAGTCCCCGGTGAACCGTCGTGAATACGGCCCCGGCCAGCACGGCCAGCGCCGCAAGGGCAAAATGTCGGATTTCGGCATCCAGCTGCGTGCCAAGCAGAAGCTCAAAGGCTACTACGGCGACCTGACTGAGAAGCAGTTCCGTCGCATCTTCGGCGAAGCCGAGCGTGTTAAAGGCGACACCGGTGAAAACCTGATCGGCCTGCTGGAGCGCCGTCTGGACGCCGTTGTTTACCGCGCCAAATTCGTGCCGACCGTTTTCGCCGCACGCCAGTTCGTGAACCACGGCCACGTCAAAGTGAACGGCCGCAAGGTCAACATCCCCTCCTACCGCGTGAAAGAGGGTGACGTGATCGAAGTGCGTGACCGTTCCAAGCAGCTGACCTCGGTTCTCGAAGCCGTGCAACTGCCCGAGCGTGACGTGCCCGACTACCTTGAGTGCGACCACTCCAAAATGACCGCGACTTTCGTGCGCACACCGAGCCTCGGCGACGTGCCGTATCCGGTCGTCATGGAGCCGAACCTCGTCGTGGAATTCTACGCGAAGAACTAAGCTTCTTCGCCTGTCGAATACCAAAGGCCGCGTGGTGCAGACCACGCGGCCTTTTTCGTTGCGCGCGAGGGGGAGGGGGCGCAGCAATGCAACAGCCCGTCCGCGGGCGCCGCGGATGCAGAATGATTCTGGCATCACCGCGACACCCCCGATAGAAGGGCGGCAGTAGCGTGAGGATGAGAGCGAGATGACACAGATCGCACCGCAACCGGGCATTATGGAGATCGACCTTTATCAAGGGGGTGCGGCGCATGTCGCGGGCCTTGAGAATGTGGTCAAGCTCAGCTCGAACGAGAACCCGCTGGGCCCCAGCCCCGCCGCCGTCGAAGCCTATCGCCGCGCGGCCTATGACCTGCATCGCTACCCGTCCTCCGACCATAGCGCCCTGCGCGCCGCCATTGCCGAGGTTCTGGACCTCGATGCCGAGCGGATCATCTGCGGCGCGGGTTCGGATGAGATCATCGCCTTCCTCTGCCAAGCCTATGCCGGACCGGGGACCGAGGTGGTGCATACCGAGCACGGCTTTGCCATGTACCGCATCTCGGCGCTGGCCGCAGGTGCGACGCCCGTTGAAGTCCCCGAGCGTGAGCGGGTGACCGATGTCGATGCCATCCTCGCCGCCTGCACCGAGGCGACGCGGCTGGTGTTCATCGCCAACCCCAACAACCCCACCGGCACGATGATCGGTCTGGCCGAGCTTGAACGGCTGGCCGAGGCACTGCCGCCGCAGGCGCTTCTGGTGCTCGACGGGGCCTATGCCGAATATGTTGAGGGCTATGACGGGGGTGCCGCCTTGGTGGACCGCCGCGACAACGTGGTGATGACGCGCACCTTCTCCAAGCTCTATGGGCTGGGCGGGCTGCGCATCGGCTGGGGCTATGGGCCGGGCCATGTGATCGACGTGCTGAACCGGGTGCGCGGGCCGTTCAACCTGTCGCAGGCCGCGCTTAACGCCGCCGAGGCGGCGATGCGCGACCGCGCCTATACCGACCATTGCCGCGCCGAGAACGCCCGCTGGCGCACCTGGCTCGCCGATGCGCTGGCCGAGATCGGCGTGCCCTCAGACGTCTCGCTCGCCAATTTCGTGCTGGCTCGTTTCGCCAACCAGGCCGAGGCCGAGGCTTGTGACGACTACCTCAAGACCCAAGGGCTGATCGTGCGCCGGGTGGCGGGCTACAACCTGCCCAACTGCCTGCGCATCACCGTGGGCGATGAGAGCGCCTGCCGCCGCGTCGTCCATGCGGTGCGGCAGTTCAAGGGGGGCAACTGATGGCGCAGATCTATGACAGGGTCGCCCTGATCGGGTTGGGGCTGATCGCCTCCTCGCTGTTCTGGGCGATGAAGCGCGGCGGTCTGGCGGGCGAAGTCACCGGCTATGCCCGCAGCGACGAGACCCGCGCCACGGCGCGCGAGATCGGCCTCTGCGACCGGGTCTGCGACAGTGCCGCCGAGGCTGTCGCGGGCGCCGATCTGGTGGTGCTCTGCGTGCCGGTGGGTGTCATGGGCGCCGTGGCCGCCGAGATCGCGCCGCATTTTGCGCCGGGTGCCACGGTGACGGATGTGGGTTCGGTCAAGGCCGACGTGATCGCGCAGGTCGGGCCGCATCTGCCCGATGGCGTGCATTTTATCCCCGGCCACCCGCTGGCGGGGACCGAGCATTCCGGCCCGCGCAGCGGCTTTGCCGAGCTCTTCGACAACCGCTGGTGCCTTCTGGTCCCGGTGGAAGGCACCGACAAGGACGCCATCGCGCGGCTGCGCGCGCTCTGGGAAGGGGCGGGTGCCAATGTGGAGGAGATGGACGCCGAGCATCACGATCTGGTGCTGGCTGTCACCTCGCACGCGCCGCACCTCATCGCCTATACGATGGTGGGCGTGGCCGACGACCTGCGCCGGGTGACCGACAGCGAGGTGATCAAGTATTCCGCCGCCGGTTTCCGCGACTTCACCCGGATCGCGGCGAGTGATCCCACGATGTGGCGCGATGTCTTTCTGACCAACAAGGATGCGACGCTGGAAATCCTTGGCCGTTTCACCGAGGAGCTTTTCGCCCTGCAACGCGCCATTCGGACCGGCGACGGCGAGCATCTGCACGCCTATTTCACTCGTACGCGCGCGATCCGGCGCGGCATTATCGAGGCGGGGCAGGATACCGACGCGCCCGATTTTGGCCGGGGCGCGCCCAAGTCATGAAGGGCTGGGCTGTCCTGCCGCTGATCATGCTGGGGCAAATCGCCTTGGCTGCGGGGCCGGACAGTTCTGAGCGCCCCGTGGCGCGTCAGCAGGGGGATAGCTTGCCGGTCAGCGTCGCCCCCGGCGGCGCGATCGCCCCGCCCGAACGTGACCCCGCCGCCCGTGCCGCCGCCGAGGGCGGGCAGGGGATGAAAGCATCGCTCCGTCCCACCCTGCGCAGCGCCAAGGTCGAACAGGCCGCCCGTGCGCGGCAGCGGATGTTGGCCAAGGGCGCGGTCTGCGGCGATCTGGCGATACAGGGCAGCCGGGTGGGCCGGGTGCCGGGCCGGATCAGCGGTTGCGGGGTTGAGAATGCGGTCAAGATACGCTCGGTCTCGGGCATCCGGCTTGGCACCGCGGCGGTGATGGATTGCACCACGGCCAAGGCGCTGAACACATGGGTGCGCCAATCGGCGGTGCCCGCCTTGGCGGCGCAGGGCGGGGGGCTGAGGGAGCTCAAGGTCGCCGCGCATTACGCCTGCCGGACGCGGAACAACCGCAAGGGCGGTAAGATCTCCGAACATGGCAAGGGCCGCGCGATCGACATTTCCGGGTTTGCTCTCGCGGACGGCAGCACGATCAGCCTGTTGAAGGGCTGGCGCGCGCGGCGCAGCAGCGCGGCTTTGCGACGGATGCACCGGGGCGCCTGCGGGCCGTTTGGCACGGTGCTGGGGCCAGAGGCAGACCGCTTTCACCAAGACCACTTTCACTTCGACACGGCGCGCTATCGCAGTGGCAGCTACTGCCGCTAAGCGGCCGTTAGGGCTGAACCAACCGCGGCGCGGGGCCAAGCGGAATCCCTGCCAGCATCATCTGACCGTCCGTAAAGATCAGGTCGAGGTCCAATCCGCCCGGCGTGCCGCCCCGCGCTTCCAACAGCCGCAGCATGGTGTCGACCTGCCCGCGCATCGACGGCGGCAGAAAGCCCGCGCGTTCGCCCGCGTCCAGCAGTTTGGTCCAATTAGTGACCCGCAGGCTCAGCACCCCATCGGGAATGCCCGCGGCGTCAAAGGTCAGCGCCCCCTCGGCGCCCAAAGCCACCTCGCCCCAAGCGGCATCCACATTCTCAACCGTCAGCGCGTCGATCTGCGGCAGGGTGCCCGCCATCGCGCTGTGCCGGTCCAGCGGGCGGGCAAAGGTCACGGCCATCCGCGCCGAGAGGATCGGCTGCCCGCCGGGCTGGCCCGCGCCATCGCCCAAGACCTTGCGCAGCAAGGGGCCGGGGTTGATGCCGCCGAGCAGCAGCGCGATGTCATAGTCCCGCGCCGCACTGCCCGATTGCGCGATCCGCATCCGCGGCTCTTCGGCCTTCAGCAGCAGCCCGTCGGGGCCGTCGACCTCCAGATGCGTGCTGCGAAGCTCCATCGCCTCCAGCTGAAGCGAGGTGCCGGGATGCAGTTCCAGATCGGCGCGCAGGTCGCGCATCTTCAGCGTCAGGGGCAATGCGCCTGCGGGCAGGTCGGCCGCCGCAACGGGCGCGCGGGCGGAGAGATCACCGGGCCACCAGACCGGGGCGGAGAGATCAAGCTGCGGGGCTTCGAATGCCAGACCGCGGGCCGGGTCTGCCACGGCAAACCCGCTCAGCCGGTTTTGCAAGGACAGGGGAAAGCCCGCTTTGTCGATGTCTTTGAGCGTCACCTCCCAACCCGCCGCGCGGCGGGTGTCGAGCAGGCGGGTCAGGGTGCTTTGCATCTGCGTCGTGGCGGCAGCCCACCACGCGCCCCAAAGTGCGGCGAGCACAATCAGCAGCCAAACCCATTTCCGCATTTCGATAGCCCTTCAAATCGTGCTTCAGATGCGGTTTACCGAAGGCCAGCAGAAAGGACCAGCAGGATGACAATGTGGGTATTTGGCTATGGCAGCCTCTTGTGGAACCCCGGTTTCGAGGTAGCGGAAAGCGTGATCGCCACGCTGCCGGGCTATGCGCGATCGTTCTGCATGCGCTCGATCCATCACCGGGGCACGGTCGAACAGCCGGGGCTGGTGCTGGCGCTTGACGAATCCGTCCGCTCGGCCTGCGAAGGCATGGCGATGCGGGTGACTGCGGGGCAGGAGGCGCAGACGTTGGAGTACCTGCGCGAGCGTGAGCTGATCTCTTCGGCCTATGTCGAGAAAAACCTCACCGTGCATCTGACCGATGGCCGCGACGTGGAGGCGGTGACCTATGTGATCGACGCGGCGCATGAGCAATATTGCGGCGGCCTGCCCTTGGAAGAACAGGCGCAGATCATTGCCCGCGCCGTAGGCGGACGCGGGCCAAATACCGAGTATTTGATCAACACCGCCGTGCATCTATCCGAAGTGGGCTTGCATGACCCCGCGTTGGAGTGGTTGCATGATCGGGTGAAGGCGTTGACCTCATAAAAACTTGGCAACTCTTTGCCGTTTCAGTGTAAGCTGCGGCAAGAGCAGAACAAAGGGTCAGGAAAGGCCGCATGGCACAGCCAGACCGCAAGGCAAAACCGCAGTTTTCACAACCGGTGCGTCAGATTTCTCTGATGCTGATCGCGCTCGGCCTCACGGGGACCGGGGTCTTTCTGGCGCTGCCACGGGTGCTGCCGATCTTTGCCGCGAACCCATGGCTGAATGGGGTCATCATCTTTGTCTTCATCGTCGGTGTGCTGGCCTGTTTCTATCAGGTGATGCAGCTTATCGGCTCGGTCCGCTGGATCGAGGATTTCGCCGCTGGCAATGCCGAACCCGATGCCAAGCCGCCGCAATTGCTGGCGCCTTTGGCGTCGCTTCTGCGCCAGCGCGGCGCGCGGATGCAGGTCAGCACGACCTCCACCCGGTCGATCCTCGATTCCGTCGCCTCGCGCATCGACGAAGTGCGCGAAATCACGCGCTATATCGTTAATATGTTGATTTTCCTCGGTCTTTTGGGGACATTCTACGGGCTGGCCACGACCGTTCCGGCTGTGGTCGACACGATCCGCTCCCTCGCCCCCGGTGAGGGGGAGGCGGGCGTCAATGTCTTTGGCCGTCTGATGACCGGTCTTGAGGCGCAGTTGGGCGGCATGGGCGTGGCCTTTGGCTCCTCGCTTCTGGGGCTTGCGGGCTCTCTCGTCGTGGGGTTGTTGGAGCTTTTCGCAGGCCACGGGCAGAACCGCTTTTATCAAGAGTTGGAAGATTGGCTGAGTTCCATCACGCGGGTCGGGCTGACCTCGGGCGATGATGTGAGTGACCAGAACATCATGGCCAGCGTGATGGATCAGATGGTCGAACAGATGGCCGAGATGCAGCAGATGTTCACCCAATCCGACGTCAGCCGCGCCATGGTCGACGACAAGCTGGGCAAGCTGGCCGATGCCGTGGACCGGATGACCACGCGGATGGAGCATGACACCACCACCAACAGCGCGCTGGAGCGGGTGGCCGATGGGCAAGACCGATTGATCGCCACGCTCGAAGGTCAGGTCGCGGGCGAAGGGATCGACGCGGAAAGCCGGATGCGCCTGCGCTCCATCGACGTGCAGATGCTGCGTATCTTGGAAGAGATTTCTGCCGGGCGGCAGGAAACCATGGCCGAATTGCGCAAGGATATCTCTTTGCTGGCCAAGGCGCTTTCCGGGCAACGCGCCCCTGAGGCCCGCCGCCTGCGGGCCAGCGATATCCCCGGTGGCGGGGACCAGTAATGGCACTTTCCCGGCGGACAGGCGCACGGTTTCAGGGCTCCATCTGGCCGGGGTTCGTCGATGCGATGACCGGGCTTTTGCTGGTTCTGATGTTCGTGCTGACTATCTTCATGGTGGTGCAATTCGTCCTGACCGAGCGGATTAGCGGGCAGGAAAGCGAGCTTAACGAATTGGCCGGAGAGGTCGCGGCCCTTGCCCAAGCGCTTGGCGTCGAAGAACGCACCACCGCGCGTTTGGAGGCTCGGCTCGGCGCGCTGAATGCCTCACTGAACGACGCGCGTGATGAGGTGTCGCGGCAAGAGGCGGTGATCGCCGGGCTGACTTCTGAACGCGACGCGCAAGCGGCTGCCTTGCAGGCGGCGGAGGCCGAGATCACCGGCTTTGAGGCACGGGTGGCCGCGCTCTTGGCGTCGCAGGCGGAAGATCAGGCGCGCATCGGTGACTTGGAAGACCGCGAAGCCGCGCTGTTGGATGAGCAAGAGGCGCTGAACCTCGCGCTTAGCACCGCGCGGGACGAGATCGATGCGCAGGCGGAAACGGCCCGGCTTGCCGCCGCGAAACGTGAGGCGCTGGATGCGCTGGTGGCCGATCTGCGGGCGCAAAACGCCGAAGCCGAGGCCGAAGTCGCCGCCCTCAATGCCGAGGTGGCGGAGGCCGAAGAGGCGCTCAGCGCCGAGGAAGCCGCCCGTCTGGCCGAAGCCGCAGCGGCGCAGGCCCTGCGCGACCGGCTGGAGGATGCGGATGCGGAATTGACGGCCATGACCCTCTCGCTTGAGACGCAGCGCAAGAAGGCCGAAGAGACGCTGACCCTTTTGGCCGCCGCCCGCGCGGCGCGCAGCGACCTCGACAGTGAGCTTGCCGCAGCGCTGCTGCGGATGGAGCGGCTGGAGGAGAGCGGCGCGGGTCTGGAGGCCGAGCGCGCCGCGCTCACCGAAGAGTTGGAAGCCGCGGAAGGCACCGAAGAGGAACTGCGCGCGCGGTTGGCGCAGGCCGAGGCGACCGAGCAGGCCTTGAACGCCCGTCTGGCCGAGGCGCTGGCCCGTGTGCAATCCCTTGAGGAAGAGGGCGAAGCGCTGAGCGGCACGCAGTCGGACCTGCGCGAACGTCTGGCGCAGACGCTGGCGGCAAAACTCGCGGCGGAGACTTTGGCCGAGGATAAGACCACCGCCGCCGAACGCCGCGCCGCCCTTTTGGCGCAGGCCGAAGAGACGCTGGCCGAGGAGAAAGCCGTGAGCGCCGCGGCGCAGCGGCAGACCGAATTGCTGAACCAGCAGGTCGCGGAACTGCGCGCGCAGTTGGGGAACCTACAGGCGCTGCTCGATGACGCGGTGGCGCGGGATGCGGCGAAATCGGTGGAATTGCAATCGCTTGGCTCCGAGTTGAACACCGCGTTGGCGCGGGTCGCGGCGGAGGAACGCCGCCGCGCCGAATTGGAGACGGCAGAGCGCAAGCGGCTTGAGGAAGAGAGCAAGAACCTCGCCCAGTACCGCTCAGAATTCTTTGGGCGGTTGCGTGATCTGCTGGGCAATCAGGAGGGTGTGCGGATCGAAGGCGACCGTTTTGTCTTCTCCTCCGAGGTGCTTTTCGCGCCGGGCAGTGCGGTGCTGAGCCAAGACGGGCAGGGTGAGATTGCCAAGGTGGCGGGCATTCTGCGCAGCGTGGTGGATGACATCCCGCCCGAGATCGATTGGGTGATCCGCGTCGATGGTCATACCGACAATGTGCCGCTTTCCGGCTTTGGGGAGTTTGCGGACAACTGGGAACTCAGCCAAGCGCGGGCGCTGTCGGTGGTCAAATATATGGTCAATTTCCTCGGCATCGCGCCGGATCGTTTGGCCGCCAATGGCTTTGGCCAGTATCAGCCCGTGGCCGAGGGCAATACCGAAGCCGCGCGGGCGCAGAACAGGCGGATCGAGTTGAAGTTTACTGAGAAGTAGGCAGGCAGTCCCGGCCTATCGCAGGGTCAGAACGCCGGTCTTTTTGTCGATCACACGGCCCTCGCGCAGCAGTGTGACCCTGCCCGTATAGCGCCCGGCTGGCCATGGCGCAGAAGCCGCGCGTTTGCCGATGGCGCGAAAGGCTTGCGCCTGCGGCTTCTCCATCACCACATCCCTCTCGATGACCGTGCCTTTTGGCCCCGCGAGGCTGAGGCGCAGCACGTCATCCTTTTGCGTGCCATAGCTGTAGCCGTAGATAACCAAGGCAGGCGCCTCTTTGGGCAGGCTGTCGCGATTGGCTTCGCCCGCCTTGATCTCATCATAGCTGGGCACGCGGTCGGCAAAGCCAAGCGCAATCAGCCCGCCGGGGCGGTAGGGCGGGGTGTCTTGCCAGAGGGTTTTGCGCGGTTCGACGTCACAACTATGGCCTTCGGGGGCAAATGGATCGACGGGCTGGCCGTGATGGCGCAGCGACAGGTGCAGATGCGGAAAGGCCGCTTTGCCAGACTGGCCAACGAGCCCGAGAGCGTCGCCAACTGCCACCCCTTGCCCTTCCTGCACGCGGAGCGAGCCGTGTTTCAGGTGGCAGTATTGCGTCTCCCATCCCTGGCCGAGGTCGATCACCACGCCATTGCCGCATTCGCGCCCTTGGACCTCCGAGAGCGGCGCACCATCTGGCATCCCGTCTCGCAGCCCTTTGACCACCCCCGCCGCTGCGGCGCGCACGGTCACGCCCGCGGCCATCGCCGCGCGGTCGGGCAGGGCGAAATCCGTACCCTTGTGGCCGTCATAGGTTAGGCCGGAACAGCGGTAGTCCTCTGCGCCGCCGCTCGGGTCGCGGTCCATATATTGTTGGATGTGGCAGTCCTGCCCAAGGGTGCAATCCAGCGGGAAGGCCAATTGCAAATCCTCCGCCAGCGCAGGGCTGGCGGAGGAGAAGATCAGGGCCAGTGCGGCCCGATAGATCATTCCGCGGTGAGCAGCGGGGGCCGATCACCGGAAAGACGCTTGCTTTCGCTGCCCAAGACTTTGAGCGTCAACTCATCATCCTTGACGCCGACCTTGACGACACCGCCCTTGGCCAGCTTGCCAAAGAGCAGCTCCTCGGCCAGCGGCTTCTTGATGTGCTCTTGGATCACACGGCCCAAGGGACGCGCGCCCATCTTGTCGTCGTAGCCCTTGTCGGCAAGCCATTCGGCGGCCTTCTTGGAGAGCTCGATGGTCACGTTGCGGTCCATCAGCTGCGCTTCGAGTTGCAGCACGAACTTCTCGACCACCCGCAGGATCACCGACTTCGGCAGCGGCGCGAAGGAGATCACGGCGTCCAGACGGTTGCGGAACTCCGGCGTGAAGGTCCGCTCGATGGCGGCGGTATCCTCGCCCTCGCGGCGGTCGCGGCCAAAGCCCACTGCCGCTTTGGCCTGTTCGGAGGCGCCCGCGTTGGAGGTCATGATCAGCACCACATTGCGGAAATCCACCGTGCGGCCATTGTGATCGGTCAGCTTGCCGTGGTCCATCACCTGCAACAGGATGTTGTAGACGTCAGGGTGCGCTTTCTCCATCTCGTCGAGCAGCAGCACGCAATGCGGATGCTGGTCCACGCCATCGGTGAGCATGCCGCCTTGGTCAAAGCCGACATAGCCCGGAGGCGCGCCGATCAGACGGCTGACCGCGTGTTTCTCCATATATTCCGACATGTCGAAACGCAGCAGTTCCACGCCAAGGGTGTCGGCCAATTGCTTGGCGACCTCGGTTTTACCCACGCCAGTGGGACCAGCGAAGAGGTAGTTGCCGATGGGCTTGTCCGGCTCGCGCAGGCCTGCGCGGGACAGTTTGATCGCCGAAGACAGCGCCACGATGGCGTCGTCCTGACCAAAGACCACCCGCTTGAGCGAGCTTTCCAGATCCTTCAGCACCACCACGTCGTCCTTGGAGACATTCTTCGGCGGAATGCGGGCGATCTTGGCCACCACGGCCTCGACCTCCTTGGTGCCGATGGTCTTGCGGCGCTTGGAGGCGGCGACGAGGTGCTGGGCGGCACCGGCTTCGTCGATCACGTCAATCGCGCTGTCCGGCAGCTTGCGGTCATTGATGTAGCGATGTGCCAGTTCCACGGAGGTCTTAATCGCATCGGAGGTGTATTTGACGCTGTGATGCTCTTCGAAATAGGGCTTGAGCCCCTTCAGGATCTTGGTGGCGTCTTCGACCGAAGGCTCGCTCACGTCGATCTTTTGGAACCGGCGGCTCAGCGCGCGGTCCTTCTCGAAGTGCTGGCGGAACTCCTTATATGTGGTGGAGCCCATGGTGCGCAGTTTGCCGCCCTGAAGCGCGGGCTTCAGCAGGTTGGAGGCATCCATCGCGCCGCCCGAAGTGGCACCTGCACCGATCACGGTGTGGATCTCGTCGATGAAAAGCACGGCGTCCTTGTGATCCTCAAGCTCGGTCACCACGGCCTTCAGCCGCTCCTCGAAATCGCCGCGATAGCGGGTGCCTGCCAGCAGCGCGCCCATGTCGAGCGAGTAGATCGTGGTATTGGCCAGCACCTCAGGCGTTTCACCGGCAACGATCTTGCGCGCCAGCCCTTCGGCGATGGCAGTCTTGCCTACGCCCGGATCCCCCACCAAAAGCGGGTTGTTCTTGCGCCGGCGGCAGAGCACTTGAATGCAGCGCTCAACCTCGCCCTCGCGGCCGATCAGCGGGTCAATGTCGCCTTCGCGGGATTTGGCGTTGAGGTCCACGCAGTATTTCGCCAGCGCGGATTCCTTCTTGTCGCCATCGGTGACGCCTTGGGCCTCTTCCTCGGTCTCGGGCGCGCCTGTGACGGGGCGGGATTCACCATATGCCGGGTCTTTGGCGACACCATGGGCGATAAAGTTCACCGCGTCATAGCGGGTCATGTCCTGTTCTTGCAGGAAATAGGCGGCGTTGCTCTCACGCTCGGCAAAGATGGCGACCAACACGTTGGCGCCCGTCACTTCGGTCCGGCCCGAGGATTGCACATGGATTGCGGCGCGTTGGATCACGCGCTGGAAAGCCGCCGTTGGCACCGCTTCGGAACCGTCGATGTCGGTGATCAGATTGCTGAGATCATCGTCGACGAATTCCACCAGCGTATCGCGCAGGTCAGAGACATCGACGGAACAGGCTTTCATGACCTGCACGGCATCGGGTTCATCGAGCAAGGCCAGCAACAGATGTTCAAGCGTTGCGAATTCGTGGCGGCGGGCATTGGCCAGCGCGAGGGCCGCGTGGATTGCCTGCTCAAGTGTAGTCGAGAATGAAGGCACGGGCGTGCTCCTTTTCGATCGGGGTCGGTGAGGTGCTGAGATGTCTCAGGCCCCGGTCCGACCATGGCCTCATAGTATTAGAGTTTGGTTGATCATGGCCCATCTTCAAGAAGATTCTGGTCCGAATCGGTCACATTTGCCGTGAGCGAGGACTTTGAGCCATGATTGCAGGCGCTCAGAACTGGTCTTTTCGCCTGCGGATTTCGGTGAACACTTCTGTGTCGGTGGCGTCTGGCATCCCCAAGGTCGCGCGGATGGCCGGGTCGGCGGGGCGCAGGAAGGGATTGGTTTCTAGTTCCAGTGAAAGCGACGAGGGGACGGTCGGCTGCCCCTGGGCGCGGGCGCTGTCGATGTCCTTGGTCCTTGATATAAGGGCGGGATTGTCCGGATCAACGGTCAGGGCGAATTTTGCGTTGGCGGCGGTGTATTCGTGGCCCGAGCAGATCGTCGTGTCACGGGGCAGGGCGGCCAGCTTTTGCAGGCTTTCCCACATCTGCGCAGGCGTGCCCTCGAACAGGCGGCCGCAGCCGAGCGCCATGAGGCTGTCTGCGGTAAAGGCCGCCTTGGCTTGGGGCACATGAAAGGCGATATGGCCGACGGTATGGCCAGATACGTCGAGCACTTGGGCCGCAAGCGCGCCCAACTCGATGCTGTCACCCTCGGCCACCGCGCGGTCGAGCGGGGGCAGGCGGTGGGCATCGGCCTTGGCGCCGATCACCTCGGCGGGGAAACGGGTCAGGACCTCGGCCAGCCCTTGGACGTGGTCGGGGTGGTGGTGGGTCAACCAGACTTGGCTCAGCGTCCAGCCGCGGCGGTCAAGCTCTGCCATTATCGGCGCGGCCTCGGGCACGTCGATCAGCGCCACCGCGCCGCTGTCATGGTCACGCAGCAGAAAGGCGTAGTTGTCCGACAGACAGGGAATCGTGACCAGATCAAAGGCCATGGCGTCTTACCTCGCTGTGTTGTTATGGTCCGGTAAGAGTGACATTCACCAAGGCGGGCTGCAATGCATCTTGATGTACAGGATCTGCGCAATTTCTATTATCGCAGCGCGTTGGGACGTGCGGCGCAGAAATCCCTGCGCGGGCGGTTGTTGGAGCTTTGGCCCGAGGCGAAGGGCCAGACCGTTGTCGGCTTTGGCTTTGCTGCACCCCTGCTGCGCCCCTATCTGGCGGATGCGCGGCGGGTGATGGTCTTGATGCCCGGCCCGCAGGGGGTGATGCCTTGGCCGGCGGGGATGCCCAACACCTCGGTCCTGACGGAAGAGACGCTTTGGCCGGTCGAGACGGGGGCGGTGGATAAGCTGGTGCTGATGCACGGGCTCGAAACCTCTGAGCGGCCCAGTGAACTGCTGGACGAATGCTGGCGCGTGCTGGGGCCGGGGGGCAAGGCGCTGTTTATCGTGCCAAGCCGCGCGGGCATGTGGGCGCGGCGCGACCGCACGCCTTTCGGCTATGGGCGGCCCTATTCGCCGGGGCAGCTAGAGACGCAGTTGCGCAAGCATCAGTTCCTGCCCGAACGGCACCTTGGCGCGCTTTATCAGTTCCCGTCGCAGCAGCGAATCTGGATGAAATCGGCGCCTTTGTTCGAGAAAATCGGGCGTCAGATGCCGACGATGATGGGCGGCGGCGCGATCTTGGTGGAGGCCACGAAACTGGTTTACCCGCCACGGGGCCGCCCGCAACGCAGCACCGCAAGGCGCGCCATCGGGGTGTTGGAGGGGATGGCAGAGCCGCAGGCCAAACCGGTCTAAACGCCTCAGCGCCTTGTAGACTTAGCGCATGCAGCGGGCGAGGGGACTGGATTCGTGGGCCCGCTCCAGCGGTGAGTGGGGTGGCATTTTTCTGCGGCAAAGAGCCGCGATAGGCCGCAGCCCTTGCAATATTGCAGCACGCCGCGACATTACCTGCCTATACTGTGTTGCCGGGCGTGAACCTGTCTGCTACATCGCCCCTGATTTAGACGTCTTGGGTAACTTCAAGCCGCGCCAACTGCTGGTGACGCGACATCTTCGCATATCCGGCGCTTATTGAACGAGAGGATGGACGTGTCCGAACCTGCTTCCATTTCCACCGGTATCGCGGAACGTTATGCGACAGCCGTGTACGATCTGGCCCGCGAGGCCAATCAGGTCGATGCCATCGAGGGCGATCTTACCGCGCTTGAAGCGGCATTGAACGACAGCGACGATTTTCGCCGCCTGACCACTTCGCCGCTCTATACCCGCGAAGAGCAGGAGCAGGCGATCAAGGTGCTGGCCGAAAAGATGGGCCTGACCAAGATCATGGCGAACACGCTGCAACTGATGGCGCAAAAGCGCCGCCTGTTCGCGCTGCCCGCGCTGGTTAAAGCGCTGCGCGAGACCATTGCCGAAGCCAAAGGTGAAATCACTGCCGAGGTCACAACGGCCAAAGCACTGACGAAGACACAGTCGGACAAGCTGGCGAAATCGCTGACCGCTTCCACCGGCAAAAAAGTATCACTTCATGCGACCGTTGATGAAAGCCTCATCGGCGGTCTTGTCGTCAAAGTGGGCTCGAAGATGATCGACACCTCGATCCGCTCCAAGCTCAATTCCCTCCAGAATGTAATGAAAGAGGTCGGATAAATGGGTATCCAAGCAGCAGAGATTTCTGCGATCCTGAAGGACCAGATCAAGGATTTCGGTCAGGAAACCGAAGTGGCCGAAGTGGGTCGCGTTCTCTCCGTCGGTGACGGTATCGCCCGCGTCTATGGTCTGGACAACGTTCAGGCCGGTGAAATGGTCGAATTCCCCGGCGGCATTCAGGGCATGGCCCTGAACCTCGAAGCCGACAACGTGGGTGTCGTTATCTTCGGCTCCGACCGCGACATTACCGAAGGCGACACCGTCAAGCGCACCAACTCCATCGTGGACGTGCCAATCGGTGACGAACTGCTGGGCCGCGTTGTTGACGGTCTGGGCAACCCCATCGACGGCAAAGGCCCCATCGGCGCCACCAAGCGCGGCATCGCCGACGTGAAGGCACCGGGCATCATCCCGCGTAAATCCGTGCACGAGCCGATGGCCACTGGCCTCAAGTCCGTCGACGCGATGATCCCGATCGGCCGTGGCCAGCGTGAGCTGATCATTGGCGACCGTCAGACCGGCAAGACCGCCGTCGCGCTCGACGCGATGCTGAACCAAGCTCAGGTCAACGAAGCCGCTGGCGACGACGAGAGCAAGAAGATGTACTGCGTCTACGTCGCGATCGGCCAGAAACGCTCGACCGTGGCGCAGCTGGTGAAAAAGCTCGAAGAGACCGGCGCGATCGACTACTCCATCGTCGTGGCTGCGACTGCTTCCGAGCCCGCGCCGATGCAGTTCCTCGCGCCCTATGCCGCCACCGCGATGGCCGAGCATTTCCGCGACAACGGCCGCCACGCGCTGATCATCTACGATGACCTGTCCAAGCAGGCCGTGTCCTACCGTCAGATGTCCCTGCTGCTGCGCCGCCCGCCGGGCCGCGAAGCTTACCCGGGCGACGTTTTCTACCTTCACTCCCGCCTGCTCGAGCGTTCCGCGAAGCTGGGTGATGAGGCTGGCAACGGCTCGCTGACGGCTCTGCCGATCATCGAAACCCAAGGTGGCGACGTTTCCGCGTTTATTCCGACCAACGTGATCTCGATCACCGACGGTCAGATCTTCCTTGAGACCGAACTGTTCTACCAGGGCATCCGCCCCGCCGTGAACACCGGTCTGTCGGTTTCGCGTGTTGGCTCTTCGGCTCAGACCAAGGCGATGTCTTCGGTGGCCGGTCCGGTGAAACTGTCGCTGGCCCAGTACCGCGAAATGGCGGCCTTCGCCCAGTTCGGTTCCGACCTCGACGCCGCGACCCAGCAGCTGCTGAACCGTGGTGCGCGTCTGACCGAACTGATGAAGCAGCCCCAGTACGCGCCGCTGACCAACTCCGAAATCGTCTGCGTGATCTACGCCGGTACCCACGGCTATCTCGACAAGGTGGACATCTCGGACGTTGGCCGCTTCGAAGCGGGTCTGCTGGCGCATCTGCGCAGCAAGCATGACGACCTTCTCAAGGACATCACCAACAACGACCGCAAGGTCAAAGGCGAGTTGGAAGAGAAGATCAAAGCCGCCATCGACGGTTTCGCCGCCGACTTCGCTTAAACGGGAGATAAGGCAATGCCAAATCTCAAGGACCTGAAGAACAGGATCTCGTCGGTCAAATCGACCCGCAAGATCACCAAGGCCATGCAAATGGTTGCCGCGGCGAAACTTCGCCGCGCGCAGGAGGCTGCCGAGGCTTCGCGTCCCTATTCTGAGCGGTTCAACGCCGTGATGGCAGGGCTCGCGGCCAGCGTCGGCGGTTCCGACAGCGCGCCCAAGCTGCTCAGCGGCACGGGTGAAGACAAGGTGCATCTGCTGGTGGTCATGACCGCCGAACGCGGGCTGTGCGGCGGCTTCAACAGCAACATCGCGAAGAAGGCCAAGGCCCATGCGCGCGATCTGCTGGCCCAGGGCAAAGAGGTGAAAATCCTTACCGTTGGTAAGAAGGGCCGCGACGCGCTGCGCCGCGATCTGGGCGATCATCTGGTGGGCCATGTTGACCTCAGCGAAGTCAAAAAGATCGGCTACGGCGACGCGCAGAACATCGCGCAGGACGTGCTGAACCGCTTTGACGCGGGCGAATTCGACGTGGCGACGATCTTCTACGCGAAGTTCGTCAACGTGGTCATGCAGACGCCGACGGCGCAGCAGATCATCCCCGCCAAATTCGACGGCGAAGAAGGCGACGACAGCGCAGCGTCCACATTGTTCGACTATGAACCCAGCGAAGAGGCGGTCTTGGCCGACCTTCTGCCGCGCGGGGTCGCCACGGCGATCTTCTCGGCTCTGCTGGAGAACGGTGCATCCGAACAGGGTGCCCGGATGTCGGCGATGGACAACGCCACACGCAACGCGGGTGAGATGATCGACAAGCTGACCATCGAGTACAACCGCTCGCGTCAGGCTGTCATCACCAACGAGCTGATCGAAATCATTTCCGGCGCGGAAGCGCTGTAAGCAAATCGGAGACACGACATGGCAAAAGCTGTCGGTAAAATTACACAGGTCATCGGCGCTGTCGTTGACGTTCAATTCGAGGGCGACCTGCCCGAGATTCTCAACGCGCTCCACACCGAGAACCAAGGCAAGACGCTGGTTCTCGAAGTGGCGCAGCACCTTGGCGAAAACACCGTGCGTGCCATTGCGATGGACGCCACCGAAGGTCTGGTCCGCGGTCAGGACGTGACTGACACGGGCGACCAGATCCGCGTGCCCGTCGGCAACGCGACCCTGGGCCGCATCATGAACGTCACCGGCGAAGCCGTGGACGAGCAAGGCCCGGTCAACGCGGACAACTCCCGCGCCATTCACGGCGAAGCGCCCGAGTTCGCGGCCCAGTCGACCGAGACCGAAATCCTCGTCACCGGCATCAAGGTCATCGACCTGCTGGCCCCCTACACCAAGGGTGGTAAAATTGGCCTCTTCGGCGGTGCCGGTGTGGGCAAGACCGTTCTGATCATGGAACTGATCAACAACATCGCCAAAGTGCACTCGGGTCTCTCGGTGTTCGCGGGCGTGGGTGAGCGGACCCGTGAGGGCAACGACCTCTACCACGAGATGATCGAATCCGGCGTTATCGTTCCCGACAACCTCGTGGATTCGAAAATTGCGCTGGTCTACGGCCAGATGAACGAGCCTCCGGGTGCGCGTATGCGGATCGCCCTGACCGGCCTGACACTGGCCGAGCAGTTCCGCGACGAATCCGGTTCCGACGTTCTGTTCTTCGTTGACAACATCTTCCGCTTCACGCAGGCCGGTTCCGAAGTGTCCGCCCTTCTGGGCCGTATTCCTTCGGCCGTGGGCTACCAGCCGACACTGGCGACCGACATGGGCGTCATGCAGGAGCGTATTGCTTCGACCAAGAATGGCTCGATCACCTCGGTTCAGGCCGTCTACGTTCCCGCGGACGACCTTACCGACCCCGCGCCGGCGACCTCCTTTGCGCACCTCGACGCGACAACGGTTCTCGACCGTTCGATCTCGGAAAAGGGCATCTACCCTGCGGTTGACCCGCTCGGCTCCACCTCGCGTCTGCTTGACCCGCTGATCATCGGCGACGAGCACTACAAGGTGGCGACGGACGTGCAGCAGGTGCTTCAGCGCTACAAATCGCTTCAGGACATCATCGCCATTCTCGGCATGGACGAGTTGAGCGAAGAGGACAAGCTGACCGTGGCCCGCGCCCGTAAGATCGAGCGTTTCCTCAGCCAGCCTTTCGACGTGGCGAAAGTCTTCACAGGCTCCGACGGCGTTCAGGTGCCGCTGGAAGAAACCATCGCCTCCTTCAAGGCCGTGGTTGCCGGTGAGTATGACCACCTGCCCGAAGGTGCCTTCTACATGGTTGGTGGCATCGACGAAGTGAAGGCGAAAGCCGAGAAAATGGCGGCAGACGCCGCTTAAGGAGCGCTGACAATGGCAGACACAATGCAATTCGACCTCGTTTCGCCGGAACGGCGGCTGGCATCGATGCAGGTGACGGCCGTGCAGATTCCGGGCACCGAGGGTGACATGACGGCCATGGCCGATCATGCGCCCACCATCACCACCCTGCGTCCGGGCCTTCTGCGCGTGGAAGGGCCGGAGGGCACGACCGAATACGTCGTGACCGGCGGCTTCGCCGAAATCGGCGGTCAGGGCGGCGTGTCTGTGCTGGCGGAACGTGCCGTGGCGCGTGCCGACATGACGCAGGAGCAGATGGACAGCATGGTGGCAGAGGCGCATGCCGTCTACACCCGCGCCAAGGACAACTGGGAGAATGAGCCCGGTCCCGTGGACGACGCCGCCAAGCTGCTCTCCGATATGGTTGCCGTTGGTGATCACATCGGGTTGTCGAGCAAGCAGCCTAACCTGTAATGCGTTGAAAATTCGTGAAAAGCCCCGCTTCGGCGGGGCTTTTTGCTTTTCTGCCTCTCGCTGCTGCGGCATCATTGTGCAGTGAACAAAAAAGCGGGCAGGCTAGGGATATGAAACGACTGCGCAGCCATACCATCGGCGTGGATAATGGCGATGTCATGCTGTTTTCAGAGTTCGAAGACGGCGGTTCGATGTGGACGGGTCATGGCCAGCGTGAACGCCGCCGCCGGATCAATTTTTCCGAACCTTTCCGAGAGCCGCCGCATGTTCAGGTGAGCATGTCCCTTTGGGACATCGACGCCAGCACCGTCACCCGCGCCGATATCGGCGCCGAGGCAGTGACGGACACGGGCTTTGACATGGTGTTCCGCACATGGGGCGACACCCGCGTCGCGCGTGCGCGGCTGGCTTGGACGGCGATTGGATCGCTGGGGGAGGAGGATGACTGGGTCATCGGCTAGGCCCGGCGCTCTCGGGGAGGGGCCTAGAAGGCGTGGGCGGCCCGCTGGGGCCGGCCCTAGATCACAGCACGCGGCTTAGCTCGCGGCATACATCCCGTCATAGATCGGGCCCAGCGTTTCCGCCTCGAACAGAGAGGAGACGGAGGTGCCGTTCCAGATGTTCAGGATCGCTTGGGCAAACATCGGCGCGGTGGGCACGATGCGGATGTTCGGCGCTTTCTTGACCGCGGGGGTCGGCGCGATGCTGTCGGTGATGACCAGCGATTTCATGACCGAATTGGCCACACGTTCAACCGCCGGGCCGGACATGACGCCGTGGGTGATGTAGGAGTGTACCTCCTTGGCGCCGTTCTCCAACAGCACTTCGGCGGCTTTGCAGAGCGTGCCCGCGGTGTCGCAGATGTCGTCCACGATCAGGCAGGTCTTGCCCTTCACATCGCCGATCACGGTCATCTCGGCCACTTCGCCCGCTTTCTCGCGGCGTTTGTCGACGATCGACAGGGGGGAGTTGATCCGCTTGGCAAGTTCACGCGCGCGGGCCACGCCGCCAACGTCGGGGCTGACGACCATCAGCTCATCCATACGGTCTTTGAAAGCGTCCTTGATATCCAGCGCAAAGATCGGGGAGGCGTAGAGGTTGTCGACCGGAATGTCGAAGAAACCTTGGATCTGCGCGGCGTGCAGGTCCATGGTCAGGATCCGCTCGATCCCGCTGCCGGTCAGCATGTTGGCGACCATCTTGGCGGTGATCGGCGTGCGGGCCTTGGTCCGGCGGTCCTGACGGGCGTAGCCGAAGTAGGGCAGCACCGCAGTGACCCGCGCGGCCGAGGACCGGCGCAGCGCATCGGCCATGATCATCAGTTCCATCAGGTTGTCGTTCGCGGGGTTCGACGTGGGCTGGATGATGAACATATCCTCGCCGCGCACGTTCTCATAGACCTCGACGAAAATCTCGCCGTCGTTGAACCGTTCGACCCGTGCATCGACAAGGCCGACATTGACGCCGCGATGCAGCGACATGCGCCGCGCGATGGCCTTGGCAAGCGGCATATTGGCATTGCCTGAGATCAGTTTAGGTTCTGAAGTGCGTGGCATAGGGGCTCCGGGGCAGCGGTAGGTTGCAGATTCGTGACGTTGACACCGCTTAGCATGCGCTTACGGTCGGGCAAAGCTGCACCGCCCCCGAAGGAGAGCCAAATGGCCCGGATCGACTATTTTTTCGCAACGCTGTCACCCTATTGCTACCTCGCCGGGAATCGGCTTGAGGCGATTGCTGAAAAGCACGGGGCCGAGATCGTTTACAAACCTTTCGACATCGTGGCGGCTTTCCCGCGTACCGGCGGGCTGCCCCCGGCAGAGCGTCACCCCAGCCGGAATGAATACCGCGCCCAAGACCTGCCGCGGCAGGCGCGCAAGCTGGGCCTGCCCTTCAACCTCAAGCCCGCGCATTGGCCGACGAATGGCGCGCCTGCGGCCTATGCGGTGATCGCGGCGCAGAACGCGGGCGGGGGCGATTTGGGCAAGCTGACCCATGCCATCACCCGCGCCGTCTGGGCCGAGGAAAAGGACATCGGCCATGACGATGTGGTCCGCGCCTGTCTGAGTGAGGCGGGGTTCGATCCGGCTCTGGCCGACAGCGGGTTGCTGCAAGGCGCCGAGACCTATGCCGCGAACCTTGAAGAGGCTGTGGCGCAGGGTGTCTTTGGCGCGCCGTTCTATATCGTCGGCGATCAGAAATTCTGGGGGCAGGACCGTTTGGAAGACCTCGATCTGCACCTCGGGGGCAAGCTGTGATTCCAGAGATTAACGCGCGCCGTTTTGGTCACGGCCCGCGCCCGGCCTTGGCGATCCATTGCTCGCTGGCGCATTCCGGCGCGTGGCGGGGCATCGGGGCCGCGCTGTCGGATGAGCTGACCCTCCGCGCCTTCGATCTGCCGATGCACGGGCGGTCGGGCGATTGGGACGGGCAGGGGAATATCCACGACGTGGCGACAGAGATGGCACTGAGCCTGCTCGAAGCGCCGATGGACCTGATTGGCCATTCCTTTGGCGCGACGGTGGCGATGCGGTTGGCGATTGAACATCCCGAACTGGTGCGCAGCATCACACTGATCGAGCCGGTCTATTTCGCCGCCGCCAAACAGGATGACCCCGAGGCGATGGCCGAATACAACGAACAGAACGCGGCCTTTGAGGCGGCTTTGGCCGAAGGCGACGCGGAAACCGCCGCGCGGCTCTTCAACCGGGTTTGGGGCGATGGCACGAAATGGGATCAAATCCCCGAGCCGACCCGCGCCTATATGGTCGATCGCATCGGCTTCATCCCCGCCTCTTCGCCCTTCTTGGGGGAGGACAGCGCTGGCTTGCTGGCACCGGGCATGTTCGAGCGTGCGTCGATGCCCGCGCTTTTGGTCGAAGGCAGCGCCTCTCCCAAAGCGGCCCATGCGATCAACGCGTCACTGTTGCGCCGCTTGCCGGACGCGCGGCGCGTCTCGGTCGAGGGGGCAGGGCATATGGTGCCCATCACCCATGCCGCCGAGGTCGCCGAAGCGATCCGTGATTTCCTGAACGACGTGCCGCTGGCGTGAGCGTTTAGAACTGGCTCAGGAACTGGTCGATCTGCTCACGGCTGATCGACCAGTCGCAGACCATCCGCGCCGCGACCATCTCATCATCATCGCCGTCCAGCGTGCCGTCCCACAGATAATAGCGCGCACCAGCTTCATGCAGCTTGCGGTGGATGGCGCGGGGGAAGCGGGCGAAGATCATGTTCGCCGCAGGTTCATGCAGGAATTCCGCCCCCGCCGCGCGCAGCCCTTGGGCAAGATGGGCCGCATTAGCATTGGCCGCCTTGGCCGTTTCCAACCATGTGCCATCCGCAAGGTAGCCCGCCATCTGGGCCGAGAGATACCGATGTTTGGAGAAGAGATGCGCGCCGCGTTTGCGGCGCAACTCGAATTCCCACGCCTTCTTAGGGTCGAAGAAAACCACGGCTTCGACACCCATGCAGCCGTTCTTGGTGCCGCCAAAGCTCACCACATCGACGCCCGCTTTCCACGTCATCTCAGCCGGGGTGCAGCCCAGTGCCACCAGCGCATTGGCAAAACGCGCGCCGTCCATATGGACGGGCAGGTCGTATTCCTTGGCCACCGCGGTCAGCGCCCGCAACTCTTCAAGGCTGTGCACCCCGCCGCGTTCCGTCACCTGCGTGATCGACACCGGTCCGCGTTGCGGCGTGTGCACGTCGCCCGCCATCCGCGCGACGATGGCCCGGCGCAGGGCCTCTGGGGTCATCTTGTCTTCGGTCTCTACCAGCGTCAGCTTGGCCGCCCCGGCGTAGAACTCGGGCGCGTTGCACTCATCCTCTTCGATATGCGCGACCTTGGCGCAAAAGATCGTCTGCCACGGCTGGGTGTAGCAGGCCAGCGCCAGCGCATTGGCCGCGGTGCCGGTGGCAACGAGGTAGACCTCGGCCTCTGGCGCCTCGAACTGCTGCCTGATTTGGTCGCGGACCTCATCCATGATCGGGTCTTTGCCGTAGGGCATCGCGTAGTCCGTATTGGCGGCGATCACGCGCTCCATCACCTTGGGGTGGACGGGGCCGGCGTTGTCAGAGGCGAAAAACATCAGGTGGGCTCCTCGATAATATGGTCTTCCCATTCTTCGAACGGGGTATCAAATTCGGACACGGTATCAAATTGCACGCTGACCCCGGCGTCATGCACGCTGTCGGGGGTGCTGGTCAGCAGGGGGTGCCATTCAGGCAGCGGTTTGCCCTCCCACAGCAGGCGGTAAGCGCAGGTCTGGGGCATCCAATAGGCGTGGGTATCGAGGTTGTCGGGGCGCAGCACGATGCAGTCGGGCACGAACTCGTGCCGGTTTTCGTAGTGCACGCACCGGCAAGTGCTGTCGTCGAGCAGGCGGCAGGCGACGCGGGTCAGGGCCACTTCGCCGCTGTCCTCGTCTTCTAGCTTGTTTAGGCAGCATTTGCCGCAACCGTCGCAGAGCGCTTCCCATTCGGTCTGGGACATCTCCGTCAGGGCTTTCTTCTCCCAGAACTTCGGGGTCAGGCCCTTGCGGGGGATCGGATCGCTCATAACGCCGCCAGAATGGTCCGGGCGCGGTCGCAGTCCTGCCCCATCTGGGTGATCAGCGCATCGAGGCTGTCAAACTTCTCTTCGCCGCGCAGATGTTCGACCAGCCCGACCGAGAGCGGCGCGCCATAAAGGTCGCCTTTGAAGTCAAAGACATAGGTCTCGATATTGGCTTTGTTCTCACCGAACATCGGGCGGGTGCCGATGCTGGCCGCCCCGTGGTAGCTGCCCTTATGCGGCCCCTCCAGCACGTCGACCAGCACGGCGTAGACGCCGAAGGCGGGCGGGTGCAGACCGTCGATGGACATATTCGCGGTGGGAAAGCCCAGCTCGCGGCCACGCTGCTCGCCCGAGATCACCGGCCCGTCAATGCGGTGCCAATGGCCCAGCATGGCGGCTGCTTCGCGGGGCGCGCCGCGGGTCAGTGCTTCGCGGATGGCGGTCGACGACACGGTCAGCTCATCGCGGGCCATCAGCGGGGCGATGGTGACGCCAAAGCCATATTGCGCGCCGAAGCGAACCAGATCCTCAGCCGTGCCTTCGCGGCCCTTGCCAAAGCAGAAGTCAGCGCCGACGACCACATGGGCCAGCCCCAGCCCTTCATGCAGCACGTCGCGGGCAAAAGCCTCGGGCGAGAGGCCCGCCAGCGTGCTGTTGAAGGCCAGTTCATAGAGCCGTTTGACGCCTATTTTTTCAAGCCGATGCGCGCGGGCCTCGCGGCCCATCAGGCGAAAGGGCGGGGCGTCGGGGGCGAAGTATTCGCGGGGATGCGGCTCAAAGGTGACGACGCCGAGCGGCGCGGCGGGGGCCGCCTGCTGCGCCAGTTCGATCACCGACCGGTGGCCAAGGTGCACGCCATCAAAATTACCGATCGCGGCGGTGGCGCCGCGATCTGGCAGGTCGACGAATTGATAATCTCGGATGATCCGCATGCGCCTTGCCTAGCCGTGCTGCGGGGCGAGAGCAAGATGCACAGGCGGCGAAAACCGCCTGCTTAGTCGAGCTTGGCCGAGGGCGCGAGCACCGTGGCCTCTCCGGCCAGCACGGGTTTGCCGTCGACCGTACAGCGGCAGTCCATTTTCACGCGGCGTTTGGCGATGTCCATGTCGGTCACGGTGACTTCGGCCAGCACCATATCGCCGGGGCGCACGGGGCCGAGGAATTTGAGCGATTGCCCAAGGTAGATCGTGCCATGGCCGGGCAGCTGTTCCCCGATCACCGCCGAGATCAGCCCGGCGGTCAGCATCCCATGGGCGATGCGCCCCTCGAATATCGTCTCGCGGGCATAGTCGTCATCCAGATGCACCGGGTTGCGGTCGGTCGAGACCTGCGCGAAAAGTTCGATATCCATATCGGTCACGACTTTGCGCAGATGGCGCGACATGCCGATTTCGATATCTTCGATGCAGATCGTCCCGCGTGGCATATTGTCCAACATGACGGCTCCTTGGTAACAAAGTGACGCTAGGCTGCGCCGAGATGCAACTTTATTACTTCGCGGCTGCAGAAAATCAAGCTCTTTCTGGGTTAGCGCAAGAATCCGATGGCATAGGTCGGGGCCGATGCTTCGCGGTCGAGATAGGCGCGGAGTTTGGCTTCGTCGGGCTGCTCGGTCGTGGCGGTTTCCGCGGCGGCCAGTCCGCCGGTGATGAAGAGCGAATCGATGCCTTCGTCCATCGCGCCTTTGACATCCGTCAGGATGCCATCGCCGATGGCAAGGATGCGATTGTCGGGGATGTCGACCTCAAGCGCGGGAAGACGGCGGCGGGCGAGGTCATAGATCGGGGCGTGGGGCTTGCCGAAATAGAGGCTTTCGCCCCCCATTTCCGTATATAGCGCAGCCAGCGCCCCGGCACACCATTCGCGCACCTCGCCCCGGTCGACCACGATATCGGGGTTGGCGCAGAGCAGCTTCAGCCCGCGGGCGATGGCCTGCTCAAACTCGGGGCGCATGACTTCCGGGTCGGCCATGGCATCGACGGGGCCGGTGCAGACGATGCCCTCGGCCTGCGCCAGCGGGACGGTCTCGATCTCAACCGGGTCTTTCAGGATCGTTAGCGGCTCGAAAAACTTGCGCTCACCGGGATGGCCGATGAACCAGACCTTTTCGCCCACGACCCCTCGGAACATCGCCGACCGCGCGGAATCGCCGGAGGTGGCGATGCTGTCCCATGCGTCTTGCGGCACGCCGAATTGCTGCAACTGTTTCTCCACGCCATCACGGGGGCGGGGGGAGTTGGTGACCAAGACGACCTTGCCGCCGGTCTTGCGATAGGCCTGCAAGGCCGCCACCGCCGCGGGCAGCGCTTTGCGCCCGTCATGCACACAGCCCCAAAGATCGACGAAAAGCGCGTCATATTGATCGGATACTTCGGGCAGAGCAGAGATAATGCGGGTCATGGGGCGGCCTTTCAAAAAGTGAGGGCGGGCACTGGGCCCGCCCGATTGGCTTACATCTTGAGGTTCGGGATGATCTGCTTTTTACGGCTCATCACACCGGGCAGCACGACCGTGTCGCCGGAGACCTCAGCGCCAAAGCTCTGCTCGGCAATATGTTTGACCATGTCGTTGGGCACCAAGAGGGTCGCCTCTTCTTTCAGAATGTCGACGATGAACAAAAGCACCTGCGCGGCACCGTCGGCTTCGGCCACTTTGGGCATCTCGGCCATCAGCGCGTCCTTACGCTCCAACAGCGGCGCGGGGGAGGTGGTTTCCAACACGCTCACGCGCAGGTTGGTGCCGTCAAGGTCAAAGCCCTTGCTGTCCATGCGCAGCAGTTCCGCTTCGCTGAAGGCAGAGACATCGGATTTCGCGGCGAACATTTCGGTCGCATAATCCGTGATATCGACGCCGAGATCCTGCGCGATGTCATGGGCGATGGCGCGGTCTTCTTGGGTGGTGGTGGGGCTGCGGAACTCAAGCGTGTCCGACAGGATGCAGGACAGGGCCGCGGCCTTTACCCCGCGCGGGGCCTGCGCCCAATCCTTGCCGATCATCTTGTACATGATCGTCGCGGTGCAGGCGAGCGGCTGGATGTTGATCTCGATCGGGCCGCGTGTCTCAAGCCCTGCCACCAGACGGTGGTGGTCGATGATGCCGGTGATATCGGCGTCATTGATGTTGTCGGGCAGTTCGGCGGGGTTGTTGGTGTCGACGATGACAACCTTGGTGTCGGCCTCAAGCTCGGTCAGGATCTCGGGCTTTTGGAGGTCCCATTTGTCGAGCATGAACAGCGCTTCGGTATTCGGCTCGCCCAGCAGGACGGGTTTGGCGGGGATGCCTTTGATCTCATTGAGATACCACGCCCAAACGATCGGGCTGCCGGTGCTGTCGGTGTCGGGGGATTTATGGCCAAAAACAAGCGTTGTCATGGGGCGGTCCTGTCTGTTCGGGTGGATTTGCGCGCCTTATAGCAGGTTGAATAGGCTTGTCACCTGCGCGCGCTGCAATGCGGCATTGCGCGGCACTTTCAGCCGGTGCCGCCCTTTGCATAGCGCCGCGCGATGGGGCAAGTTGCGCGCCATGAGCAATCCGCGCGAAACCGACCTTTACCCGCCGATCAAAGCCTTCCTTGAGGATCAGGGCTATATCGTGAAGGCCGAGGTCGGCGCGGCGGATGTGGTGGCCGTGCGCGGAGCCGAGCCGCCGGTGGTGGTCGAGTTGAAGCTCGGCTTTTCGCTGGCGCTGTTTCATCAATGTCTGGCGCGGCTGAAAGTGGCGGATGATGTCTACCTTGCCGTGGCGCGCCAACCGGGAAAGCGCTTTGCCAAGGCGGTGAAGGACAACGTCACGCTGGCCCGGCGGCTGGGGCTGGGGCTGATCACCGTGCGGCTGTCGGATGGGCTGGTCGAGGTGCATTGCGATCCTGGCCCCTATGCGCCGCGCAAGAATGCCAAACGGGCGGCGTTGCTCTTGCGAGAGTTTGCCCGGCGGCAGGGGGATCCGAACGACGGCGGCCAAACCCGCGCGGGGCTGGTGACGGCTTACCGACAGGATGCGCTGAAGCTCGCGGTCTACCTCTTCGAAGCGGGCGCCAGCAAAGGCGCGGATGTGGCCCGGGCGACTGGCGTCTCGGCGGCGACCCGCATGATGCGGGACGATCACTATGGTTGGTTTGAAAAGGTCGACAAAGGCATATACGGGCTGACCCCAAAGGGGGCCGAGGCTGTCGCGACTGCGGGGCGCATTTTAGGGGCCGAATAATGGTTCCAATGCGCTCAAAATTTTTCAACGCCGTTGTTGACAGGCCGCGGGCCGCTCCTTAGCTATGCATCGTTATCACTCATATGGGTCGAGTGCTAACGGCTGCACCCCTCGCCCGGAGGGGGTGGCTTGGAAGAGTAACTTTGAGCCTTAAGGAGCTGCAAAGATGGCATTGAAACCGCTTCATGACCGTGTGCTGGTCAAGCGCACAGAAAGCGAAGAGAAAACCGCCGGCGGGCTGATCATCCCCGATTCCGCCAAGGAAAAGCCTTCCGAAGGTGAAGTCGTGGCTGTCGGCACTGGCGCCCGCAAAGACAACGGCGAGCTGATCGAAATGGCCGTCGCACCCGGCGACAAAATCCTGTTCGGCAAGTGGTCCGGCACAGAGGTCACCGTCGACGGCGAAGAAATGCTGATGATGAAAGAAAGCGACATCATGGGGATCATCGCGTAAGCCACTTGGCTTGCCGAACCCTGACGACGCTCACATCAAATCCAAGATTTTAGGAGAAGACAACATGGCTGCTAAGGACGTCAAATTTGACACCGACGCCCGCAACCGGATGCTCAAGGGTGTGAACATCCTTGCCGATGCGGTGAAAGTCACACTCGGCCCCAAAGGCCGGAACGTGGTTCTGGACAAATCCTTCGGCGCACCGCGCATCACCAAAGACGGTGTATCCGTGGCGAAGGAAATCGAACTGGAAGACAAGTTCGAGAACATGGGCGCGCAGATGGTCAAGGAAGTCGCTTCCCGGACCAACGACGAAGCCGGCGACGGCACCACCACCGCGACCGTTCTGGCCCAAGCCATCGTGCGCGAAGGCATGAAATCGGTTGCCGCTGGCATGAACCCGATGGACCTCAAGCGCGGCATCGATCTGGCGACTGCCAAGGTCGTCGACGCGATCAAAGCCGCCGCACGCGACGTGTCCGACAGCGACGAAGTCGCGCAGGTTGGCACCATCTCCGCCAACGGCGAGCGTGAAATCGGCCGCCAGATCGCGGACGCGATGCAGAAAGTCGGCAACGAAGGTGTGATCACCGTCGAAGAGAACAAAGGTCTGGAAACCGAGACCGATGTCGTCGAAGGCATGCAGTTCGACCGTGGCTACCTGAGCCCCTATTTCGTCACCAACTCCGACAAGATGACTGTCGAGCTGGAAGACGCGATCATCCTGCTGCACGAGAAGAAACTGTCGAGCCTTCAGCCGATGGTGCCGCTGCTCGAGCAGGTCATCCAGTCCCAGAAGCCGCTTCTGATCATCGCCGAAGACGTCGAGGGCGAAGCCCTGGCAACCCTCGTCGTGAACAAGCTGCGTGGCGGTCTGAAAATTGCTGCTGTGAAGGCACCGGGCTTCGGTGACCGTCGCAAAGCGATGCTGCAAGACCTCGCGATCCTGACCGGTGGTCAAGTGATCTCCGAAGACCTCGGCATGAAGCTCGAGTCCGTGACCATGGACATGCTGGGTTCGGCCAAGAAAGTGTCGATCACCAAAGACGAGACCACCGTTGTTGACGGCGCTGGCGAGAAGGCCGAGATCGAAGCCCGCGTGGCTCAGATCCGCAACCAGATCGAAGAGACCACCTCCGACTACGACCGTGAGAAGCTGCAAGAACGCGTTGCCAAACTGGCAGGCGGTGTTGCCGTGATCCGCGTTGGCGGCATGACCGAAGTCGAAGTGAAAGAGCGCAAGGACCGCGTCGATGACGCCCTGAACGCGACACGTGCCGCTGTTCAAGAAGGCATCGTCGTTGGCGGTGGTGTGGCTCTGGTTCAAGGCGCCAAGAAGCTGGAAGGCCTCACAGGCGACAACAATGACCAGAACGTCGGTATCTCCATCGTCCGTAAGGCGCTGGAAGCACCGCTGCGTCAGATCGCTGAGAACGCTGGTGTGGACGGTTCCGTTGTGGCCGGCAAAATCCGCGAAAGCGACGACCTGAAGTTCGGCTTCAACGCACAGACCGAGGAATATGGCGACATGTTCTCCTTCGGCGTCATCGACCCGGCGAAAGTGGTGCGCACCGCACTGCAAGACGCAGCTTCGATCGCAGGTCTGCTGATCACCACCGAAGCGATGGTTGCCGACAAGCCCGCCAAAGAGGGCGCAGCCCCCGCAGGCGGCATGCCCGACATGGGCGGCATGGGCGGCATGATGTAAGCCAGCCCTTTCGGCTAAGGTTCCGGAGGCGCGCCAGCAATGGCGCGCCTCTTTTCGTTTCGGGCGAGGCTTTGACTGGCGGTTATCCGGTTCTCATCGGGCTAACTGGGCAGCTCCACGATCCGCGCGTAGGTGTTCAGCATGTCGAGCGCATTTGCAAAGGTCTCTGACGGGTTCTCCTTCACGATATAGCCTGCGACATTTTTGCTATAGGCCGATTGCACATCCGTGGGCATATCGGAGGTCGTGAAGACGAAGACCACCATACGCTCCAAGGCGGGATCGGCCCGAACGACCTCCAAGAACTCAAGCCCGCCCATGCGCGGCATATTGAGGTCGAGCGTGATGATGTAAGGCGGCAATCGCCCGTGCCGCTTCACCTCCTCCGCCAGAAACTCAAGCGCCTGCTGGCCGTCATGGCAAACCGCCGTCTCATTGACGATCTTCAACTTGCGCATTGCCCGTTGCATGGCCATCACGCTGACTTTGTCGTCATCGACGATAAGAAATTTCGCGGGCGTCGTTTTCATCCGATATTCCTTTCCGACTGCTGTCACGCCGCGGCCGCCACGGGCAGAGATTGATGTGCTTGTGGTGCCAGTGGAAGCTCAACCACAAAGGTCGCGCCGCGCCCTTTGTCAGGGTCGGAAAATAGCGTGACCTTGCCTTTTTGGTGGGCCGCAAGCTTGCTTACGATGGCGAGGCCCAAGCCGCTCCCCTCAACCTCATCGCGGGGTTTAAGGGTTTGAAAGAGTTCAAATATCTTTTGCTGATGTCGAAGCTCTATACCCGGCCCATCATCGCGGACGGTCAAGATAAGGTGGTTCTGCCGCCGTTGTGCACTGATATGGATCGTCCCATGATCCCGGTCATGGTGTTTGATGGCGTTCGAGATGAGATTGCCCAAGATTTGCTGCAAGGGTGTGAGCTGCGCGTCGACGACCTGTTCCGCCCCGGTAAAGGTGATTTTGAAACGGCCTTCGGTATCGATGTAGCGAGCGAGCTCCGTCACCAAGCGGCCAAGATGCACGGGCTCCGACGCAGGTTGGTCCTGCCCTGCGCGAGCGTAGTCCAAAAGATCGGCCAAAAGACGGTTTAGCCGGTCGATCCGCTGTTGAGACATCAGCAAATAGCTTCGGCTTTCGGCGCTCAGCGCGTTGTCTTCATCCTCCAGCACCCAAAGGCTCAATTCATGCACCGCCCGGAGGGGCGACCGCAGGTCGTGCGCAGCGACATAGGCGAATTTCTCCAACTCGATATTCGAGCGCCGCAGCTCCTCCGCCGTGGTGCGGAAGACGGTCAATGCGCGCGCCATCTCTCCAAGTTCGTCCCGCCCTCTCACGGTAATCGGATGGTCGAGATCCCCCCGAGCGATCGCGGTCACGGAATCGGTCAAGCGTCTGATGCGGCGGTTAAACTGCCGTTCGATAACCAAGCCGTTGGTCATTGCAATCACGAGAAAGGCGCAGGCCATGGTGAGGCCCACGGTCCAAATGACCTGGTTGATGGTATCACGCAGGGCCTGCGTCGCAGCATCCACCCGCTCTAGGGTGTTTTGGGTCAGATCGGAGGAGATATCGGAAATTTCCACGATCATGGGGAGATGTTCGGCTTGCAGCCTTTCGAAGCTATTGTGAAACCGCAGGCGGGCCGTTGTATGGGCAAAGAACCCTGTTTTGGGACGCAGCAGCAGGTCGCGCAACGCGTCAATTTGGCGGGCAAGTGACCGCCTGCTGGCTGTATCGTGAATGCGCGGTAAGCGGGTTATGGTATCCTGAAAATGTTCGTCGACAAGCAGTTTCGCGCGCGCGAGTTGAAGGGGTTGGTTCTGTAGCCCTTGCGATATGACGATATTGATGAGCGTGTCGAGACTGAGCTGAATGTCATTCAAATTGACCGCACTTAACAACAATTCGGGAAAGCGGGACGTAGGATTTTGAAGCTGGCCGGAACCCGAAGTCCTAAGGGCTTCGGCCAGCAAAGCTTCGGTTTGCCTAGAAAGCCGATAGGCCAGATCGTCGATAATGAGGTGACTTTGCTCTTGAATTTGCTCGACAAGATCGAGGGTTGAGACGATTTGCGCCTCGGCGCGCCGCATCTCTTGAAGGCTGACTACTGTCGCATCCGTCGCACGCCGTGCCATCTGCAGACGCTGTTCCAGCCGGGCGGCTAAGGGAGGCGCGATCTCGGACGTCGATAAGTCATCTAGAAGTTTGGAGACTTCGCTGATTTTTGTCTCGATTTCCTGCCCAAGTACTGATGGCGAAGCGGTGGTACCTTTCTGATTTAACTGCTCAATCGAAAGAAATACACCATTCAAAGAGTGCTCGATCTGCTGGGAGACGCCCAACATCGGTAGCGCCGATTGGCTTAGATGAGCATGACTGGCCAACACAGCGCGCATTTGCCCCGTAGCAACCCACCCCGCTAGGCCGATGATGCCCGCAACGAGCAGAAAAGCGGCCCGGAGACGGGTGCTGATGCGGCTGCCGAAAAGCTGCAGGAGGCGCCAAAGGGGGGGCATCGTTTTCATGCCTTGTGAATAGCCGTGACCGATTAACGCAATGTTAATCGCCGTCGCCCTAAAACCAGCGCCACGACAGCGGGAAGGGGTCATGCCCCGGCGTATTGGAGGATCGAATCGTGTCAGGCGGCCGCAGGTTAACAAGGCGAACGGTTTCAATCGGATTGGGCGCCGGTCTGAGCACGCTGATCGCCGCTCCGGCATTCGGTGAGGCGATCGATATAAAGGTGACCGCGCAGGCCCGCGAATTGGGGGGAAACGCCAAGACGCTTTCGGTGCTATTGCCTGAAGGGTCGCGGGCCAATCTCGCGCCGGTTGCAAAAGCCTTTACAGAACGGACCGGGGTCGCGGTCGACCTACAAGAAGTGCATGTAGATCAGATCAACGCGGAACTGATGCTTAATAGTGTGCTCGGGGAGGCGCGATATGATGTTGCTTTGCCCGCGACGTTTGGTCTTGCAGATCTGGTGGCCGCAGGGGCGGTCCATGCTTTGGATGGCTTCGCCGCACGCTATGAACCGCCGGGGTTTCGCGACCCTATGCTTTATCAAGAAGGGGACAAGTTCGACGGTAAAACCTATGGATTTCAAACGGATGGCGACGCCTATTTGATGTTCTACCATCGCGAGATGCTGCGCGATCCGCATGACCAAGCGCGCTACGCCGATCGTTTCGGCTATCCACTTGTTCAGCCAGAAACTTGGCAGGAACTGGACCGGCAAATCCGGTTCTTTCATGCACCAGAGGCCGGTCGATATGGCGGATTGTTGTTCCGCACGCCGGGGTATCTCGCATGGGAATGGTGGGTGCGGTTTCACGCCAAGGGCTATTGGCCTCTGTCCCCCGATATGACGCCGCAAATTGCAGATGACGCGGGTGTCGCGGCGCTGGAAGAGTTGATTGCGATCACGGACTGCCTTGCCCCCGAAACTTCGAGCCTGGGGCTGTTTGGAAATTGGGCGCGTTACGCGAAGGGTGATGTCTATTGCAATATCGGCTGGGGCGGAACGCAGAAATACCTTAACTCCCCTCGATCATTGATGCGCGGACGGATGGTTTACGGGCCAACCCCCGGAGGGCAGGTGGGGGAGGAACTGCTCGAAATCCCCTATTTCAATTGGGGATGGAGCTTTGTGATCAGCGCGGCATCGACCCAGAAAGAACTCGCCTATCTATTCGCCCTCTTCGCGGTCACGCCAGCAATGTCGACACTTGCCGTTCGGCAGCCGGACGGGTTTTTCGACCCTTTTCGTAATGAGCACTACAGTGACCGGGGCGTGGAAGCGGCCTATTCAAAGTCTTTTCTTGAGGTGCATCGCGCGGCGCTTAAAGGGGCGATTCCCGATTTCTATTTGAAAGGGCAATCAGAGTATTTCCAAACATTGGGAAGGGGATTGGATAAGGCGCTTCAGGGTGAGGTTTCGCCGAAAATGGCCCTGACCAGGGTGGCAAAGCAATGGCAGTTGATCACCAGCCGGGTTGGACGCGAAAGGCAAATACAAAGGTGGGCGCGCCTGCGAGCGAAATATCCGCCCAATGCGCGTCGATTGCTACGGGATATCGCTTGATGGAACTTTTAGTTTTAATTCGGGTTAGCAGGGCGTTTTGCTCATGCGCTGATCGCAGGGAGGTCGCGATATGACGCAGCGGCTGTTAAGGTTACCTGCCGACCATGAGTTACCTTCGCGCGAAGAGCCGCAGCCTCTCGGGCCTGATGCAGAGGAGTTTATCCATCTGGTAAGTCACGATCTGCGCGGCTCCATTCGCGCGTTGTTGGAACTGCCTGAATGGATCGCCGAGGATATTGAGGAGGCGGGACTGGAGGTAAGCGCTTCGGTCCACAGTTCCATCGCCTTGTTGAAGCGGCACGCGCGGCGGTTGGATCGAATGCTAGTCGACTTGCTTCAATACTCGCGCGCCGGAAGGGGGGGCAATGCGACTGTGCTTGAGGTTCGTCAGGCTTTTGATGCCGCGGTAAAGGAAGTCGGGCTGCCTAGTGGTTTCCGGGTTGATCATCATTTCGGGTGCGACTCTTTCGTCGTTGACGATCAGGACCTGCACTGGCTTTTCGTGGCGTTGATTGGAAACGCGCTCAAGCATCATGATCGGTTTTCCGGGCGGGTCGAGGTAGTGGTAAAAAACGAAGGGGAGGCCATGATGCTCACCGTTTCCGATGATGGGCCGGGAATACCGTCGCGTTATCATGAGCGTGTCTTCCAGCCGATGACCACTTTGCGGTCGCGCGATGAGGTTGAAGGGTCGGGCTTGGGGCTGGCCTTGGTTCGCAAAATCGCAGCGGCTTATGCGGGCCATGCCTGTTTGGTATCCACCGGTGCTGGGCGCGGTGCGACTGTATCCGTGCGTTTGGAGGGCGTGGCTATGACATAGCATAGGTGAAACCCCGGGGAGCCAAGGAACCCCTCTGCCGCCACTATCGAATTGCAGCGCGCGTACCGCCTTATCTCACCACAGCATTCAATGCGAAGGAGGAGATCATCACGTCCCAGTTAGAACCTTGTGCCAAAGGCATTCCGCGCTTGGCGCGGCTCGAGAGTGAGGCTAAGCGAGAGGTCATGCAGCTTTTCCTTCTTTCCGTCCTCACCATGTGCGCTTTTGCGGCGAACTCAATTTTGACCCGAATGGCGATGGACGGCGGGCATATCGATCCGGCGGGCTTTGCCCTTGTGCGGGTCGGTGCGGGGGCATTGGTTTTGGCCGTCTTGGTTGCGCTGCGGGGTGGACGGTTGCCGCTTTTGCGGCGCAACAGGATCGGCGGAGCCGTGAGCCTCGCTGTCTATATGATCGGGTTCAGTCTGGCGTATCTGACGTTGGATGCGGGGCTCGGGGCGCTCATCCTTTTTGGTGTGGTGCAGATTACCATGTTCACCTACGCCGCTTTGGCCGGCGCGGCGCCCACCGCGCGGCAGATTACAGGGGCTGCGGCGGCTTTTGCGGGGTTGGTTTTGGTCCTCTGGCCAGATGGGCAGGGTTCCACGGATCCAATCGGCGCCGGGCTGATGGTTCTGGCGGGGATCGGCTGGGCCGCCTATACGATCATCGGTCGCACATCGGGCGATCCGCTGGCGGCAACTTCGGCGAACTTTTTGCTCTGTTTGCCGTTCATGCTCATCCTGCCAGCTTTTGCGGGGGCGCATTTCAGCCTGACGGGGCTTTTATTGGGCGCGCTTTGCGGCGGGGTGACCTCGGGGCTTGGCTATGCCCTGTGGTATGCGGTGCTGACGCGGATCGACGGGGGCACGGCGGCGGTGGCGCAGCTAAGCGTGCCGATCATCGCCATCCTCGCCGGGGCGCTGCTCTTGGGTGAGCCGCTGAGCCTGACGCTGATCATCGCGACGGCCTTGGTTCTGGGCGGGATCGCTTGGGCGATCAGCGCAAAATCGGCTCCAAAGGATCGTAGGTGATCGCCGCCTCCGTCGGGCCAAAGGCAACTGTGCCGAGGCTATCGGGCTTGTGGGGGACTTGTGCCAGTTCCGCTTGGGTGACCCATCGATGCCGCGTGACGATGGCCTCTCGGTCTTGCCAATCGGGGGCGATTTGGGCGGATCCGAGGATGTGGCATCTGAAATAGATATCCACCTGATGGAAATCGCCGCCGGGGTCATGGAACTCATTGACCAAACAGGGCGCGCCGACAGAGATCGTGAGGCCCGTTTCCTCAAAGACCTCGCGGCGCAGGTTATCGGGGAGGGAGGCGCCGGCCTCCACCCCACCGCCGGGGGCGCACATCAGGCCCAGCCGATCATCGGCATAGGCGTTGACCAGCAGCAGCCGGCCTTCGTGCAGCAGCACGGCGCGGGCGGCCAATCGGGGGCAGGGTCGGGGCATCGGCATACTTTCGTCAGGTAACGCGCCAAGACCATTTCACAGTCGGGGCAATCAGTCTATCTGGGGGGCATGATGAGATTTTTCACTCTGCTGATTGCCGCGATCTGCTTGGCGATCCCCCTGCCTGCCGCGGCCGAAAACGCAGCGGGGCGCTGTGTGGTTTTGCTCCATGGGCTGGCTAGGACCGAGATGTCTTTTGCCGTGATGGAAGCCGCCTTGGCCGCCGAAGGCTACCGCGTGGTGCGCCCGGGCTACCCTTCGACTGAGGCCAATATCGCGGAATTGGCGAAACAGACCCTGCCGCGCGCAATTGAGGCCTGCGGCACTGCGCAGATCGATTTCGTGACTCATTCCATGGGCGGTATTTTGGTGCGCAAATGGGTGGCCGAGGCCGGTGCCGACCGGGTCGGGCGCGTAGTGATGCTGGGGCCGCCCAATCACGGCAGCGAGGTGGTGGACGAATTGGTCGAGAACCCTGCGTTCGAATGGTTGAACGGGCCCGCCGGGGCCGAGATCGGCACCGATGATGCGGCCTTGCCGAACCAATTGCCGCCGGTCCCTTTCGAATTGGGCGTGATTGCCGGCTCACAGTCGCTCAACCCCTATTTTTCGAGCCTTTTGCCGGGGCCGGATGACGGGAAGGTCTCGGTCGCCTCGACCCGTGTGGCGGGGATGAAAGATCATATCGTCCTGCCGGTGACCCATACCTTCATGATGAACAACCCGCGCGTTATCGCCCAGACGATGGCCTTCTTGAAAACCGGCAGTTTTGATCGGTCGATGACTTTTATCGATGGCGTCCTGAATGCGATCGGCTGCCCGGAAGCGGGCTGCCTGCCGGGGGTGGGAGGGGACGATGCCAAACCTTGATCTCGTCAATGCGGAGGTGCTTCACCCCGAGGGGCTGAGCCGCGCGCCGCTCTCTTTTGCCGACGGGGTGATTGCCGATGCCCCGGTCGGGCGGCCTGTCGATCTGACCGGCTTTCAAGTCTTGCCGGGGATCGTCGATCTGCATGGCGACGCGTTCGAGCGGCATCTGGCTCCACGTCGCGGGGCGATGAAGCAACTGTCCGAAGGGTTGGTCGCGGCGGAGGCGGAGCTTGCGGCGAATGGCATGACCACCGCGGTTTTGGCGCAATTCGTCAGCTGGGAAGGCGGGCTGCGGGGGCTCGCGTTCGCCGATCAGGTCTTTAGCGGCATCCGCGACACCGCGCCGGAATTGGTCACCGACATCCGCCCGCAGCTTCGGTTCGAGACCCATATGCTCGACCTTTACGACAGCCTGCCGCAGCGCATGGCGGATTGGGGCGTGGGCTATGTGGTGTTCAACGATCACCTGCCGCATGATCGTTTGGCGGCGGGCAAGACCCCAAAACGGCTGGTCGGGCAGGCGCTGAAGGCCGGGCGCAGCCCGGAGAGACATTTGGCACAGATGCAAGAGATGCACGCGCGGCGCGATGAGGTGCCCGCGGCCTTGGACCGACTCTGCGCGGAACTGGCGCAGCGTGGCGTTAAAATGGGCAGCCATGATGACCAAACCGCCGAGGGCCGCGCCCTTTGGCGGGCGCGGGGCGTGACGCTGGCGGAATTCCCCGAGACGCAGGAGGCCGCCGAGGCCGCGCATGGGGCGGGGGATGCGGTCATCATGGGCGCGCCCAATGTGGTGCGCGGCGGGTCGCATAATGGCAACCTTTCGGCGCTGGACCTGATCACCATGGGGCTTTGTCACGCGTTGGCGTCGGATTACCATTACCCTTCGCCGCGCCGCGCCGCCTTGATGCTGGCGCAGAGCGGATTGCTGGACCTTGCGGGCGCTTGGGCGTTGGTCTCATCCGGGCCGGCGCAGGTCTTGGGGCTTACGGATCGCGGCACGCTCGCGCCGGGCAAACGCGCCGATATCGTCGTCTTGGACAAGGCCACGGGGCGCGTCGCCGCCACTTTCGCGGCGGGGCGGGTGAGCTTCATGTCCGGCGCGGTGGCGGATCGGTTCTTCGGCTGACCTCAGCCGCGGGTGATCTGGTTTACATGACCCATCTTGCGGCCCGGCTTGACCTCGGCCTTGCCGTAGAGATGCAGCGCCGTGTCGCGGGCGCGGGCCAGTTCGGGCACGCGGTCCATGTCATCGCCGATGAGGTTGGTCATCACCACATCTGCATAGCGCTGCCCATCGCCCAAGGGCCACCCGGCCACGGCGCGGATATGCTGCTCGAACTGGTCGATGGTGCAGCCGTTCTGGGTCCAATGGCCAGAGTTGTGCACCCGCGGAGCGATCTCATTCACGATCAGCCCCTGCGGCGTGACGAAAAGCTCGACCCCCATAACGCCCACGTAATCCAGTGCGTTCAGCACGCGACCGGCAAGCAGCACTGCGTCGGTGCGCTGTGCATTGCTGATCTTGGCGGGCACGGTGGTGGTGTACAGGATGCCATCGCGGTGGACATTCTCACCAGGGTCGAAACAGGCAACCTCGCCCGTGGCACTGCGCGCGGCGATGACAGAGATTTCGGCACTGAAGTTCACGAAACCTTCGAGCACGGAAGGCGCACCGTTCATCTCGGCCCAAGCGGCGTCGAGGTCGGCATCGTCTTTCAGTCGCGCTTGGCCTTTGCCGTCATAGCCGAAACGGCGGGTTTTGAGGATCGCAGGCGTGCCGATCTGGGCCACGGCGGCCTTCAGGCTGGCGACGTCGGTCACATCGGCGAAAGGGGCCACGCGCAGGCCAAGGTCGCCGAGGAAGGTTTTCTCGGTCAGCCGATCTTGGGAAATGCGCAGCGCCTCGCGGCCTGGGCGCAGCGGGGTGATCGCCTCGACCACGTCGAGCGCTTCGGTGGGGATGTTCTCAAACTCGAAGGTGACGATGTCACAGGCACGGGCGAAAGCCTCCAGCGCCTTGTGGTCGTCATAGGGGGCGGTGGTCACCGCATGGGCCACATCGGCGGCGGGCGGGTTGGCGCCCGGCTCGAATATATGGGTGCGAAAGCCAAGCCGCGCGGCGGCGACGGAGAGCATGCGGCCCAATTGGCCGCCGCCCAGAATGCCGATGGTGGCGCCGGTTTGCAGGGGTTCAGTCATGCGGCACCTCGGGGATCGAAGCGCTGAGCGCATCGCGCCAATCGTCCAGCCGCTTGGCCAGTTCCGGGTCTTGCAGCGCAAGGATGCCCGCCGCCATCAGGGCGGCATTGGCTGCGCCTGCGGCACCGATGGCCATGGTCGCGACCGGGAAGCCGCGTGGCATTTGCAGGATGGAATAGAGCGAATCCACCCCCGACAGCGCCTTGGTCTGCACCGGCACACCGATCACCGGCACCCGGGTTTTGGAGGCCATCATGCCCGGCAAATGCGCCGCCCCGCCTGCGCCCGCGATGATGACTTGCAAACCCCGGTCCACCGCCGTCTTGCCATAGTCCCAGAGCCGGTCCGGGGTGCGATGGGCCGAAACGATGCGCGCCTCGAAGGGGATGTTAAGCTCGTCCAGCAGGGTTGCTGCTTCGCGCATGGTGGCCCAGTCGGACTGGGACCCCATGATGATGCCAACCGGGGGCGTGGTCATTGCTGCGGGCCTTCTCTTGGTGGATCAGAGCGCGCACTATACCCATCACGGCCCATCTGGCAACGCCGATTGCCGCGGGCCATGGGGATAATGGGTCAGGCGATGATATCGGGCGTCAGCCGGTCTTCGATCTGGGCGATCAGATCCTTGAGGCGCAGTTTGCGTTTCTTGAGGCGTTGCAGGGTCAGTTGATCTCCGGTGCCGCGTTCGACCAGCGCATGGATGGCGTCATCCAGATCGCGATGTTCCCGTCGAAAGACCTCAAGCTCGACACGCAGCACTTCGTCCGTTTTCATCGACAGATCGGTAGGGGCATTCATGGGCAGGTGATTCCGTTGGGCATCTGAACCTTGAATATAAGCGGTTGAGATCATTTGGCATAGCCCTTGCGCCCTTGCCCAAGCCCCCCCATATTCAATGCAACGGGCTGCCGGTTGCGGGGCCTGTGAAACACTGTCGCTTGACCTGATAAGGACGTGTCGCATGACGAAATTAACGCTTGCCTCTTACCCGCATATGCTTGGGTTTGAACAATTGGAACGGGTGCTTGAACGCAGCGCCAAGGCCGGAAACGAAGGTTATCCGCCGTTCAACATTGAACAAACCTCGGACTACAGCTATCGCATCACGCTGGCGGTAGCGGGTTTTTCGGAACAGGATCTGTCGATAACCGTTGAGGATAGACAGCTCGTGATCCGTGGGCGTCAGTCCGACGATGGCGAAGACCGGGTGTTTCTGCACCGTGGAATCGCCGCGCGTCAATTCCAACGCTCGTTCGTACTGGCCGATGGGGTCGATGTGGGCGAGGCGGTTATGGAGAATGGTCTGCTGCATGTCGACCTGACCCGCGCCAAGCCTGAAACGGTGGTTCAAACCATCAAGATCAAGAAGGGGTAACATCATGCAAGACGCAATCACCCACGGAAACGACCGTATGGTCTATGTCAAAACCATCGCTGTCGCCGACCTGCCGCGCGAGGTGCGCGATCAGGCCGAGGGGCTTGAGCTTCTCTATGCCGTTCACGATGCCGAAGGGCAGCAGCTTGCGCTGGTCGGCGACCAGAAACTCGCCTTCTCATTGGCGCGAGAGCATGACTACCGGCCAGTGATGGTGCATTGACGCCGCCCGGCACGACGATACGCTAAGCCCGATGCAAGGCCGCAGTCCGCTGCGGCCTTTTTTATTGGGAGCAGTCTTATGGATTTCGATTTCGACTGGGTAGACGCCTTTACCGACCAAGTCTTTGGCGGCAATGGCTGCGCCGTGGTGCATGGCGGGGCAGGGCTGCCGGATGAGCTATGCATGGCCTATGTGCGCGAAACATCCCTCGTGGAATGCACCTTTACCGGCCCGTCGGAGGTCGCGGATTTCAAGGTGAAATACTACCTCGCCAGTCGTGAGATACCCTTTGCGGGCCATCCCACCATCGCCACCGTCGCAGCGCTGCGCCATCGCGGGTTGATCGGCGAAGGGCCACTGCGGTTGGAGACCGGCGCGGGGATCGTTGAGGTCGAGGTGCGCGGCTCCCAGATCGCCATGACCCAGATCGCGCCGGTTTTCGGGGAGGAAGTGCCTGCCGATCTCGTCGCCAAGGTGGGCGGCTTGGTACCCGAGGATATCATCGCGCCGCCGCAGGTAGTTTCTACCGGGCTGCCGTTCTGTGTCACCGTTCTGCGCAGTCGCGCCGCCTTGGAAGGGCTGAAACTCAACCCCGAGGCGCTCGCGGCCTATAATGCCCATCTGGGGCAGGGCAGCGATATGATGGAGCCTTTTTGGGTCACCCTCGAGGGCGCGACCGCTGCGGGCAATACCTATGCGCGGCTGCTGCTGGCCCCGCCCAGCCCCGCCGAAGACCCTTTCACCGGATCGGCGACGGGTGCCATGGCAGCCTGTCTCTGGGCGCGCGGATTGATTGACAGCCCGAATTTCGTGGCCGAGCAGGGGTACCTCATGGGCCGCCCCGGACGGGCGGAGGTCGAGGTGCTTGGCCCCCGCGATGCGATCACCGGTGTCCGCGTGGCGGGGCAGGGGCGTGTGGTGATGTCGGGCCAAGTCTTCATGCCCGAGATGGCCTGACCCCAAACGTAAAACGCAGCCCCGAGGGGCTGCGTTGTTCTTAGCAGAGACTGAGCGGCTTACCCCGCGATCAGCCCCATGCTTTCGAGCTTCAGCAACACCTGATGCGCGCAGTTGTCGACCTCGACATTCTCGGTCTCCAGCACCAGTTCGGCGTTCTGCGGCACATCGTAGGGGTCGGAAATGCCGGTAAATTCCTTGATCTTGCCCTCCCGTGCCAGCTTGTAGAGCCCCTTACGGTCGCGGCGTTCGCATTCCTCGATGGAGGTTGCGACATGCACTTCAACAAAGGCACCAAAGCTTTCCACATCCTTGCGCACCGCGCGGCGGGTGGCGGCATAGGGCGCGATCGGTGCGCAGATGGCGATGCCGCCGTTCTTGGTGATCTCGCTTGCGACATAGCCGATGCGGCGGATGTTCAGATCGCGGTGCTCTTTCGAGAAGCCGAGTTCGGAACTGAGGTTTTTCCGCACGATGTCACCATCCAGCAGCGTCACCGGGCGGCCGCCCATCTCCATCAGCTTGACCATCAGCGCGTTGGCAATGGTGGATTTACCCGAGCCGGAGAACCCGGTGAAGAAGACAGTGAAACCCTGCTTGGAGCGCGGCGGGGAGGTGCGGCGCAACTCTTTCACGACCTCGGGGAAGGAGAACCACTCAGGGATCTCCAGCCCTTCACGCAGGCGGCGGCGCAGCTCGGTGCCCGAGATGTTCAGGATGGTGACGCTGTCCTTGTCCTTGATCTCATCCATGGCCTCATATTGCGCGCGTTCCTGCACCCAGACCATGTGTTTGAAATCGACCATCTCGATGCCCATCTCCTCCTGATGCGCGCGGAACAATTCCTGCGCGTCATAGGGGCCATAGAAATCCTCACCGGCGGAGTTCTTGCCGGGGCCAGCGTGGTCGCGGCCCACGATGAAATGGGTGCAGCCGTGGTTTTTGCGGATCAGCCCGTGCCAGACGGCCTCGCGCGGGCCAGCCATGCGCATGGCGAGGTTCAAGAGCGACATGGAGGTGGTGGCGGCAGGATACTTATCGAGCACCGCCTCATAGCAGCGCACGCGGGTGAAGTGATCGACATCGCCGGGTTTGGTCATGCCGACAACGGGGTGGATCAGCAAGTTGGCCTGCGCTTCACGGGCGGCGCGGAAGGTGAGTTCCTGATGCGCGCGGTGCAGCGGGTTGCGGGTTTGGAAGGCCACGACGCGGCGCCAGCCCAGCTTGCGGAAATAGGCGCGCAATTCGTTGGGCGTGTCGCGGCGGGCGCGGAAGTCGTAGTGCACGGGCTGCTGGATGCCGGTCACGGGGCCGCCGAGATAAACGTTGCCCGCCTGGTTGTGCAGGTAGTTCACCGCCGGATGCGCCTCGTCATCGGCGCCAAAGACCTTCTCGGCCTCGCGCGATTTGTTCGGGGTCCAGCGGTCGGTGACGGTCATGGTCGCGAGAATCACGCCCTCTTGGTCGCGCAGGGCGATGTCCTGCCCTACTTCCAGCTTCTCGGCGAAAGCCTCGGTCACGTCGAGGGTGATTGGCATCGGCCAGAGGGAGCCATCCGCCAGACGCATATTCTCGACCACGCTGTCGTAGTCCTCTTCGCCCAAGAACCCTTTCAGCGGGTTGAAGCCGCCGTTCATCAAGAGTTCCAGATCGCAGATCTGGCGCGGGGTGAGGTCGAGGCTCACCAGATTGCCCGCCTCCACCTTCAGCTTTTGCGAAGACTCGTAAGAGACGTAGAGTTCGGGGATCGGCGTGAGGTTGCTGGGCATCATGACTATCACTTTTCTTCAGGGAACAGGCGGCTTTGGTCCCGGCTGCCATAGCTGCAAAAGATGTGAAAAGTCTATAGAACTAAGGGGTGTCGCCCCGTTAAAGGCCGAAATCCCATGATCCGAGGGTGGCCTGCAATTCGGGTACTGAGGGGCGGCGGAAACCGGAATTATCTCCGCCGCGCCTTCGTCTGAGTTAAACGTCTTCCTTCACCTCGGCCCCGTAGCCGAGCGGGAGGGAGGTATCTTTGCCGTCATCGTCGCCCACTTCGGCAAGGAAGCGCTCGGCTTCGAGTGCTGCCATGCAGCCCATGCCGGCGCTGGTCACCGCTTGGCGGTACTTGTGGTCGGTCAAATCGCCTGCGGCAAAGACGCCGGGGATGGAGGTCTCGGTGCTGTCGGGTTTGGTCACGACATAGCCGCCCATGTGGGTCTCCAGCGTGTCTTTGACCAACTCGTTGGCAGGCGCATGGCCGATGGCCACGAAGACGCCCTTGGCGGGGATGTCGGTGATCTCGCCGGTCTTGGTGTGTTTGACCTTCACGCCCTCGACGCCGAGCGGGTTGTCGGTGCCGTAGACCTCATGCAACTCATGGAACCACAGCGGCTCGATCTTGGGGTTCTTCATCAACCGGTCGATCAGGATCTTCTCGGCGCGCAGCTCGTCCCGGCGGTGGATCAGCGTGACCTTGGAGGCGAAGTTGGTGAGGAACAGCGCCTCTTCCACGGCAGTGTTGCCGCCGCCGATGACCACGATCTCCTGACCACGATAGAAGAACCCATCGCAGGTGGCACAGGCCGAGACGCCGAAGCCCTTGAACTTTTCTTCGCTCTCCAGCCCGAGCCACTTGGCCCGCGCCCCGGTGGCGAGGATCACGGAATCGGCGACGTAAGTCGTGCCGCTGTCGCCCTTGGCGTGGAACGGGCGGCTCGACAGGTCGAGGTCGGTGATGATGTCGCCGATGATCTCGGTCCCCATGGCCTTGGCGTGGTCCTGCATGCGGATCATCAGGTCGGGGCCCTGCACCTCGCTGTCGCCGGGCCAGTTCTCGACCTCGGTGGTGGTGGTCAGCTGGCCGCCCGGCTCGATCCCCTGCACGAGGATCGGCTCCAACATGGCGCGGCTTGCGTAGACCCCGGCGGTATAGCCCGCAGGGCCGGAGCCGATGATCAGTACCTTGGTTTTACGTGTCTCGGCCATCTGGCGCCCCCGGGCTGTCATTGATATTGCCCGCCTCATATAGCGATAGCCGCGAAGCCGTTAAACCCCTGCCGTCACCGCCCCGTCATTACGCTTGCGTGAGCGGTGAGGGCGGTCGGCCTCAAGGGGCGCGATAAAGAATATTGCGCTTGTGTGAAACTTTATTGCGCGTACCACGCAGGCTGCTATAAGAATCGAAAATTCACTGAGGATGTTATGGCGGGTACACGACTTGATCCGATAGACCGGATGATCTTGGCCGAGTTGCAATCTGATGGCCGGATGACGAATGTCGAACTGGCCAAACGTGTCGGCATCTCTGCACCGCCCTGTTTGCGCCGGGTGCGCACCTTGGAAGAGCAGGGCTATATCAAAGGCTATCATGCAGATGTCGATGCGCGTGAACTGGGCTTTGAGGTGCAGGTCTTCGCCATGGTCGGGCTGGCCAGTCAGGCCGAGGCTGATCTGAGCGCGTTTGAAGAGAAATGCCGTGGTTGGCCGCTGGTGCGCGAGTGCCATATGCTGAACGGTGAGGTCGATTTCATCCTCAAATGCGTGGCACCGGATCTGTCGAGCTTTCAAAGCTTCCTGACCGGGCAATTGCTGACCACGCCCAATGTGGAAAGCGTGAAGACCAGCCTCGTGATCCGCGGGGCCAAGGATGAGCCCGGCGTGCCCTTCGACGTGTTGGAAGCGCGGCTGTCGACAGCGCCTTGAGATCAGCTGTCGGCGCGGTCTTCTGCCGCCTCGGGCGCGCGGGGGTGGGCGAGGGGGCCGAAATCCCGCCCATGCGCGATCTGCGGAAACATGGATAGAAAGCGATCCCGCAGGCCGGGTGTTGCGTCACGCAGCGCTTGAGCGCCGGGGTGAAACGTCTCCATCTCTAGCCCGCCTGCCTTGATCACCGCATGGCGCGACAGACAGATATGAAACAGGCGCACCGGAGTTGGCGGGGTGACCTCGATCACATTGACCCCATCCACGAATTCGCACAGCGGGGTGAGCAGGCGGCTGCCCTCCGCCTCGGCCCGCAGGTGGGGCGGCGTCTGGAGTACCCGTGCGGCGGGGCCGAGGGTGAGGAACGAACTCGGGCGCCCCTCGCCGAAACTGTCGGGCATGATGCGGATGAGGGGCAGCCGCCCACTGTCCGCCGGGATGAAACGGCTCGACCCGATCCAGATCAACTGCGCCGGACCTCCGGCACTCGTGTGGATCATGTCGCCGGGCTGGAGATCTTCGATGGCGATGTCGCCCTGCACCGTTTGGATTGGCGTCCCGCGGGCGAAGGCCGCGAAAGCGGCTTCGAAAAGTGGCGCAGTGGGGGCGGTGTCTTGCCCGATATAGAGCGACCCGTCGGCGCGGAGCGCGGCGACTTCATAGCTGCGCATCGGCGCGGGCGGCGGGCCTTCGGCTTTGGTGGCGGTCTCAGTCATGCAAAACCCTTTGTCGGCCCGGCTCAGCGGTGCCGTGGGCGGCATGCACCGGCGCGGGCTGACGGATACTGCGCCATGTTCTGCGGGATTTGTCAAAATATCCGGCCTGAGCGCTGCGCTTTGCGCGCCAATCTCGGCTGAATGCGGGGGCTGTTTCCGGGCCGGGTGCGTGATCGCCATATTCGCATGAAAACGCCCCTCGCAACGAATCAACGGCACGAGGGGCGGTCTGCTATACCGAGCGCGTGGCACCGGTACCGGGGGGAACTTCTCAGGCGGTCTTGCGGGCCGGCGCGTTGCCCGAGCGTTTGGCGATGAAAGCGGCGCGGCGCGCACCGCGGGCCCAAGGCATGACGGTGTCGTTCTTGGCCGCTGTCTCGACAACGGATTTGATGAAGCGCGGGTTCTTTTTCATGGCTCTGTTCCTCTTCGGGTCACGCGGGCATCGTTGCATCCACTATCGCAGTGCAATCGGGCCGGTTTTTGACCGTGGGCGAGAAACTTGTGGGAAATTGACGGGTTCGAAGGGCGATTTGGGGCGCCTTTGCCATACTTCGAAAAGTGTTAATTTTCGGTGGTTTGCAGGGGGTGCGAGAAACAATGGGGCCGCAAAGGGCTGATTGTGCCAGATTTCGCGACAGCAATGCGGCGCGAAGCGGGCAGGCTTTGCCGCAATCTCGCCCCGTTCAGAGGGTGATCGCCGAGAGCAAGCGGCCATAGTCCGCTTCTTTGGCGTGGGTCGTGCGCCGGTAGGAATAGAATCGCGCGGCATCGGCGTAGGTGCAATGCCGCGTCCATTCCGCATGGCCCACGCCTGCCGCGCGCAGCCGGTTCAGGCCAAAGCCGGGCAGGTCGAAATGCAGTCGGTCGCCTTCGCCTTGGGCAAAGTAGCGGGCAAACTCGGGGTCGGCATTCATGAAGTTGTCCAGAAACTCCGGCCCGACCTCATAGGCGCGCTGGCTGATGGAGGGGCCGATCACCGCGGTGATCTTTTCACGGGTGGCGCCGAGATCGACCATCGCATCGACGGTCGCTTCGAGTATCCCGTCAAGCGCACCGCGCCAGCCAGCATGCGCCGCGCCGACCACGCCGGCTTGTGCATCGGCGAAGAGCACAGGCTGACAGTCAGCGGTCAGGATCGACAGGGCGATGCCGGGGGTTTTGGTGACCAAGGCATCGGCGCGGGGTTTGTCGTCCTGCGGCTCCGTCACCGTGACGACGGTGGCGGAATGTACCTGATGCACGCCGACAAGATGGTCGGCAGGCAGGCCCATCGCCTCGGCGGCGCGGGCGCGGTTGATGCGCACGATTTCGGACTGGTCCGAGCTGCCGCTGCCGCAGTTCAGCCCGGAAAACACCCCCGATGACGCGCCGCCACGGCGGGTGAAAAACCCGTGCCGCAAAGGCGCAAGCGCATCGGATGTCAGAATTTCGAGCGTCATACTTCTGTCCCCGGGGGCGGGGTCTGACCTTTTTGGTAGAGCCCCATCACTTTGAACAAGTTTCCCATTTCCGCCGGGTGCGTCAACCGTCGATGTGCGGCAATATGGTTGCTGAGCGCGTCGCCGGTCAGCGCCTCGGCCAGTTTCTGCGCGCGGGGGGTGATGCCCAGCCGCTCCAGAAAAACGCCTTGGGTGACCACGCGGCTATGGGGGCAGGGGCAGGCGCGGGTCAGCGCCTCGAAATCGACATGGGCGGTCAGGTCGGCCTGCCCGGGATTGGCGAGGGGATCGGCGGGGCTGTGGTTCTCCAGCGCTTGCAGCGTGTCGCCCAAGGCGCGCCAATCGCCATAGTCGATGATCAGCCCCGCCCCGCCATGGGCCGCGATGCGTTTGCCGATCTCTTGCATGATCTCCGCCGCCGGGGCGCAAAGCTCAACAAGGTCGGCGTCCTTCGTATCCTCCAACCGATGGGTAAGGGCAGGCTGTGGGGTCACGGGGCCGAGGCCAAAGGTCAGCGCCCCCTCTGCCGCGCCCACCCGGCGCTCGGCCCAGCCTGCGCCTTGGCGGATGAATTGCCGGATTGGCAGCGCGTCGAAAAATTCATTGGCGACGAGGAACAGCGGCGCATCTGGCAGGTCAGCGGCACTCTCGGCCCAAGTGACCTCGGCCCCTCGCAGCGTCTCGCGCTGCACATCGCGTAAAGAAGGAGAGGCTTCGACCAGCGTGACCTGTGCCGCCGCCTGAAACCCCGGCACCCGCGCCGTGGCGCGCAGGATATCGGCCATCAATGTCCCCCGGCCCGGCCCAAGCTCGGCCAAAGTGAAGGGGGAGGGGGCGCCCTGATCTAGCCAGCTTTGCGCCAGCGACAGGCCGATCAACTCACCAAACATCTGGCTGATCTCGGGGGCGGTGATGAAATCCCCCTCCGGGCCGAAAGGCGCCCGGGTGGTATAGTACCCCCACTCGGGATGCAGCAGGCAGGACTGCATATAAGCGTCCAGCCGCATCGGCCCTTCCAGCGCGATCCGTGTGAGCAGATGGTCCTTCAGGCTCATGCCTGCCGCCGCGCTCGGATGATGAGGAAGACGCCCACGGCAATCATCGGCAGCGATAGGATTTGCCCCATGGTCAGCCCCCAGCCGCCGATATGCCACGCCAGCCCCAGCGGGTTGCCGGGGGTGACGAATTGCGCGTCGGGCTGGCGCAGGAACTCCACCGCGAACCGCGCCGCGCCATAGCCCGCAAGGAAAGTGCCGCCGATCAGCCCCGGCATTTTAAGCGCGCCGCGTTTCCACGCCATCCAGAGCAGGACGCCGCCCAAGAGCAGCCCCTCCAGCAGCGCCTCATAGAGCTGCGAGGGGTGGCGCGCGCAGATGCCCGCCACATCGGGGCAGAACTGCGCCGCTTCACCGGGGAAGGCCACGCCCCAAGGCAGATCGGTCGGGCGGCCCCAGAGTTCGGCATTGATGAAATTCGCAAGCCGCCCCAAAAACAGCCCCGGCGCCAGCCCCAGACAGACCATATCCCCGGTCGAAATCACCAGAATCCGGTGCCGCCATGTATAGAAAAGCCCCGCCAGAATGACCCCAAGCGCCCCGCCATGGAAGGACATGCCGCCCTCCCAAAGCTGCAAGATCGCGGCGGGGTTCGACAGGTAATAGGCCGGTTGGTAAAACAGCACATAGCCCAAACGCCCGCCAAGGATCACGCCCAGAATGACCCAAAAGAGCAGGTCCTCGACCTGACCGGGCTTCATGACCGGCGTGTCGTTCTTCCACAGATGGGGCCGTTTGACCGCCGCGGTGGCGACGCGCCAGCCCAGCAGAATGCCCACGATATAGGCCAGCGCATACCAGCGCAGCGCGAAGGTGGAACCAAACAGGGTCACCGAAAAGATTTCCGGCGCGATATCGGGGAAGGGGAGCATGGCTATCATGCTGTTGATTGAGCAAGGCCGCGCGGGGAAGTCAACCTTGCGAGTAAGGGCTGCGCGCCCCATATAGAGGCTAACAAACCTCCGGAGGCCAGACATGCAGACCCGTAACAAGTTTTTCGACGATGTATCACAGATGATGACAAACGCGATGGGCGTCGCCCAAGGCGCCAAGGACGAGGCCGAGACCGCCTTCAAGGGCATGCTCGACCGTTGGCTCGCCGATCGTGATTTCGTCACCCGTGAGGAGTTCGACGCGGTGCGTGCCATGGCGCAGAAGGCCCGCGAAGAGAACGAAGCGCTGAAAGCGCGGCTCGACAAGCTCGAAGCCAAGGACTGAACCCGATAGAATTTGATCAGCCGCCCCGGGCCGGGGCGGCGATCCTTCGCGTGGACAGAGGCCGTTTGCGGCCAGTCGCGCCCCCTGCCTCCAATTTATAGACGATTTCCGCGATTTACCCACAAGTTATTGCGGTTATCCCCTATCAATTGTGGTTATCCCCAAGAAAAAACTTGCCAGACTGTTCCGCTGCAAGCACCATATCTTGTATAGGTGATGTGAACTTACACGCCTATTTGTGCAGGCTTCCATGCATGGTGGGCCAGGTCCCGCCCCGTGGAGCAGATTGAGAGGTGGCGAAATGGCCCTGTCCGAGCATTACCTTGAAGAAGAAATCCACCCCATTGATATCGTTGAAAATCTCGCGGCTCATCATGATTGGGAATTCGACCGCGTGGCGGATGACCAGATCGCCATGGCGGTCGAGGGGCAGTGGCGGACCTATTCGATCACGCTGGCATGGTCAGCTTACGACGAAACGCTGCGCCTGATCTGCACCTTTGAGATGGAGCCTCCGGCTGAAAAACTGCCGGAGCTTTACGAATTGTTAAACCTCGTCAACGATCAATGCTGGGCGGCGGCCTTCAGCTTCTGGGCCGATCAGCAGTTGATGGTCTACCGCTACGGGCTGGTTTTGGCGGGCGGACAGGTCGCGGGGCCAGAGCAGATCGACACGATGATCGGTGCCGCCGTCATGAGCGCGGAACGCTACTATCCTGCGCTGCAATTGCTCGTCTGGGGCGATCAATCCCCAAAGGCCGCGATGGACGTCGCCATTGCAGAGGCTTACGGCCGGGCGTAACAAAGTCCCCGAACAACTTCGGGGGATAGGATGAAAGACGGGAGAGTGGCACGCGACGGTCTGGTTTTGCTGGGCTGTGGCAAAATGGGATCGGCCATGTTGGAAGGCTGGCTGGCGAAGGGGCTGTCGGCAAGCGCGGTCTGGGTCGTGGACCCGAAACCGTCCGATTGGCTGCAAGATACCGGCGTGAATCTGAACGCCGACCTGCCCGCCGCGCCAGCGGTGGTGCTGGTGGCAGTTAAACCGCAGATGATGGCGGACGCGCTGCCGACGCTTCAGGCGATGGGCAATGGTGAGACGCTGTTCGTCAGCGTCGCGGCGGGCACGACCATCGGCTATTTCGAAAGCGTCCTCGGCGGGGACACGCCCATTGTGCGGGCCATGCCCAACACGCCTGCCGCCATTTCCAAAGGGATCACCGCCATCGTCGGCAACGCCAAGGTGGGCAGCCGGTCTCTGGATGAAGCCGAAACGCTGCTGAGCGCGGTGGGTGAGGTCGTCCGCCTGACCGAAGAGGCGCAGATCGACGCGGTCACCGGGGTCAGCGGCTCCGGCCCGGCCTATGTCTTTCACATGATCGAATGCATGACCACTGCCGGTGTGGCCCAAGGCCTGCCCGAGGAATTGGCGATGCAATTGGCCAAGGCGACGGTCGCCGGGGCAGGGGCGCTGGCGATGCAGGCTGAAGAGGATCCGGCGCAGCTGCGCGTCAACGTCACCAGCCCCAATGGTACGACCCAAGCGGCGCTTGAGGTTTTGATGGATGAGGCCGAAGGCTTCCCGCCCCTTCTCAAGCGCGCAGTCGCCGCCGCGGCGGACAGATCGCGGGAGCTGGCCAATGGCTGAGATCACTTTCGACGATTTCCTGAAGGTCGATATTCGCGTCGGCACCGTGACCCGGGCCGAAGCCTTTCCGGAAGCACGCAAACCGGCGATCAAAATCTGGGTGGATTTCGGCGAGGAGATCGGCGAGCGTAAGACCTCGGCCCAGATCACCGCGCATTATACACCGGAAACGCTTGTTGGACGGCAGGTTGTGGCCGTGGTTAACTTCCCCGCGCGCCAGATCGGGCCTTTCATGTCTGAGGTGCTGGTGCTCGGCCTGCCCGACAAGGACAGAGAGATCGTGCTTTTGTCGCCCGATCAAAAAGTGCCCGAAGGAGGGCGGATGCATTGAAAAAGATATTGATTGCCAGACCCTTGCCCAAAGAAGTCACCGAAGCGTTGAAGGGCTGCGAAGTGACGGTGCGCGAGGAAACCGCGCCGCTTTCGGGCGAAGAAATGCGCGCCGTGCTGCACGACTATGACGGGGTGATGCCGACCCTGGGGGATGCTTTCTCGGCCGAGGTTTTCGCCGATGTGCCCGAGCCGCGCTGCAAGATCCTCGCCAATTTCGGCGTCGGTTATAACCACATCGACGCGGCAGCGGCCCGCGCGGCGGGGGTGGAGGTGACCAACACGCCCGGCGCCGTCACCGATGCCACGGCGGATGTCGCCATGACGCTTATGCTCATGTCCGCCCGCCGCGCTGCCGAAGGGGAGCGGCTGGTGCGCTCCGGCGCATGGGCCGGTTGGCACCCAACGCAGATGCTGGGTCTGCATTTGACTGGCAAGCGGGTCGGCATCGTTGGCATGGGGCGGATCGGGCAGGCCATCGCGCGGCGCTGCCACTATGGGTTCGACATGCAGGTCAGCTATTTCAACCGCAGTGAGAAAGAGCTCGATTTCCCCGCTACCCGTGTCGAGAGCCTGACCGCGCTGGCTGAAGCCGTGGATGTGCTTGTCATCGCCGTGCCCGGCGGCGGCGAGACACGGCATCTCGTTGATGAAACCGTTCTCCGCGCGATGGAGCCCCATGCCCATTTGATCAACATCGCCCGCGGCGATGTGGTGCAGGAGGCCGCGTTGATCGAAGCCCTGCAAGCGGGGCGCATCGGCGGTGCGGGTTTGGATGTCTATGAGTTCGAGCCCAAGGTGCCGCAGGCGCTACGCGATCTCGACAATGTTGTGCTGCTGCCGCATCTCGGCACCGCGGCGCATGAGGTCCGTGTCGATATGGGGCTGATGGCGGTGGCCAATCTGCAAGCCTTCATCGACGGAGAGACCGCGCCAAACCGGGTTTAACCGTCGCCCACAGCGGCGCGCCAGTGTTTGCGGCAGAGCGAGACATAGGTCTCGTTCCCGCCGATCTGCACCTGCGCGCCGTCCCGCATCGCTTGCCCTTCGGCGTCGCGGCGCACGACCATCGTGGCTTTCTTGCCGCAATGGCAAATGGTGCGCACTTCGCGCATCTCATCGGCCAGCGCCAGCAGGGTGGCGGAGCCGGGGAAAAGCTCACCCCGGAAATCGACGCGAAGGCCAAAACACATGATCGGCACGCCCAGATCATCCACCGCGCGGGCCAGTTGCCAGACCTGCTCGACCTCCAAAAACTGCGCCTCATCGACAAAGATACAGGCGCAGGGGCCTTGCTCCAACCGGGCTTCGATCTTGGCCAGAAGGTCTTCGCCCGGGGCGAAAGTATCGGCCTCTTGCCCGATGCCGATACGGGAGGCGATGCGCCCTTCGCCCGCGCGGTTGTCGAACTGCGCGGTGAGCAAAAAGGGCACCATGCCGCGTTCCACATAGTTATGCGCCGCTTGAAGCAGCACCGTGGATTTCCCGGCGTTCATGGTGGAGTAATTGAAGTAGAGCTTTGCCATGGGCAGGGTGTTACGCCGCCCATGACAGCGGATCAAGATGCAAACCCCGCCCTGATCTTAGGGCCGGGCGCCGCGGGTTAGCCGCGCTTTTTGACGATGACGGAGCCGACGGAATAGCCCGCCCCGAAGGAGCAGATCAGCCCAGTGTCGCCGTCTTCCAGATCGTCGGAGTTCTTGGCGAAAGCGATGATCGACCCGGCGGAGGAGGTGTTGGCGTAGTCTTGCAGAATGTTGGGCTGTTCGCCCGGCTCAGGCTCCCGCCCCAGCACTTTGCGCCCGATGAAATCGTTCATCGACTTATTCGCCTGATGCAGCCAGATGCGCTTGAGGTCGGCGGACTCCAACCCGTTGTCGGCCATATGCCCGCCGATATGGTCGGCCACCATGGGTAACACTTCCTTAAACACTTTGCGCCCATTCTGCATGAACTGCATATCGCGCCGGTCGCTCAGCCCATCGGGGCGGGAGCGGCGGAGGAAGCCGTTGTTGTTGCGGATGTTGTTGGAATATTCGGTTGCGCAGCGGGTAGAGATGACGTCGAAACAGGGGCCTTCGACATCTTCGGCGCGTTCCAGCAGCGTGGCGGTGGCCACGTCACCAAAGATGAAGTGGCAATCGCGGTCACGCCATTCGAGGTGGGCGGAGCAAATCTCGGGGTTCACCACGAGGGCGGAGCGGATGGAGCCGGAGCGGATCATATCCGCCGCCGCCTGAATGCCGAAAGTGGCCGAAGAACAGGCGACGTTCATATCGAAGGCAAAGCCCTTCACGCCAAGAAGCTTCTGAATCTCGATGGCCACGGCAGGATAGGCGCGCTCGAGGTTGGAGGCGGCGCAGATCACCGCGTCCACATCCTCGGCACTCTTTCCAGCGGCGGCGAGCGCCTTTTGCGCGGCATCAATGGCCATTTCGGCCATGAGGGAAGGCTCCTCATCCGCGCGCTGGCGCAGCAGGGGGTGCATCACATTGGGGTCCAGCACGCCGGATTTATCCATGACATAGCGCTGTTCAATGCCGCTGGCTTTGACGATGAACTCTTCCGAAGAATGCGCCTTGGCCTCCAGGGTGCCCGCTTCGATCGCCTCGGCATTCTCGGCATTGTAGAGGTCGGCATAGGCGTTGAAGGCTTCGACCAGTTCGGCGTTGGTGATGGTTTGCTGCGGCGTGAAAACGCCCGTACCGGTGATGGCGGCTTGATACATCGGTGTGATCCCTTTCTCTCCAACGGCATGGCTGGTCTGATAAAGCTGAGCAGCCCCGGGCGAATTGCAAGGGCCGTTGTCATGTCGGTGCACTTTGATGCAGGGGGCAGCAAGGTGCAGGTTCCATACTTTAGCGAAACCGCACAGGACTTGCCACGGCTTTGACGGGGCAGACGTGTGAATGCCGCTACAGTTGCGAATTTTGATCGCCCCGGCCCCCGCGCGCTGGCTTGACTATGCAACCGGAAGCGCGCAGTGATTGAGCATTAGCAATCATTAATTGAACGAGAACAGTCAGGGTTTTTTTGAGGCAGCGGCCCCTCCGGCGCGTGATTTACAGGTCCACCATCCGCGGATGCCGCAGCCTAAAGCACAGAATTTGCTTACGGATTCAACCTCCGAAAAAGAGAGGTGTCATGAGGCGCAGTATTATCAGTCGAATGCTTTGCGAGCGGGCAAAGCGTTTTCGCAAGGACGAGGGCGGCGGCATGCTGGTCCTCATGTTGGTCGTGTTTTTCGGGATCACGATCTTTGGCGGGCTGGCCGTGGATCTGGCGAACCACGAGCGGACGCGGACCACCTTTCAGACCCACCTCGATAATGCCGTGCTCGCCGCGGCGAGCCTGTCACAAGACCTCGACCCTGAAGAAGTCGTGCGCAGCTATCTTACCTCAGCGGGGCTCGATCCTTCCGAGGTGGTGATCGACTCGAGCGAAGAAAAGATCGGCGGCATTCTGGTGGGGCGTACCGTCGAAGCCTCGCTCCCCGCCGGGCTGAACACCTATTTCTTCCGGTTTTTCGACATCGATTCACTCGGGATGACGATCAGCTCTGAGGCGACCGAACGGGTTGAGGATATCGAGATTTCGCTGGTGTTGGATGTGTCGGGGTCGATGGGGGAGAGGACCAGCGACCGCAGCGGGATCAAGCTGACCCTGCTGAAGAATGCGGCCATCGACTTCGTCGATACGATCCTAAGCGATACCGAAGAGGGACGCGTATCGATTTCGATCATTCCCTATTCGACCAAGGTAAATGCGGGAGAAGCTCTGCTGGGCCAGTATTCGACAACCACCGAACATAGCTATTCCCACTGCGTGGATTTCGATGGGAATGACTATGGTTCCTTGGCGATCGACCCCCAACAACAGATGCAACGGACAGGGCACTTCCAGTTCCAGAGCATGTCGAGTTCCAACCAGGAAAGGGGCCAATGGGTTTGCCGTAAAGACGCAGGCTTTGAAATTACTCCTTTGTCAGACTCGGTCGCGGCGCTGAGATCGCAAATCCTCGCTTTGACCGCCGAAGGGTCGACGTCGATCGACGTTGGTGCGAAGTGGGGGCTGGCCTTGCTCGACCCATCCGCACAGGGGCCGGTGAGCGGCTTGATCGACGCCGGTCTGGTCCCGCAGGAGTTTCAAGGCCGCCCGCACCCGCACGGGGCTGATAACAGTATGAAGGTTCTGGTGCTGATGACGGATGGTGAGAACTTTCCGGAATACCGTCTTGAGCCTGAGTATGCTTCCGGCGAGTCGGATGTGATCCGCACCGATTACGGGTCGGTGGTGTTCTATACAGTGGATTCTGCCGAACGCTCCAACGAATACGACGGGGATAATTCCTATCCTGAAGACTACTTTTATGCGACCCACCCTTGGGGCTCTGATCGTAGGTGGGATGATTACACACTGCTCAATCACCCCAGTCTAAGGCAATATAGGGATCAGGGGCAGGAAGAACGGCTCGACTGGCCCGAGGTTTGGGCCGAGATGTCCCCATATTACTACGGCTATAACCTCTATGGCCGGCGGCGGACGACAAGCTGGTGGGGCGGATCGCAGACTTGGAGTTCCCGCGCGAATAGTTTTTGGAACAACATGCACGACACCATCAGCGCGAGCGAGAAGGACCGCCGTCTGCGCCAAATCTGCGGCGTCGCGAACACCGCTGGCGTCGTGGTCTATTCCATCGGCATGGATGTCGACAGCACCAACTCCCTCAGCCTGTTGAAAGACTGCGCCTCTTCCGAGGCCCATTACTTCGACGTTCAGGGTCTGGAGATCCAAACCGCCTTCGACATGATCGCGGCGTCCATCTCTATGTTGAGGCTGACAAAATGATCCGCTTCGTCAAAGACCGCTTTCGCCGGTCCGAGGCGGGCGGGGTCACCATTGAGTTCGTCATTCTCTTGCCGCTCGTCTTTTACTTCTTCTTCCTCGCGCTTGAGACGGGCCTGTGGAGCGCGCGTGAGATCATGCTGCGCCGGGCCACGAATTTGGCCGTGCGGGACGTGCGTTTGGCCACCGGTTCTGTGCCAGGCTATGACGCGATGAAGGCGCTGATTTGTGAGCGGTCGGTTTTCGATGCGGGCTGCATCGAGAATATCCGGATCGAGATGCGCGCCATGCCGATTGCCGATTGGGCTGATCTGAACGGGGCTGCCCCCTGTGTCGACCGGGATGAGGATTTCGACCCGGCCAATGGTTTTCTGCCCGGTCAGCAGAACAACCTGATGATGATGCGGGTCTGTCGTTTGTTCGATCCGCTTTTGCCGGGGACAGGCTTGGGCCGGAAATTGCCCGAAGGGTCGGATGGCACATATGGCGTGCGGGTCACCACCGCTTTCGTGACGGAGCCGCGCGGATGAGGGGGATCGTATTCAAACGTTTCGTCCAGTCGGAAGAGGGCAGCCAGACGATTGCCTTTCTGGTTCTGCTGCCGTTGTTGGTCTGGTCGATTATGGCGATGCTGACCTTTACCGATGCCTTTCGGGTGCGCGGGATGGCGACCGATGCCACCGCCGTCATCGCCGACAGCCTGTCGCGGCAGACGACGCCAATTAACGCCGCTGATCTCTTGGGCCTGCAATCGGTGGCGGAGCAGCTCACCGGTTACGAAGTCTCTCTGCGCGTCACCCAGGTGCGGTGCATTCTGAATTGCGACAGTCTGGACCGCCGGATTTTGGCGGTGGATTTCTCGCAAGGCATCGGGCTGGACAGCCTGCTCGACCTCGACTTTATCGCGGGGCTTTCGCGCGAACGGGTGCCGCTGATGGCCAATGGTGACCGTCTGGTGTTGGTGGAGACTTCTTTCATGCACGAGCCGATTGCGCAGATCGGCTTGGAGGGCACGGAGGTCAACGTCTCGCATGCCACGCGAATGCGTTTCGCGCCTCAGCTTTGCTGGATCCGGTGCATCATCAGCTAAGCGGGCACCGATGCCCAAATGCGAAAGGGGCCGCCCGATGGGCAGCCCCTTTTCCTTATCCCTGAAGCGCTTTCACGCCGATCGCATCCTCGGCCTGCGCCTTGATCGCCAATGCGGCGGCATGGGCGCCTGCGGCGGTGGTGAAATAGGGGATCTTGTCATAGAGCGCGATGGAGCGGATCGACTTGCTGTCTTCGACCGCCTGTGCGCCTTCGGTGGTGTTCATCACCAGATGCACCTCGCCGTTCTTCATCATATCGGTGATGTCCGGGCGCCCCTCGTAGACCTTGTTCACCACATCGCAGGCATGACCATTGGCGGTAAGCCATTCCGCCGTGCCACGGGTGCCGATGAGGGTAAAGCCTTGGTCTAGCAGGATCTTCGCCGCATCCAGCATGTTCTGCCCCTTATCCGCATCCTTGACCGACAGGAAGGCGCAGCCCTTGCGCGGCAGCGGGTTGCCCGCGCCCATCTGCGCCTTGAGGAAGGCGCGGGGGAAGTCGCGGTCCCAGCCCATGACCTCACCGGTGGAGCGCATTTCTGGCCCCAGCAGCGTGTCGACGCCGGGGAAACGGGCAAAGGGCAGCACCGCCTCTTTGACCGAGAACCAAGGCATATTGGGGTCGGCCAGCGTCATCGGGTCGCCCAAGGGCAGCGTGTCTTCATAGGCGGCCTGATCGGGGTAGGCGGGGCGCTGCGGGAAATTGCTCAGCGGCTCGCCGGCCATGATCCGCGCGGCGATGGAGGCGATGGCGCTGTCGGTCGCCTTGGCCACGAAGGGCACGGTGCGCGAGGCACGGGGGTTCACCTCGATGAGGTAAATCTCGCCGTCCTTCACCGCGAACTGGATGTTCATCAAGCCTACGACGTTAAGCGCCTTGGCCAGCGCGCGGGTCTGCTCTTCGACCTCTTCGATCACCTCGCGCGGAAGAGAGTAGGGCGGCAGCGAACAGGCGCTGTCGCCGGAGTGGACGCCCGCCTCTTCGATGTGCTGCATGATGCCCGCCACATGGACATTCTCGCCGTCGCAGAGCGCGTCGACGTCAAGCTCCACCGCGCCCGACAGGTAGCTGTCGAGCAGCACCGGGCTGTCGCCCGAGACCACCACGGCATTGGTGATGTAGCGCTCAAGGCTGGCCTGATCGCGCACGATCTCCATCGCGCGACCGCCCAGAACATAGGAGGGGCGGATCACCAGCGGGAAACCGATTTCCTTGGCGATTTCCATCGCCTCCGCATCAGAATGGGCGATGCCATTGCGCGGCTGTTTCAGGCCGAGGTTCAGCACAAGCTGCTGGAAACGCTCACGGTCTTCGGCCAGATCGATCATGTCGGGCGTGGTGCCGAGGATCGGAATGCCCGCTTCTTGCAAACCATTGGCAAGCTTCAGCGGGGTCTGGCCGCCGAACTGGACGATGACGCCGTGTAGCGTGCCGTTCTCCTGCTCGACGCGCAGGATTTCCATGACATGCTCAAAGGTAAGCGGCTCGAAATACAGGCGGTCGGAGGTGTCATAGTCGGTCGAAACCGTCTCGGGGTTGCAGTTGACCATGATGGTTTCATAGCCCGCATCCGTCAGCGCGTAGCAGGCGTGGCAGCAGCAATAGTCGAACTCGATGCCCTGACCGATCCGGTTCGGGCCACCGCCGAGGATGACGACCTTCTTGCGGTCCGAGGGCCGCGCTTCGCATTCCGCCTCACCCATCAGCGGGGTTTCATAGGTGGAGTACATGTAGGGCGTCTGCGCCTCGAACTCGGCGGCGCAGGTGTCGATGCGTTTGAACACGGCCTTGACGCCGAGCGCCAGCCGCGCGTCGCGGACCTGTGCTTCGCGGCTGTCGGTCAGCATGGCGAGGCGGGCGTCGGTGAAGCCCATCATTTTCAACTCGCGGAAGGTATCGGCATCGCTTGGCAAGCCGTTTGCGCGAACGCCTTCCTCAGCCTCGATGATTTCACGGATGCGGGCAAGGAACCACGGGTCGAACATCGTATGCGCGTGCAGATCGTCATCCGACATGCCGTGGCGCATCGCTTGGGCGATGGTGCGCATCCGGTCGGGCGTGGGCGCCGACACGGCTTTGATAAGCGCCGCCATATTCTCAGGCGCGTCGCCGGGCAGGTCGTTGTTGAGCCCGGCGATTTCCACCTCGTCAAAGCCTGTAAGGCCCGATTCCATGGAGGCCAGCGCCTTTTGCAGGCTCTCGTGGATGGTGCGGCCAATGGCCATGGTCTCACCCACCGATTTCATCGCGGTGGTCAGGTTGGGCTCGGCCCCGGGGAATTTCTCAAAGGCGAATTTCGGGATCTTGGTGACCACATAGTCGATGGTCGGCTCGAAGGAGGCGGGGGTGACGCCGGTGATGTCGTTGTCGAGCTCATCTAGCGTGAAGCCCACGGCGAGCTTCGCGGCGATCTTGGCGATGGGGAAACCCGTGGCCTTGGACGCCAGCGCCGAGGAGCGGCTGACGCGCGGGTTCATCTCGATCACCACCATGCGGCCATCGGCAGGGTTCACCGCCCATTGCACGTTGGAACCACCGGTCTCCACCCCGATCTCGCGCAGCACCGCGATGGAGTGGTTGCGCATGATCTGGTATTCTTTGTCCGTCAGCGTCAACGCAGGGGCCACGGTGATGCTGTCGCCGGTGTGCACGCCCATCGGGTCGATGTTCTCGATCGAGCAGACGATGATGGCGTTGTCGGCGGTGTCGCGCACCACCTCCATCTCGTATTCCTTCCAGCCCAGCAGGCTCTCGTCGACGAGGATCTGGCCCATCGGCGAGGCATCCATGCCCGAGCGGCAGTAGAACTCATAATCCTCGCGGTTGTAGGCCACGCCGCCACCGGTGCCGCCCATGGTGAAGGCGGGGCGGATGATCGCGGGCAGGCCGACGTATTCAAGCGCTTCGAGCGCGAGGTTCACGCCAGCGGCGAGGTCTTTCTTGCCGTCCTCGCGCTTGGGCGCGGTGACGATGGTGGCTTTGGGGTTTTCGATGCCCAAACGGTCCATCGCCTCGCGGAAGAGCTTGCGGTCTTCGGCCATTTCGATGGCTTCGCGCTTGGCACCGATCATCTCGACGCCGAATTTCTCCAGCACGCCCATTTCTTCGAGCGCGAGCGAGGTGTTGAGGCCCGTCTGGCCGCCCATGGTGGGCAGCAGCGCATCGGGGCGCTCTTTCTCGATGATCTTGGCGACGATTTCGGGTGTGATGGGCTCGATATAGGTGGCATCGGCGAGGCCGGGATCGGTCATGATCGTGGCCGGGTTCGAGTTGACGAGGATGACGCGGTAGCCTTCCTCCTTCAGCGCCTTACAGGCTTGGGCGCCGGAATAGTCGAACTCGCAGGCTTGTCCGATGACAATCGGCCCCGCACCAATGATCATGATCGACTGGATGTCGGTACGTTTCGGCATGGCGGCCCCCTAATTTTGCAAATTGTCCTGCCTTATAGGGATGGCGGCACGGGCTGCAAGGGGGGAATGGCTTTGACGGCCCCAGAAATAAGGGCGGGGCCGCCGGTTCAACCCTTACGGGCGGTGTTTTGAGTCTCTGTCGGGGCGAAAGGGCTTAGCCCGTGGAGGCAGCCCCTTCGGCGTTTAGAAAGATGCGCAGCGTGGCTTCGAACTCGCGCGGTTTCTCTGCGTGCAGCCAATGCCCCGCGCCGGGGATTTTGGCAAAGCGCGCTTGTGGGAACAGCGCCTTAATCGGATTGCGATGTTCGGGCTGCACATAGTCCGAGGCACCGCCCGACAGAAACAGGGTCGGCCCCGCGAACTGGCCGGTCACATCCTCGGGCCAGCCGATGATCTTGGGCATCTCCGCCTCAAGCGCGTCGAGGTTCAGCCGCCAGCGCTTGCCGGGCAGGTCGAGCGATTGGGTGAAAAAGCTTTGCAACGCGCGCTCGACCCCGGCTGAGGCCAGTTGCGCCTCTGCGTCCGAGCGGCGCTCGACTTCGCTTAGGTCCACGCCGCGCATGGCGTCGATGAACATCTGCTGCGTATGGCCATAGGTGACGGGCGCAATGTCGGCGACGATTACGCGGCGCAGCAGGTCGGGCCGTGTCAGCGCCAGCATCATCACCGCTTTGCCGCCCATCGAGTGGCCGCAGATGTCCACCGGGCCGCCCAGATGGGTGATCACCTCGGCCAGATCCTGCGCCATTTCGGGATAGCTGTGGGTGTCGTGATGCGGGCTGCTGCCGTGGTTGCGCATGTCGACGGTGACGACATGACGCGCGTCCGCAAGACGCTTGGCGATCACGCCCCAGTTGCGGCCAGAGCCATAGAGGCCATGGACAATAAGCAGGGTCGGGCGGTCGGCGGCGGCTTCGCCATATTCGATGTAATTCAACATGTGGGCAAATTACGGGCATTGCAGCCCGGGGACCAGAGCGATTAGATGCGCGCATGATTGACCGGCAAAATTTCAACACCCGCGCCGAGGCGCTGCGCCCCCTGTTCGAGGACCGTCTGCGCATCAAGGCCCGTGACCTACGCGAGGCGTTTCACCGCGCCGGACCAGAACTGCCACGCGGCATTCGTGGTGACGGGGTGTTGCTCAGCAAGACCGAGCATCTGGGCGCCAATCCCCATATCGCCCGTCAGTTGGAAGATGCCCCGGTTTGGGCTGCCTTCAACCGGGTTGCGGCGCATTTGAAAGAGATCGACCCGAAGGCCCGGCGGCGCGGCATCATCCTTGACCGGCTGGCCGGGGTGGCCTTCAACATTCTGGTGGTTATCGTGGGTTTCGTAATCTGGCTTTGGTGGCGCGGCTACGTGTAAGCCGCCGCGCCGATGGGCTCAGGCCGGGTCGTAATCCGCGTCCGATACCTTTTCCATCCATTCGACCGCCTCACCGACCTGTGCCTCTTGCAGCGCGATGTGGGTCATGGCGCTGTCGGGCGCGGCCCCGTGCCAGTGTTTCTCACCGGGGCCGAACCAGACGACATCGCCTTTGTTCAGCGTTTGCACCGGGCTGCCTTCGGTCTGGGCGCGGCCTTTGCCTTCGGTGACGATCAGGGTCTGGCCCAGAGGGTGGACATGCCACGCGGTGCGCGCGCCGGGCTGAAAGGTCACCGTCACCCCGCGCAGGCGGGCGGGGGCGGGGGCCGAGATCAGCGGGGTCATTTCGACCTCTCCGGTGAAATAATCGTCGGGGCCGGGTTCAGAGGGGCGGCTGCCCTTGGGGTGAATGATCATGCGGTTCTCCTTTGCGAGAGAATGTGGCGCGGGGAGGGGGGATCGGCAAGGGGGCTGTCTGGCGATGATCGCCCGGAATTAAGGCCCTTTGCGCCGCCGGGCAGCGCCCGACCGCCCCATGGGCGGGCGCTTTTGCTGCCGGGCACATCACCTTGGCCGCACATCATGGTTGAGAAATAAAGCAGTAGGAACGCAGGTTGCGATGCCCACCCGCGGTCGGGCGCCGCCCGGCCGGAGGGTAAAGTGGCCCCCGCATCGCTGCGAGGGCCAGAGAGCTTACAGGTTCGGATACATCGGGAAACGCTGGCACAGCGCTTCGACTTCGGCTTTCACCTTGGCCTCGACCTCGGCATTGCCATCGGCACCATTGGCCGCCAGCCCGTCGACCACTTCAATGATCCAATCGGCGATCTGGCGGAACTCGGCCTCACCAAAGCCGCGTGTCGTGCCCGCAGGGGAGCCGAGACGGATGCCGCTCGTCACCATCGGCTTTTCCGGGTCAAACGGCACGCCGTTCTTGTTGCAGGTGATATGCGCGCGGCCCAGAGCCTTCTCGGTGTCGTTGCCCTTCACGCCTTTGGGGCGCAGGTCGACCAGCACAACATGGGTGTCGGTGCCATGGGTCACGGTGTCGAGGCCACCTTTGATCAACTGATCCGACAGCGCCTGCGCATTGGCGATGACCTGTTTGGCATAGGCTTTGAACTCAGGCTGCTGCGCTTCGCCAAAGGCCACGGCCTTGGCTGCGATCACATGCATCAGGGGGCCGCCCTGAATGCCGGGGAAGATGGCGGAGTTGATCTTTTTCGAGATCGCCTCGTCATTGGTCAGGATCATGCCGCCACGCGGGCCGCGTAGGGTCTTGTGGGTCGTGGTCGTCGCCACATGCGCATGGGGGAAGGGGGAGGGATGCTCGCCCGCTGCCACGAGCCCCGCGAAATGCGCCATATCGACCAGCAGATAGGCGCCCACGCTGTCGGCAATCTCGCGCATCTTGGCAAAGTCGATCTGACGCGGGATGGCAGAGCCACCGGCGATGATCATCTTGGGCTGATGCTCTTTCGCCAATTCGGCGACTTGGTCGTAGTCCAGCAGGTTGTCCTGTTTGCGCACACCGTATTGCACGGCGTTGAACCATTTGCCCGACTGGTTCGGCTTGGCCCCGTGGGTCAGGTGGCCGCCGGCATCAAGGCTCATGCCCAGAATGGTGTCGCCCGGTTGCAAAAGCGCTGTGAAGACACCTTGGTTCGCTTGGCTGCCGGAGTTCGGCTGCACATTGGCGAACTGGCAATCGAAAAGCGCGCAGGCGCGTTCGATGGCAAGGTTCTCGGCCACGTCGACATGCTCACAGCCGCCATAGTAGCGGCGGCCCGGATAGCCTTCGGCGTATTTGTTGGTCATGATGCTGCCCTGCGCCTCAAGCACCGCAGCCGAAACGATGTTCTCGCTGGCGATCAACTCGATCTCGTCGCGCTGGCGGCCCAGTTCGGCGTCGATCGCAGCGGCGAGGGCGGGGTCGGAATCAGCGAGAGATTTGGTGAAGAAATCGGACATCAGGGGATCCTCATTGGAGCTGGTTTCGCGTGTTGCCTATCGGAAACGCGGCCTGAGGTGAAGGCTGTAAACCGACAGGTTGCAAGATATGTGCGTCAACACTGGTGGCGCACGGAATAATGTGATTGTTTTGGCCCCAAACGCCGATGATCGGAAACTTCGCCGGAATGAGCCTGCTGACATGTCCTTAAAGATCGCTTTTGTGGCCAGCCGGGCCAGCGTGGCACAGACGGCGCGGGCCGCTTTGATCGGGCGTTATGGCGATGTGCCACTGCGTCAAGCCGAGGTGATCGTGGCGCTTGGGGGCGACGGGTTCATGCTGCACACGCTGCACAGCACCCAAGACATGGACGCGCCGGTCTATGGGATGAACCGGGGCACCATCGGCTTTTTGATGAACGCCTACCGAGAGGGCGACCTGCAAGCGCGGTTGGCGGCGGCGGAAGAGGCGGTGATCAACCCTCTGGTCATGCGCGCCACCCATATCGACGGGACGATTTCGACCGCGCTGGCGATTAACGAGGTGTCTTTGCTGCGCGCGGGGCCGCAGGCGGCCAAGCTGCGCATCACGATAGATGGGCGTCAGCGGATGGAGGAGCTGGTCTGCGACGGGGCGCTGGTGGCGACCCCTGCGGGCTCCACCGCCTATAACTACTCGGCCCATGGGCCGATCCTGCCCATCGGTTCTGACGTTTTGGCCCTGACCCCGATCGCCGCTTTCCGCCCGCGCCGCTGGCGTGGGGCCTTGCTGCCGAAACGGGCCACGGTGCGTTTCGATGTGCAAGAACCGCAGAAACGCCCCGTGATGGCCGATGCCGACGGCCAGTCGCACCGCGATGTCACGACGGTTGAAGTTTCCTCGGACCCCAGCGTCAGCCACCGGATCCTCTTCGATCCCGGTCATGGGCTGGAAGAGCGGTTGATCTCGGAACAGTTCAACTGACCGGGAAGGGCGGCGCCTTTCCGCCGCACCTCGCGCTCGCCGGAACCCTAACTTCGCGCCAGCGTTGAGCCTGCAAGAGCGGGATCCCCCCGCGTCTTAACAGCCGAAGAAAGGAGACCTAAGATGAATTGGGACCGTATCGAAGGCAATTGGAACCAGATGACCGGCGCGGTGAAATCGCAATGGGGCGATCTGACCGATGACGAAATCGCCGAAGCCCGCGGCAACCGCGAGCAACTCGTTGGCAAGATCCAAGAACGCTATGGCATCGCCAAAGACGAGGCCGAGCGTCAAGTCGATGACTTCGCCGCGAAATACTAAGTTTCGTCGGCAGAATTAAAAAAGGCGACCCCCTGAGGGTCGCCTTTTGCGTTTCAAGAGAGGCTCAAGCCTCGTGCCACGCGCGGTCACCCTTGTCGTCTTTGACACGGGTGGGCAGGCCGATGTCGTCGAGCAGACCGAAGAGGGGCTTGGGGTCCAACTCTTCGACATTGACCATGGTGGCGGTGTCATAGGTGCCATCGGCGATCAGCATCGCAAAGGCCACCGGCGGCACGCCCGCGGTGTAGGAAATGCCTTGGCTGCCCACTTCGTTATAGGCGTCCTTGTGATCGGCGACGTTATAGACAAAGACCTCAACCTCTTCGCCGTCCTTCACGCCTTTCACCAGATCGCCAATGCAGGTCTTGCCGGTGTAGTTGGGCGCAAGGCTCGACGGGTCGGGCAGCACGGCTTTCACCACTTTCAGCGGGACGACCTCCAGCCCCTCGGCGGTGGTCACGGGCTGCTCGGACAGCAGGCCGAGGTTTTGCAAGACGGTGAAGACGTTGATGTAGTGGTCGCCAAAACCCATCCAGAAGCGCACGTCGGCCTGCGGGTAGTTCGCCGACAGCGAATGCACCTCGTCATGGCCCGACAGATAGGCCTTCTGCTTGCCGACCACGGGCAGGTCCCATTCGCGACCCACTTCGAACATCTTGTTCTCTTGCCACGCGCCTTCCTGCCAGCTGTAGACCGTGCCGGTGAACTCGCGGAAGTTGATCTCAGGGTCGAAGTTGGTCGAGAAATACTTGCCGTGGTTGCCCGCGTTGATATCGACGATGTCGATGGATTTGACCTCATCCATGAATTCATCCACCGCGAAACGCGCGAAGGCGTTGACCATGCCCGGATCGAAACCGGCGCCGAGGATCGCGGTCACGCCCGCTTCGGCGCAGGCCTCGCGGCGCTTCCACTCGTAGTTGCCATACCACGGCGGGGTCTCGCAGATCTTGGTCGGGTCTTCGTGGATCGCCGTGTCGATATAGGCGGCACCGGTGTCGATGCAGGCTTGAAGCACGGTCATGTTCACGAAAGGCGAGCCCACGTTGATGACGATCTGGCAGCCGGTCTCCTTGATCAGGGCGGCCACGGCATCGGTGTCCATTCCGTCAACGGCATGCGCCTTGAAGACGCCGTCTTGCTTCATCGCGTTTTTCTCATGCACGCTGGCGATGATCGCCTCGCATTTGGAGACCGTGCGGCTGGCGATATGCAAGTCACCCAAACGGTCATTATTCTGCGCGCATTTATGCGCCACGACCTGTGCGACGCCGCCCGCGCCGATGATAAGAACATTGCGTTTCATAGTGTTGACCTCTTTCCTTGTCACGACAGGGCGGCGGCGAAATCGTCATAATCGAAATCGCGCACCATTCGGGTGGTTCCGTCCAACTCGCGCACCGCGATGCCGGGCATCTTCACGCCGTTGAACCAGTTTTTCTTGACCATCGTGTAACCGGCAGCGTCCTGAAACGAGAGCCGGTCGCCCGCTTTCAGCGGCGCATCGAAGCGAAACTCGCCAAAGATATCGCCCGCAAGGCAGGACTTGCCGCAGATCATCCATTCGTGGTCACCGCTGTCGGGGCTCACCTTCGCAGGCTCACGGTAGATCAGCAGATCGAGCATATGCGCCTCGATGGAACTGTCCACGATGGCGAGGTTCTTGCCGTTGTACATCGTGTCGAGCACGGTGACCTCCAGCGTCGCCGCCCCGGTGATCGCGGCCTCCCCGGGCTCAAGGTAGACCTGCACGCCAAAGCGGTCGGCAAAGGCCTTGAGCCGCAGCGCCAGGTCGTCGAGCGGATAGCCTTCGCCGGTGAAATGGATGCCGCCGCCGAGGCTGATCCACTCCATCTTATGCAGCACCGCGCCGAAGCGGTCTTCGATCAGGGTCAGCATCTCATCGAAACGGGCGAAGTCGTCATTCTCGCAGTTGTTGTGAAACATCAACCCGCTGATCCGGTCCGCAACCGCGTCGATCGCCGCAGGCTCATGCTCGCCCAGGCGGCTGAAGGGGCGGGCGGGGTCGGCGAGATCAAAGTCCGAGGTGGACACGCCGGGGTTCACCCGCAGCCCCCGGATATGGCCCTGCGATTGCGCATCGAACTTGTCGAGCTGGCCGATGGAGTTGAAGATGATCTTGTCGGCATGGCCCAGCACCTCGTCGATCTCATGCTCGGCGTAGGCCACCGAATATGCATGGGTCTCGCCGGGGAATTTCTCGGCCCCGAGCCGCACTTCGTAAAGCGACGAGGAAGTCGAGCCGTCCATATACTCGGACATGAAGTCAAAGACCGACCATGTAGCAAAGCACTTCAGCGCCAGCAGGCAACGCGCACCGGAAAGCGCGTGGAGGCGGGCGATCTTTTCCATATTGTCGCGGAGATTGGCCTTGTCGATCAGGTAATAGGGTGTCTGCACGTCGAAAACCTTTCTGCGCGGCCGGAGGGCAAGCTCCGGGAGGGAAAAGACCCACTGAATGTGCTGTCGTGGTTGGCCCCGCCGGGGGGCATTTCCGGGGGCGCTTCGCATATTTTGCGCAAGCAACGCAATTGTAAAAAACGCGCGGGCTGGGCTGCGCGCGCGTTTCTGTGGGGGTAACTGTAGCGCCGGACCGGCAAAGGTCCACCGCCATGTGATTTTTGGCTAGCTCTGCGGGTAGCCGATGCCACTCAGCGCCGTGCGGATTTCGTCCAAGATCGCCGGGTCGTCGATGGTGGCGGGGGTCTTGAAATCCTCCCCATCGGCGATCTTCACCATCGTCGCGCGCAGGATCTTGCCCGAGCGGGTCTTGGGCAGGCGGTCGACCACCACGGCCTGTTTGAAGGCGGCGACGGGGCCGATCTGCTCGCGCATCCGGGTGACGCATTCGGAAACGATTTCCTCATGCGGGCGGTCGACACCCTTGGTCAGGCAGAGAAACCCGACCGGCATCTGTCCTTTAAGCTCATCGCTGACCCCCACAACCGCGCATTCCGCCACGTCGGGGTGACCGGCCAAGACCTCTTCCATCGCGCCGGTCGAGAGGCGGTGGCCCGCGACGTTGATCACGTCATCGGTGCGCGCCATGATCCAGACATAGCCGTCCTCGTCGATCCGGCCCGCATCGCCCGTCTCGTAATAGCCGGGGAAGGTGCTGAGGTAGGATTTGCGAAAACGGTCTTCGGCGTTCCAGAGCCCCGGCAGGGTGCCGGGGGGCAGGGGCAGCTTGATGGCGATGGCGCCCAACTCTCCGGCGGGCAGGGGGTCGCCGCGCTCATCCAAAATCTGCACGTCATAGCCCGGCATCGGCACGGTTGGGGAGCCGACCTTGACCGGCAGCGCCTCAAGCCCCGCCGGATTCCCGACGATGGTATAGCCGGTCTCGGTCTGCCACCAGTGATCGTAGACCGGCTTGCCCAGTTTCTCCTGCGCCCATTCGACGGTATCGGGATCGGCCCGCTCCCCCGCCAGATAGAGCGCACGCAGGCTCGACAGGTCGTATTTCTTGATCTCCTCGCCCTCGGGGTCTTCGCGTTTAACGGCGCGAATGGCGGTGGGGGCGGTAAAGAAGCTCGCCACGCCATGTTCCTCAATCACCCGCCAGAAGGTGCCGGCATCGGGCGTGCCCACGGGCTTGCCTTCGAACACGACGGTGGTGTTCCCGGCGATCAGCGGGGCGTAGCAGATATAGCTGTGCCCCACGACCCAGCCCACGTCCGAGGCGGCCCAAAAGACCTCTCCCGGTTCGACGTTATAGACGTTTTTCATGGTCCAGTTCAGCGCCACCAGATGCCCCGCCGTGGGCCGCACCACGCCCTTGGGTGCGCCGGTGGTGCCGGATGTGTAGAGAATATAGGCCGGGTGGTTCCCCTCCACAGGCACGCAGGGCGCCGGGCGCACGCCGTCTTGGGCGGCGTACCAATCGATGTCCCGCTCGGGGTTCAACTCGCAGGGTTTCTGGCCGCGTTGCAGGATGATGCAGGTGTCAGGCTTGTGGCTGGCCTGTTCGATGGCTCCGTCAAGCAGCGGTTTGTAATCCACCACCCGCGACGGCTCCACCCCGCAGGAGGCGGCGATGATCGCCTTGGGTTTGCAATCGTCGATCCGCACCGCCAATTCGCTAGAGGCGAAACCGCCGAAGACCACGGAATGGATCGCGCCGATGCGCGCGCAGGCCAGCATCGCCTCCACCGCTTCGGGGACCATGGGCATATAGATCACCACGCGGTCGCCCTTCTCGACGCCCTGCGCCACCAACGCCCCGGCGAGCGAGGCGACATGGGCCTGCAACTCCCCATAGGTCAGGGTGGATTTGCTGCCGGTGATCGGGCTGTCATGGATGATCGCCACGCGTTTGCCGTTGCCTTGGTCGACATGGCGGTCCACGGCGTTGTAGCAGGTGTTCACACTGGCATCCGCGAACCATTCGTAGATATGGTCGCCCCGATCAAACAGCGCGCGCGTCGGCGCGATGTCCCAGTCGATCGCCTCGGCTTGCTCTAGCCAATAGGCTTCCGGGTCGGCCTTCCAGCGGTCGTAGGTGTCGCGATATCCCATGGTGTTCCTCCTCCTGTTGCGCTGTCCGGCAAACCCGTGGCCCGGGTATAGCTGTGCTGATGCGCAATTATTTCCAGTCACTCTGGCCGCTTAGAAAGATTTCGGCAAGCGGAACGCTATTGTTCCTGTCAGTCGCGCCGCGTCATGCTAAATTGGGCGGAAATTCACTGTTTTTCCGGAGCCTGCCATTATGCGTCTCGCCCTTTCTTTGCCTCTTGCATCCTGCCTTGCCATCGTTGCCGCGCTGCCTGCCGCGGCGCAGGACCGTAGCATCAACTTCGCCCTGCGCGGCGGTGTCGGCGCGGCGCCGGATTATCCGGGCGCCAGCAGCTATCGCGCGACGCCGGATTTGGCCTTTACCTTCGGCACGCTGGAATGGGGCGGGCGCAAGATCGGCACCAACATTGGCGAAGCGCCCAAGACCGGTTTCGGCTTCACTGGCGCGTTCCGCTATCTGGGCGAACGTGACAGTTCCGATCACGCGGAGCTTGCGGGGCTTGAGGATATCGACGCAGCGGTCGAACTGGGCTTTGGCGTGGTCTACCGCGAGGTGAACTGGCAGGTCTTCGGCAAGGTGCGCCGTGGCTTTGGCGGCCATGAAGGCGTGACCGGCGACATCGGCGGCGATGTGATCTTCCGCCCCGATGAACGCTGGACTATCACCGCAGGCCCGCGTTTCAGCCTTGGCAACGACACCTATGCTGACACCTATTACGGCGTCGACACCGCCACCACGAACTTCGCCGCTTATGAGGCCGGTGGCGGTCTGCTCGGCGCGGGTGTCGAGGTTGAGGCGACCTATCGTTTGGACGAGGCATGGGCGCTGGAAGGGGCCGTGGCCTATCAACGCCTGCTGAATGACGCTGCCGACAGCCCGATCACGCAGGCCGGGTCAGAGGATCAATGGACCATGCGCATTGGCGTCAGCCGCGCCTTTACTTGGCGGTTCTAAACGGCTTTGCGCCGCCCCTTGAGGGCGGCGCCTTGTCTTGTCTTAGCCGTAATGCGCGACCGGCGTGCCCGCGATGGCGCCCACGTTCAGCAGCCCGCGCGCGGTGATCGAGGGCGACACGATATGCGCCCGGTTGCCCATGCCCATCAGGATCGGCCCGACCTCAAGCCCGTCGCCCTTCATTTTCAGGATGTTGCGCACGCCCGAGGCAGCATCGGCATGGGCAAAGACCAGCACATTGGCGGCCCCTTCCATCCGGTTGCAGGGCAGCAGCCGCGCGCGCAACTCGGCATCAAGCGCGGTGTCGATGTTCATCTCACCTTCGTAGACGAAATCATGATTGCCCGCGTCGAGGATCTCCAGCGCCGCGCGCAGACGTTTGCCCGACCCTTCGCCCTGATTGCCGAACTGGCTTTGTGAGCAGAGCGCGACTTTCGGCTCGATGCCAAAACGGCGGACGTGACGGGCGGCCCCGATGGCGATCTCGGCGATCTGTTCGGGGGTGGGGTGCAGGTTCACTTGGGTATCCGCGATGAAAAGCGGCCCGTCTTCGAGGATCATCATCGAAAGCGCGCCATGCGGGCGGAAACCGTCGCGGCCCAGCACTTGGTTGACGTAATTGAGGTGCCAGCCAAATTCGCCAAAGGTGCCGCAGATCAGGCTGTCGGCCTCACCACGATGCACCATGACGGCGCCAATGGCGGTGGTATTGGTGCGCATGATTGCCCGCGCGATGTCGGGGCTGACGCCGCGGCGGCACATCAGGCTGTGGTAGGTCTCCCAATAGTCGCGGTAGCGGGGGTCGTTCTCGGGGTTCACCAGATCGACGTTTTGGCCCAGTTGCAGGTTCAGACCCGCCTTTTCGATGCGCCGTTCGATCACCTCGGGGCGGCCAATCAGAATGGGCCGTTCCACCGTTTCTTCGATGATCGCTTGCGCGGCGCGCAGCACGCGTTCGTCCTCCCCCTCGGCAAAGACCAGACGGCGGGGGGAGGAGCGGGCGGATTCAAAGACCGGGCGCATGATCAGCGCCGATTTGAACACCGATCCGTCGAGTTTGCGCTTGTAGGCGTCGAGGTCTTCGATGGGCCGCGCCGCCACGCCCGTCTCCATCGCGGCCTTGGCCACGGCGGAGGAGACGACGCCGATGAGGCGCGGATCGAAGGGTTTTGGGATCAGATATTCCGCGCCAAAAGTCAGCTGCTCGCCCTGATAGGCCGCTGCCGCCTCCGCGCTCGTGGTGGCGCGGGCGAGGGCGGCGATACCGTCGATACAGGCGATCTTCATCTCGTCGTTGATCGTGGTCGCACCCACGTCCAGCGCGCCCCGGAAGATGAAGGGGAAGCAGAGCACGTTGTTGACCTGATTGGGAAAATCGCTGCGCCCTGTGGCAATGATCGCATCCGGTGCCACGGCGCGGGCGACATCGGGCAGGATTTCCGGCGTGGGGTTCGCCAGCGCGAAGATGATCGGGCGTTTGGCCATCTTCGCCACCATCTCGGGCGAGAGCACACCGGGACCGGAGAGGCCGAGGAAGAGGTCGGCCCCGTCGATCACATCATCCAACGTGCGCAGGTCGGATTTCTGTGCATATTCGGCTTTGCTGGGGTTCATATCCTCGGTCCGGCCGTCATAAACCAGCCCGTTGATGTCGCAGAGCCAGACGTTCTCGCGCTTCACGCCGAGTTTCAGCAGCATGTTGAGGCAGGCGATGCCCGCAGCCCCGCCCCCGGTGGAGACGATCTTGATGTCCTCGAAACGTTTGCCCGCCACATGCAGCGCGTTCTTGGCGGCGGCGCCGACGACGATGGCGGTGCCGTGCTGGTCATCATGGAAAACGGGGATGTTCATGCGCTCGCGGCAGATCTTCTCGACTACGAAACAGTCGGGCGCCTTGATGTCTTCGAGGTTGATCGCGCCAAAGCTTGGCTCCATCGCGCAGACGATCTCGGCCAGTTTCTCGGGGTCGGATTGATCAAGCTCGATGTCGAAACAGTCGATATTGGCGAACTTCTTGAAGAGCACGGCCTTGCCCTCCATCACCGGTTTCGAGGCCAGCGCGCCGATATTGCCCAGCCCCAGCACCGCGGTGCCATTGCTGACCACGGCCACCAGATTGCCGCGCGAGGTATAGCGCGCGGCGGTGTCGGGGTCGTTCTTGATCTCGATGCAGGCCTCGGCCACGCCCGGTGAATAGGCCCGCGCCAGATCGCGGCCATTGGCCAGCGGTTTGGTCGCGCGGATCTCCAGTTTCCCGGGCCGGGGGTGTTCGTGGTAATCCAATGCAGCTTGGCGCAGGTTGGGGGTGTCGGACATCGTTTATGCTTCTCCCGAATAATGGTTTAGCGTTAAACTAATTTTCGCGCGCAGGCAAAGCGGCTTTTGGCGGGGGCGGTCTGGGCGCCGGATGGCTTTGCCCCAGCGTCGCCCTTGCAGGTCATTTTGCGCGGGCTTTTAAGAGGCGATTGAGGGGACATGTGGTTTTGCATCGCACAGGGCGGGGCAATTTTCTATAGTCCGAGAAAAGGGAGAGCCTAATGACTGATTTGCGCGACGCGGCTGTGTTGGTGCGGGAAAACGCCCATGCGCCCTATTCGAATTTCAAGGTCGGCGCGGCGATCCGCACTGCCTCGGGCGCGGTGTTCAGTGGCTGCAATGTCGAAAACGTCGCCTACCCGCAGGGCACCTGCGCCGAGGCGGGTGCGATTGCCGCCATGGTGGCGGCGGGCGAGCGTGAGATCGCCGAGGTCTATGTCGTGGCGGGCAGCGATATGCCGGTGACGCCTTGCGGCGGCTGCCGCCAGAAACTGGCGGAATTCTCAGGCGGGGATGTATCCGTGACCATGGCGACCGTGGCGGGCAAGGAACAGCAGACCACCATGGGCGACTTGCTGCCGGGGGCCTTTGGCGCCGCCCATATGCAGGGTTAACCGCATGAGCGCGCGGGACATTCTAGCGCGGCTGCGCCATGGTGAGGCATTGGATGCAGAGGCGCTGACCTGGATGGCCGGGGCGCTGGCCGATGGACGTGTCAGTGACGCGCAGGCCGGGGCCTTCGCCATGGGCATCTGCCTTAATGGTTTGGACCAGCAGGGCCGCGTGGCGCTGACCCTCGCGATGCGCGATTCGGGGCAGGTGTTGGACTGGGATTTGGATGGCCCCGTGCTCGACAAACATTCGACCGGCGGGGTGGGCGATTGCGTCTCATTGATCCTCGCCCCCGCGCTGGCCGCCTGCGGGGCCTATGTGCCGATGATCTCGGGTCGGGGGCTGGGGCATACGGGCGGCACGCTCGACAAGCTTGAGGCGATCCCCGGCGTCAGCACGCAGTTGGAAGAGGCCCGCTTTCGCGACGTGGTGCGGGACGTGGGCTGCGCCATCGTCAGCGCCAGTGGCGACATCGCCCCGGCGGATCGGCGGCTTTATGCGGTGCGGGATGTGACCTCGACCGTGGATTCGCTCGATCTGATCACCGCGTCGATCCTGTCGAAAAAGCTCGCCGCTGGGCTGGATGGGCTGGTGTTGGATGTAAAGGTCGGCTCGGGCGCTTTCATGAAGGAGCTCGCGCAGGCGCGTGCCTTGGCCGAAGCGCTGAGCGGCACCGCCACGGCGGCGGGCTGCCCGACGACGGCGGTGATCAGCGACATGAACCAGCCGCTGGTGCCGAGCCTTGGCAACGCGCTGGAGGTGGCCGAGGTGATGCGGGTGCTGACCGGGGCGGTGACGGGGCCGATCCTTGATGTGGCGGCTGAATTGGGCGGTGGGCTTCTTGCCAATGGCGGTCTGGCCGCGACGGCTGAGGCGGGGGCCGAAGCCCTGCGCACGGCGGTCCGCGATGGCCGCGCGTTGGAGCGTTTCACCCGGATGCTCAGCGCCATGGGCGCACCTGCCGATTTCGCCGAAAACTGGGAGCGCATTCTGCCCAAAGCCCCGGTGATCCGAACGGTTCCCGCGCCGCGCGGCGGCTACGTGAGCGCGATCGACGGCGCGGCACTCGGCATGGCGGTGGTCAATCTCGGCGGGGGCCGACTGGTCGAGGCGGACCAGATCGATCCGGCGGTGGGCCTGTCGCAGGTGCGGCGCTTGGGCGAAGAGGTCCGCGCGGGCGCGCCTTTGGCCACGGTCCACGCAGCGGGAGAGGCGGCTGCGGATGCGGCAGAGGCGGCGGTTCTGGCGGCAATCACGCTAGGCGATAGGGCGGTTGAAGTGCCGGATTTGATCTTGGAAAGGATCGGCTGATGGAACGTGCATTCTTGGTCGTGATCGATTCCGTGGGCATCGGCGGGGCGCCGGACGCGGGGGATTTCTTTAACGGTGATCTGCCCGATACCGGGGCCAATACGCTGGGCCATATCGCGCAGGCCTGTGCCGCGGGAGAGGCCGAAGAGGGGCGCAGCGGGCCGCTGGCCCTGCCCAATCTCGACCGGTTGGGTCTGGGGGCCGCGCTGAAGCTGGCCAGCGGGATGGAGGCGCCGGGTCTGGGGGCTGCGCCCGAAGGCCGCTGGGGCGCTGCGACGGAGGTTTCGCAGGGCAAAGACACCCCCTCGGGCCATTGGGAATTGGCCGGGCTGCCGGTGCCTTGGGCATGGCATTACTTCCCGGATGAAACGCCTGCCTTTCCCGCAGACCTGACCGCAGAGGTCGCGCGGCTCGCGGGCACCGATGGCATCTTGGGCAATTGCCACGCCTCTGGCACGGCGATCATCGAACAGCTGGGGGCGGAGCATTGCGAAAGCGGCTGGCCGATCTGCTATACCTCTGCCGACAGCGTGTTCCAGATCGCCGCGCATGAAGAGACCTTTGGCCTCGATCGCCTTTTGAAGCTGTGCCAAGACATCGCGCCGCGGCTGCATGAGATGAAGGTGGGCCGTGTCATCGCACGGCCCTTCACCGGGGAAGTGGGTGCATTCCAGCGCACCGCGAACCGGCGCGACTATGCCATCACCCCGCCCAAACCCGTGCTGACCAATTGGGTGCAGAACGCCGGAGGGCGGGTCTATGCGGTGGGCAAGATTGGCGACATCTTTACCATGCAGGGCATCGACGAGCTGCGCAAAGGGCCGGATGCCAAGCTGATGGATCATCTGCATGATCTGGTGGGTGAAGCCGAAGAGGGCAGCCTGACCTTCGCCAATTTCGTGGAGTTCGACAGTCTTTACGGGCACCGCCGCGATGTGTCGGGCTATGCCCGCGCGTTGGAGTGGTTCGATGCCGAGATCGGCAAGGTGATCGCCGCACTGCGCGACGGCGACATGCTGGTGGTCACGGCGGACCATGGCAATGATCCGACATGGGCGGGCAGCGATCACACCCGCGAAAGGGTGCCGGTACTGGTCGCCGGGACCGGGGCAGGGGCGTTGGGGCAAATCGGCTTTACCGATGTCGCAGCCCTCGTCGCCAGGCATCTGGGGGTAGAGGTGCCGCAGTAGCCGCGCAGCCTTTGCTTGCGAGCGGGGCGCTTGTGCGGCTAGAAGCAGGGCAAATAAAGGAGCCTGCCGCATGACCGATACCCCCAATCACCTGACGATCGTCGACCATCCGCTGGTGCAGCACAAGCTGACCATCATGCGCGACAAAGCCACCTCGACCGCCGTCTTCCGGCAGTTGCTGCGCGAGATCAGCCAGCTTTTGGCCTATGAGGTGACGCGCGGCCTGCCGATGACGACCAAGCGGGTCGAGACCCCGATGCAAGAGATGGACGCGCCAACGCTCGACGGCAAGAAACTGGCGCTGATTTCGATCCTGCGGGCGGGCAACGGGCTGATGGATGGGGTGCTCGAATTGATCCCCTCGGCGCGGGTCGGCTTTGTCGGTCTCTACCGTGACGAAGAGACCCTTCAGCCGGTGCAGTATTACTTCAAAGTGCCCGAGGCGATGGAAGACCGTTTGGTCATCGCCGTAGATCCGATGCTGGCCACCGGCAACTCCTCGGTCGCGGCGATCAATCTGCTGAAAGAGGCAGGCGCCACCAATATCATCTTCCTCTGCCTGTTGGCCTCGCCCGAGGGGGTCGCCACGATGAAAGCGGCGCATCCGGACGTGCGCATCGTCACGGCCTCGCTGGACGAGTCCCTCAACGAGAAGGGCTATATCATCCCCGGTTTGGGCGACGCGGGTGACCGGATGTTCGGCACCAAGTGATCGGGTAAGTTTCGCTAATCGGCGCGCGGTGCTTTACTCAGGCCGCGCGCTGATGCATCGTTCTACCAGATAGTGTGGGGGCATTAGATGACACTTACCAGAAGTATTGCCATGGCGATGATCGTCGCAGCCTTGGGCGTCGGCGGATCGCAGACCCAAGCGCAGGACAGCCGCAGCCAACCGGCAGAGTTTCCGCCGTCCTCTTACAAGGGCAAGCAATATGTCGACAGCGCGGGATGTGTGTTCATCCGCGCGGGCATTGACGGCAATGTGTCTTGGGTGCCCCGCATGAGCCGCGCGCGCGAGCAAATCTGCGGGTTCCAGCCCACAAATGGCGTGAAAGTGGCAGAGGCAAAGGTTGAGGCGGCGCAGACCAAGGTCGACCCCGCCCCGGCCAAGAGGCCCCCGGCCCGCGTCGCCGAAGCGCCTGCGCCCAAGGCGAAGCCGAAAGCCCCCGTGGCCCGGCCCGCGCCGCAAAAAGTGGTGCGCCGTGTCGCGCCAGCCCCGGCGCGGAGCACTGCCCCCAAAGTCGTGCGCGAAACCGCGCCGCGCCCCGTGCCCGTGGTGCCCAGCAAACCCGTCGCGTTGGCCGCCCCGGCACCGGCTGGCTTCGTCACCGCTTGCCCCGGCGCGTCGCCCCTGTCGCAGCGCTATATGCGGCGCGGGAATGGTTATAGCGTGCGCTGCGGTCCGCAGGCGGAGCCGATCGTGACGGGGCGTCTTGCCCCTTCGAGCCCGCAGCGCGGCACCGCACCGCAGCCCTACCGCAGCGCGGGTATGATGCCCGGCGTTGCCGCTGCACCCGCGCGGATCGTGGCCCCTGCCGCCGTCACCGCACCGGTGGTCAGCGCCAAACCCGCCCGCGCCGTGGGCACGCAGACGCGGATCGTGCCGAAACATGTGGCGATCAATCGGGTAAACACGACCAATGTGAAAGTCCCGAAAGGATACCGGAAGGTTTGGGAAGACGACCGTCTGAACCCGCACCGGGCCGAGCAGACCTTGGAAGGCCGCGCCGACATGCTGTTGGTCTGGACCCAGACCCTGCCGCGCCGTTTGGTCAACAAGGCCACCGGCGAAGACGTGACCGCCAAAGTGCCGCTGATCTATCCCTATCTCGATATCGAAACGCAGCGCCGCAAGCTTGGGCGGGTCAAGATCGTCGAGCGGGATGGCCAAGTGGTGAAACGGGTGCTGCGCTACCGCAACGCCGCGCCGATCCATCGGGATGCCCGCCCGATCAAGACGGCCCCCGTCTATTCCAGCCGCTCGGCCCCGACAGCCCAGCCCAGCACCAAAGCGGGCTATGTGCAGGTCGGTGTCTTCGGCAGCCCCGCCAATGCGCAGCGCGCGGCGCGGCAGATCGCGGCCTTGGGCCTGCCCGCCCGCATCGGCAAACAGACCCGTGGCGGCAAAACCTATCACAGCGTTCAGGCAGGCCCCATTGCGGGCGGCTCTGCCCAAGCGGCGCTTGGCCAATTGCGCCGGGCGGGATACCGGGACGCCTATCTGCGGCGCTAAGCGTTTTGCAATGAAGGAGAAAGGCCAGCCGCGGTGTTCCCCGGCTGGCCTTTTTCTTGGGCCAATCCGTCAGCCGCCGCAGATGCTTTGCAATCTCAGCCAATCGGCATCCGACATCAGCGGTGCGGTCAGCTTGCCGTTCATCGGGTCACCTTCGATCAGGGGCAGGGTGCTTTCGCCGGTGATGTCACGCGCAAAGGCATAGGGCTTGCTGCGCAGCTCGGCTTGGGCAAATCGCGCCAGTTGAGCCTCGACCTGCGGTGTCGCGGCGGGGCGCATCAGCAGTTGCTCGGCATAGGCATCCAGCGCCTCGGAAGAGATATCGCCGGTGGTCAGCAGGCGGAAGTTCTCGCGCAGGCCCACGGCCTCCAAAAGCGCGCGCAGCGGGTCATGTTCCCGGCGGGCCACATCCTCGGTCAGCACATAGCCCGCAGCGACGTCGGGCTCTTCGTAATCCTCCAGCACCGCGCGGTCGAGCACGATGAGACGCCCTGGCAGATGCAGGCTGGCGCGGGTCATATCGGGTAGGATCGCCACGCGCCCGACCTCCAACCGTTTGGTGAGCCGCGACAGCGCGGCACTGCCGCCGGGGCTTTCGCAGGCGGGGCCAGAGACGCGTTCAAGCCGCTTGAGCAGCGCCGTGCCCAAAGAGACACGCTTGACCTCTGGCACCACTTTGATCGCATGATCGCGCAGCGCGCCGGGCATCCAAAAGACCGCCAGCGCCGCCACCACCGCGACGGAGGCCAACATGCCGACCGACCGCAACCGCCCCGGCTTGGGACGGCTGCGATTGATCGCGCGGCGCAGCTTTTCGATGGCCTCGATCATCTCGGTTTCATTGTCGGGCAGTTCCAGCGTCTCGCCCGGATCGCCGTCTGGATGATAGAGCGCGGGGGTCTGGCCGGGGTTGGCCCTGTCGACGGCGGCCAGCGACCAATGGGTCAGCGCCTGATCCTTGAGATCGCTGATCACCAGCGTCGCGTCACCGATAGAGACGATCACCTCGCGCCGCTGCGCATCGGGCGTGGCGCGCCAAAGGCCCGTCGCTTCGAGCCGGGCGTATTTTGTCAAGGCGGTCATGGGGTTCTGCTGCGGGCCTGTCAGTTTTCGCCACTCTACCACGCGCTGCGGGATCAGCAATGGCAGGTGACATAATGCCCCGCCTTAGAGGGCCGCCGCCTGTTTGCGCAATTCGAATTTCTGGATTTTCCCGGTGGAGGTTTTGGGCAGTTCGCCAAAGACCACGCGCTTGGGCATCTTGAATCCGGCAAGGCGCGCGCGGGCGAAGGCGATCAGCGCCTCTTCGCTGGCCTCCGCCCCCGGTTTCAACTCGACAAAGGCGCAGGGCACTTCGCCCCATTTCTCATCCGGTTGGGCCACCACGGCGGCGAGGTTGACCGCGCCGTGGCCCATCAACACGCCCTCGACCTCGACGCTCGAAATATTCTCTCCGCCCGAGATGATGATGTCTTTGGCACGGTCTGCGATCTGGATGTAGCCATCGGGGTGCTGCACTGCGATGTCGCCGGAGTGGAAGTAGCCGCCCGCAAAGGCTTCGACCGTGGCCTCGGGGTTCTTGAGGTAGCCTTTCATCACCGCATTGCCGCGGATCATGATCTCGCCCTGCGCGGTGCCGTCGCGCGGGGTTTGGGCCATCTCGGCGTCCATTACGGTGATCTCTTCCATCATCGGCATGGCGACACCTTGGCGCGCCTTGATCCCGGCGCGTTCGGGTTCGGGCAGCCCGTCCCATGCGCCTTGCCAGAGACATTCGGTGACATGGCCAAAGGTCTCGGTCAGCCCATAGACCTGCGTGACGTTGAACCCCAGCTTTTCGATCTTCGACAGGGTCGCGGGGGCCGGGGGCGCGCCCGCGGTGAAAACCTCGACCCGGTGATCGAAGGCGCGGCGGTCTTCTGCGTCCGCGTTGACCAGCATGTTCAACACGATGGGCGCGCCGCCGAAATGGGTGACGCCGTGATCGGCGATGGCGTCATAGATCGCCGCGGCGGTGATGTCGCGGCAACAGACCAGCGTGCCGCCCAAAAGCGGCATCATCCATGTGTGGTTCCAGCCGTTGCAATGAAACAGCGGCACGATCTGCATGAAGACCGGGCGCAACACCATCTGCCAAGAGATTACCGTGCCCATGGTCATCAGGTAGGCGCCGCGGTGGTGGTAGACCACGCCCTTGGGCCGCCCGGTGGTGCCGGAGGTGTAGTTGAGCGCGAGGCTCTCCCATTCGTCCTGCGGCATGATCCAGCGAAAGTTCGGATTCGCCTCCGCAAGCAACTCTTCGTATTGCGGGTGTCGTCCGCTGGCGGGGAAACCGGCGGGGGCGTCGGGCACTTCGATGATGGCGGGGCAGGTGCCCTCCATCCGCGCGCAGGCGTCTTCGGCCAGCGGCAGGAACTCGGTATCGACCAAGAGCACCTTGGCGCCGCCGTGGTCGAGGATATAGGCCACCGTGTCGGGATCGAGGCGAATGTTGATGGTGTTAAGCACGGCCCCGCAGGCGGGCACGCCGAAATGCGCCTCGGCCTGTGCGGGCAGGTTGGGGATGAGGGTGGCGACCACATCGCCGGGGCGCACGCCGATCTCGGCCAGTAGCGCGGCGAGGCGGGTGCAGCGGTCGTGGTACTGGGCATAGGTGACGCGATGCGCGCCGTGGATGACCGCCGTCTGGTTCGGGAAAACCTCTGCGGCGCGGGCCAAATGCGACAAGGGCGTGAGCGGCACGAAATTCGCCGCGCATTTCTCAAGCCCGCTTTCATCCGTCATCCACCCCATGCGACCCCTCCCAAGGCATTGGTTGCGATTTGGGGTTGAGTATTGCTGCCCGGACGTGACTTTGAAAAGAGGGCAGGAGGGAAAAGGAGGGCAGATGCAGGACACAGCGGTAAAATCGGGGCTGGCGGCGCTTTGCGCGGTGAGCGGTATGGCGGCCTTGGGGCTGACGGATAATTTCGTGCCCTTCATCACCGAGCGCGGGTCGCTCTGGCAGTTCCACTTCCTGCGCGGGCTTATGGCGGTGGCCATTCTGATGGTGCTGGCGGCCCTGGGTTTCGGCATTCTGCGCCCGCGGCGGTTCTGGGCCGTGGCCGGGCGCAGCTTGTTTCAGGCGGGCGCGATGTTGATCTATTTCGGCTGTCTGGCTTTTCTGCCCATCGGGGTGGTGGTGGCCGGGCTGTTCACCTCGCCGCTTTTCGTGCTGATGATCTCGGCCCTGTTTCAAGGCAAGCGCGTCGGCCCGTGGCGGTGGGGGGCCGTGGCCGTGGGCTTTGCCGGGGCCTTGATGGTGATCCGCCCTGACCCGAGCGATCTTGACCCCGTGGCCTTCCTCCCGCTGTTGGCCGGGGCGCTCTATGCCATCGGCGCCGTGGCGACGCGGGCGTGGTGCGAGGGGGAGAGCACGATGGTGATGACCGCGGGCTTCTTCGGCATGTTGGCAGTCATGGGCGGCATCGGTGTCTTGGTCCTGCCGGGGGCGGAGGTGGCGGGGGCCGAAGGTTTCGTCAGCCGGACATGGGGGCCGCTCGACGGCGCGATGTGGTTCTGGATCGCGGTGCAGGCGGTGGGCTCGCTCATCGGCATCGGCTTCCTGGTGCGCGGCTACCAACTGGGAGAGGCCGGGCATGTGGCGATTTTCGAGTACTCGCTGCTGATCTTCGCCAGTTTCTGGGCCTATATCCTCTGGGATCAAGAGGTGCCGCCCTTGGCATTCGCGGGCATGGCGTTGATCGCACTGGCCGGGGCGGTGATCGCCCTGCGCAGCGATGAGCCTTCGACCCTACGCGCGCCGGAGGCGGTGGAGTGATCATTAGTCGCGGTCGGCGTTACGTCTTCGTTCATATCCCCAAGACCGGGGGCACCTCACTGGCGCTGGCGCTGGAGGCGCGCGCGATGAAAGACGACGTGATGCTGGGCGATACGCCGAAAGCGCGGAAGCGGCGGCGGCGGGTGCAGGGGGTCGAGACCGCGGGGCGGCTGTGGAAGCATTCGACGCTGGCGGACATCGACGGGTTGGTGACAGCGGAGGAACTCTCGGGGCTGTTCTGCTTCACGCTGGTGCGCAACCCGTGGGACCGGGTGGCGAGCTACTATCGCTGGCTGCGCGGGCAGGGGTTCGAGCATCCGGCGGTGGCGCTGGCGAAGGCGACGGATTTTGCTGGGTTCCTGCGGCATCCGCAGACGCAAGCCAGCCTGCGGGCATGGCCCGCGCGGCGGTATATGCGGGATGCGGCGGGGCGGGAGCGTTGCGATCTCTATATTCGGCTGGAGCATTTTCCGCAGGATGCGGCGCCGTTGTTTGAGCATCTTGGGTTTGAGTTGGAGTTGCCGCGGGTGAATGCCTCGGAGGGGCAGGCGGCCTATACGCCCGAGTTGCGCGATTTGGTGTCGGAGGTCTGTGCCGAGGATATCGCGCGGTTTGGCTACGGTTACAAAGAGCACTAGGGCCAGCGCCTGCCCGTGGGTTGGCGACCCGCGCGGCGTCGCTGCCACTTTATCGTTCAACCGTGGCGTGCCATCGCGAGGGCAGGCCCAACCTCGCCAAATCGCCTACCCGGGGGACGGGCAGGCGATGGCCCGGCGCCTGCGGCTTGATTCCGGGCCGGGTGGCATCACAGACGATGACCCTCCTACCAATAAAAAGGGGCGCCGAAGCGCCCCTCTCCCCCTTACGCCGCTTTGGCGTCCGGGTTGAACCGTCCGTAGAAACTCTGGTTCTTCTGCGCCATATCGCGCAGCAGGTCCGGGCAGGCAAAACGCTCACCGTATTTCTCGGTCAATTCGTCACAACGCTCCGCCGCATAGGGCGCGCCGATCATGTCGAGCCAGCTCAGCGGGCCACCCGACCAAGGCGCGAAGCCCCAGCCGAGGATCGCGCCCACGTCGCCCTCGCGGATGTCCATCAAGACACCTTCCTCCAGCGCGCGCACGGCTTCCAGCGTCTGCGAGAATAGCAAGCGGTGCTGCACCTCGATCAGCTCAGGCTGCTCGTCTGCCACGGGGTACTTGTCCCCCATGCCCTGCCACAGCCCCTCGCGCTTGCCCTTGGCGTCGTAGCTGTAGAAACCGGCGTTGGCCTTGCGGCCCAGACGGCCCTCTTCCTCCATCCAGAACACCAGCGGATCGATGTCGTCGTTCGGATAGGCATCGCCCATCGCCGCCTTGGTCGCCCGGGCGATCTTCGCCCCCAGATCGATCGAGGTCTCGTCCATCAGCTGCAGCGGGCCCAAGGGCATGCCGACCAGCTTCGCGGCGTTCTCGATCAACGCGGGCTCGACACCCTCCTGGACCATGCGCACACCCTCGTTGATATAGGGAATGATGCAGCGGTTGGCATAGAAGAAGCGCGCGTCATTGACCACGATCGGCGTCTTGCGGATCTGGCGCACGTAGTCGAGCGCCTTGGCCACGGCCCGGTCACCGGTCTCTTGCCCCTTGATGATCTCCACCAGCAGCATCTTTTCGACCGGCGAGAAGAAGTGAATGCCGATGAACTGCTCCGCGCGGCTCGACGCCTTGGCCAGATCGGTGATCGGCAGGGTCGAGGTGTTGGAGGCAAAGATGCAATCCTCGGGGATCACGGCTTCGACCTTTTGGGTCATCTCGGCCTTCACCTTGGGGTCTTCGAAGACCGCTTCGATGATCAGATCGCAGTCCTTGAGCGCATCGAGATCGGTGGTGGCGGTGATCAGATCGAGCGCCTTGGCCTTCTTCTCCTCGGTCGATTTCTTGCGGGCGATGCCCTTGTCGAAATAGCTCGCGGAATAGGCCTTGCCCTTGTCGGCGGCTTCCTGCGTCTGGTCGATCAGCACGACCTCGATCCCGGCCTGAACCGAGACCAAAGTGATGCCAGCCCCCATCATGCCGGCACCCAGAACGCCCAGCTTCTTCACGCGCTGGTCCGGCACGCCTTCAGGCCGAACGGCGCCTTTCTCTAGCGCTTCCTTGTTGAGGAAAAGCGAGCGGATCATATTGCCCGATGAAGGGTTCATCAGCACATTGGTGAACCAGCGTGCCTCGATTTTTAGCGCCGTGTCGAAGGGCACCAGTGCGCCTTCGTAGACCGCCGAGAGCAGCGCCTTGGCCGCCGGATAGACGCCCTGGGTCTTGCCGTTGACCATGGCATTGGCGCCGACAAAGGTCATGAAGCCCGCCGGGTGGTAGGGCGCGCCGCCGGGCATCTTGTAGCCCTTGGCATCCCACGGCTTGACCAGATCGGCATCCTTGGCGTTCAGCACCCAGTCGCGGGCCGCGGCCATCGGGTCTTCGCTGACCTCGTCGATGATCCCGGCCTTCTGCGCTGCGGCAGGGGCGACCATCTTGCCTTCCAGAAGGAAGGGCGAAGCCGCCATGGCGCCGAGCTTGCGCACCATCCGCGTGGTGCCGCCAGCACCCGGGAAGATGCCCACGAGGATCTCCGGCAGGCCGATGCGTGCCTTGGGGTTGTCCGCGGCAAAGGTGCGATGCGTGGCCAGCGGCAGTTCCAGCCCGATGCCCGCGGCGGTGCCGGGGATCACGCAGGCCACGGGCTTGCCGCCCTTGTTGGTCTTGGGGTCCATGCCCGCGCGCTCGATCTTGCGCAGCAGGGCGTGCATCTGCATCGTGCCCTCAAACAGACCCTTGGCCGGATCGTCGCCTGCGTCTTCCTTCATCTTCGCCAACAGGTTCAGGTCCATGCCCCCGGCGAAGGAGCCTTCCTTGCCGGAGGTGATGACGATGCCCTTGACGGCGTCATCGGCCAGCGCGTCGTCGATGTGCTTTTCCAGATCGCGCAGGCCGTCGAAGGACATGACGTTCATGCTCTTGCCCGGCACGTCCCAAGTGATGGTGGCGATGCCTTCGGCATCCTTGTTCATTGTGAAATCGGTCATTCTCTTGCTCCCTTCGCGGCTCACACGCGCTCGATGATGGTGGCGGCACCCATGCCCGACGCGATGCAGAGCGTGGCCAGCCCCACTTCCTTGTCGGCGCGCTCCATCTCATCGAGCAGGATGCCGATGATCATGGCGCCGGTGGCGCCCAGGGGGTGCCCCATGGCGATGCCGCCGCCGTTCACGTTGACCTTGCTGTCATCCACGTCGAAGGCCTGCATGAAGCGCAGCACCACGGCGGCGAAAGCCTCGTTGACCTCGAACAGATCGATATCGCCGATGGTCATGCCGTTGTCCTTGAGGATCTTCTCGGTCACCGGCACCGGGCCGGTCAGCATGATGGTGGGATCGGTGCCGATCTTGGCGGTGGCGCGGATGCGGGCGCGGGGCTTCAGGCCGTGCTGCTCGCCGAACTCCTTGTTACCGATCAACACCGCGGCGGCGCCGTCGACGATGCCCGACGAGTTGCCCGCGTGGTGGATGTGGTTGATCCGCTCAAGATGCGGGTATTTCATCAGCGCGACCTTGTCGAAGCCGGGCATGACCTCGCCCATCTGCTGGAAGGCGGGGTTCAGGCCGCCAAGGCTCTGCATATCGGTCTGCGGGCGCATGTATTCGTCGCGGTCAAGGATCGCGAGGCCGTTCTGGTCACGCACGGTGATGACGGACTTGTCGAAGCGGCCCTCTTCCCAGGCCCGCGCGGCGCGCTGCTGGGACTGCATGGCCAGTTGGTCGGCCTCGTCGCGCGAAAAGCCGAACTCGGTGGCGATGATGTCGGCGGAAATACCCTGCGGCACGAAGTATTTCTCCATCGCCAGCGTCGGGTCCACGGCGATGGCCGCCCCGTCGCTGCCCATGGCCACGCGGCCCATCATCTCGACACCGCCGGCGATATAGCCGTTGCCGGCGCCGCCTTTGACTTGGTTCGCGGCGAGGTTCACCGCTTCCATGCCCGACGCGCAGAAACGGTTGATTGCAAGGCCGGGGATGCGCTCATCAAGGTCCGAGGCCAACACCGCCGAGCGTGCCAGGCAGCCGCCCTGTTCCATCACCTGGGTGACGTTGCCCCAGATCACGTCCTCGACGGCATGGCCTTCGAGGTTGTTGCGCTCCTTCACGGCGTTCAGGGTCTGCGCGGAAAGTCGCAGCGAGGTCACCTCGTGCAAAGCGCCGTCCTTGCGGCCCTTGCCGCGCGGAGTGCGCAGGGCGTCGTAGATGTATACGTCTTGGGTCATGTCATGTCCTCCGGGTCAGGCGCGGTCAGCAGGGCTGCCGGGCATCAAATCATACGGGGCTTTCCAGCCCGGTGTTTCGCTCAGACGCGTGAGCCACGCGTCGATATGGGGCCAGTCGCTGCGGTCGAAGCCAAAGGGCTCGGGGTAATAAAGATACCCGCAGCAGCTGAGGTCTGCGTTGGTGATGTCGTCGCCCACGATCCAGTCGCGGCCGTCGAGATGGTCGTTCAGCACGTTATACGCGGCCTTGAGCCGGCCTTGATTAAAGGCGATGACCTCGGCGGGACGTTTGTCTTCGGGCAGGAAGTTCATCAGAAAACGGGTCATCCCGGCAACGGAGCTAAGCTTGTGGTTATCCCATAGCACCCAACGCAGGATTTCGCGCCGTTCCGTCGCGTCGCGCCCGCCGAATTTGCCCGTCTTTTCCGCGACGTAATCCTGAATTACGCCCGATTGGGTGAGCCGAAGATCGCCGTCGATCATCACCGGCGCCTCGCCCATGTTGTTGATCTGCGCGCGGTAGTCGGGCTGGCGCGTCTGGCCACCGAAGAAGTCCACCTTCACCGGCTCCCAGTCGAGCCCGGACAATTCGAGCGCAAGCGCCGCCTTGTAGGCGTTGCCCGATTCGCCAAAGCAATAAAGCTGTATGGTCACCTGTCATTCCTCCTCTTCTGTCGGCGCCCGCTGAAATGTCGGAAGGTATTTGTGAAAGGATGAAGGGGGCAGGGGGCGCCTTATCTTCATCCTTTTTCAAATACCTCTGCGCCGGTGTTTCAACCCGCGCGCGGTCAGAGGTTGCGCGCGATCAGTTCCTTCATGATCTCGTTGGTACCGCCGTAAATGCGCTGCACCCGCGCGTCGGCCCACATTTCGCCCACGGCATATTCCTGCATGAAGCCGTAGCCGCCGTGCATCTGCAAGCAGACATCCAGCACCTCGCCTTGAGTGTCGGTGAGCCAGTATTTCTGCATCGCCGCCTTGTCGACGCTGAGTTCGCCGCGCAGGTGTTCCGCGATACATTCGTCGAGGAAGGCGCGGGCCACCGCGGTCTTGGTTTTGACCTCGGCGAGTTGGAAGCGGGTGTTCTGGAACTGGGTCAGCGGGCCGCCGAAGGCCTCGCGTTCCTTGCAGTATTGTACCGTGCGCGCCACTGCGCCTTCCATGGCGCCCACCGCGCCGCAGCCGATGATCAAGCGTTCCTGCGGCAGTTGCTGCATCATCTGGTAGAAGCCCTGGCCCTCGTCTTGGCCGAGGATGTTCTCGGGCGGGATCTCGACATTGTCGAAGAAGAGCTCGGAAGTGTCGGCGGCATGCAGGCCGATCTTGTCGAGGTTGCGGCCGCGCTGGAAACCTTCGGCCTTGTCGGTTTCCACGACGACGAGGCTGACGCCCTTGGAGCCTTCCTTGGGGTCGGTCTTGGCCGCCACGATGATCAGGTTGGCGTGCTGGCCGTTGGTGATGAAGGTCTTTTGGCCCGAGAGTTTGTAGGCGTTGCCCTCGCGGATCGCCTTAGTTTTGATGCGCTGCACGTCCGAGCCGGTCGAGGGTTCAGTCATCGCCAGTGCGCCGACCAGCTCGCCCGAGACCATCTTGGGCAGCCAGCGTTTTTTCTGGTCCTCGGTGCCATAGGCGAGGATGTAATGCGCCACGATGCCGGAGTGGATGCCGTGGCCCCAGGAGGCGAGGTTGGCGCGGGAGCCTTCGATCAGGATCGCGGCCTCATGGCCGAAGTCGCCACCAGCGCCGCCGTATTCTTCGGGCACCGAGGGGCAGAGCAGGCCGAGCTCTCCGGCCTGGGCCCATGTGTCGCGGTCCATCTGGCCCTGCTTGCGCCATTTCTCGAAATGCGGCGCCCATTCGGTGTTGATGAACTGCGCCGTCATGTCGGCGATCATCTGGTGTTCTTCGGTCATCCAGCTGGATGTTTTGGTCTGCATCTTCTGGCCCCCTCCCCAAGGGTTCAGCGTTTGCGGGCGTCCAGTTCGGCGTTGAACAGGCGCAGCCGCGCGATCAGGTTTTCCTCGTTCATGACTGAGTTGAAATTCTCGAACAGGAACGACAGCGCTTCCCCCTCATCAAGACCTGCTTCGGTGCTGAACTTCTTCAGCCTGCGGTAGCCTTCTTCGGTCATGGCGACGGGGAAGCGGCGGGTCAGGCGGAAGCGTTTGGGCATGGTCTCTCCGGGTGTTGGGCAGGGTGGGGGGCTTGCCCCCACCCCCCGTTTTAGAAGTTTGCGGCCTCCAGCGCCATGACCGTATCCGCGCCCGATTGGATGCGGGTCAGGTGCAAGGCCGTGGCGGGCAGTTGGCGCGCCATATAGTAGCGCCCGGTGGCCAGCTTGGTCTCGTAGAAGGTGGCGTCGCCGCTGCCGCTCTTCAATGCTTCTTTCGCCGCCAAACCCATCTTGGCCCACATCAGGCCGAGGCAGACATGACCGAACATATGCATGAAGTCATTGGACCCGGCGAGCGCGTTGTTGGGGTTCTTCATGCCGTTCTGCATGAAGTACATGCCCGCCGATTGCAGGTCCTTGCTGGCCGCCTTCAGGGGTTCAAGGAAGGCCGCGTCGAATTCGGCGTCTTGGCCCGCGTTGTCCTTGATGAAGCCCTTCACGAGGTCGAAGAAGGCCATGACGTGTTTGCCGCCGTCCTGCGCCAGTTTGCGGCCCACGAGGTCAAGCGCCTGCACGCCGTTGGCGCCTTCGTAGATCTGTGCGATGCGGGCGTCACGGGTGAATTGGGACATGCCCCATTCCTCGATATAGCCGTGGCCACCGTAGACCTGCTGGGCCTTCACGGTCATGTCGTAGCCTTGGTCGGTCAGGAAGCCCTTGATGACCGGGGTGAGCAGCGACACGAGGCCATCTGCGTCCTTATCCTCAGCGCGGTGCGCCGCGTCGATCATCGTGGCCCCCCAAAGGACGAAGGCACGGGCCGCTTCGACAAAGCTTTTCTGATCCATCAGCGAACGGCGGATGTCGGGATGCACGATCAGCGGATCCGCGGGTTTTTCGGGGGCGACGGCACCGGTGACGGCACGACCTTGCAGGCGGTCCTTGGCGTATTCCAGCGCGTTTTGATAGGCCACTTCGGCCTGTGCCAGACCCTGCATGCCGACGCCGACGCGGGCTTCGTTCATCATGGTGAACATGGCGCGCATGCCCTTGTGTTCGGTCCCCAGCAGATAGCCGGTGGCGCCGTCGTAGTTCATCACGCAGGTGGAGTTGCCGTGGATGCCCATCTTCTCTTCGATGGAGCCGACGGAGACGCCGTTACGCTCCCCCAAGGAGCCGTCTTCGTTCACCATGAACTTCGGCACGATGAAGAGCGATACGCCCTTGATGCCCTCGGGGCCGCCTTCGATCTTGGCCAGCACCAGATGGATGATGTTGTCGGCCATGTCATGCTCGCCTGAGGAGATGAAGATCTTCTGGCCGGAGATTTTATAGCTGCCGTCGTCCTGCGGGGCGGCTTTGGTGCGCATCAGGCCCAGATCGGTGCCGCAATGCGGCTCGGTCAGGTTCATGGTGCCGGTCCATTCGCACGAGACCATCTTGGGCAGGTAGGTGTCTTTCTGCGCGTCGGTGCCATGGGCGAGGATCGCGGAGGCCGCGCCGTGGGTCAGACCTTGATACATGGTGAAAGCTTGGTTCGCGGCGGAGAACATCTCGCCCACGGCGGTGCCGAGGACATAGGGCATGTTCTGCCCGCCGTATTGCTCGGGCATGTCAAGGCCGGGCCAGCCGCCTTCTTTCACCTTTTCAAAGGCTTCTTTGAACCCTTTCGGCGTGTAGACGGCACCGTTTTCCAAGCGGCAACCTTCCTTGTCGCCCACGACGTTCAGCGGGGCGAGCACTTCGGAGGTGAGCTTGCCCGCCTCTTCGAGGATGGCGGAGGTGAAATCAGGCTCCAACTCTTCATAGCCGGGGGTCTTGCTTTCGGTGACCTTCAGCACGTCGTGCAGCACGAATTGCAGGTCTTTGGTGGGGGCTGTGTAACTGGGCATCTTTGCTCTCCGGGTCGTCTTTTTATGGATGTCTGGGGGGCGGCATCGCCGCCGGGGTTATTCGGCGGCGCGGCGGGGTTGGTTCATGGAGGCGATCATCTTTTCCCCCCATTTCAACTGGTCCTTGAGGTCTTCGATGGCCTCGTTCAGCTCTTCGCGGCGCGACTCGAGGTCGGCCAAACGGGCGCGGGCGATCTCATAGGCCGCGGCGATCTGCGTCTGTTGCTGGTCGCCCATATGATACAGGTCGAGCAGCTGGCGGATTTCTTCGAGGCTGAAACCAAAGCGCTTGCCGCGCAGGATCAGCTTGAGCCGGGCGCGGTCGCTTTTGGTGAACAGGCGTTTCTGGCCCTCGCGCAATGGGAAGAGCAGCTCTTTCGCTTCGTAGAACCGCAGGGTGCGGGGGGTCACTTCGAAAGCGTCGCACATCTGGCGAATGGTCAGCGTGTCGGCGGTCATCTCATCACTCTCCAATCGTCGTTTCATGACTTCAGTTGGGGGCTGGCATTTCTGATACAATGGGAGTTGACGTTGACGTAAGTGATACGTTGCGTCACTTTATGCGCAGGGTAATTTCCTTTAGGTTTGAAAGGATGATGGGCGTGCGCCGCCGCCATGGCGCTGGGCATTAGAACGGGTGGGAGATGGCAAACCTCGATCAAATCGGGCCGAAGACGTTGGACGGATTGGTTCACTGTGCGCAGAACGCCACCTCCGCGGCGCGTCTTCTGGCTTGCGGCCTTGCCTATTATCAAGGTCGTGGAATTGATCTGGTCAGCTATCACGGTGACAGCCCCGGCGCGCCTGCGATCCTCTATCAGTTCGACAGCAGTGGGACAGATGGACCGCAGTGGCATTCGCAGTTTCTCGACATAGAGAAGCTGCGCGAAAGCCCGGTGGAGGCGCTGGCCCGGCAACAGGTGATGCCGATTTACTGGTCGGATGTGGCCCGCACGGCGCGGCTTACCTCTGCGGAAGGCCTCTATATGAAAGGATTGATGCGGCGCTACCCGAATGACGGCATTTCGCTTAGGGTGCATGGTCCGGGCAGGGATTCCGCCGTGGTAGGACTGGGGTTTGCCGCCAAACAGGCGCGTCTGCCGCCGGAAGCGTTGTACAAACTTCTCAGCGCCGCCCAGATCGCGCATCTGCGCTATTGCGTCTTGGCCGAAAGCCAATCGCCGCGGGATTTCGGCCTGTCCCCGCGCGAGGTCGAGGTGCTGGAGTGGATCGCTACCGGCAAGAGCAATGGCGTCATCGCCGAAATACTTGGGATTTCGCCCCATACGGTCGATACGATCGTGCGGCGGATTTTCTCCAAGCTTGAGGTGAATGACCGCACGACCGCGGCCATTCGCGGGCTGGGGGCGGGGCTGCTGCGCCGCCCGAAAGAGGGCGCGCCCTAGGGCAAGGTTGACCTCGCGTCGCTGTCGCGTGACTGCGTGACATGACCCCACGTCGTGGGGGCTGTAGGTGCGGGCGCTCGACCTAAAGAGGCACGAGGCATGTCAGAAAAACAAGAGCAGACAGGTAGCGGGGCTGAAAACGGTTCCGTGGCAGAAACGCGCGCGCGCGTGGTTGCAGAGCTGAAAGGCGCGTCCGAGACCATCGAAAACGGCGCATTCGATCTGGCCGGAGACGCGAGCGCGGATGTGGTGTCCGATCTCATCCGCATCACGGCGGATTTGCAGATGCTCATCGGGCAGTTGGCGCAGCGCAACAGCCGCTGAGCCCGCCGCTCAGCCAGCCGCTCAGCTCTTGTCCGAGGCGATGGCCGCGGCGGTGTCGTCGCGCAGCTTTTGCAATTCCGCCATGGCTTCGTCCAACTGGCGGCGCTGCTCGGCCAGTTCTTCCAATTGACCATCGGCCATGGTGACCCAAGTGCGCATCTGCGCCTCGGTCCCCTCTTTTTCGTAGATCAACAGCCACTGGCGGATGTCCTCCAGCGCGAAGCCGAACTTGCGGCCGCGCAGGATCAGCTTCATCCGCGCCCGTTCGCGCGGGCCATAGAAACGCGAGCGCCCCTCACGGTGCGGTTGCAGCAATTCGATATACTCGTAATAGCGCAACGTGCGTGGCGTCACGTCAAATGCCGCGCACATCTCTTTGAATGTCAGGCGTTCATCGTCCAAAGCATCTTCTCCCTTCCGGCAAACTATGGTCACGCGCGGGGATGCGCAACAGGCGGTCTTGCCCTTTGGCTATCTCGCCCTGATAAAGGACAAAACCAGAGGCAGAGGGTTGGGTTGCATGTCCGACAAATTAAAGCTGGCGCGACAGTTCATTCAGGCGCTGCCCCATTCCATGGCACTGGGGATGGAGTTGCAGGAGTTGGGCGATGGCTCTGCCGTGATCACCATGCCCTATGACGACAAGCTGATCGGCGACCCGCAGACCGGGGTGATCAGCGGCGGGGCGGTCTCGGCGCTGATGGACACCTGCTGCGGGGCTGCGGTGATGAGCCACCCCAGCAATCCCGCGGCCACCGCCACGATGGATCTTAGGATCGAATATCTGCGTGCCGCCACACCGGGGCAGACGATCATCACCCGCGCGACCTGCTATCACGTCACCCGTTCGGTGGCCTTCGTGCGGGCCACGACGACGGATGAGGACGCCGACAACCTTGTCGCCACAGCGACCGGCACTTTCACCGTGGAGGGGCACACATGACCACACGTCGCAAGCCGGAGCCGGTTCAGGTCATCAAGCAACGCCGCGACGGGGTGCTGCGCGCCATGGTCGAAGGCGTGCCCTATATCCGTTTTCTGGGCATCGAGTTCGAGCGCCGTGGCGATGAGCTAACCGGCATCATGCCGTTTTCCGAGCAACTGATCGGCAACCCGATCCTGCCCGCCCTGCACGGCGGGGCCACGGCGGCCTTTCTTGAGGCGACCGCGATCATCACCCTCAGCTGGGGGCTGATCTGGGAAGATATGGAAAGCGGCGCGCTCGATCTGGACAATCTGGATGCCGACCACTTGCCGCGGCTGCCCAAGACGATCGATTTCACCGTGGATTACCTGCGGTCGGGCCTGCCGCGCGATGCCTATGCGCGGGCGCGTATCAACCGCTCGGGGCGGCGCTATGCCAGCGTCCATGTCGAGGCATGGCAGGACAACCGCAGCCGTATTTTCGCGCAGGCCACGGGCCATTTCCTGATGCCGCAACGGCGTGGCTGAGCCGCAATCAGAGACAGAGCCGCTGACCGAGGCAGAGGTGCGCGCGGTTGAGCGTGGTACGCTGGCGGCGCGTGATGTGGTGACCCACCGCCGTGTGCTCAAGATCGCGGTTCCCATTGTCATTTCCAACGCCACCGTGCCGATCCTCGGCGCGGTCGACACCGGCGTGGTGGGGCAGATGGGCGCCGCCGCCCCCATCGGCGCGGTGGGGCTGGGGGCGATCATCCTCTCGGCGCTTTACTGGATTTTCGGCTTTCTGCGGATGGGTACCGTGGGCCTCACCGCGCAGGCGGCGGGCAATGGCGAAGAGGGCGAGGTCGCCGCGCTGCTGACGCGCGGGCTTTTGATCGGCGCGGGGGCGGGGCTGGCCTTGATGGCGCTGCAATGGCCGCTTTTCTGGGCCTCGTTCCAGATCGCCCCCGGATCGCCCGAGGTCGAGGGGCTGGCGCGGCAATATATGGCGATCCGCATCTGGTCTGCCCCCGCCGCGATCTCGATCTATGCAATCACCGGCTGGCTCATCGCGCAGGAGCGCAGCCGCGCCGTGCTGGTGTTGCAGGTCTGGATGAACGGGCTGAACATTCTGCTGGACCTGTGGTTCGTGCTGGGCCTCGGTTGGGGTGTCGAAGGCGTCGCCATCGCCACCTTCCTTGCAGAGTGGAGCGGGGCGGCCTTGGGCCTGTGGTTCTGCCGCGCGGCTTTCGCAGGGGTGGCCTGGCGCGATTGGGCGCAGGTCTTTGACGGGCCGCGCTGGACGCGCATGATGCAGGTGAACACCGATATCCTGATCCGCTCGCTTTTGTTGCAGGCGATCTTTGTCTCCTTCCTCTTCATGGGGTCGGGCTTGGGCGATGTGACCTTGGCGGCCAATCAGGTGCTGCTGCAATTCCTGATGATCACCTCCTACGGGCTGGACGGTTTCGCCTTCGCCGCCGAGGCGATCATTGGCCGGGCCTACGGCGCGGGGCAGCGCGATGTCCTGCGGCGCGGGGCGGTGCTGACCTCCGCTTGGGCGCTGTTGGTTAGTCTGCTGTTGGCGGTGGTCTTTGCCGTCAGCGGCGGCGCGATCATCGACCTGATGGCCAAGGCCCCGCAGGTGCAAGAGCTCGCCCGGGTCTATCTGCCCTATATGGTCGCGGCGCCGCTGCTGGGCTGTGCTGCCTATATGTTCGACGGTATCTTCATCGGCGCCACGCGGTCGCGCGACATGCGCAATATGATGCTTGTGTCGTTTCTGATCTATGCCGTGACCGCACTGGCTCTGGTGCCGAGCCTGGGCAATCACGGGCTTTGGATATCGCTTCTGGTGTCCTTCGTGGTGCGCGGCATCACCTTGGCGCTGCGCTATCCGGCGTTGGAGCGCGCGGCGGGCTAGAGCAGCGCCTGCACCGCTTCGGGCGGGCGGCCGATCACGGCGCGGCCATTGGCAAAAGCGATGGGGCGTTCGATCAGGATCGGATGGGCGGCCATGGCGTCGATCAGAGCCTCTTCGGGGCTGTCCTTGGTCAGGCCCAACTCTTTGAACAGCGTCTCGCCCGTCCGTATCATCTTGATCGCAGGCAGGCCAAGGGTGTCGCGGGCGGCGATGACCTCATCCCGTGTCGGCGCGTCTTCGAGGTAGCGGCGGAAGGTTGCTTCCACCCCCGCCGCTTCGATCAGCGCCAGCGTCTGCCGCGATTTCGAACAGCGCGGGTTATGCCATAGGGTGATCATAGCCAATCCTCGCGTTTGCTGCTCACGGCCTCGGCCACGCTGGCAAAACCATCGCGGGCCAAGAGTGCATCCAGCCCGGTGGTGATCTCTCGCACCAGTCCGAGACCGCCGAAGACCAGCGCGGTGTAAAGTTGCAGGGCAGAGGCCCCGGCGCAGATCTTGGCATAGGCGGTCTGCGCGTCCGACACCCCGCCGACGCCGATCAGCGGAATATCCGTCAGCCCTGCCAGCCGCGCCAAGACGCGGGTCGAGCGGTCGAACAACGGCGCACCGGACAGACCACCCGCTTCGCCTGCATGGGCGCTGGCAAGGCCAGTCCGGTCAAGCGTGGTATTGGTCGCGATGATGGCAGCAACGCCCGAATTTTGGGCAACCTCGGCCACATCCTCAATCTCGGCTTCGCTGAGATCGGGGGCGATTTTCAGGAAAACCGGCGTGGCGCCGCGCACGTCCATCACCCCTTCGAGCAGGGCCGAGAGCGCCGCCTTGCCCTGAAGGTCGCGCAGCTTCTCGGTATTGGGGGACGAGACATTGACCGTCGCGAAATCGACGTGATTGCGCGCGGCGGTCATCACGCGGGCAAAGTCGGCGGCGCGGTCCGCGCTGGTCTTGTTCGCACCAAGGTTCAGCCCCACCGGCACACCCGTGCCACGGCGCGAAAGCCGGGCGCAGATCGCCTCCATCCCCTCGTTATTAAAGCCGAAGCGGTTGATCGCGGCGCGGTCTTCGGTCAGGCGAAACAGGCGCGGGCGCGGATTGCCGGGCTGGGGCAGGGGCGTGGCGGCCCCCACTTCGACAAAGCCAAACCCGGCGCGGGAGAGGGGGGCGATTGCAGTGGCGTTCTTGTCAAACCCCGCCGCCAACCCGACAGGGTTCGGCAGGTCCAGCCCGGCAAGCGTGGTGTGCAGCCGCGCCGAAGTCTGCGGCCCCGGCGCGGGCGCAAGCCCCGCCCGCAGCGCGCGGATCGCCAGACCGTGCGCCGCTTCGGGATCGACCCGGTGCAGCGCCCGCAGGCCCAGCCTTTCCAACAGCGGCGTCATTTGCTGGCCTCGCCCAGTCCTGCGGGGAATTCATGCACGCCACCCACCAGCGGCAGGGGCTGCGCCCAGACCACGTCTTCGATCTTGAGCGGACGGTAGAGATGGGGAAAAAGCGCGCCGCCGCGCGAGGGCTCCCATTTCAGCGCATCGCCCAGAGCGTCGGCCTCAAGCGCGAGCAGGAAGAGGCCGTCCTCCCCTTTGAAATGTTTGGCAGCGGTTTCCGCCGCCTGTTCGGCGGTGGAGATGTGCACATAGCCATCGGTAACATCGATAGGCGCCCCGTCCGAGACCCCATTCTTGCGCAGCGCAGCCCATTCGTCTGCGCGGAATATCTTGAAAATCAGCATGGCTTCTGATGCCCGCCGGGCGGGGCGGGGTCAAGACCCGCGGGTGACCATAGGGCAGGTCATATGACCTTTGACACGGGCCAAACCCCGCGCCACGATACCGGCATAACAAGCAACAGGGGAACTATCATGAAACGATTCCTGACCGCGACCGCCGCGCTGGCTTTGACCAGCGGCATGGCGGCGGCCGAGTATAATCTGACCATTCTGCATACCAATGATTTCCATGACCGGTTCGAGCCGATCAGCAAATATGACGGCCCCTGCAGCGCCGAGGACAATGCCGAGGGCAAATGCTTTGGCGGTGTCGCGCGGATGGTCACCGCCATCGAAGCCGCCCGCGAACGTGCGGGTGAGAACCATCTGCTGCTGGATGCGGGCGACTGGTTCCAAGGCTCACTTTTCTACACGCGCTACAAGGGCGACATGGCGGCCGAGTTCATGTCGAACCTCGACTATGACGTGATGGCCGTGGGCAACCACGAGTTTGACGACGGCCCCGAAGGGCTGGCCGATTTCGTGGCCAAGGTCGATTTCCCCGTGCTCTCGGCCAATATCGACGTGAGCGGTGTCGAGGGGCTGGAGGGCGAGATCGGCAAATCCACCGTGCTTGAGGTCGGCGGCGAGAAGATCGGCATCGTTTCCGTCCTTGCCGAGGACACGCCCGAGACCTCGTCACCCGGGGCCGAGGTGATCTTCTCTCCGGCGGCGGATGCGGCACAGGCCGAGATCGACGCGCTGACCGAGGATGGGGTCAACAAGATCATCCTGCTCACCCATATCGGGCTGGCGGGCGACAAACGGCTGGCCGAAGAGCTGACTGGCGTCGACCTGATCGTTGGCGGCCATTCCCATACGCTGCTTAGTAACAGCGAGGAGCGGGCCGAGGGCGCTTACCCGACCATGGTCAACGATGTGCCGATCGTTCAGGCCTATGCCTACAGCAAGTATCTGGGCGAGCTGAATGTCACCTTCGACGACGCGGGGGAGGTGACCGCAATCTCCGGCGATCCGATCCTGCTCGACGCCTCGGTCGAAGAGGATCAGGCGACGGTCGATCTGGTGGCCGAACGCGCCGCCCCGCTGGAGGAGTTGCGCCAGAAGGTCGTGGCCGAGACGTCGGAAACCATCGAAGGCAGCCGTGACATCTGCCGTGCGCAGGAATGTGCGATGGGCAACCTTGTCTCTGACGCGATGCTGGACCGGGTCAAGGATCAGGGCATCGACGTGGCGATCTCCAACGCGGGCGGCTTGCGTGCCTCCATCGACGCAGGCGAGGTGACCATGGGCGAAGTGCTGACCGTGCTGCCGTTCCAGAACACGCTCTCGACCTTCCAGATCAGCGGTGCGACCCTGATCGAAGCCTTGGAAAACGGGGTGAGCCAGTTGGAAGACGGCGCGGGCCGTTTCCCGCAGGTGGCGGGCATGTCCTATACCTTTGATCCCAAGGCCGAGCCCGGCAGCCGCATCAGCGATGTGATGGTGGGCGGCGAACCGATTGATCCCGAAAAGACCTATGGCGCCGTGTCCAACAACTATGTCCGCAATGGCGGCGACGGCTACGCGATGTTCAAGGACGCCGAGAATGCCTATGACTTCGGCCCCGATCTGGCGGATGTGACGGCGGAGTATCTGGCGAAGAACGGCAGCTACAAGCCCTACACCGATGGCCGCATCAAGATGAAGTAAGGGTCTCGGGCCTTAGCGAGAGGGCGCGTCCAGCGGGGCGCGCCCTTTTTGTTTGTGAATAGCCGGACAGGGCCCTTGATTCCGGGCTGTTGCCCAAGCTGCGCGCCCCCCCCCGCAAGCCAGCCCCTTGCACCTCTCCCGCCAAGGGATACACATGCGGTAACCAAACAGGAGACCGCTATGCTCACCCCCTTCCACCTTGCCTATAACGTCCGCGACCTTGATGAGACCCGCGCCTTCTACGGCGATGTGCTGGGCTGCACCGAAGGCCGTTCGACCGAGACTTGGGTCGATTATTCCTTCTTCGGCCACCAGATCTCCATGCATCTGGGCGAGCCTTTCAAGACAGAGGCCACCGGCAAGGTCGGTGAGCATATGGTGCCGATGCCGCATCTGGGCGTCGTCCTGCGGATGGAGGATTGGAAGGCGCTGGCGGAGCGGCTGAAGGGTGCAGAGGTCGACTTCGTGATCGAACCTTCGCTGCGTTTCGAAGGGGAGCCGGGCGAGCAAGCAACCATGTTCTTCCGCGACCCGTCGGGCAATCCGATTGAGGTCAAAGGTTTCGCCGATATGGACCGCGTTTTTGCCCAATAAGGCCAAGCGCTGAAACGACAAAGCCCCGCTGTCATAAGCGGGGCTTTGAGTGGCTCATGCTGCTGCGGGCTCAGTCGAAGCTGATCGCCCCTTCGAAAGCAGGCTCTTCCAAGGTTTGCCCGCTGAAACGGGTCGGGGTCTGTGCGGTGATGTCGAGCGTGTAGTTGCCGTTCACGGGGATCGGGCCGCTGGTCCAAGCCTCGTCCTCGCCGGTGATCGTATGGCTGCCGGTGGCGTTATTGGTAAAGACCACCTGATCGCCTGGCTGCACATGGGACAGCGATGGGAAATAGGCGCCGTCGACGATCAGCACGTTGCGGCTTTCGGCTATGGCGCCAGCGGCGCAGAGGCTCAGGGCAAGGGCCAGAGCGCCGGTGCTTTTGCGATATGAACTTAGCATCATCTGCTCCTTTGGAACGCCCGATGCGGGCGGGTTAGCCGGTTTCATACAAGGTAAATGCGGCATAACTTGGGCCAGCTTTGCGCGGCTCATCCTGCCGTCGCAGGCTCCGCCTGCTGGGCCAGCCAGCCGCGGAATGACGCAAGCGCCGCCGTCTCATCGCGGTCGTCGGGCCAGACGAGGTAGTAGTTGCCGATGCTCTGCGTGGTGGGCGAGGCGGCCAGCACCAATTGCCCGTCGCGCAGGTAGGGGCGGGCGAAGAAGGTCGGCAGCAGCGCCACCCCCAGCCCGTGAATCGCCGCCTGCGCCATGGTCGAGAATTGGTCGAACATCATGCCGCCGGGCGGCTCATCCGTCACCCCGAGCGAGGACAGCCACCGCGCCCATCCGCGCGGGCGGGTTTCTAGGTGAAGCAGCGGCAGATGGCGCACGTCGCGTGCATCCTCCAACGGTGCGGGCAGTAGGTCGGGCGCGCAGACCGCCACCACCGTTTCCGGCAAAAGCGGCAGGTAGCGCACGCCGGGCCAATCTTCATGACCAAAATGAATGGCGGCGTCGAATCGGCTGCCCGCAAAGGTAAAGGGCCGCAGCCGGGTCGATAGGTTCACCGTCACCTCCGGGTGGTCACGCGCGAAATCGCGCAGGCGCGGGGCCAGCCAATGCATCCCGAAGGCAGGCAGGATCGCCAGATTAAGCGTGCCCCCCGTGGGGTTCGTCCGAGCCGAGACCGAGGCCTGCGCCAGCCGGTTCAGGATGTCGCGCACCTGCGTTACATAATCCAATCCCGCCTGCGTCGGGGTCAGACGGCGGCCCTGACGGATCATCAGCGTCACGCCCAGCTGTTCCTCCAGCGTCTTGATCTGACGGCTCACCGCGCTCTGCGTGAGGTTCAATTCCTGCGCCGCCGCCGTGGCGGTGCCGAGCCGCACGACCGCCTCGAAAGACAGCAGGGCCGAGATCGAAGGCAAGAAGCGGCGCGGCGCGATCATATGACTTTTTCTCATGAACTCAGGACAAAGCAGCGATAGAGTTCGCGCCGCCGATTTGCAATACTGCCGCAAATCACATCACCCGAAAGGATGCATCATGACCGCTGACGCCCCCAAGTTGCGCGCCAAGGACAAACCCGATCTTGGAACCTTCGACTGGCAGGATCCCTTCCGCCTCGACAGCCAATTGACCGAAGACGAGCGGATGATCCGCGATTCCGCCCGCGCCTATGCGCAGGAAAAGCTGCAACCGCGCGTAATCGAAGCCTTTGCCGAAGAAAAGACCGACCCCGAGATCTTCCGCGAGATGGGCGAGATGGGCCTTCTTGGCGTCACCATCCCCGAGGAATACGGCGGTCTGGGCGGCAGCTACGTCTCCTACGGTCTCGTCGCCCGTGAGGTCGAGCGTGTGGACAGCGGCTACCGCTCCATGATGTCGGTACAGGCAAGCCTCGTGATGTATCCGATCTATGCCTATGGCTCCGAGGAGCAGCGCCAGAAATACCTGCCCAAGCTCTGCTCGGGCGACTGGATCGGCTGCTTCGGCCTGACCGAGCCCGACGCGGGCTCCGACCCCGCCGGCATGAAGACCCGCGCGGTGAAGACCGACACCGGCTACACGCTCACCGGCTCCAAAATGTGGATCTCGAACTCGCCCATTGCCGATGTCTTCGTGGTCTGGGCCAAGTCCGAGGCGCATGGCGGCAAGATCCGCGGCTTCGTGCTGGAGAAGGGCATGAAGGGCCTGAGCGCGCCGAAGGTAGGCAACAAGCTTTCCTTGCGCGCCTCGATCACCGGCGAGATCGTCATGGACGGCGTCGAAGTGGGCGAAGATGCGCTGCTGCCGCATGTGGAAGGCCTGAAAGGTCCCTTCGGTTGCCTTAACCGCGCCCGCTACGGCATCTCCTGGGGCGCGATGGGCGCCGCCGAATTCTGCTGGCACGCCGCGCTGCAATACGGTCTCGACCGCAAGCAGTTCAACAAGCCGCTGGCCCAGACCCAGTTGTTCCAGAAGAAACTCGCGGACATGATGACCGAAATCTCGCTTGGCCTGCAGGGGTCACTGCAGGTGGGCCGCCTGATGGATGCCGCCAATGCCGCCCCCGAGATGATCTCGATCGTGAAGCGCAACAACTGCGGCAAGGCGCTCGACGTCGCCCGCATGTCGCGCGACATGCACGGCGGCAACGGCATCTCGGGCGAATTCCAGGTGATCCGTCACATGATGAACCTCGAGACGGTGAACACCTACGAGGGCACCCATGATGTGCACGCGCTGATCCTGGGCCGTGCCCAGACCGGTCTGCAGGCGTTCTTCTAAATACTGGCTTCGGGGGGCACCCCCCGGCCACCGAAAAAACTTATGGCCAGAAAGAGGGGCGCCGCCTTTCTTTCTGGCCGACATGCTTTCGCCGAGAGCGATTAATTTCTATTTCAAGAGGCCCCATGGACCGCGTTGCCATCGTTCATGAGAACTTCCTCCGTCGCGTTGCGGCGGGGGATTTTCCCGTTTCCACCTCCCCGCAAAAGGCGCTTGATCGCGACCAGTTGGAGCAGCTCTACCGCGCGCAGGTGCTGAGCCGAGCGCTTGATCTGCAAAGCCGCGTCATGCAGAAGGAGGGGCAGGGGTTCTACACCATCGGTTCCTCCGGCCACGAGGGGATGGCAGCGGTGGCGGCGGCGCTGCGCGTCGATGACATCGCTTTCCTGCATTACCGCGACGCGGCCTTTCAGATCGCCCGTGCCGATCAGGCCGGGGGGCAGGACATGATGCGCGACATGCTCCTGAGCTTTGCCTGCTCGGCGGAGGACCCGACCAGCGGCGGGCGGCACAAGGTGCTGGGTTCGCGCCCACTGATGATCCCGCCGCAGACCTCTACCATCGCGAGCCATCTGCCCAAGGCGGTAGGGGCCGCGCATTCCATCGGCATGGCACGGCGGCACCGGCCTGAGCACGCGATCCTGCCGCGTGACGGCATCGCCATGTGCAGTTTCGGCGACGCCTCGGCCAATCACTCCACCGCGCAGGGCGCGATCAATGCCGCCTGCTGGACCGCCGTGCAGGGCGTGCCGCTGCCGCTGCTCTTCGTTTGCGAGGACAACGGCATCGGCATTTCGACCAAGACGCCGACGGGCTGGATTAAGGCGTCGATGTCGGGCAGGCCGGGGTTGAAGTATTTCGAGGGCGACGGGCTTGACCTGCATGCGGCCTATGCGGCGGCGAAGGAAGCGGCGGATTGGGTGCGGGTGCATCGCAAGCCTGCCTTCCTGCATCTGCGCACCGTGCGGCTCTATGGCCATGCGGGGGCAGATGTGGCGACCTCCTATCTGCCCCGCGCCGAGGTGGAGGCGGATGAGGCCAACGATCCGCTGCTGCATTCCGCGCGGCTGCTGGTGGAGGCCGGGGCGTCTGCCGAGGAGGCGCTGGCGATCTACCGCGATACGCAAGAGGCGGTCGCGAAGGCGGCTGACGAGGTGGTGAAACGCCCCCGGCTGAAGACGGCGTCGGACGTCATGGCGAGCCTCGTGCCGCCCAAGCGCGACTGCGCGCCCAGCAACGGGCCGAGCGCCGAGGCGCGGGCTGACACCTTTGGCAGCGATATGGGGCAGATGCACAACCCGCAGCCGATGTCGCGGCTGATCAACTGGGCGCTGCACGACCTGATGCTGGCGCACCCGGAGACCATGCTGATGGGCGAGGACGTGGGCCGCAAGGGCGGGGTCTATGGCGTCACCCAGAAGCTGCAGAGCCGTTTTGGCCCCGGTCGCGTGATCGACACGCTGCTGGATGAGCAGAGCATCCTCGGCCTCGCCATCGGCATGGCGCACAACGGTTTCGTGCCGATGCCGGAGATCCAGTTCCTCGCCTATCTGCACAACGCCGAGGACCAGCTGCGCGGCGAGGCGGCGACTTTGCCCTTCTTCTCGGACGGGCAGTGGAGCAATCCGATGGTGCTGCGCATCGCGGGGCTGGGCTATCAGAAAGGGTTCGGCGGGCATTTCCACAACGACAATTCGCTGGCCGTGCTGCGCGACATTCCGGGCATCGTCATTGCCTGCCCCTCGGCAGGGGACGACGCGGCGATGATGCTGCGCGAGGCGCACCGCTTGGCGCGTGAGGAGCAGCGGGTGGTGGTCTTTGTCGAGCCCATCGCGCTCTACCCGATGCGCGACCTGATGGAGGCCGGGGATGGCCGCTGGATGCGCAGCTATCCGGCACCGGACCGGCGGATCGGGCTGGACGAGGTCGGGGTCACGGGTGCGGGCGGTGATCTGGCGATCGTGAGCTATGGCAACGGGCATTACCTGAGCCAGCAGGCGGCGCGCGATTTGGCCGAGGCAGGTGTTGATGCGCGGGTGATCGACCTGCGCTGGCTGGCGCCTTTGCCGGAGGATGCTTTGATCGAGGCCATCGGGGATCGTCCGGTGCTGATCGTTGACGAGTGTCGTCGGACGGGCGGGCAGGCCGAGGCGCTGATGGCGCTGATGGCGGAGCGCGGTGTGGCAAAGTTTGCTCGGCTGACGGCGGAGGACAGTTTTATCGCCACGGGGCCAGCTTATGCGGCGACGTTGCCCTCACGCGAGGGGATCGTGGCGGCGGCACGGGATCTGTTGGGGTAGCTGAGGGCCAGCGTCTGCCCGCGGGTCGGCGATTCGCGGGTGCCTTATGCCACTTTATGGTGCAATCTCGGCGCGCATTCGCGAAGTTGTGCCAAGCCCCGCCAAATCGCCTACCCGGGGGGCGGGCAGGCGATGGCCCGGCGCCTGCGGCTTGAATCCGGGCCGGGTACGCGCGCCTAGTGGCTATCCGCTGGCGCACCGCCCTGAAAATTATTCCCATTCACATAATCGCAAGGCTCTTCGCGCATCTCCAGATGCAGGCCATCGCCTGTGTAAGGATGCGCGCGGGCGAGTTCCTCATCGACTTCGATCCCCAGACCGGGTGCTTTGGGGGCGGTGATGAACCCGTCCTCCACCCGGATCGACCCTTTGATCAATTGGTCATGGAACGGCGTCTCAATACATTCGCACATCAGGATGTTCGGGATCGCGGTGGCAAGCTGCACATTCGCGGCCCATTCCACCGGTCCGGCATAGAGATGCGGCGCCACTTGCGCGTTATAGACCTCGGCCATGGTGGCGATCTTCTTGGCCTCCGCGATGCCGCCCACACGGCCAAGGGCCGGTTGCAGGATCTCCGCCGCGCCCGCCCGCAACAAAGGCGCGAATTCGGCCTTGGTGGTCAGCCGCTCGCCCGTGGCCACAGGGACGCGCACGCCGCGCGCGACCTTGGCCATCTGCTCAGGCGCGTCTGGCGGGATTGGCTCTTCGTACCACAGCGGGCTATAGGGTTCGATCGCTTGGCCCAGCCGGATCGCGCCCGCGGTCGTGAACTGCCCGTGGGTGCCAAAGAGCAGGTCGGCGCGGTCGCCCACCGCCTCTCGGATGGCTTTGCAGAACGCCGCCGAAGTGCTGATGTCCGACATCGCAGGCATATGCCCGCCGCGCAGCGTATAGGGGCCGGCGGGGTCGAATTTTACCGCCGTATAGCCGCGCGCCACGCAATCCGCCGCCGATTCCGCCGCCATCTCAGGCGAGGTCCAGAAATCCGCCATGCTGTGATGCGGCAGCGGGTAGAGGTAGGTATAGCCGCGCACCCGGTCATTGGTGCGCCCGCCGATCAGCGCATGCACCGGGCGGTCGCGGTCCTTGCCCAGAATATCCCAACAGGCGATCTCAAGCCCCGAAAACGCGCCCATGACCGTCAGGTCTGGCCGCTGGGTGAAGCCTGCGGAATAGGCGCGGCGGAACATTAACTCGATATTCTCGGGGTTTTCGCCCTGCATATGGCGGGCAAAGACATCTTCGATTACCGTGCGCATCGCGTCGGGACCGACGCTGGCGGCATAGCATTCGCCCCAGCCGGTTATGCCGGCGTCGGTGGTCAGTTTGACCAATATCCAATAGCGCCCGCCCCAGCCGGGGGCGGGCGGGGCCGTCACGATGATATCGAGGTCTTGCAGTTTCATGACGGTCCCTTTCGTTTGGCCGCTTAGGTCTCTTTCTTGTCGTCGACGATGGTCATCTGCGCGATGCCGCTTTCGCCCAGATCGACCTTGGCGAAGGGGCCGCCGTGGCACATTTGGCCGGGGTCGGTGATGTCGACGGGGCCTTCTTCGGCCAGCACTTTTTCGGCAAATTGCTCGGCGTTGTCCTTCGGCCGGTAGCCGAGGAAGGAGGCTTTCGAGTTGTCCACCGGGGCGCGGTCGTTGTTCGACACGCCGTAGATCACCGAGAAGCCGACCGAAGGCGTATCCACCGCGCGGGTCACCAATTGGATCAGATCGTCATACGACAGCCACGAGCCAAGCGCGCGGGAGTTGTTGACCTGTGCCGCGCTCAGGATGCGCAGATGCACGGATTCGAGTTGGCGCTTGTCCCAATACATGGAGCCGAGGTCTTCGGTGAAGCATTTGGCGAGGCCGTAGAAAGTATCGGGCTTGTGGGCCGCGTCGATGCCGATGAAATCGGCCTTTTTGTGCATCCCCACCGCATGGATCGACGAGGCATAGACGACGCGCCGTGCGCCCGCCTGATAGGCCGCTTCCCATACGTTGTAGGAGCCGACGAAGTTCGGGCCAAGCAATTCCATGAAGGGTTTTTCATCCACGATGGCGCCGAAATGCACCACCATGTCAGCGCCCTCCATCAGGGCCGCGACCTCGTCGTAGCTCGCCAGATCGGCCTTCTGATAACGCTCACCGTCGTAAAGCTTGCCAATGTCCTCGGCGATGTCGGAGCTGACCAGTTCTTCGCACATCGCGGCCAGCGGCTCGCGCAGGTAGGAGCCGAGGCGCCCGGCGGCGCCTGTCAGGACCAGTTTCTTAAATTTCATTACATCTTCCTTTCACGTCTCAGAAATCTTGTCGCGCACCTTCGCACGCAGGGCATCGGCGCCTTGGGCCAAAAGGCCCACATCCGTGCCGCAGGCGACAAAGGTGAAGCCTTCGTTCAGCAGTTGGGCGGCGAAATCGGGGTCGGTGACCAGCGTGCCCACGGGAATGCCCTTGTCCATCAAGAGTTTGGCCGCGGGGCGGATGACCTCCCAGACCTCGGGGTGCAGGGTCTGGCCCAGATGGGCCATGTCGGCGGCGATATCGGCGGGGCCAAAGAAGATACCGTCGATCCCCTCGACCTCGGCAAAGGCGGCGGCGTTTTCGACGGCGGCGCGGGTTTCAAGCTGGATCAGGATGGCGGTCTGGTTCTCGACCTCGGCGTTGTAATCCGCGACCCGACCAAATTGGTTGGCGCGGTTCAGCCCGGCCACGCCCCGAATGCCGCGCGGCGGATAGCGGCAGGCGGCCACGGCGGCGCGGGCCTCATCAGGGGTCTGCACCATGGGAAACAGCAGCCCCGGTGCGCCGAGGTCCATCAGCCGTTTGACCTTGACCGCATCGTTCCAGTCGGGCCGCACCATCGCCGTGGTCTCACTGCCCGAGAACGCCTGCAACTGCCCCAAGACCGAGGCCATGTCGCTGGGCGCATGTTCCATATCCAGCATCACCCAGTCATAGCCCGCATGGGCCACCACCTCGGCGGCATAGCCGTTGGAGAGGGAGACCCAGAGGCCAAGCTGCTTTTGCCCGGCGCGGATGGCCGTGAGGAAGCTGTTCTCGCGCAATTTCATATCACGGCCCTTTCGACGAATTTCTCGGAACGCACGATCCGCGCGTAGTCCAGCGGGGTCAGGTCAAGCGTGCGGTAGCCGCCATGGGTGATCAACTCTGCCGTGCCGCGCCCGATGGCGGGGGCCTGTTGCAACCCGTGGCCGGAAAAGCCGTTCATGAAGACGAAATTCGCGACCTTGTCGTGCCGACCCAGAATCGCGTTCTGGTCGACGGTGTTATAGGCGTAATGGCCGACCCATTCGTTGATCACCTTGACCCGTTCAAAGGCCGGAACGCGGGTGGCGATGGTGGGCCAGACCTTTTCCTCCCAGATCGAATGATCGAAGGTGAAATCGTCATAGCCAGCGTCGTAGTCATCCTCCGGCGGGCAGCCTGCCATGTAGTATTTGCCCTCTTGGCGCATATGCACGCCGCTGGGGTCGATGGTCAGCGGCAGGTCCATTTCCAGCGGCTCGGCGGCGTCAAAGATGAAAGTGTAGCGTTTGCGCGGCATGACGGGCAGGGCGATGCCTGCCATCTGCGCCGTCGCGGCGGCACGGGGGCCGGAGGCATTGACGACCGTGCCGCAGGAGACCGTCGCACCTGACTTCAACGTCACCGCATCCACCGCGCTGCCTGCGGCGTTCAGCGTCATACCCGTCACCTCGTCATGGACAAAGGTCACGCCGCGCCGCTTGGCCATGCGTTTGAACCAGTCGAACATCGTGCCGCCGTCGAAGTAGCCTTCGTTGACCGTGTTGTGATTGCCCGCGATCACATCGTCGAGCATGTAGAACGGATAGCGCACGGCGATCTCATCCTTGGTCATATGCTGGGTATGCGCGCCCATGGAGGTCTGGATGCTCTGTGCCTCGCGCAGGGTCTGGGCAAACTCGGGCGTGTCGGCAAGATAGAGGTAGCCAAAGCTTTGCAGCGCCAGTTCCGGCACCTCGGGATCGTCATGCATGAAGTGGCGGAAGTTTTTGATGAACTCGGCCCCGAACTGCGAAATCTGGATATTCACGGGGGCGCTGAACTGCTGGCGGATGCAGGAATTCGTATGGCTGGTCGAGGCGAATTCATAGGTTGGATCCCGCTCGACCACCAGCACCTCGCCGTCGAACCCCGGCGTGTTGGTCAGCCACCAAGCCAAAGCCGAGCCATAGATGGCCCCGCCCACGATCACCACGTCATAGGACGTCTCAAGCGCGTTTTGCATGCACAGTCTCCCTTTGCGCATTCCCCTCTGAATCGTGGGTAGCCTAAGCATCCAGAGCCTGCAATCTTTGTGAAGCGCGGCGCGAATTTTCGTTTTGCGGCGATGGGTTGCGCCTGTGCCTATGGATGAGGCAGGGTTGACTTTTACTGCGGCTGTCGCACCATGAGCGCAATGCCGCAACACAGATGACCGCCCAAAGGAGTGACCCTTGGACAGCGACCGCGAAGAGATTGAGCGTCTGATTGCGCAGGTCGCAATGGGGGACCGTGCCGCCTTTGAGGCGCTTTATGATCGGGTGTCGGCGAAACTATTCGGGGTCTGCCTGCGTGTGTTGGATACACGCGCCGCAGCAGAGGATGCCATGCAGGACAGTTTCGTCAAAATCTGGAATAATTCCGACCGCTATCAGGCCAATGGCCTGTCGCCGATGACGTGGCTGATCACCATTGCGCGTAACACGGCGATTGACCGGCTGCGCGCCACCCGCAAGGGCCATCAGGACATCGACACGCCGGGGCTGGAACTGGCCGCGCCGGGGCCGAACCCCGAGCAATCCGCCGTGGCCGCGTCAGAGGCCAAGCGGCTGACCAATTGTCTGGATGATCTTGAAGCGGATCGCGGTGCAGCGGTGCGCGGGGCGTACCTTGATGGCGACAGCTATGCCGAGCTTGCGCAGCGTTTCAACGTGCCGCTCAACACCATGCGCACATGGCTGCGCCGTGGTTTGATGGCCCTGCGGGAGTGTATGAGCATATGAGCGACACCCCCATCACCCCGCCCGAAGACGACGATCTGCTGGCCGCCGAAATGGCCTTGGGCCTGTTGGAAGGCGAAGACCGTGCCGCGGCCCGCACCCGGCTGATGCAAGACCACGAGTTCGCCCGCCGCGTGGCCGATTGGCAGGAGCGTTTCGTGGCGATGACCGACGATATCGCCCCCGTCGCCCCGCCTGCGAAGCTGCGCCGCGCGCTGATGGCGCGGCTCTTCCCCGCGCGGCAGGTGCCGCTGTTGCAGCGGCTCTGGCTGTGGCAGGGGATTTCGGTGGCGGCTTTGGCCACCGTGGCCTTCCTTGCCCTGCCGATGCTGCGCGAGCCGCCGATGCAGCCCCCGGCCGAGGTCTATGCCACCCGCATGGCCGCCGAGGACAGCGCGCTGGAATTGCTGGCCGTCATGGACATGTCGCGCGGCGATATCGCGCTGCGCCGCGTCTCGGGCGACGCGCCCGCGGGCCGCGTGCTGGAGCTTTGGGCAATCCTGCCGGATCGTGCGCCGATCTCTCTGGGCGTGCTGCCTGAGGGGGAGGTTAACCGCGTGACCTTGCCCGCCGATCTGGCGCCCGAGGCGGCGCAGATCACGCTGGCCATCACCGATGAGCCGCCCGGCGGCGCACCCGGCGGTGTCCCCACTGGGGAGGTCATGGCCGCTGGTGCTGTAGCGGAACTCTAAACCCCCGAAACGCCCTGCTTTGACCGAGCAGGGCGTTTCATTTTTCACATCCCTTACAACGCGTTATGATTTTGTTGCGAATTTTCTGAACCATTCTGAAACTCCTCTCACGTCTGCCCCGTGGGTCCAGTATCGCCGCCCACAACGGGGGGCATTCAAGGGAGGAAATCCAATGAAGACGCTCAAGACATTCGCCGCCGCCACCGCCACTGCCGCTCTGCTGGCCACCGGTGCCATCGCCGCCAATCCCGAAGTGGGCGGCGCGCCCATGTTCGAGAATAAGAACATCGTCGAAAACGCCGTGAACTCCGCCGATCACACCACGCTGGTCGCCGCCGTCAAGGCTGCCGGTCTGGTCGATACGCTGGCCTCCGAAGGGCCGTTCACCGTTTTCGCCCCGGTCAACTCCGCCTTTGACGCGCTGCCTGCGGGCACTGTCGAGACCCTGCTCAAGCCCGAGAACAAGGACATGCTGACCAAAGTGCTGACCGCCCATGTGGTGGCCGGTAAATGGTCCGCCGCCGACATCGCCGCCAAGGCACGCGCCTCCAGCGATGGGTTCTACCACTTCAACGCCGTGTCCGGCGATGCGCTTTCGGCGCAGGTGAAGGGCCGCAACGTCTATATCATCGACGAAAGCGGCAATGCCTCGCGCGTGACTATCGCAGATGTGAACCAGTCCAACGGGGTGATTCACGTTGTAAACAGCGTGTTGGTTCCCAAATAAGAGGCAACCCTTAGGCCTGTTGCCGGGCCAGTACCCCCATGCTGGCCCGGCGCTATCCCACCCGAACGCGAGGAGTAACACCATGAACAGACGTCATTTTCTGACATCGACCTTTCTGGGCGCCACCGCCATCGGGTTCGGCGCGCGCGGCGCTTTGGCCGCTTATGTCGAGGGCAAGTTTGAGGTTACCCGCAGCGAAGCCGAGTGGCGCGCGATGCTGAGCGACTTGGAATATGCGGTCATGCGCGAAGGCGACACGGAGCGCGCCTTTACCAGCCCTCTAAACGACGAGAAACGCCCCGGCACCTTCATCTGCAAGGGCTGTGATCAACCGCTTTATGATGCGGCGACCAAGTTCAAAAGCGGCACCGGCTGGCCGAGCTTTTATCAGCCGCTCGACAATGCGGTTGAGACCATGGCCGACAACAGTTTCTTCATGCGCCGGACCGAGGTGCATTGCGACCGTTGTGGCAGCCATCTGGGCCATATCTTTGATGACGGGCCAGAGCCCACGGGCAAGCGGCATTGCATCAACGGCGTCTCGCTGAAGTTCGTCGCAGCTTGACGGATAGGTCTCACCCCAACGGATCGCGCGCCGCTTTCGGCGCGTGTTGCCCCGTCAGGTGCCGCGCGGTTTGGCGCGCAGGGTCGGGTCCGCCACCGTGGGGTCTTCGGGCCACGGATGACGCGGATACCGCCCTCGCATGTCCTTTCGCACATCGGCATATGAGCTTGCCCAAAAGCCGGGGATGTCCATCGTGACCTGCACCGGGCGCTGCGCAGGCGACAGCAGGGTAACTTGCAATGGCTGGCCGCCCACCGTCGGGTGCCGCGTCACGCCGAACATCTCTTGTAAACGCAGCGCGATGCCGGGGGTCTCTCCGCTATAGTCGATGGCCACGCGCCGCCCGAGCGGGGTTTCAAAATGGGCAGGGGCCGAGCGGTCCAATTCTCGCTGTTGCTCCCAACTCAGCCGGGTTTTGAGCGCCGGGGTGAGGTCGAACCCTTTCCAATCGGCGCTGCTTCGCACGCCCGTCAGATGCGGCAGCAGCCAGTCTTCCAGCGTATCCATCAGATGCGCTTCGCTGAAATCGGGGAAGGGCGCGGGCATCAGCCGGGCGCGGGCCAGAAACAGCGCCGCCGTCTTGCCGGGGTTCAGCCCCAATTGCCGCACACCGTCCAGCATCGCGACCGCCACAGCATCGGCGGGCGCATCGGGCCATGTGCGGTCCTCCAGAACCAGCGCACCGAAGACCTCCTGCTTGCGGGTCAGCACACGCCCCTCACGGCGCGACCATAGGCAAACATCCTGCCAGTGGATTTGATCGGCGAAGGTAGCGCGCAACTCGGCGTCCGAGATCAGCGCCGCCTGCCGGATACGCGCCTCACGCGGGTCGCCGTCGAGGTCGGTGGCCACCAAGAGCCGCGCGCCCGCCATCGGGTCGGCCTCTGACAGCACCGCGCCCTTGCCGCCTGAGAGCACATAACGCGGTGCCTCGCCCTTGCGGCGCAGCCCGACGCGGTCGGGATAGGCGAGCGCGGCCAGCACGCCCAAGGAGTCCGGCCCGTCGCCCTTCGCGCCGCGTGCCAGACGTTTCGCCTCGGCCTTGATGCGCGCTAGCGTGGGCGCATGGGGTGGCGTGGCAGTGCGTTTTCCGGCCAGCGCGTCCATCCGCAGCGCAAGGTCGACCGGCGCGCCGCGCATGGGGTCACGCTCGGCCAGAAGGGCCGCCAGCAGCGGCGCGCGAGGGCCGCCGCGGGTCACCATATGCGCCAGTCGTGGGTGCAGGGGGAGCTTCGCCAAGCCGCGGCCATGCTCGGTGATGCGCCCCGCAGCGTCCAGCGCGCCCAACATCTGCAGCACCGATTGCGCCTCGGCCAGACGGCCCGCGTGGGGCGGGGTGACGAAGCTCAGATCGCTCGCCTGCGCGCCCCAGAGCGCCAGTTCCAAGGCGAAACCGGTGAGGTCGCCAGCCTCGATCTCGGCCGGGGGGAAGGCCGCCAGCGCGCCTTCCTCGCCCCGGGTCCAGAGCTTGTAGGCCACCCCGGTATCCAGCCGCCCGGCACGGCCCGCGCGCTGCGTGGCCTCGGCGCGGGTGACCCGCTCGGTCACCAGCCGGGACATGCCCGAGGCCGGATCGAAGAGCGCGCGCCGCGCGCGGCCCGCATCGACGACGATGCGGATGCCTTCGATGGTCAGGGAGGTCTCGGCGATGGAGGTCGCCAGCACCACCTTGCGACCCGAGGGCGCGGGCGCGATGGCGGCCTGCTGCGCCTTGAAGTCGAGCGCGCCGAAGAGCGGGGCGAGGGTGCAATCTGCGGGCAGGGCAGGGCGCAAAAGCGCCTCGACCCGGCGAATCTCCCCCTCGCCGGGCAGGAAGACCAGCGCGGAGCCGGGCGATTCCGACAGCGCCTTTAGCGTGAGGTCGGCCACGGCGTTCTCTAGCCGTTGTTTGCCCATGGGCTTGTCGAGCCAGCGCGGCTCGACCTCGAAACTGCGCCCCTCGGAGGTCACGATCGGCGCCGCCATCAGCGCGGCCACCGGGGCGGCGTCGAGCGTGGCGGACATGGCCACCAGCATCAGGTCGTCGCGCAGCGCGCCCGCAACTTCGAGCGCCAGCGCGAGGCCGAGATCGGCGTTGAGCGAGCGTTCGTGAAATTCGTCGAAGATCACCGCGCCGACGCCCGGCAGGTCGGGGTTGTCCTGCAACATGCGGGTCAGGATGCCCTCGGTGACGACCTCGATGCGCGTGGCCTTGGACACCGCCGAGGCGCCGCGCACACGAAAACCGACGGTCTGGCCGGTCTCCTCGCCAAGGCTTTCTGCCATGCGCGCGGCGGCGGCGCGGGCGGCGAGGCGGCGCGGCTCCAACATCAGGATGCGGCCCGGCGTCAGCCCGGCCTCCAGCATCGCCAGCGGCACCCGCGTCGTCTTGCCCGCGCCGGGGGGCGCTTGCAGCACGACGCGGCCCGTGTTGCGCAGGGCGGTGATCACATCCGGCAAAACGGCGTCGATGGGCAGGGCGAAATCAGCGTTGGACATGGCGCGGTTATCGGGCATCGCGCGCGCCGCGCCAAGGGTGGGGATGGACAATTCCACGCCGCCCCCGCAAAAGTTGCCCCATGGATATCGAGACATTGGCCGAAGGCATCATAGCAGGAGAGCGCCGCGCATTGGCGCGGGCGATCACCTTGGTGGAATCAGGCCGCGCCGACCATCGCACGGCGGCGGCGGAGCTGCTGGCGAAGCTGCCAGCCGACCGGCAGGCGCTGCGCATCGGGCTTTCGGGCACGCCCGGTGTGGGCAAATCCACCTTCATCGAAAGCTTCGGCATGATGCTGACCGGGCAGGGCAAACGCGTGGCGGTGCTGGCGGTGGACCCCAGTTCGGCGCGTTCGGGCGGGTCGATCCTCGGCGACAAGACGCGGATGGACCGGCTGAGCCGCGACCCCAATGCTTTCATCCGGCCCTCGCCCAGCCAAACGCATCTCGGCGGCGTCGCGCGCCGCTCGCGCGAGGCGGTGCGGCTTTGCGAAGCGGCGGGCTTTGACGTGGTGCTGATCGAGACCGTGGGCGTGGGCCAGTCGGAAACCGTGGTGGCCGAGATGTCGGACGCCTTCGTGCTGCTTCTGGCCCCCGCTGGCGGGGACGAGTTGCAGGGCGTCAAACGCGGCATCATGGAGATTGCCGACCTCATCGTCATCAACAAGGCCGACGGCGATCTGAAATCCACCGCCGCGCGTACCCGCGCTGACTATGCCGGTGCCCTGCGCCTGTTGCGCAAGCGCCCGCAGGACCCCGAGGGTTTTCCGCGTGCCACCGCCGTTTCAGCGCTGGAGGAAAACGGGCTGGAGGAGACTTGGGCCGCTTTGCAGGAACTGACCGACTGGCGCCGGGAAAACGGGTTCTGGGACCGCACCCGCGCCGCACAGGCGCGTTATTGGTTTGAGCAGGATGTGAAGCAGCGGCTTTTGGCGCAGCTTGAGACCCCACAGGCCAAGGACGATCTGACGCGGCTCAGCGATGCCGTGGCCGATGGCGCGCGTGATCCGGCGGAAGCGGCGGCGGAATTCGTCCGCCGCCTCAGGGCAGATTAAGACGCGTTTGCGGGTTCCGAGACGGGGAAGAGCACGTCGTAGATCCAGTTAAAGACGAAGGCGTAGATCAGGTAAAACACCGCCAAGGACACGTCGATCAAGAAGGCTTCGCGCAGAGAAATCTCAAGATACCACGCGATGAAGGGCAAGAGCACGAAGAGCAGCCCGATCTCGAAACTCACGGCATGAAGCACGCGGATCGGCACCGTCTTTTTCACCGTGCCGCGCAACCGGCGCAGGGCGTGGTCGAAGCCGAGGTTGTAGACATAGTTCCACCCCGTCGCGATGCTGGCGCTGACCACGGCGACGACGCCGATATGGCCGATGGGCTTGTCAAAGAGCCAAGCACTGGCGGGGGTGACGATCAGCAGGGCGATGATCTCAAAACTAAGGGCGTGGCGGATGCGGTCTGCGGTGCTGCGCATGGGGTGGTCCCGGTATTGGTCGGGTCGTCCCGAGTGGCTGCCCAAATGGGGGAGGTCGTCCTCGCTTGGGGCCAATATGGCGATTGACGCGCGGGGTGCAAGGGGCTCAGCGGCCCGCCTTGGGATGGGCGTTGTTATAGACCTCCATCAGCCGCGCGGTATCGACGGCGGTATAGGCCTGCGTGGTCGACAAGGACGCATGGCCCAAAAGCTCCTGAATGGCGCGCAGATCGCCGCCCGCGTCGAGCAGATGGGTGGCAAAGCTGTGGCGCATGGCGTGGGGCGTGGCGCTGGCGGGCAGGCCCAGTTGCATCCGCGCATCGGCCATCACCTGCGCCACGGCGCGCGCGCCCAAACCACCGCCACGGATGGCGCGGAACAGCGGGGCCTGCGCCTCACGCGGGTGCGGGCAGAGGGCGAGGTAGTCTGCGACCGCGGCGCGTGCGGCGGGCAAGACCGGCACGACCCGTTCCTTCCCGCCTTTGCCAAGGATGCGCAGGCTGGCAGGCAGGGGCGCATCGCCGCCTTTCAGCGCCAGCGCCTCGGAAATCCGCAGCCCGCAGCCCCAGAGCAGGGTCAGCACCGCCACGTCACGCGCCGCCACCCATGGCGCGCGGGCTTGGGTCTCGACACAGTCGATCAGCGCGCGGGCAGCGTCTTCGGCCAGCGGGCGGGGCAGTTTCTTGGTGAACTTCGGCGACCGGGCGAGCAGAACGGCAGTGGGCTCGAACCCCTCCCGCTCGGCCAGCCAGCGGTAAAAGGCTTTCACCGCCGAGAGCTTGCGCGCGACTGACCGTGACCCCGCCCCGCCGCTGCGGGTGCTGGCCATCCATGCGCGCATATCGCTGATGGTGATTTTCGCCAACGCACCCAGACCTTGGGTGTCGCCCTTATGCAGCGTCATGAAGGTGAGGAATTCGGTCACATCGCCCCGGTAGGCGATGATCGTATTTTCGGCCGCATCCTTTAGCGCGCTTTGGTGTTCCAACCACGTCTGAAGCGCGTCCCGCGCGGCGGGGCTGATCAGCAGCGGATTTGCCTTCTCGCTCAAGACAGCCAGCGGCGCATGGATCGCTCCAGCACGCCGGTAAAGAAGGTGAGCAGATCGGTGCCCTGTTGCGGGCCGAACATATGCGGGTCTTCGGCGCCCATGACCAACAGGCCGGGCAGCCGTCCGGGGCCGAAATCAAGCTTGAGACAAGCCTCGGACCGGATCCATCCCGCCTTGCTGCCATAGAGCGCTTCGGATCCGTCTTGCAGCGCGCGCAGGGTCACCTGCCGCACCATGCCGCCGCGCCCTTGGCTCAGGTAGTCGTCGATGAACCCTGGCTCGGCCACGCTGAGCACATCGCCCAAACGCTGCACCGCCGGGTCATTGTCGTTCTGGGTGGATTCCAACACCAGCCGCACCGCATCGACGCGCAGGATATCGGCCACTTCGCCGCCGAGATCGCGCAGGAAAGTCTCGAACTCCACCGGGTCGAGCATGCGCAGGATGGCGCGGTGGATCTGATTGGTCCCGGCAAGGTTTTCATAGGCCGCCGCGATGACGCTGCGGTGGGTGTCCTCCAGCCGGTCGAGACGGGTTTCCAGCCGCTCCATCGCGATGCCGCGCAGGTCGACGATATTGCCGCCCATGGCCTTTTCATTCGCCGCGATCAGCGCCTGCATCACGTCGCTGTCGTCAAGAATGACGTCAGGCGCTGAGATGATCGCCTCCCGCAGGGCGTCGTCGATTTTGGGGCTGCTGCTCATGGGCGTCTCTTTTTGATTTGCAGTGTCATAGCATGCTGGGGCGTCAAGATCTGCCCCCAATTGGTCACGGGTCCTGCCGCCTGCGGTCTTTGTTGCCGCCTTGCGTCAGGCCGGGATGTAGAACGAAGCCTGGCGGAACAAAAGCGGCGCAGACGTGTTGGCCCCGGTCGACGCGCGGATTTCAGCCGTAGGGCCGCGCGTACCTGATCGAAGCCTGCCGCATATCCCCGGGTGCGGTGGGAGAGGTCTTTGCCGGGAGAGGAAATCTTACATGGAACATGTCTCTGTCGATCTTTGGGCCGCCAACCTTCAGGTCGCGCCGGACTCGCTGCAAAGCTGGCTCGCCAGTGTCGAGACGCGTCTGCAACAGGCCGCCGAGCGTGAGGCGCAGCTTTTGGTGATGCCCGAGTTTTGCTGCGCGCAGTGGCTGAGTTTCGCCCCCGCCGACCTGCCTGCGGAAGAGCAGCTTGGCTGGCTCGCGCAGACCGCCACGCTGGCGCTCGACCCGATGCGGCGCATGGTTGAGCAAACCGGCGTGGCCCTGCTGCCCGGCACCTTTCCCGTGGCCTTCCCTACGGTCGATGCGCCCGAAGGTTACCTTAATCAAGCGTGGTTTCTAACCCCCGATGGCGGGCTGCAAGTGCAGAACAAGCTGAGCCTGACCCCGCTTGAGGCGAATGGCGCCAGCGGCGTGACCATCGCGGGCACGGGGATCAACCTGTTCGAGTGGAACGGGCTGCGCTGTGTCATCGCGATCTGTCTTGATGCGGAATATACCGCGCTCTGGTCCAAACTGGGGGAGCTGAACCTCGATCTGGTGATCATTCCCGCCAAGACCGATATGATCACCGGCTATAACCGCGTGTTCAGTTGCGCACGGGCGCGGGCCATTGAATTGCAGACCGCCGTTTGCTGTGTCGGCGCGGTGGGCGCGCCGCTGACCCCGTGGCAGCAGGATACCGGCGTGGGCGGGGCGAGCGTTTACCTGCCCTGCGACGTTTCGGTGGCTTTGGACGGGATGCATGCGGCCCTGCCGCCCCAGACAGCGGCGCAGGGCATGGATTTGGTCTTGGAAGCTCCCGCAATTCCCGTGGGACAGTGCCGCCGCATCCGCGCAGGCGCGGCAGAGGCCGAGGTGCGCCCGGGGCTGTGGTCGGGCGATCACCTGACGGTCGAAGGGAGTGCGGCCTAAGGCAAAGAAAAACCCCCTCCGCCACGGGCGGAAGGGGTTTGATGTTCGCGCGTTAAGGCGGGATCAGAGGATGTTCTGACCGGTCTTTTTCCAATCGGCCATGAACTGCTCCAGCCCCTTGTCGGTCAGCGGATGCGCGGCCAGTTTCTTGATCACCTCGGGCGGCGCGGTCATCACGTCGGCACCGATGCGCGCGGCGTCCAGAATGTGGTTCACGCTGCGGATGGAGGCGGCGAGGATCTGCGTTTCGAAACCGTAGTTGTCATAGATGGTGCGGATGTCTTGGATCAGGTCCATGCCATCGAGGTTGATGTCGTCAAGGCGCCCGATGAAGGGCGAGATGAAGGTCGCGCCCGCCTTGGCCGCGATCAGCGCTTGGTTCGCCGAGAAGCAGAGCGTCACGTTGATCATGTGACCTTCGCCCGACAGAACCTTACAGGCTTTCAGCCCGTCCCATGTCAGCGGCAGTTTGATGGTGATGTTGTCGGCGATTTCGGCCAGTTTGCGGCCCTCGGCGATCATCGCGTCGGCTTCCAGCGCCACGACTTCAGCGGAAACAGGGCCGTCGACGAGGTCACAAATCTCTTTGGTGACTTCAAGGATGTTGCGGCCCGATTTCAGGATTAGGGAGGGATTGGTGGTCACGCCGTCGACCATGCCAAGGTCATTGAGTTCGGCGATGGCGTCGATCTCGGCTGTATCTACGAAGAATTTCATGGGCTTTCCTTCCGGGTTGGAATGTGATCGCTATCGGGTCAATTCGTTGCCTTGGCTTTACCGCATGATCTGCGATGCTTAAAGCCTCAATTCCCCCAAGCGTCACGGAGCATGCGGCAGGTATGGCTGAATTCTACCACCATGGTGAGTTGTTGTCGGTAATGACCACCCAGCCTTTGGGCCGCGCTTTGGATTATCGCGCGCCCGAGGGCGGTTGCCATGCAGGGGCCTTTGTCGAGGTGCCGCTGGGGCCGCGCAAGGTGATGGGTGTGGTCTGGGGGCCGGGGGCCGGGGATTACGACATCAACAAGGTGCGCCATGTGATCCGGGTGCTCGACGCGCCGCCGATGCGCGAGGAGATGCGCGAGTTTTTGCTGCGGTCTGCTGCCTATACGCTCACGCCGCTGCCCGCCATGCTGCGGTTGGCGACCCGCGCGCCGGGCCTCGGCGATCCGCCGTCGATGCGCAAGATTTACCGCGCCGGCGATGGTATGCCGTCGCGCATGACCGATGCGCGGCAAAGGGTCATGGCGGTGCTGGAGGAATATGGCGATCTGGCCTTCACGCTGAAGGAGCTTTCTGAGATGGCCGGGGTGACGTCCTCGGTCGTGAAAGGGCTGGTCGACCAAGGCGCCGTGCGCGAGGAGGAAAGCCCCCGCGACCTGCCGTTCCGCCCGCTCGATCCCTCGCTGCCGGGCAAGGCGCTGACCGAGGATCAGGCCAAGGCGGCGGCAGTGCTGCGCGAGGGGATCAAGTCCGAGACCTACGGCACCACGCTTTTGCGCGGGGTCACCGGTTCGGGCAAGACGGAGGTCTATCTCGAAGCCGTGGCAGCTGCGGTGCAAGCGGGGCGGCAGGCGCTGGTGCTGCTGCCCGAGATCGCGCTGACCGAGCAGTTTTTGGAGCGTGTCGAAGAGCGTTTCGGCGCCAAGCCCGCCGAATGGCACTCGGGCGTGACCATGACCGAGCGGCGCCGCATCTGGCGCATGGTGGGGCAGGGCAATGCGCAACTGGTGATCGGCGCGCGCTCGGCCCTGTTTCTGCCGTTCCAGAACCTCGGGCTGATCGTCGTGGATGAGGAACATGACACCTCCTACAAGCAGGAGGACGGCGTGCTCTACAACGCGCGGGACATGGCGGTGCTGCGGGCCTCGATCTGCGGCGCGCAGGTGGTGCTTGCAAGCGCCACGCCGAGCCTCGAGACATGGGCCAATGCCGAGGCCGGGAAGTACCGGCGGCTGGAACTGACCTCGCGTTTCGGCCCGGCGGTGATGCCGCAGATGGGCGCGATCGACATGCGGCAGGCGGGGCTGCCGGGGGACAAGTGGATTTCGGGCGAGATGAAGCGCGAGGTCGATGCGCGACTGGCGCGCGGCGAACAGGCGATGCTCTTCATCAACCGACGCGGCTATGCGCCGGTGACGCTCTGCCGTGCCTGCGGCGAGCAGATCGGCTGCGACCAATGCGATGCGCGGATGGTCGAACACCGGTTCCTGAAACGCCTCGTCTGCCACCAATGCGGTGAGAGCAAGCCGATGCCCGAGGCCTGCCCCTCATGCGGGGTCGAAGGCAAGCTCGCGCCCGTGGGGCCGGGGGTGGAGCGTCTGGGCGAAGAAGCGGCAGGGCTCTGGCCCGAGGCCCGGATCGCGACGCTCAGCTCGGACATGTACGGCTCGGCCCGCGCGCTCAAGGCCGAGATCGCGGGCATCGCCGAGGGGGCGGCGGATATCATCATCGGCACGCAGCTGGTGGCCAAGGGGCATAACTTTCCCAAGCTGACGCTGGTGGGGGTGATCGACGCCGATCTTGGCCTCACCGGGTCGGACCTGCGCGCGGCGGAGCGGACCTTCCAACTGATGCGGCAGGTGGCGGGGCGTGCGGGCCGGGCCGAGGCGCCGGGCGCGGCCCTGTTGCAGACCTATCAGCCCGAGCACCCGGTGATCCGGGCGATCTTGGCGGGTGAGGAGGAGGCCTTTTGGGCCGCCGAGGCCGGGGAACGGCGGCAAGCCGGGGTGCCGCCCTATGGGCGCATGGCGGGGATCATCCTGAGCGGCAGCGACGCGGCGGCGGTGTTCGATCTGGGCAACCATCTGGCGCGGCATGACGGGCCTTTGCGTGCCATGGGGGCGCAGGTTTTCGGCCCTGCGCCCGCGCCGATCGCCCGGGTGCGCGGGCGGCATCGTGTGCGGCTGTTGGTGAAGGCGGATAAAGGCGTGGCGCTGCAGGAGGCGCTGGGCCGCTGGGTCGGCGGGCTGCGGCTCAAGGGGGATTTGCGTCTGGCGGTGGATATTGATCCGCAGAGTTTTTATTGAAGCTGGCTGCCAAGACGTTTGCACCTCGCGCACCAGCCCGGAATCAAGGGCGTATGCCCGCCGGGCAGCGCCAGACCGGCCCATGGTCTGGCGCTTTTGCTATCGGAGTGGCGGCTTGCGCATGTTTCATATGAGTTGCTGCCATAAAGTGCCCACCTGAAAGTTCGTGTGCGCCAGCCCCCGGTCTGGCACTGCCCGGCTCCTGAGCCGGATCGTCCTTTTCTCTCGCCATCCCCGGGCCTTGGGCGTAATGAATTGCCATGACCCGTTTTATCACCCTCGAAGAGGCCAAGCGCCTGCCGTTCTGGCGCCGTCCCGTGGCCCTGCTGTTCCTCATGGCGCTGGCCATGCCGATCGCCTTCAACACATGGTCGGCGTTGCTCAATAACTTCGTTATCGAGGTCGCCGATTTCGACGGGTCCGACATCGGACTGCTGCATACGGTGCGCGAGATCCCGGGCTTCTTCGCCATCGGTGTCATCGCCATCCTGCTCTTCATGCGCGAGCAGGTGCTGGGGCTGGTCTCGCTCGCGCTTCTGGGCGCGGCCACGGCGGTCACGGCCTATTTCCCCTCCATGGGCGGTATCCTGACGATCACCATGCTCAGCTCCATCGGGTTCCACTACTACGAGACGGTGAACCAGTCGCTGCAACTGCAATGGCTGAAGATTGAGGACGCCCCGCGCATGATCGGCTGGCTCATGGCCGCGGGCTCGCTGGCCACGTTGGTGGCCTATCTCGCGATCATGGCGCTGTGGGAGACGCTGAGCCTCAGCTACAGCATCGTCTATATGATCGGCGGGGGCGTTACCGTCGCCATCGCACTCACCGCCATGCTGGCCTATCCGCAGTTCGAGGCGCCCACGGTGCAGAACAAGAAAATGGTGCTGCGCCGCCGCTACTGGCTCTATTATGCGCTGCAATTCATGTCCGGCGCGCGGCGGCAGATCTTCGTGGTCTTCGCGGGCTTCATGATGGTCGAACGCTTCGGCTTTGAGGTGCATGAGATCACCATGCTCTACCTCATCAACCTTGTCGCCAATATGCTCTTTGCCCCGCTGATGGGCCGCGCCGTGGGCCATTTCGGCGAACGCCGGACCTTGGCGGTGGAATACATCGGGCTGATCTTGGTCTTTCTGGCCTATGGCGGGGTCTATTACCTCGGCTGGGGCGTGGTGATCGCGGCGGCGCTCTATGTCATCGACCATATGTTCTTTGCCCTCGCATTGGCGTTGAAGACCTATTTTCAGAAGATCGCGGACCCTGCGGATATCGCACCCACGGCGGCGGTGGCTTTCACCATCAACCATATCGCCGCGGTCTTCCTGCCGGTGCTCTTGGGGCTCTTGTGGCTGGCCTCGCCGGCGGCGGTGTTCTTCCTCGCGGCGGGCATGGCGGCTGTGTCGCTGATGCTGTCGCTGCTGATCCCGCGCCATCCCGCGCCGGGGCATGAGACGATCTTTCAAAGTGTCCTGCCGCAGGCCGCCGAATAAGGCGCAAAACCCAGCATGGCTTGACCCGGCGCGCGCGCGGCCCTAGGCGAAACGCAACCGCACCGCAGCAAAGGACCGCGCCATGCCCACTTTCACCGCCCTCACCACCCTCGAAGGCCGCGACCCCGCCTATGCTCTGGGCGAGGCGATGGAGCGGCTGACCCCTGAGCCCACCGGCGTGGGCGTTTTCGAGGTCGAGGACGGCTCGGGCCTGTGGGAAGTCGGCGGTTACTTCGAAGAAGCGCCCGATACCGCAGCACTTGCCGTGCTGGCCAAAGCCATGGGCGCCAAGGAGTTCACCGTCTCCGAACTGCCCGAGACCGACTGGGTCGCCCATGTCCGGCGCGAATTGGCGCCGGTGGAGGCGGGCCGCTTCTTCGTCTACGGCAGCCATGACGCAGACAAGGTGCCCGAAGACTGCGAGCCGCTGCTGATCGAGGCCGCCATGGCCTTCGGCACCGGGCACCACGGCACCACCTTGGGCTGCCTCAAGGCGCTCGACCGGCTGGCGAACGAGGGGTTCCACGGCCGCAACGTCGCCGACATCGGCTGCGGCACCGCGGTGCTGGCCATGGCCGCCGCGCGCATCTGGCCGGAAACCGTGCTGGCAAGCGACATCGACGAAGTCGCGGTGGAGGTGGCGCAGGCCAATGTCGACGCCAACGGGCTAACGGGCCGCGTGACCTGCGTGGAGGCCGCGGGTTTCGACCATCCCGCGTTGGCCGAAGCCGCGCCTTTCGATCTGGTCTTTGCCAATATCCTCAAAGGACCGCTGGTGGCGCTGGCCCCCGACATGGCGGCGGCGCTCCAACCCGGCGGCTATGCGATTCTCTCCGGCCTGCTGAACGAACAGGCGGAAGAGGTGATCGAGGTTTATGCGCGATCCGGCATCAATCTGACCCACCGCGAGAGTATTGGTGACTGGACGACACTAACGCTTCAAACGAAAGTATAATTCACGCCTCATTTTCGTTGCATTCGAGCCTTTTGCCGCTTTGTTGCCACATTTGGACTTTATTCAAATTGACAGCAAACGGTGGGGGCCGGATTGCTACGGAGGCTGTGATGGCTGAAGGACACGCTCAATTCGCGAAACGGATCGAACTTCTGGGGCGCAAGCATCGGAAGCTGGAACGAGGATATGTCACCCGCGTCGGACGCGATGGGTTGATCTCTGTCTTGCCGAAACGCGCCCGCCGGGGTTTCCCGATGACAGGGCTTTTCCTGATCGTTCTAGTGTTCTTCGGCTTCAAAGCCTTCACCCTCGCCGCGATCGGCCCGGTGACCTATAACGAACGCCTCTCACGCCTCGCCAATGGGTCGAACCTTGAGCAGATCGGCGCCAAGATGATGGCCATCGACCCGGTGACCCAGACATTGGCCGAGCTGACCGGCCCGATCATGCGGTAACGGGGCATCGCCTCTTGCGTAAAGAAAAAGCCGTAGCGGAGGCTCTCCGCTACGGCTTTTTCTAATTGGGCTGGTGATTATCCCGTAGGGTCAACGCACGAAGTGGCTCTGCGCCACAAAGTCGATGTCGCCCCGGATCAAGCCGATGTCTTGCAACTCGAGATCGGTCAGGTCCGACAGCGCCTTGCGGGTGGCGCGGCTGTCTTGCCAAGCCTCAACCGCAGCGAAGAAGGTGCCGAAAAAGCCAAGGATGCGTGTGACGGCCGAGGGGGAGCCGTAAGCGGTGCGGGTGGTGTCGAAAGCTGCCATGGGGCCGTCCTTTGTTTGATCTCAGGTTGCGTCGGTAGGGGGGCGGGATGACCTTCCTTACCGAACGGAATTTTCGGCAAGTATGCCCGAAATTCGCCCCGCGCAATCCCTCAAAAACGACAGTGAGGCTTGCGTTTTTTGCATGGGTCGAAAATAGGGTTAACCCACTCTCATTACGGGAAAAATTTACCGCCCGGCATGTCGGTTTTGAACCATGGAGAGGCGCAATTCGACACCGCGGTTCAAAAGCGACAGAGCGCCTGTCGCAAAGCGCCCGCCGCGCATCAGGGCTTTGCGATGTTCGCCTTTCGTGCTAGTGCACCAAAAAAGCAACAACTTTATCGAGGGGCAGAGATGATACGGGTGATCGGCATAGATCCGGGGCTGCGCAATCTGGGCTGGGGCGTGATCGATGTCTCGGGCAGCCGAATCGCCCATGTGGCCAATGGCATCTGTCACTCCGAAGGCGACGACCTTGGCGCGCGGCTCTTGTCCTTGCATGGGCAGCTTACGCGTGTGCTGACGGCATGGCGGCCCCAAGCGGCAGCGGTTGAGCAGACCTTCGTGAACAAGGATGGCGCCGGGACGCTGAAACTGGGGCAGGCGCGGGGCATCGCCATGCTGGTGCCCGCGCAGTTTGGTTTGACGGTGGGCGAATATGCCCCCAACAAGGTCAAGAAAACCGTGGTCGGCGTCGGCCATGCGGATAAGGGACAGGTGGCGCATATGGTCAAGATGCAGATGCCGGGGATCGAGATTTCGGGGCCGGATGCCGCCGATGCACTGGCCATCGCGATCTGCCACGCGCATCACGGCGGGGCGAGCACCTTGGCCCAAGCGGTGGCGAGGGCAAGCGCATGATCGGCAAGCTTTCGGGCCGCATCGACTACCGCGCCGCCGATCACGTGCTGATCGACGTGCGCGGGGTGGGTTACCTCGTCTATGTCTCCGACCGCACCATGGCAGCACTCCCGGGGGTGGGCGAGGCGGTGGCGCTTTATACCGACCTCGTGGTGCGCGAGGACCTGATGCAGCTCTTTGGCTTCCAGACGCTGGTGGAGAAGGAATGGCACCGGCTACTGACCTCGGTGCAGGGGGTGGGGGCCAAGGCCTCGCTCGCGATCCTCGGCACGCTGGGGCCGGATGGCGTGAGCCGCGCCATCGCGCTTGGTGACTGGAACGCGGTGAAGGCCGCGAAGGGCATCGGGCCCAAGATCGCCCAACGCGTGGTGCTTGACCTCAAGGACAAGGCGCCCGGCGTCATGGCGATGACCGGCACCGTGGCCGACGCCATGGGCGAGACTGAGGCCGCCGCCGACGAGGCGGTGATTGAAGCTGCCGCCCCGCGCCCCGCGCCGAAACCTGCCGCCCCCAATGCCTCTGCCCAGTCCGAGGCGCTTTCGGCGCTCGGTAACCTCGGCTATGCCCCGGGCGATGCGGCGGGCGCCGTGGCGCAGGCGACAGGCGAGACGCCCGAGGCCGATACCAAGGCGCTCATTCGCGCGGCGCTGAAGCTGCTGGCGCCGAAGGGGTGAGCACGAATGCGCGCGGCGGTTGGTGCGTGAACCTTCTGCTGGAAGAACCACGCACCCTACGGCATAACGAGGCCCTATGACCGACATCGACCCCACCGTGCGGCCCGACCCGCTGCCCGAAGACACCGACCGCGCGCTGCGGCCGCAGATGCTTGGCGAATTCGTCGGGCAGGCGGAGGCGCGGGCGAATCTGTCGGTCTTTATCCAATCCGCCCGCCAGCGGGGCGAGGCGATGGACCACACGCTGTTTCATGGCCCGCCCGGCTTGGGCAAGACGACGCTGGCGCAGATCATGGCGCGCGAGCTTGGCGTGGGCTTTCGCATGACCTCCGGCCCGGTGCTGGCCAAGGCCGGGGACCTCGCCGCGATCCTCACCAATCTCGAGGCGCGCGATGTGCTGTTTATTGACGAGATCCACCGGCTGAACGCCTCCGTCGAAGAGGTGCTCTACCCGGCGATGGAGGATTTCGAGCTCGATCTGGTGATCGGCGAAGGCCCCGCCGCGCGCACCGTGCGGATCGAATTGCAGCCCTTCACGCTCGTGGGCGCCACCACCCGCATGGGGCTTCTGACCACGCCGCTGCGCGACCGTTTCGGCATCCCGACGCGGCTGCAGTTCTACACCGAGGACGAGCTTTACATCATCGTCGACCGCAACGCCCGCAAGCTCGGCGCCCCGGCGGACGAAGGCGGCGCGCGCGAGATTGCCAAACGCGCCCGCGGCACGCCGCGCATCGCCGGGCGGCTGTTGCGCCGGGTGGTGGATTTCGCCGTGGTGGAGGGCGACGGTCGCGTGACGCGCGAGTTGGCTGATATGGCGCTGACGCGGCTCGGTGTCGATCACCTCGGCCTCGACGGGGCGGACCGGCGCTACCTGCGCCTGATGGCTGAGAATTATCAGGGCGGCCCGGTGGGGATCGAAACGCTCTCGGCCGCGCTTTCGGAAAGCCGCGATGCGCTGGAGGAGGTCATTGAGCCGTTCCTGTTGCAGCAAGGCCTGATCCAGCGTACCCCGCGCGGCAGGATGTTGGCCGCCAAGGCGTGGAGCCATCTCGGGCTTGCCGCGCCCCGAGGGCAGAGCGACCTTTTCGGCTGACGTTTCGGAGCGAAGGTAGACCAGATGACGATGACCGCAGAGCAGATCGAGACCCTTTTCACCCGCCGCGACGGGCAGTTCGCCTTTGCCCGCTGGGGCCGCCCCATCGCCCCCGTGGCCTTTGGGATCGAGGAAGAGGCGCTGCCGGTGGTGAAAGGCGCGCTCGAAGCGGTGGCCAAGCTTGCCGGTCACGACATGGCCGAAACCGACCCGGAGTTAGGCAGCAATCTGATGATGTTCTTCTTCGCCGATTGGGCGGAACTGCTCGATGTGCCGGGGATGGAGGGTCTGGTGCCGGACCTCGCCGCGCAGGTCGAGCGGCTGCAGGCCGCCGGGGCGAACCAATACCGTTTCTTCCGTTTCGACGAGAACGGCGCGATCAAGGCGGCTTTCGTCTTCCTGCGCATGGACGAGAGCCTGCAAGACATGTCCGCGCAGGTGCTGGCGCTTAGCCAAGCGGTGCAGGTCATCCTCTTGTGGTCCGAGGATGCCTTTCAGGAGCAATCCCCGCTGGCGATGGCCGATGACGCGCTGGTGCTGCGCCCCGAGGTCGCGGATGTGATCCGCGCCGCCTATGACCCGGTGATGCCCCCCGCCGCCAATGATGCCAGCCACGCGCTGCGCCTTGCCGCACGGGTGCAGGTGGCGTCATGAGCCATAGCTTCCCGGTCCGCATCTTCTATGAAGATACCGATATGGCGGGTGTCGTCTATTACGCCAACTACCTGCGCTATATCGAACGGGCCCGGTCGGATATTGTCGAACAGATCGGCCTTGATCAACGCGCCATGCGCGACGAGGGGCTGGTCTTTGTCGTGACGCGGGTGGAGGCGGATTACCTCGGCGCCGCGCGCTTTGGCGATCGGCTGGAGGTGCAGACGACCCATCAGGCCAAAGGGCCGGTGCGTTGGGTGTTCGACCAAGACGTGCTGCGCGATGGCAAGGTCATCTTTCGTGCCAAAGTTACCGCCGTTTGCATGACAACGGGCGGAAAACCCACGCGGCTGCCAGCGAAACTCCGCCTGTCGGAGGGCGATCCGGCGCGATGATACCATAATTCTGGCAATCTAGGTTGCAGTCCGTTAGCTTTGCTCCAAATTGAGGTCGGAAAATAGGGCCCAGAGATAGAACCCAGAGGCAGAATGCCCCGACGGGGCGGCAGTAAAAGAGCATAGTTAAATGGAAGCAGAGACGCTGGCATTGGCACAGGGGATCGATTTCTCCCTGTGGGGTCTGTTCGCGAAGGCGACGGTCACGGTCAAACTTGTAATGATCATGCTGATCGGGGCCTCTTTCTGGTCTTGGTCGATCATCATTCAGAAAACCATCCAATACCGCAAAGCCCGTGCCGAGGCGGCGCAATTCGATCGGGCCTTCTGGTCGGGTGAGCCTTTGGACGGTCTCTTTGACACCATCGGCGCGGACCCCGATGGGCCATCGGAGAAGATCTTTGCCGCCGGCATGTCGGAATGGCGCCGCTCGCACCGCGAGGATGGCGCGCTGATCCCCGGTGCAACCGCACGCATCGACCGGTCGATGGACGTGGCGATCGCGAAAGAAGCGGAGCGCCTGCAAAAGGGCCTGCCGGTACTGGCGACCGTGGGCTCCACCGCGCCGTTCGTTGGCCTCTTCGGCACCGTCTTCGGCATCATGAACTCCTTCATCGAGATCGCGGCCCAGCAGAACACCAACCTCGCCGTCGTGGCCCCGGGCATCGCCGAGGCGCTTCTGGCGACCGGCATCGGCCTTCTCGCCGCGATCCCGGCGGTGGTCTTCTACAACAAGCTGAGCGCCGACAGTGACCGGATCTTGGGCACCTACGAGGCCTTCTCGGACGAATTCGCCACCATCCTCAGCCGCCAGTTGGACAGCTAAGCCATGGGTGCGGGTGTCATGAAAAAGCAAGGCGGCAAGGGGCGGCGGCGTGGCCGCGCCCAGCCGATGGCCGAGATCAACGTCACGCCCTTCGTGGACGTGATGCTGGTGCTGCTGATCATCTTCATGGTCGCGGCCCCGCTTTTAACCGTGGGCGTTCCGGTGGAGCTGCCCAAGACCGCCGCCACGGCCCTGCCGGCCGAGCAGGAAGAGCCGCTGACCGTCACGGTCACCGCCCAAGGCGCGGTGCAGATCCAGACCACCGACACGCCGCGCGACCAGCTGGTGACCAAGCTGCGCGCCATCGCGGCTGAACGGGCCAGCGACCGGGTCTTTTTGCGCGCCGATGGCGCGGTGCCCTATGCGCAGGTCATGGAGGTCATGGGCGCGCTCAACGCGGGCGGATTTTCCAACATCGGTCTGGTGACCGACATCGGCGGCCCGGCGATGGACGGCAGCGACACGTCGGGTGGCTGAGCGGTGCATACCGGGCATTACATATCAGGTGCCGGGCATCTGGGTCTTATCGGCTGGCTTCTGCTCGGGAACATTTTCACCTCCGAGCCGGACCCGGTTGAGATGACCGAGGTCTCGGTGATCTCGGCGGCGGAATATGACGCGCTCGTCTCGGCCCAGCAGCCGCCCGCCTCGACCACCGAGGTGGCCCAGCCCGCATTGCCCGCGCCGAGCGAGGAGGCGCCCGAGGTCACCGCCGAGCCGGATGCCGAGATCGAACAGCCCGAGCCGGTGCAGACCGAAACCCCGCCCGAGGACACACCGCCTGAGGTGACCGAGCTGGAACTGCCGCCGCAGACTGAAGTGGACGACAGCGCCCCCGAACTGAACGAGCCCATCGGCGACACCGCCGTTCTGGTGCCCGAGATCGCCCCCGAGGCCCGCCCCCGCGAGGCCCCGCGCGTGGCGCCCGAGCCTGTGGCCCCGCCCGAGCCCGAAGCGCGCCCCGACCTTGATGAACAGCCCGCCGTCGCGCCCGAACCCGAGGCCGAGCCGGAAGTCGTCGTCGAAGAAGAGCCGCAAGAGGCGCAGACGCCCGAGGACAGCACGACCGAAATCGTGACCGAGGCCGATCAGGCCCCGGCGGCCTCGGCCCGCCCGCCCGGTCGCCGTCCGGCCCCGCCGCCGCCCGTCGAGGTGGCCGAGGCCCCGGAGGAACCCGAGGAGGAAGCCGCCCCCGAACCGACGCCGGCGCCCGCCGAGGAACCTGCGCAGGACACGACCGAAGACGCCATCGCCGATGCGCTGAGCGAAGTCCTCGGCCAGCCGGAGGCCGAGGCCCCGGTGCCGAGCGGCCCGCCGCTGTCGTCGGGCGAGCGCGAGAGCCTGCGCGTCGCGGTCTCGGCCTGCTGGAACATCGGCGCATTGTCGACCGAAGCGGCGCGGACCACGGTGATCGTGGGGCTGCAGATGAATCAGGACGGCACGCCGGTGATCGGGTCGATCCGGATGCTCAGCGCCTCGGGCGGTGGCGATGCCGCAGCAAGGCAGGCCTTCGAGGCGGCCAAACGTGCAATCATCCGCTGCGGCAGCCGCGGCTACGACCTGCCACAAGAAAAATACAGCCAGTGGCAAGACATCGAGATGACATTCGATCCAATGAGGAGCCGATAACATGCTGACGAGACTTCTGGGACTTCTGGCACTGGGGGCCGCGACCGTCTTCGCGGCGGCCCCGGACACCGCGCGCGCCGAGCCGTTGCGCATCGTGATCGACGACCCGACCATCGAACCCTTGCCCTTTGCCGTCCCCAGCTTTCAGCCCGAAAGCGGTGAGGCGGGGCAATTGGCCGTCGACATCGCCCGCGTCGTCTCGGACGATCTGACTGGCACTGGCCTGTTCCGCGAGATTCCGGCCAGCGCCTATATCTCCACCGTGAGCGACTTCAACGCGCCGGTCGAATATGCCGACTGGAAGGCGATCAACGCGCAGGCGCTGATCACCGGGGCTGTCAATGTCACCGGCAATAGCGTGAACGTGAAGTTCCGCGTCTATGACGTCTTCTCGGGTGAGGAGTTGCTGGATGCCAGCGGGCAGGGCGGTCTGCAATTCAGCGGCACCGTCGACGGCTGGCGGCGCATGGCGCATAAGGTGGCCGATGCGGTTTACAGCCGGATCACCGGCGAGGGTGGCTATTTCGACAGCCGCGTGGTTTTCGTCTCTGAGACCGGGCCGAAGGACAATCGCCAGAAACGTCTGGCCGTGATGGACTATGACGGGGCGAACCTGAAATACCTTACCGAATCCGGCTCCATCGTGCTGGCGCCGCGTTTCTCGCCCAGCGGGGACCGTGTGCTTTACACCAGCTATGAAAGTGGCTTCCCGCGCATCTATGTCTTGGATATCGGCACCGTCCAACGCCGCGCGCTGCAAAGCGCGGAAGGCTCCATGGCTTTCGCGCCGCGGTTCTCGCCCAGCGGTCAGACGGTGGTCTATTCGTTGAGCCAAGGCGGCAACACGGATATCTATTCGATGGACATCAACAGCGGCCAGTCGGTGCGCCTGACCAACACCCCTGCGATTGAGACGGCGCCGAGCTTCTCGCCCGATGGCAGCAAGATCGTTTTTGAGAGTGACCGTTCCGGCAGCCCGCAGCTTTACGTCATGCCCGCCACCGGCGGAGAGGCGACGCGGATTTCCTTTGGCGAGGGGCGTTACGGCACGCCGGTCTGGTCGCCGCGCGGGGATCTGGTGGCCTTTACCAAGCAGAACAAGGGCCGCTTCCACATCGGTGTCATGCGGTTGGATGGCTCGGAAGAGCGTCTGCTGACCGCCTCTTTCCTTGATGAAGGTCCGACTTGGGCCCCCAATGGGCGGGTGATCATGTTTGCGCGCGAAACCCAAGGGGCGGGCGGATCCTCCTCGCTCTATTCCGTCGATATTTCGGGGCGCAACCTCAAGCCTGTGCGCACGCCCGAAGGCGGCTCTGACCCCTCGTGGTCACCGCTGCAAGACTAAGGTTTCCCCATGCCACCACCCACGGGTGCGGGCAATTCCAATGATCCCGCGCCTGTGTTAATACCAGCAACGATAACGCCACCACATAGAAGGCAGACCCCATGAAACGCATTCTGACCAGCACGCTTTTGATTTCCGCATTGGCCGTGTCGGCCTGTACCAACCCTGACCGCTTTGGTGCCGATGGCATGGGCGGGGCAAATGCAGGGGCCGGGGTCAACGCCGGCGTGGTGCCGGGCAGCGCGAATGACCCGACCTCCACCGCCTATTTCCAGCAGGCCGTGGGCGACCGGGTGCTGTTCCTTGTAGACCAATCCACTCTGACCGACGAAGGTCGCGCCACGCTTGACGGGCAGGTCGCATGGCTCCAGGCCAATTCCGACTACCAAGCCGTGATCGAAGGCCATGCCGATGAGCAGGGCACCCGCGAATACAACATCGCCCTTGGGGGTCGCCGCGCCAACGCGGTGCGTGAATATATGATCTCGCGCGGGATCGCGGCCTCGCGGCTCAAGACCATCAGCTATGGCAAGGAACGCCCGATCGAGATCTGCTCGGCCGAGGCTTGCTATGCCAAGAACCGCCGCGCGGTGACCGTGCTGGCTGGCGGCGCGCTGACCAGCTGACCGCGGCAACTGCCCAAGCAATGACCAATCCAAGGAGGCCGATGTGCTGAAGCGATATATCTTCGTGGCCGCGATGGGGCTGATGACCGCCCCCGCCGCGCTTATGGCGCAGGACAACGATCAAACGCTGGCGGACATTCGCCAGCAGCTGACCGTGCTCAACGTCGAGGTGCAAAAGCTGCGCCGCGAATTGTCGACCACCGGCGGCGCCTCGGTCGAGACCGGCGGCAATTCGGTGTTGGAGCGGGTCAGCACCATGGAGAGCGAGTTGCAGCGCCTCACCTCCAAGACCGAGGAGATGGAGAACCGGATCAACCGGATCGTCGCCGATGGCACCAACCGGATCGGGGATCTGGAATACCGTCTGGTCGAGCTTGAAGGCGGCGATCTGGGCGCTTTGGGTGAGACTTCGACCCTCGGCGGAGGGGAGGCGCCTGCCGTGGCGGCCCCCGCTCCCGAGGCAGATCGCGAGGTTGTCGAAGTGACCCCCGGCAGCGGTGGCGCAGGTACATCTGGCGGCATCATCACTCCGATCAACGAAGCAGAGCTGGCGGTCAGCGAGAAGGCCGATTTCGAGCGGGCGCAGGAGGCGCTCGCATCGGGTGACTTTCGCAGCGCCGCCGATCTCTTTGCGTCCTTCAATACGACCTACCCCGGCGGTCCGCTAGCCGCCGAGGCCGAGATGCGCCGGGGCGAAGCCCTGACCGGTCTGGGCGACAACCGCGAAGCGGCGCGCGCCTATCTTGCGGCCTTCAGCACCGATCCCGAAGGGCCGGTGGCCCCGCGGTCGCTCTTCGCGCTGGGCCGCGCTCTTGGCGTGTTGGAACAGACCCAAGAAGCCTGCGTGACCCTTTCGGAAGTCGCCGTGCGCTTTCCGAACGCCCCGCAGGTCAGCCAAGCCGAGGCGCAGCGCCAGACGCTGGGTTGTTCCTGACCGCAGATGACTGCACCCGCCGCAACGGCTGATGCAGGGCTGACCGAGGGGTTGCTTTCTGGCTTGGGCGGCGCGCTGCCGCCCCGCCTTGGCGTCGCCGTCTCGGGCGGGGGCGATTCCATGGCCCTGCTGTCGCTCCTGCATGGGCTGGCGACGGCGAAGGGCAGCCATCTCGAGACCGTGACCGTCGACCATGGGCTGCGCCCGGAAGCGGCGGAAGAGGCCGCCATGGTCGCGCGCCATGCCGCCCGACTGGGGTTGGCCCATGAAACACTGCACTGGCGCGATTGGGACGGGCAGGGGAATCTTCAAAACGCCGCGCGTGAGGCGCGCTATCGCCTGATGGCCGATTGGGCCGCGCGGCGCGGGCTTCCCGTCGTGGCCCTTGGCCATACGGCGGACGATCAAGCCGAGACGGTGCTGATGCGCTTGGCGCGCCGGTCGGGGGTCGATGGGCTTGCGGCCATGGCGCCGCGCAGCGAAAGATTTGGTGTCACATGGCTGCGCCCGCTGCTTTTCGCCCGGCGCGCGGCCCTGCGCGATCATCTGCGGCGGGCGGGGCTGCACTGGGTCGAAGACCCCAGCAATGATGACCCGCGCTATGCCCGGATCAAAACCCGCCAAAGCCTTGATGCCCTCGCGCCGCTTGGCATCGATGTAGAGACTTTGGCCGAGGTCGCGCGCAACATGGCCACCGCCCGGGCGGCGTTGGACGCCCAAACCGACCGCGCCGCGGGCGATATCCTGCGTATGGAGGCGGGCGCGCAGGTGATGCAGGCCGATGCCTTTTTCGCCGAGCCGGAAGAGATCCGCCGCCGCCTGATGCTTTGCGCGCTCGGGCAGATCAACGGCGGCGCTTACCCCCCGCGCCGCGGCCCCGTGGCCGCTTTGATCGCGGGGCTAGCGGAAGGGCAGGCGGCCACGCTGGCGGGGTGTCAGGCACTGCTCCGGCGCGGTGAAATCTGGATCTTTCGCGAGTATAACGCGGTGCGCGATCTGCGCGTGCCTGCGGATCAGCTTTGGGACGGACGCTGGCGTGCGATCCCCCCCGAAGGGCTGCCGCCCGAGGCCGAATTGCGCGCGCTTGGCCCAGAGGGGCTGGCCCAATGCCCCGATTGGCGCAGCCTTGGGCGACCCCGTGCTGCCTTGCTGTCGACCCCGGCCATCTGGCAGGGCCCGCGGCTGCTTGCCGCGCCCCTTGCCGGGCTGGACCAGAAATGGCATGTCCGGCGCGAAAGCGGCGCGGAATGGAACAAAACCGCGCCATTATCGCATTGAACATGAGCGCATCATGTCTATCTTAGTATGGTGGTTGCCCGAACGGGCGCCCCTTGGGTTGCGGGACTTGCCCGCGGCCATGTGAATTTAGGAGAATTCCCTTGGGAAATGTTCGTAACCTCGCCTTCTGGGTTGTCCTGATGTTGCTTGTGCTGGCGCTGTTCAACCTGTTCAGCGGGTCCAGCGGGTCGCTGCAAAACAACGAAGTCAGCTATTCCGAATTCGTCACCTCCGTACAGGATGGGGATGTCCGAAATGTGACATTGGATGGTGAGCAGGTGCGATTCCGCCAAGCGGATGGTGCCGACTATCTGACGATTAAACCCGGCGATGCCGAGCTGACCCAGCTTTTGATCGACAACGACATCCCCGTCAAAGCGCGCCCCCAGCAACAGTCCGGTTTCCAGACCTTCCTGATGTCGCTTTTGCCTATCGCGCTGCTGATCGGCGTGTGGATTTACTTCATGAACCGCATGCAGGGCGGCGGCAAAGGCGGGGCCATGGGCTTTGGCAAATCCAAGGCCAAGATGCTGACCGAAAAGCATGGCCGGGTGACCTTTGACGATGTCGCGGGCATCGACGAGGCCAAGGAAGAGCTTGAAGAGATCGTCGAATTCCTTCGCAACCCGCAGAAGTTCTCGCGCCTCGGCGGCAAGATCCCGAAAGGCGCGCTGCTGGTGGGCCCTCCGGGCACCGGTAAGACGCTGCTGGCCCGTGCGATTGCGGGCGAGGCGGGCGTGCCCTTCTTCACCATTTCGGGCTCCGACTTCGTCGAGATGTTCGTGGGTGTCGGTGCCAGCCGCGTGCGTGACATGTTCGAACAGGCCAAGAAGAACGCCCCCTGCATCGTCTTCATCGACGAGATCGACGCCGTGGGTCGCCACCGCGGCGCAGGCTACGGCGGCGGCAACGACGAACGTGAGCAGACCCTGAACCAGCTTCTGGTCGAGATGGACGGTTTCGAAAGCAACGAAGGTGTCATCATCCTCGCCGCGACCAACCGCCGCGACGTGCTCGACCCCGCGCTGCTGCGCCCGGGCCGTTTCGACCGTCAGGTCACCGTGCCCAACCCCGACATCAAGGGCCGCGAGAAGATCCTTTCGGTGCACGCCCGCAAGACCCCGCTGGGGCCGGACGTTGACCTGCGCATCATCGCGCGCGGCACGCCGGGTTTCTCGGGTGCGGATTTGGCGAACCTCGTGAACGAGGCCGCGCTGATGGCCGCCCGCGTCGGTCGCCGTTTCGTCACTATGGTCGATTTCGAGCAGGCCAAAGACAAGGTGATGATGGGCCCCGAGCGCCGGTCGATGGTGATGACCGCCGAGCAGAAGGAAATGACCGCCTATCACGAGGCCGGTCACGCGCTGGTGGGCATGACGCTGCCCAAATGCGACCCGGTCTACAAGGCCACGATCATCCCGCGCGGCGGCGCGCTCGGCATGGTGATGAGCCTGCCTGAGATCGACCGGCTGAACATGTTCAAGGACGAATGCCATCAGCGTCTGGCCATGGCGATGGCGGGCAAGGCGGCGGAGATCCACAAATACGGGCCGGACTCGGTCTCCAACGGTCCGGCGGGCGACATCCAGCAAGCGTCTGCGCTGGCGCGTGCGATGGTGCTGCAATGGGGCATGTCGGATAAGGTCGGCAATATCGACTATTCTGAAGCCGCACAGGGCTATCAGGGCAACACTGCGGGCTTCTCCGTCTCAGCCAATACCAAGGAGTTGGTCGAGAAAGAGGTGCAGCAGTTCATCCAAGACGGCTACGATCGCGCGATGAAGATCATCACCGAGAAAGAGGTGGAGTTCGAGCGTCTGGCCCAAGGTCTCCTGGAGTATGAGACCCTGACCGGCGACGAGATCAAACGCGTCATGGACGGCCTGCCGCCGGCAGAGGATTCCGACGACGACAACTCCGACACCGGCAGCGCGCCGAGCGTTACTGCGATCCCCAAGGCGAAGGGCAAGAAGACCCCGCCGAAGGATGGCGGGATGGAACCTGAACCTTCGGTCTGATCCGACCTGCGACATTTGAAAGACCCCGCTTCGGCGGGGTCTTTTCGTTTTCGGCACTCCCTCCGGTCGGGGCGGGAATTCCACTATCGCTTCACGGTCGCCATCGCGTTAGACAGGGACGGAATTCTGGAACAAGCCGGGTCTTATGCGACGCATCCTTTCTGCCCTCGCCCTTCTACTCGCCTTCACCGCCGGACCGGTCTGGGCCGAGCCGCAGACCTATGCTGTCGCTTTAGGCGGGCGGCAGCTGGGGACCTTGCAGTTCAACGGGCAAAGCCGGAACGCGGCCTTCCTCTTGTCGCTCGACAACGCGCCTTTCGGCATCAAGAACGGCAGCTTCAAGGCGGCCACCCAGTCGCGTGGCACCGCGGTCAGCTATCTCGGGTCCAACCGGGGGAGCGAGACGCGCGATATCGCGATTGACCGGGCCGCGGGGCAGGTCACCTCGGTGGCGATCACCCCGGCTTCGGAAATGACGAAAATGTCGGAGGCCGGAGCGGTGCCTGCCGGTGTCCTCTTCCCGCCCGAGCTTTTCGCCGCCCTTGCCACCGGCAAAAGCTGCCCCGCGCCGCTGTCGCTCTACGATGGCCGCCGCGTGGTGCAGATCGCGACGCAGAGCAGCCGAGAGGAGGGGGCTTCGGTGTTCTGCGATATTTCCTACCGGGTCGTCATGGGGCCGGGCTATGTCTCTCCCTTTTATCTCAAATCCTTTGGGATGGCGCTTGTCTACAGGGCGGGCACCCTTGCCAAAGCCTCATTGAGCGGGGGCGGTTTCAAGGTGCATCTGATCCGGCAATAGGCATAGGATGGCGTTGCCAAACCAGCCCAAAGGACGCCCCATGCCCGAACTGCGCAAGACAGACCATACCGCCCGGATCACTTGGCTGGGCATGGTCCCTCAGGACCGCGAAAACATCCGCTCGGTCGCGGTGGAGCAGGCCTTTGCGACCTATGCGGGCATCAAAGGTGATTTTCACGCAGGGCTGACCCGCCCCGCCTGCGTGCGCGTGCGCAACCTGCATGCCAAGGGGACGGAGATACGCAACACGCGTCAACTCTCCATCCTCTCCGCCGAAGAGATGGCCGAGATCGCCGCCGCCATCGACCTTCCCAAGCTCGACCCGACCCTGCTGGGCGCTTCGATCAACCTTGAAGGGATCCCGGATTTCACCCTTGTCCCGCCGGGGTCGCGGCTGCAAAACGCGCATGGCACCACCTTGGTCGTGGACATCGAAAACGGCCCCTGCAACCTGCCTGCCCGCGAGATTGAGGTGGAGGCCCCCGGCCATGGCAAAACCTTTAAAGCCGCCGCCCAAGGCAAACGCGGCGTGACCGCATGGGTCGAGCGGGAGGGGCCGTTGAGCATCGGGGACGAACTACGGCTTTTCGTGCCGAACCAGCCGGTCTGGCCGCATCTGGGCTAAGCGCGCGCCGTTTCGCGAACTTTGAGTGTCGGAAACACGGCCCCCCGTCGGGGGCTTGTCGCGCTATGGCTAAAGAATAAAGATCGCCAACAACGGCAACAGGGGATTCTCATGGCTTTCAAAACCGACATTCAAATCGCCCGCGAAGCGGCGAAACGCCCTATTCAAGAAATCGGCGCGAAGCTGGGGATCTCAAACGACGACCTGCTGCCCTATGGCCATGACAAGGCGAAGGTGAGCCAAACCTTCATCGATTCCGTGCAGGAGCGCGCGAACGGCAAGCTGATCCTCGTCACCGCGATCAACCCAACCCCGGCGGGGGAAGGCAAGACCACCACCACCGTCGGGCTCGGCGACGGGCTGAACCGGATCGGCAAAAAGGCGGCGGTCTGCATCCGCGAAGCCTCGCTGGGGCCGAACTTCGGGATGAAGGGCGGGGCCGCGGGCGGCGGCTATGCCCAAGTTGTGCCGATGGAAGAGATGAACCTGCATTTCACCGGCGATTTCCATGCCATCACAAGCGCCCACAACCTGCTGGCGGCGATGATCGACAACCACATCTACTGGGGCAATGAGCTGGAGATCGATACCCGCCGCGTCACATGGCGCCGGGTGGTCGACATGAACGACCGCGCCCTGCGCCAAATCACCGCCTCCCTGGGCGGCGTGCCCAACGGGTTCCCGCGCGAGACGGGCTTTGACATCACCGTAGCCTCCGAGGTGATGGCGATCCTTTGTCTGGCCAAGAGCCTCACCGATCTGCAAGAGCGCCTTGGCGCGATGATCGTCGCCTACCGCCGCGACCGCAGCCCGGTCTATGCCCGCGACATCAAGGCGGATGGGGCCATGACTGTGCTTTTGAAAGACGCGATGCAGCCGAACCTCGTGCAGACGCTTGAGAACAACCCCGTCTTCGTCCACGGCGGGCCCTTCGCCAATATCGCCCATGGCTGCAACTCGGTCATCGCCACGACAACGGCGTTGAAACTGGCAGATTATGTGGTGACAGAGGCAGGCTTTGGCGCCGATCTCGGGGCCGAGAAATTCATGAACATCAAATGCCGCAAGGCGGGGCTGGCGCCTTCTGTGGTGGTCGTCGTCGCCACGGTGCGCGCGATGAAGATGAACGGCGGGTTGGCGAAAGCCGACCTAGGGACCGAGAATGTCGAGGCTGTGCAACAGGGCTGCGCCAACCTTGGCCGCCACATCGAAAACGTGAAATCCTTTGGCGTGCCCGTGGTCGTGGCGATCAACCATTTCGTCACTGATACCGATGCCGAAGTGGCGGCTGTGAAGGACTATGTCGCGGCCCAAGGGGCTGAGGCGATCCTCTCGCGCCACTGGGAGTTGGGCTCGGAAGGCTCCGCCGATCTGGCCACCCGCGTGGCAGAGATCGCCGATGGCGATCACGCGAATTTCGCCCCGCTCTATGCCGACGAGATGCCGCTGTTCGAAAAGATCGAGACCATCGCCAAACGTGTCTACCGTGCCGACGAAGTGCTGGCCGACCAAAAGGTGCGCAACCAGTTGAAGGATTGGGAGGCGCAGGGCTATGGCGATCTGCCGGTCTGTATGGCCAAGACCCAATATAGCTTTTCGACCGATCCCGACCTGCGCGGCGCGCCCACTGGTTTCAGCGTCCCCATCCGCGAGGTGCGCCTTTCGGCAGGGGCGGGTTTCGTTGTCGTCATCTGCGGTGAGATCATGACCATGCCGGGCCTGCCGCGGGTGCCTTCAGCGGAGGCAATCAAGCTCAACGCCGATGGCGATGTGGAGGGATTGTTCTAAGGCGGGTTGCAATGACCCGCCGTCGCGGTGATGTAAAGCATGTTCAACCTGCAGCGAGCGAAAGTGAGACGGATATGGCAGCGACAATCATCGATGGCAAAGCCTTTGCAGCAACGGTGCGTGAGAAGGTCGCGGGCCATGTCGACCGGCTGAAGACGGATCACGGCGTCACCCCCGGCCTCGCCGTGGTGCTGGTGGGCGAAGACCCGGCAAGCCAAGTCTATGTCCGCTCCAAGGGCAAAATGACTCGCGAGGTCGGCATGAAGTCGGTCGAACACAAGCTGCCCGCGACCGTCGATCAGGACGACCTGCTCAAGCTGATCGACGCGTTGAACAACGACCCCGAGATCCACGGCATCCTCGTGCAACTGCCGCTGCCGGATCATCTGGACGAAACCCGCGTGGTCAATGCCGTCTCGCCCGCCAAGGACGTGGACGGTTTTCACATCTCCAACGTCGGCCTACTGGGCGCAGGGCAGAAAAGCATGGTGCCCTGCACCCCGCTGGGCTGCCTGATGATGCTGCGCGACCATCACGGCGATCTGACGGGTATGAACGCGGTGGTCATTGGCCGGTCCAACATCGTCGGCAAACCGATGGCGCAGCTGCTCTTGGGCGATAGCTGCACGGTGACCATCGCGCATAGCCGCACCCGCGATCTGCCCGAGGTGGTGCGCCGCGCCGATATCGTGGTCGCCGCCGTTGGCCGCCCCGAGATGGTGCCCGGCGATTGGATCAAAGAGGGCGCGACGGTGATCGACGTGGGCATCAACCGGATCGAGACCGGCGAGAAAACCAAACTGGTCGGCGACGTGGACTTCGACAGCGCCAGCCAGCGCGCCGGGGCCATCACCCCGGTGCCCGGCGGGGTCGGGCCGATGACCATCGCCTGCCTGCTGGCCAATACGGTCACCGCCTGCTGCCGCGCCAATGGGTTGGCAGAACCCGAAGGGCTGACCGCCTAAGCGCCTGGCACCGGCACGATGGTGCCCTGCAGGATGGCGATGAGCTTGGCGGCGCCATGCGTTTCCGCATGCACCTCCGCCGTGACCACACAAAGCCGCCGGCCCGGTTTCACCACCCGGCCCGTGGCAATCAGCCGGTCTCCCCGAGCGGGAGCCAGAAGGTTGATCTTGATCTCCGAGGTCACGACATCGACCTCCGGCGGCAACATGCTCAAGGCCGCATAGCCCGCCGCGGAATCGCCGATGGAAAAGGTCAGCCCCGCATGGCCAAAACCCTGCTGCTGCATCGCGCCCGGCAGGACCGGCGCCGCAACCTTGACCAGACCCGACTGCACATCGATGATCTCGGCCCCCAGGGTCTGCATCATGGTCTGCTTGGCAAAACCCTCCCGCACCCGTCGTTCAATCTGATCATCCATCATCGCTTCTTTCCGGGCATGGGGATCGCCACAGGGTGCGGCCCCGTGAGTACCGCACAGGCCTCTGGCCCCATCAAATCACAAAGCACCCGCGACTGGCTGCGCAGCCCGCCGGTATAGGTGCCATATGCAGGCAGGATTAGCCGCTTGCTGTCAAACAAAAACGCCGGACGCGAGATGCTGCGGCCCCGCGCGCGGATCGATGCCTTGGGATGATAATGCCCCGACACCTCGCCGGAGGTCCCCTCCGCCGCAATATGCCGAAAGGTCAGCGGGCCGAGCGCCAACTCACCCAAATGCGTACCGCCCAACCCAACCGGGCCCGGATCATGATTGCCTTCGATCCAATCCCACCGCCGCCCGGCCTGCAGGCCGAGAATCCAAAGCCGCTCTTCCTCTGGCAACGCCTGCGCCGCGCCGAGGTCATCAAAACTATCGCCAAGGCAGATCACATGACGCGCTTGCGTGAAAGACAGGTCCGCCGCCAAACGGTTCAACGTATCGCGCGTCTCATAAGGCGGCAGCGCCGACCCGCCGCGCCGCGCGATCCTTTCCGACTTGCCCAAGTGAAGGTCGCTCACACAAAGCAAATCCCTTTCGCGCCACCAAAGCGCGCCAGAACCAAGCGCAGTCAGCCCCGCCCCGGCGAATGAAAACTCAAGTCCGTTCATCCTTTGTTCATCTGAGATCAGCTCTGATTTGGCAAGGGGCCAAACGCGAAGGTTGCGCAGATGGAATGGTCAGCGCAGAGGTATTTAAGAAAGGATGAATTGCAGAAAGCGCGCCCCGCGATCGGGTGGTCACCGGACCGGAGACGCGCCTTCATCCTTTGCGGTCATCGGCTCCTCAGCCTGTACCGCGAGAGGAAGATGCGCCACCTTAATTAAAGAACCCTTAATTATCTTCATCCTTTTTCAAATACCTTGCAGAACCTCTCTGCCCGCGAAACGCTCAAGTTCAACGACCATCCCGCCATGGCGGCTGATCCGATGGCGGCGGGGTGAGTTGCGCGAGGCCGGAGGCTTCCATCAAGCGTTCCGCCTCTTCTGCCAACAGACGATCCTGCCCGGCGCCTTCGACCGGAACGCGGCCCATTTCGAGAAACAGCGGCGCGGCCAGGGGGCTCACGCGGGAGAGCTTGCGATGGGTGATCCGCCCGGCGATCCGCCCGAGCATTTCTTCGATTCTGCCGAAATCCACCAAACCGCTGAGGGCTTCTTCGCGGGTGATGTCGAGCATCAGGTGGTCCGGTTCATAGCGCTGCAGCGTGTCGTAGAGGATATCGCTGGAAAAGGTCGTTTGCCGTCCGGATTTGCGCGCCTGCGGGCTGTTGCGCTCGATCAGCCCGGCGATAGTGGCGGCGGCGCGAAAAGTGCGTTTCATCACGGCATTGCCCGCGAGCCAACTGTCGAGCCCTTCGTGCAGCACTGTCGGATCAAGCAGCGGCGCGGGGTCGTCGACAGGGGAGAGTCCCCAGATTAGCGTGGCATAGTCCGTCGCGACGAAGCCTAAGGGGCGTAGGCCAAGGTCTTCCATGCGTTTGGTGAGCAGAAGGCCGAGCGTTTGTTGGCCGTTGCGTCCGGCAAAGCCGTAGAACACCGTCTGTTCGGCAAAGTCATGGGGGAAGCTTTCCACCAGCAGCGTGCCGGGCTGCGGCAGTTGGCTGACCTCGCGTTGCAGGCTGAGCCATTCGGCGGTGTGGGGCGGCAGTTCGGGCCAGCTGTCTTGTGTGAACATTTGTTGCACGCGGGCCGAGAGTTGGGTGGAGGTGGCGAATTTCGTACCGCCGAAGGTCGCCACTTTCGGCTTTTTGGCGGCATTTCGGCTGACCTCGACCACGGTTTCGCGCAGCCCTTCGTAGCGCACGATTTGCCCGCCGATCAGGAAGGTATCGCCTTTGGTCAGCGTGGCGGCAAAGCCTTCTTCGATCTCGCCCAGGGGCTTGCCGCCGCGGTTGCGTTTCATGCGGACCTTGAGCTTGTCGGTGTCCTGAATGGTGCCAATGTTCATGCGGATGCGTTGCGCGGCGCGGGGGTCACGCAGTTGCCATTGCCCGTCGGGGCGTTGCAGCAGCCGTTGCCAACGGTCGTAGGCGCGCAGCGCGTAGCCCCCCGTGGCGCAGAAGTCGAGGCAGGCGTCGAAGGCGGCGCGCGACAGGTTGGCATAGGCCCCGGCGGTGCGGATTTGTGCAAAGAGGTCCTCGGCGTCGAAAGGCCCGGCGCATGCAGCGATGAGGATGTGCTGGCAAAGCACGTCGCGCGGGCCGTCGCCCCGCGGGTCGCCGTCGAGCGCGCCTTCGAGCACGGCCTCCAGCGCTGCGACGCATTCCACCACTTCGAAGCGGTTGGCGGGGACCAGAAGCGCCTTGGAGGGCGCATTGTAGCGGTGGTTGGCACGGCCGATGCGCTGGACCAGACGTTTCACGTTCTTCGGCGCGCCGATCTGGATGATGAGGTCCACGTCGCCCCAGTCGATCCCCAGATCCAGCGTGCCGGTGCAGACGATGGCGCGCAAATCGCCTCGTACCATCGCCGCCTCGACCTTTTCGCGCTGCGCGCGGTCGAGGCTGCCGTGGTGGATGGCGATGGGCAGGGCGTCCTCGTTGGCGAGCCAGAGTTTGTGGAAGAAGATCTCGGCCTGCGCGCGGGTGTTGTGGAAGATGAGCGTCGTCTTGTGTTGGCGCACCTGTTCGAGGACCGCGGGGATCGAATAGGCGGCGCCGCCGCCGGCCCAGGGGGGGGCTTCTTCGGTGCGCAGCATCTGGATGTCGGGGGCGGGGCCAGGATCGGCCATGAGCACTTCGCAGGGGTCGGGGTGGCAAGCCATCAGGTGGGCGATGGCGGCGGGGTCTTCGACAGTGGCCGAGAGGCCCACGCGTTTCAGACCCGGGCACAGCGCTTGCAGCCGGGTCAGCGCCAACATCAGCTGGTCGCCGCGTTTGCTTTCGGCCAGCGCGTGAATCTCGTCAATCACCACGCGTTTGAGGCCCCGAAAGGTGCGCCCGGCGTCCTCATAGGAGGTCAGCAGGGCGAGGCTTTCGGGCGTGGTCAGCAGGATATGCGGCGGGTCGGCGCGTTGGCGACGGCGGCGCGCGTGCGAGGTGTCGCCGGTGCGGTCCTCAATGCGGATCGGCAGGCGCATCTCCTCGACCGGGCGGGTGAGGTTGCGCTTGATGTCTGCCGCGAGCGCCTTCAGCGGCGAGATGTAGAGCGTGTGCATCCCCTCGTGATCATGCTCGGACAGATCGACGAGGGTGGGTAGGAAACCGGCCAGCGTTTTGCCGCCCCCTGTGGGGGCGATGAGCAGCAGGGCGGGGGCCTCGGCACGGTCCAGCATCTCTTGCTGGTGCGGGTGCAAAGACCAGCCGTTCTGGGCGAACCAATCGGCGAATTTGGGGGGTAGGGCGCGCATGACACCCAATGTAGTATCGGCAGGGCGCGGTGCCAGCGGCGGAGGCTATTTAACGATCACCTCGTCGCGAACGAACATATTGGCCCATGCCCGGTCCACCAGATCGGGGTTCATCTGATAGGGGATGCCTTCGAAATCGCAGATCGCGATCATCTGGTCGATCAGGAAGTTTGGCTGATAATTCGCATAGACATTGTTGATGGTCGGGTATTTTACCTTGAGCAGATGGACCAGCGTCGCCTCATCCAGCGGCATGCCGCGTTTGCGGGCGACCATGGCAAAGATCTTGAGGAAGTTCTCTTGGTCCGGCCCATCGACCTTGATCTTGAAAAAGATACGCCGCAGGGCGGCTTGGTCGAAAATCTCGTTCGGGTGGAAGTTGGTCGAGAAGATCACCAGCGTGTCGAAGGGCACCTCGAATTTCTCGCCCGATTGCAGGGCGAGGATGTCTTTGCTTTCCTCCAGCGGGACAATCCAACGGTTGATGATGCTTTGCGGCGGCTCTTTCTGGCGGCCTAGGTCGTCGACGATGAAGATGCCGCCGGTCGCCTTGAGCTGCAGCGGCGCCTGATAGGTCCGCGCCGTGGGGTTGTAGACCAGATCGAGCATGTCGAGCGACAGCTCGCCGCCGGTGATGACGGTGGGGCGTTCGCAGCAGACATAGCGGGCGTCATAGCGCGTGATCCGGCGCAGGGAGGTTGGGTCTTGCACCTCGGCCTCGGCGGCGGAATGAACGATCGGATCATAGACGGTGATGACTTGGCCTGCGTATTCGATGGCACGGGGGACATAGACCCGATCGCCAAGCGCGTCGCGTATGCCATTGGAAATGCTGGATTTACCGTTTCCCGGCGGGCCGTACATCAGGATCGACCGCCCGGCAGAGACGGCGGGGCCGAGGTGATCCAGCAGACTGTCGGGCAGCACCAAATGGCCCATGGCGCCGGTCAACTGGTCACGGGTGATTTGCAGATTGCGCACGGATTGGCGTTTGACCTGCTCGCGGTAAACCTCAAGCGGGACGGGCATGGCGCCGAAATATTCCGACTGCGCCAGCGCATCCAATGCGCGCGCCTTGCCCGCGTCGGTCAACTGATAGCCCATTTCATTGCCGCTGGTGGCGCTGAGCGTGCCGGTGGCTTCGATCAGGCGCTGGCTGCGGGCTTGGTCGACCATCTCCTGCGTGACCGGGATCGGCAGGCAGAGCGCTTGGGCCAGATCGCTGACCATCTCGACGTTCTTGCGAAAAATCGTTTTCAGAAGGATATCGCGCATCATCACGATGGGCAGTTTCATATCCTCCAACCGCTTGGGGGGCGGCGGGGCAAGCACGGTGCTGGTCGGGGCGTTCATCAATGGCTTCCTTGGAAAGTCATGCGGCGGTGCGGCTTGTCGGTCAGACTGAAGGGTAAATCTTGAATATGGCGTGAATGTGGACGCATTTGCGCGCTGAAAAAGAGTTTGCAGCGGGGCGGTCAGACCCCGAAGAGCGCCCCCAAGATCAGATAGAGCCCCAGCGTGGTGCCAAGGGCGAGGCCCATGGGGAATTTCTTGGTTTCCTGCCAGCTCTGCCAATCGGGGGCGAGGCGGCGCAGGGGGGTGTATTTCACCCCGCGATGCGTGGCGGCGGCGGCGAGAAGGGTGGCCATGAAAAGCACCATCAGCAATCGCAGATCGCCCCATGCGATATAGGGCGCGGCGGCGGCGGCGAATTTCGCGTCACCGGCCCCCATGACCCCGGCGGCGTTCAGGGCGATGCCGACCACCAAAACCACGACAAGGCTCAGCAGGCGCCAGAGATAGGTGTCAAAGGGCAGCAGAAACAGCCCCAGCAGCACAAAGATCGCAGTCAGCACCAAGACCGCCTGATTGGTAATGCGCATCTGCTTCATGTCGGTGAAGGCGACATAGAAGCAGATCGGCAGGACGAAGGGCAGAAACCACAGGGCCGCCGTGGCAGAGATCGCCATGGATCAGCCGTTTTCCAATGCGCGCAGAGAGCGGACGGCGGCTTCGAAATGCTGGGGATGCGTGTCGATTGCTTCGCGCAGCAGTCCCTTGCCAGTTTCAACGTCGCCACGTTTGATCGCCGACAGCGCCATTGTGTGCAACAGCTGGGCGCGTTCGGATTGCTCCATCGGCATCACGGGCAGGGTGTAGTCGCGCTGTGCGGCGCGGGCCATGACGAGGTTGTTCTTGGCGGTGAAAAGCGTGTTGTCCTGACGGATCGCTTCGCCGAACAGTCGCTCGGCCTCGGCATAGTCGCCGCGGGTCAGTTTGGAGTAGCCCCAGTTGTTCATCACGGCGGCGGGGGTCGTGGTCAGGCCGACGGCGATTTCGTAAAAGCTGTCGGCGCGGTCCCACTGTTCTTTGCTGTCGGCGACCATGGCCTCAAGCCGGTAGCGGGCAAAAGTCTCATGGGTGGGGGGGATGCCGTTGAGCACCGTCTCGGCCCGCGCCCAATTGCCCGAACGGATCAGCGCATCGGCCAGTTGCACGCGGTCTTCGGGGGTGGCGCCCTCCATTTTGACGACCTTGTCCCATTCGCTCACGGCCTCGGTCGTGCGTTTGGCGCGGACCAGTGACGTAGCGAGCCCGCGCTGGTGGTCGATGCGGTCGGGGCTTTCCTTGACCGAACGCGCGAAATAGCTCACCGCCTCATTCGGGTCGGCCACTGTCAGCATCACGTCGGAGAGGTTGGTCTCATCCACCACGTTGACGTCCTTGAAGGCCCGTTCAACGGTGGCGTTCGCGTCTTTTTCACCGCAGCCCGCAAGGGCGGTGACGCCTGCCATGCAGACGGCCAGAATGATTGGATGGCGCATTTTGCGTCCTCTTACTGCTCTGCCGGGTCATGGTGTCGGACGGATCAGGTAATCCCCGCTGCCGCGCCGCACCAATTTGTAATTATGCTCATTGACTTCTGTTATAACAGATTTTTCCGTTTTTGCGAGCGCCAAGCGCAGATTGTCCCGGATTGCGTCACTTTCGCCATTGTCGAGCGCATAGGCTTTGCGGAAAATCTGCTCGGCCTCGGCGGTCTGGCCGCTCTCCATCAGCACGACGCCAAGGTTGTTCCAGACTTCCGGCTCGGCGGCGTCTTTCTCAACGGCGCCGCGTAGCAGGGTTTCGGCTTGTCCCAAACGCCCAAGCCCGAGGTTGGCACTGCCAAGGGCCGAGAGGATTTCACCCGTGAGCCCATGGTCCAACGCGGCGCGGTTAAAGGATTTGATGGCCAGTTCATACTGCCCTGCCGCGATCAGCCTATGGCCCACTTCGATCCCATCGACAGCCTCGGCCCGTTGGTTCACGCCGGGGGCATAGAGGTTTTCGGGTGTCTGATCCCCGCGCAACGCGGAAAAGCCGCCTGTCGAACAGGCGGCCAGAGCAAGGCCCAATATCGGCCCGATGAAAACGGCGCGGAGAAGGCTGCGCCGAATTTCCTTTTTCATTAATTCCCCATCTGACCCAGTTGCGAGATGCCATGTGCCGAGGGGCCGATCAGAATGATCAACAGCGGCGGCACGGTAAGGCCCATAGTGGCAAGGGTCATCTTGGTTGGCAACTTGTTTGCCGCCTCCTCGGCGCGCATCACGCGTTTGTCGCGCATCTCGGCGGCATAGACGCGCAGGGCGTCGGCGATGGAGGTACCAAAGGCAGCCGATTGGATCAGCACGGTCACGAAAGAGGAGACATCCTGCACGCCGCAGCGTTCGCCCATATCGTTGAGCACCGATACCTTGTCCTTACCGGCCTTCATCTCATAGGCGACCATCTCGAACTCTTCGGAAAGGGCGCGGTAGGAGGCGCGCAGCTCGCGGGCGACGCGGACGATGCATTGGTCCAGCGATTGCCCGGCTTCGACGCAGACCAGCATCATATCCAGCGCGTCGGGGAAGCCCCGGGTAATCTCTTCTTTGCGGGAATCGACCCGGCGGCGGACCCAGTATTTCGGCAGGTAGTAACCAATGGCGCCGGGGCCGATGGCCCACATCATGGTCTGCTGCGTTGTCAGCCCTTCGCCGCCGCCCAAGACATTGGTATAGACCAGACCGCCGACCAGCCCGAGCATCCCGAGTGCAAATTGGGCAAAGTAATAAAGCCGCACCGCATCGCGCGAACGATAGCCCGCTTGGCGCAGCATCAACTGTTTGGCGCTGAGTTCGGCCACGTCTTCAGGCTCAAGAAACTTGGCGAATTTCTGCAACTGGGCGTTTTGATCCGATTGGCGCAGCTTTTCGCGCGAACTGTCGCCCGTGGGGGCAGAGCTGGTGCGCTTAAGCTTGGTCAGCGGGTCTTCGGGCTGGCGCAGCATCAAGACCAGCGTGATCGCCACCAAGGCGACGCCCAAAGTGCCGATGATGATGATCAGCCCCATCGGCCCCAAGGCTTGGTTGATCTGATCGTTAAGCTGATTGAAAAATTCCATCACCGGCCTCTCAGACTTTGATATTGGTAAGGATGCGCATCACGAAAAGGTTCAGCACAAGGAAGATCCCCACAAGGAAACAGGCGGGAATGAAATAGGGGTGATCGCGCACCTCGTCATAGTAATGCGGATCGCCGAGGTTGATCACCACCAGCGCGGCCAGCGGGAAGGCCGACAGGAACTTGCCCGACCATTTCGCCTCGGCCGTGATCGCTTTGACCCGGCGGAACAGGCGGAAGCGGGCGCGGATCACCTTGGCCAGACCGGCGAGGATCTCGGCCAAGTTGCCGCCCGATTGCTGCTGAATGGTCACGGCGACGGCGAGAAAGCGCAAATCCTGCATGTCGAGCCGTTCGGCCATATCTTTCAGCGCCTCGCCCAGATCGCGGCCATAGGCGGCCTCATCGGCGATCACGCCAAATTCCGAGGCAAGCGGGTCTTGAATTTCTTTCGACACAATGGAAATCGCGTTGGAGAAAGGGTGCCCCACCCGCAGGCTGCGCACCATCAGCTCCACCGCATCGGGAAGCTGTTCTTCGATCATCGCCATGCGTTTGCCGGCCTTATGCGACACCCAGAAGAATACCGCACCCACGCCCATGGCGATGGACATCAGCGCGCGCACCGACACGGATGTATCGGTGCCGATGGTCAGCCCCAGAAATGCCAAAGCGGCCAACCCGGCCATGATCATCAACAACTGCTGCGGCGTGAAGGCAATCGCGGCCTTCTGCGCACGTTCTGACAGCAGGGAGTAGAGCGGGATCGACTTGGCGTTCATATGCTGCTGCATTTCCTTGCGCAGCTTATCGAGCACCTCTTCGCGGCGGGCGCCTTTCTCCAGCATCTCAAGGCGGCGGTTCACGCGGCTGTTGAGGCTGATGGATTTGCCGAATGCGACAAGGTACAGCCCCTCGACCAGCACCAGAACGCCGATGAAGATCAGGCCATAGATGATTGGTTCGGCACTCATTGCATCAATCCTTACTGGGCCGCCACGGGTTCGTAGATGGAGGCGGGCAGGTCATAGCCCCACATGCGGAACCGCTCAGAGAAGTGGCTGCGCACGCCGGTGGCGGTGAAATGGCCGATGATCTTGTTCTCGGGCGTCAGGCCGACGCGCTGGAAGCGGAAGATCTCTTGCATCGAGATGACCTCGCCCTCCATGCCCGTGATCTCGGTGATCGAGGTCATCCGGCGCGAGCCGTCTTGCAAGCGGCTGGCCTGCACGATCAGGTTCACAGCCGAGGAGATCTGGCTGCGCATCGCCTTGAGCGGCATTTCGATCCCGGCCATGGCGATCATGTTTTCCAGACGGCTGATGCCATCGCGGGCCGAGTTGGCGTGAATCGTGGTCATGGAACCGTCGTGGCCGGTGTTCATCGCCTGCAACATGTCGATGACCTCTTCGCCGCGCGTCTCGCCGACGATGATGCGGTCGGGGCGCATCCGAAGGGCGTTTTTCAGACAGTCGCGGGGGGAGACCTCGCCCTTGCCTTCGACGTTGGGCGGGCGGCTTTCCATCCGGCCCACATGGGTCTGTTGCAGTTGCAATTCGGCGGTGTCTTCGATGGTCAGAATGCGTTCGGCATTGTCGATGAAAGACGAAAGCGCGTTGAGCGTGGTGGTCTTACCCGAGCCCGTACCGCCCGACACGATGATGTTAAGACGCGTGGCCACGGCGGCCTGCAAATAGGCGGCCATCTCTTCCGAGAAGGCGCCGAAGTTCACCAGATCGTCGATGCCCAGCTTGTCTTTCTTGAACTTACGAATAGACACGAGCGAGCCATCGACGGCCACCGGGGGCACCATGGCGTTGAAACGCGAGCCATCCTTGAGACGCGCGTCAACGTAAGGGTTGCTTTCATCCACCCGACGCCCCACCGCCGAGACGATCTTGTCGATGATCCGCAGCAGGTGTTTTTCGTCTTTGAATGTGATGTCGGTCAATTGCAGCTTGCCGTCGCGTTCGACGAAAATCTGTTGCGGGCCGTTCACCAGAATATCGTTGACGCTGTCGTCTTTCAGCAGCGTCTCTAGGGGGCCCAGACCGGTGACCTCGTCATAAAGCTCGGAGTTCAGCGTCATGCGGTCTTCGCGGTTGAGCACGATGCTCTTTTCCGAAAGGATCTCGACGGCGATATCGTTGATTTCCTGCCGCAAATCAGCTTCCGAGGCATGTTCCAGCGCGGCGAGGTTGAGGTTGTCCAAGAGCGCGCGGTGCAGTTCGAGCTTGATCTCACTCATCCGCTGCTTGCGCTTGACCTCACGGTCCTCGGGGGACGCGGCGGCGGGTTTGACCGCGCGGCGCATTGAAACCGGTTTGGCCGCCGGCGCGGGCGCAGGTGCCGCGGGGGCGGGCTGGGCGGCTTTGGCTGGCTTGGCCTCGCGCGCCGGCGCGGGGGCGGCGGCTTTCGGGGTGGCAGAGGCTGGTTTCTTGTATTTCGAGAACATCGGTACGCTCTTTCGCTAGGGGGCTCAGGCGGCTTTGGCCTGCTCGCCCTTGAGATCGTGGATGGAGCTTGCCAGTTTGGCGATTTCGCGGCGCAGCGGGCTTTTCGGCGCGGAATTGGCCAGCGGCAGCCCGTGGTCATTGGCTTGGGTCACCGCCTTGCCGCCATCGGGCATCTGCACGTCGATCGAAATGCTCAGCGATTCGGCCATGCGCTTGACCCGGCTCTTGGCGCTGAGATCGGTGAATTTCGGCGCGCGGTTCATCACATAGCGCAGCTTTTCAAAGGGCAGTTCCTCAGACTGCAGCGCCCGTTTGAAGCGCAGCGCGTTCTGGGCCGAGCGCATGTCGAGCTCCAGCATGGCAAAGTAGACATGCGCGCTGGTCAGCACGGTCTCGGACCATTGAACCAGCGTCGAGGGCATGTCGACGATGACATAGTCGAACTGGTTGCGCGCCATGTTGAGGATGCGGTCGATATCTTCGTTGGTCACGATATCGAGCGGCAGCATCTCTGCCGGGGCGGTCAGCACATGCAGCTTGTCCTCAAAGGTTTGCAGCGCTTGACCAAAAATCTCTTCGTCCATGGATTCCGTGTCGGACATCATCTCATAGACCGCCTCGCGGCGTTGCAGATCAAGGAAGGTCGCGACAGAGCCATATTGCAGGTCGAAATCCAGCAGGCAGACCGAGGGCGGGTTTTTCTTGTCGGCATTTGCCAGTTCCCAAGCGAGGTTCACGGCAAGGGTCGTGGCCCCAGTGCCGCCAGCCAAACCATGCACGACGATCAGTGCGCCATCCTTTTGCGCACCGGCCTTCAACTGCGGCGCACTGCTGTCGGCTGCGGGGGCAGGGGGGGCGTTCTCTCCGGCGCGGACGCGGGCAATGGCCTGGGCCAATTCGCCTTCGGGCAGTGGATAGGGGACGAACTCATCCGCCCCCTTCCGCAGCAGCGAATGCAATGCGGCGGGGGTCATGTCTTCGGCGATCAGGATCACCCGGATGTCGCGCGCCTTGGCCTGCGTGATGATTTCACTCATCAAAACGAGGTTGTCCTCGTCGGTCTCATCCATGGCGAGGGCGACGAATTCCATCGCCTCGGCTTCGGGTTGGCTGAAAAAGGCCAGCGCTTCGGCGAATCCCAGATCGCCCCAGCTTTCGCCCAAAGTGGCTTCCATATCTTCGATCAAGAGGTCGAAGTTCTGTACATCACGGCTGATTGTGCAGGCAACGATCGGCGCTGCTTCGGGTTGTGGCATAGTGCTGCTCATGACCTTTTGTCCTTTACATCAACGGTTTGGCCGGAGGGCGGCGATATTCTGTCGCCGCGAACGCTCTGACCTCTGCCTTATGCGCGGCTCTTGAGCCGGGCACATTTATCCTTCTGCGTCGAATATCACCCCCAACTGGGGCGAGATTGGGGCCAAAAAGCCTCTATTGTTGGGTATCTTGAAACGATACGTCCATTCGCGCCCGATTGGACATGGCTTTTCAGAGACAAAAACCCCCGCGGCCCGAAGGCGCGGGGGGATATTATCCATGCGAAAGAAGGGCTTACCCTTACTCCTCGCCGCCACCTGCCTCGGTGGCACCGGAGCTTAGCTGAGAGGGGGGCACGGCGCTGGCTACATATTCGCGGTAGATGATCTGCGCATATTTGCCGTCCAGCAGCATCGGGTGGCCCTGGACGAAGCCGCTGACCTCGGTCACCGTGCGCCGGTTGCGACGCTCGCGGCCCTGGGTCACGATCAGCGGCTGCGTTTCGCCAAAGGAAACAACGGCTTCCAAACGGCTGGGGCTGATTCCCAAGGTCGAGAGATAGCGCACCACGGCCTGCGCCCGGCGCAGCCCCAAGGCGCGGTTATAGGCCTGCGAGCCGACCAGATCAGTGTGGCCATAGACCCGGAAGCGAATCTCGGGGAATTGGCGAATCCAGCTGGCTTGCTGGCGCAGGATGGCTTTCGCATTCGCGTCCAGACGGGCCGAGTTGAAGGCGAAGGTCACGGTCGAGCGGACCTCATTAGAGAAACGGTTCGCCAGATCAAAGGTCACACGCTTCTCGCCGGTCATGACTTGGCGGTTGTGCAATGTGGCATTGCCGAATTGGCCCGTGTCCACGACCGACCCCGCCTCGCGGTAGAACTGCGTATAGACCGGATCGTTGTTGGGCGCGCAGGCGGCGAGCCCGGCAAGGGCCGCGGTGCCCGCGATCAACGTGATATGTCTGCGTGTCATCGGATCAATCCAGTACATAACCGTAGGAACCGCGGAAGTCCTGCTTGGCCACTTCGCCCGCAGCGCCGCGGCTGGGGGTGCGGGTGCCATCCGCCGTGCGCCCGTGCAGGAACAGGTCTTTCTCGGAGGGCGGTTTGATGCGATCCGTGGGCAGGGCCAGCGCTTCGCCACGGGTCGGGGTGACCAGATGGGCGGTGACGATGATGACCAATTCGGTCTGGCTGCGCTGGTAATCCGCCGAACGGAACAGCGCGCCTAGCACTGGCACATCGCCGATCCACGGCAGTTGCCGCGTGCTGTCGGTGAAGTCGTCGGTCAAAAGGCCCGCGATGGCAAAGCTTTCCCCGTCACGCATTTCGACCGTGGTCGAGGTTTCGCGCCGGGTGAAGGCGGAGATCTCAATGCCGTTGCCCAACGAAATGCTGTTGCTTGCGTCGATGGCCGAAACGGCGGCGTTCATCTCGAGGTTAATGATATCCTTGTCCACGACGCGCGGGATAAAGGCGAGTTCTACGCCGAAGGGTTTGAACTCCACCGACACCGTATCACTGGTTTGGGCGACTGGGATCGGGTACTCGCCCCCGGCGAGGAACTTGGCCTCTTGGCCCGAAAGCGCCACGAGGTTCGGCTCTGCCAAGAACCGGACGACGCCCTTTTCCTCCAATGCTTCCAACAGGATGCCCACTTGGGTAGAGCCTGCATTGAAGCCGAAAAGAACTGCACCTGCGTTCTGGTTCGCCGATGGGATCGACCCGCCGAGCGAAGTCGCGACCCCGCCTGACGTATTGGTGCTGCCGGTCCCCGCGCTGAAATCGGAGCCGCCGTTGATTGCCAGCGAAGAGCCGAGCGATTTCGACACATTGCGTTGCATCTCAGCAAAGCGGACCTTCATCATGACTTGCTGGATGCCGCCCACGCTCATCAGGTTGCTGACCCGTTCCGGAGCATAGCGTTCGGCAAGATCGAGCGCGCGTTGCAGCCGTTGCGTGGAGGAGACGATGCCCGACAGCACGATACCGTCATTAGCGGTGCGCACTTCGATCTTCTCACCCGGCAGGATCTGACGCAGCCGTTCTTTGAATTCAGAGACATCCGCCGCGACGCGGACATCGACATTGGTGATCAGCTGTCCCGCCGCGTCGAGCAGCGTGAGCGTGGTCAGCCCCGGCGATTTGCCCAACACATAGATCGTACGGTCAGACAGGGAGGAGATATCCGCGATACCGGGGTTGGCGATGCTGAGTTCCGCGAAGGGAATGTCGCTTTCCACCACCACGGCGCGGTTCATCGGGACGTCGAGGCTGGAATTAGTGCCGCGTTTGACAACGCGCAGCGTGTCGGCGCCAGCTGAACTGGGCAGGGTCAATGCCATCGGCATCGCGCCCAGTGTCAGCCCCAGCAGGGCTGCTTTCAGAAATCTATCGATTTTCATGTGACCTGCCTTTTTGATCACGCCTCGGGATGGGTCTTTTTGCCCTCGTTTGGCAACACTCTGCGGCAATTCCAAATTTATTGCAAGAATCAAGCTCTTCGCGGGCGCTGTGCATGTGGGCTATGCGCAACATACCTGCAAAAATGAAAGACGCCGCATGGGAGTGCGGCGCCTTCATTAACTTAGCAAGAGGTTGTTTTCAGGTCAGTTTGTGCAGGGGATCGGCAGTTCGACCACCTCGGCCCCGCGGCGGGTGCGGATCGTGCAAACCTTCTCTTTGGTAACTTCGGCGATGGTCTCTTGCGCCTCGATTCCCAGAAGCGAGCGTTGGTCGACTTCGATGGCCTCGGCCACGGTGTCGTCATTCGTGCCGACGAGAGCGAGGGAGAGTTTGCCGGTCGATTGCGCTTGGGCGAGGGCGGCGACCTGTTGCGGTTTCACGGCCACCGTCACTGTCTTGGCGATCGAGGCTTCTTCCATCACCAGCGCATCGGCGCTCTGGTCGATGGCGATCAGCTGCACGCCAGATTCGATCAGCTTGGTCACATCGCCGTTGCTGGATTGGTTGCCCACGTTCACGCGGCCCGTCCAATAGACGTCAACCCGGTCCCCGGGGCGCAGGAAGCCCGAAACGCCGCTAGAGACGTCGACTTTAATGGTGAAGGCACGCGTGCCGCGGGCCAAACGGGAGGTGAGACCGGAATCTTCGCCCGGCTCGGTCACCTTGACGGCCATGATCGCTTCATCTTTCTCGATGTTGCGCAGCACGATGCGTTGTTCTTTGGTGTTCTCAGGGAACAATACGGTTTCTTCGAAGAATGTACCTTCGGGAATGGCATTCTCAGGCCATTTCACCGCACGAACGTCCTCGCGGGTGAGGGGCTGCCCGTATTTCAAGGGCTTGTCGGCCACCCAAACGGTTTTCGTTGGCACGACCTGCGCCAGCGCGGCCTGCGCTTGTGCATTGGCGGCTTGATACTGTGAAATCCGGTCTTTCGCCAGATAAACGGCCCCACCGGCAAGTGCGACACCTACCAAAAGAACCAATCCGAATACGGCTCGCATGATGTTACCTCTTTGCTATGGAAGCGAATCTCGGCTCGCTTTGATCACCCCGGCAAGTTAGCTGCCGAATATGGCGAGAATTGGTCTGGGCGGGGGCGATGGGGTGAAGTTTGGCGCAGCGCGCCGCGGCACACGATGGCTCAAGTTGCGAGCTTTACCCGGATATATTCAACAAGGACATCTAGGCTGTCGGAGAAGACGCTCAGCGCTAGGATTGCCAGGCCGACCAACCCGGCGGTCAGGACAAGCCAATCTACAGTGATGGCACCAGATTGACTGCGTAAAAAATAGTGAAGGGCGCGGCGCATAAGGTTTTTTCCTAAGAAGCTTCGTGCCTAGTTTGAAGACAAAAGGGGGCCGCTCCCGGCTGGAGGTGCGGCCCTGATGATTAGATTTCGCTTAACTAGCGATTAGTTACTGCGGTCAGCTGTTGTTTCGAAGTTAGTGATGTCTGTGGCGATATTGTCCGACATTGTTTCGACGTTGTCACCAATCGTGTTGAACGCAACAATAGCCAGGCCAACGATCGCAGCGGTCAGAACGACCCAGTCAACTGTCACGGCACCGTCTTCATCTTTGCGGAAGTTTTTGATAAAGTTCATCATGTCATGTCCCTCCAAGGATCACTGAGTAAAAGGTCTTAACCTCGCCGTCCGGTTTGCCTCGCTCTCTCATTTGAAGCTGTCCGACTTGGTATGACCCTATATAGCCGTCAGATTGGGGCGCGAATTTGGCAGCAAACGTGCCTTTTCCGGACTGTCCGTGCTTTTCTTGCGAAAACACGTTAACTCTCTGTTTAATGGCGTTTTAAATATTGTATCGGGCCTTCCGCCTGCGCTTTCCCACCGTCGAACACCGCAATTGCGGCGAAATTGCCATGATCCCCGCCTCAAACGCTGGCCCGATTCCACGATTCGTGTGATATTGCCGCGCAAAGGCGCGTCAGACGCAAGGTAGAGCAGGCATGTATCGCATATTGGCATTCTCGCTGGTCACGGCCCTCATGGCCCCTGCCGCCATGGCAGAGGGGCCGAAACCGTTCCCTGAGTTCTCGGCCAAACGGGTCGGCCCGCCCAAGAAGGGGGCCAAACGCATCACGGTGCAAATCGATCCGGCGGCCCGCGCCGCGGCAGCGGCGGAGGTGGACACAGGCCCCGCGGTCGCCGCGACCCCGAGCGGCGCGATCGCGCCTTTGAACGCCGGGCAGTTCGATTGGTTCTGGGATAAAATCTCTCCCGCGGCTGAGCGGAGCGGGGCAGGGCGATTGGCCCCCGCGATGGCGGCGCTTTCGGGCGGAAAAGTGCCCGCACCGCGCCTGCAACATTTGCAAGATATCGCGCGCAGCAACGGGGTGGATATCCTGCGCGCCACGGTTGGCACCAATGTCTCTCCGGCGCTGGTGCTGGCGGTGATCAGCGTGGAGTCCGCAGGGCGTGCCGATGCGGTCAGCCGGGCGGGCGCAGCCGGTCTGATGCAACTGATGCCCGATACCGCCGCCCGTTTTGGCGTGCGCGACAGTATGGTCGCGGCCGAGAATATCTCAGGCGGGGTCAAATACCTCGACTGGCTGATGGGGGAGTTCGACCGCGATCCGATTCTCGTGCTCGCGGGTTATAACGCGGGGGAGGGCTCGGTGCGCAAACATGCGGGCGTGCCGCCCTTTGCCGAGACGCGCGACTATGTGCCAAAGGTGTTGGCGGCGTTTCAAGTGGCGCAGGGGCTTTGCCTGACACCGCCGGAACTGATCAGCGATGGCTGCGTCTTTGCTGCGATGAACTGAGCGCGACGGGCATGCCCCCGGCGGAAGCCGCCGAGGGCTGTTTTCTCAAACGATGGTCGCTTGGGTCGCGGCGCGCAGCTCTTCCTCGGTCACGCCATCGGCGCATTCGACGATCTTCAAGCCACCTTCGACCACGTCGAGCACACCGAGGTTGGTGATGATCCGGTCGACCACGCCTTTACCGGTCAGCGGCAGGGTGCATTCTTTCAGCACCTTCGAGTCACCGGCCTTGTTCTGGTGGTCCATCACCACGATGACCTTGCGGACACCGGCCACGAGGTCCATCGCGCCGCCCATGCCCTTGACGAGCTTGCCGGGGATCATCCAGTTCGCCAGATCGCCGTTCTCGGCCACTTCCATGGCGCCGAGGATTGCCGCCGCGATCTTGCCGCCGCGGATCATGCCAAAGGACATGGCGCTGTCGAAATAGGCGGTGCGGCTCAGCTCGGTGATGGTCTGCTTGCCGGCGTTGATCAGGTCTGGGTCTTCCTCGCCCTCGTAAGGGAAGGGGCCCATGCCCAGCATGCCGTTCTCGGACTGAAGGGTAATGTCCTTGTCGCCGACGTAATTCGCCACCAGCGTCGGAATACCGATGCCGAGGTTCACATACATGCCGTCTTCGAGTTCCTCTGCGGCCCGCGCCGCCATCTGATCTCTATCCCAAGGCATTAGGCTTCCTCCCGCTTGCGTGTCGTGACCTTCTCGATGCGTTTCTCATGCTCGCCTTGGATGATGCGATGCACATAGATGCCCGGCAGGTGGATGTGGTCGGGGTCGAGGCTGCCGCGGGGGACAATCTCTTCGACCTCGACGATGCAGACCTTGCCACACATGGCCGCGGGCGGGTTGAAGTTGCGCGCGGTCTTGCGGAAGACGAGGTTGCCGGTGTCGTCGGCTTTCCATGCCTTCACGATCGACAGATCGGCAAAGATGCCTTCTTCGAGGATGTAATCCTCACCGTGGAACTGTTTCACTTCCTTGCCCTCGGCGATCTGGGTGCCGACGCCGGTCTTGGTGTAGAAACCCGGAATGCCCGCACCACCCGCGCGCATGCGCTCGGCCAAGGTGCCTTGAGGGTTGAATTCCAATTCCAGCTCGCCCGAGAGATACTGGCGCATGAATTCGGCATTCTCCCCCACATAGGAGGAGATCATCTTTTTCACCTGCCGCGATTGCAGCAGAATGCCGATGCCGAAGTCATCGACGCCCGCATTGTTCGACGCAAAGGTGAGGTCTTTGGCCCCGTTTTCCTTGATCGCCTGCAACAGCAATTCCGGAATGCCGCAAAGGCCAAAGCCCCCGGCGGCGATCAGCATGCCATCCGACAGAACGCCTTCCAGCGCCTCGGCGGCGGATCCATAGATTTTGTTCACGGGCGACCTCCCTACAGTTTCGCTGCGCCATATGTGACCCTGCGTCGGGGCAGTGTCAATTACGTGGTGCTACGCAGGAAAGGCCGCCCGGAAAGTCAGATGATGCGCACCTGCGTGCCCACGGGGCAGAGGCCGAAAAGTTCTTCGATCTTCTCGTTGTAAAGCCCGATGCAACCGTCCGAGGACCGCCGCCCGATCTTGCGCGTGTCATGGGTGCCGTGGATGATATAGGCAGGCCAGCTAAGATACATCGCATGGGTGCCGAGCGGATTGTCCGGGCCCGGCGGCATGTATTTGTAATGCGGGAAACGTTCCATCATCGAGGCGGTGGGCGTCCAATCAGGGCCGACTTTCTTGCGCACGATCTCGGTATAGCCGCGCTTGGTCAACTCTTCGGTGGCGGGCACCGAGGTGGGGTAGACCTTGTAGGTCTGGCCGTCCGCGCTCCAGTAATGCAGGGCGCGGCTGGTGGTGTCGGCCACGATCGCGCCTTTGCCAAGGCTGTCGAAATGGTCCTGCCAACGCTGGGTGGCAAAGCTCGACGTGTTGCGCGACACCGGAGGTTCGGCGGAATATTCGCGGGGCGCTTGGCCGGGTTCCTGCGCGCGCAGGATCTGGGGCGTCATCAGCGCCGCGCTGCTCGCGGCGATCAGCCCGCGCCGGGTAAATTTCATGCCTGACATTGATCTGCCTTTCATAGTGGTCTTGCCGCCGCCCCTGATCCGAAAATCGAAGGCGAATGGCAAATCACATATTCATGATGCTGGATATAAAGGCAGGCCACAGGCGGAACCGCGCCGATCCCCCGGCGCGGTTGCTGTGCCTAGGCGCGGCTTACGCGCTGTCGGCTTTTTTCGCGGTTGTTTTCTTGGCCGCGGGTTTCTTTGTGGCCGCCTTTGCCGGAGCCTTCTTGGCCGCCGTCTTTTTCGCCGCCGGCTTTTTGGCTGCCGTTTTCTTGGCCGGCGCTTTCTTTGTCGCCGCTTTGCGCTTGGCGGGGGATTTGGCGAGCTTCTCTTCGATCAACTCCACCGCGCGTTCCATCGTCAGATCCGCGGGTTCGATCTCCTTCGGGATCGTGGCGTTCACCTTCTCCCATTTGACGTAGGGCCCGTATTTGCCCTCCATGACATTGACCTCGCCGCCCATATCCGGGTGCTCGCCCATCTCGCGGATCGGTTTCGCGGCCTTGCCCCGGCCACCGCGGCTGGCGACTTTCTCGGCCAACAACTGCACCGCGCGATTCATGCCGACGGTCCAAACCTCATCGATGCCTTCGAGATTGGCATTGGTGCCGCCCCGGTGCGAGGTGCTTTCGGCGTGCTTGATGTAAGGCCCATAGCGCCCGATGTTGGCCCAGACCATAACGCCATCCTCGGGGTGAGGGCCGATCTCACGCGGGAGTGACAGGAGCATCACGCCCTGCTCCAGCGTCAGATCCTCGGGCACCCAATCCTTGGGGATCGACTGGCGCGGGGGTTTCTTGTTCTCTTCCGTCACCGGGCCGCGCTGGACATAGGGCCCGAAACGGCCCTTGAAAACGCGGATTTCGTCGCCCTGATCTTCACCCAGAAGCTTACCGTCGGGCGGGATGGCTGAGGCTTCGGCCTCCGGGTCGGGCGGGCCAAAGGGGCGGGTATAGCGGCATTCGGGGTAGTTCGAACAGCCGATGAAGGCGCCGCCCGAGCGCGCGGTGCGCATCGACAGGCGGCCAATCTCGCAATTGGGGCAAAGCCGCGGGTCGCTGCCGTCTTCGGTGGGCGGGAAGAGATGCGGCTCCAGCACCTCGTTAATCTTTTCCAGCACCTCGGTGATGCGCAGCTCGGATGTCTCGGCGATGGCCGCCGAGAAATCGCGCCAGAAGCGGCGCAGCACTTCCTTATAGGCGGCATCCCCGGCGCTGACCTTGTCGAGTTGATCCTCCAGATCGGCGGTGAAGTCATAGCCGATGTAGCGGCGGAAATAATTCTCAAGGAAGGCGGTCACCAGACGGCCCTTATCCTCGGGGATCAGGCGGTTGCCGTCCTTGCGGACATATTCGCGGTCCTGAATCGTGGTGACGATGCTGGCATAGGTCGAGGGGCGGCCGATGCCGAGCTCTTCCATCTTCTTGACCAGCGTCGCCTCGGTGTAGCGCGGCGGGGGCTGGGTGAAATGCTGCTCGGGCGTGACGCTGCGCTTGTCCATCGCGTCACCTTGGCTGATCTGGGGCAGGCGCTTGTCGTCCTCGTCGACGACATCGTCGCGGCCTTCTTCGTAGACCCGCAGGAAGCCGTCGAAGAGCACGACCTGGCCGTTGGCGCGCAGCCCGACCTGCGCGTCGTCGCTGCCGATCTCGACGGTGGTGCGCTCCAGTCGGGCGCTTTCCATCTGGCAGGCGAGGGTGCGTTTCCAGATCAGGTCATAGAGTTTCGCCTGATCGGCATCGAGCTTCAGCGCCTTGGCGTCCTTGGTCATATCCGTGGGGCGGATACATTCGTGGGCTTCCTGCGCGTTCTTCGCCTTGTTCTTGTAAATGCGCGGCTCTTTCGGCACGTAATCCGCGCCAAACCGGTCCTTGATCGCATCGCGCGCCATGGCAACGGCCTCGGGCGCCATGTCGATGCCGTCGGTCCGCATGTAGGTAATGTGACCGGCCTCGTAGAGACGCTGCGCGGTCGACATGGTCTGGCGCGCGCCCATGGAGAACTTGCGGCTGGCCTCCTGCTGCAGCGTCGAGGTCATGAAGGGGGCCGAGGGGTTGCGGCTGGCCGGTTTCGCCTCGACGTTCATCACCTTCAGCGCCCGGCTGGTGATCGCCTGCACCGCCATTTCGGCCTGTGTGGCATCCGCGAGATCGAAACGTTCGAGCTTGTTTCCGGCGAGCGAGACGAGACGGGCTTCGAATTCCTGACCGCGCGGCGTGGCGAGCAGCGCCTTTACCGACCAATACTCACGGGCGCGGAAAGCCTCGATCTCCATCTCGCGCTCGACGATGAGGCGCAGGGTGACCGATTGCACGCGGCCCGCAGACTTGGCGCCCGGCAGCTTGCGCCAGAGCACGGGGGAGAGGTTGAACCCCACCAGATAGTCCAGCGCGCGGCGGGCGAGATAGGCCTCAACCAGCGGCATGTCGACCTGACGCGGGTTCTGCATCGCCTCGGTCACCGCCTTCTGGGTGATCTGGTTGAAGACCACGCGACTTACGGGCGTGTCTTTCTTGATCGATTTGCGCTTGGTCAGCGCCTCTTGCAGGTGCCAGCTGATCGCCTCACCTTCGCGGTCGGGGTCAGTCGCGAGGATCAATGCGTTGTCTTGGGCCAGCGCGTCGGCGATGGCCTTGACGTGTTTCTTGCTGTCGCTGGCCACCTCCCATTTCATGTCGAAATCGGCGTCGGTATCGACCGAGCCGTCTTTCGGCGGCAGGTCGCGGACGTGGCCGTAAGAGGCGAGGACGGTGTAATCGTCGCCCAGATATTTGTTGATCGTTTTGGCCTTGGCTGGGGATTCGACGACGACGACGGGCATAAATACAGGCACCTTAGATCAAAAACGGGGGCGGCTTTGCGCTGTCTCATGTGGGATTGCAGGGGTGTTTGTCAATGCAGCTGCTGCGTATCACGGGTTTACGGCACAGCGGTTTCGTGGGCCGAATGGGCCGTTTCGCCGGCATCGACGGTCGGCATTCGAGGCTTGCTTGGCCCGGCCAACTGCCCCGCGGTTGGTCCCCGGTTTCGCGGCGCTTTGACCGGGCCGCGCTCCTTCGCGGCGTCAGGCAGAGCGGCTGAGCAGCCCGCCGGGTTGGCGCTGAATTTCCCCCTCCATCTCAAGATCGAGGAGCGCGGGGGCGACATCGCTACTCGGCACTTGCAAGTCGCGGATCAACTGATCCTCCGCAACCGGCGCATGGCCGAGACGAGAGAGGATCTGCGCATGGAGCTTCGCGACAGTGCTTTGGTTTCGCGGCGGTGTTTCCGGGCGCGGGGCCGCGGGGGGCTTGCTGCGGGGTGGCGGGGTTTGAGCTCCCCCCTCCGGCAAAACCTCCAACACATCCGCGGCAGCGCGCACCAGCACCGCGCCGTCGCGGATCAGCATGTTGCAGCCTGCCGCGCGGGCGTCCATCGGGTGGCCGGGGACCGCCAGCACGTCGCGCCCTTGATCGAGAGCGTCGCGGGCGGTGATCAAACTGCCCGAGCGGGCCGCCGCCTCAACCACCACCGTCGCGCGGCTCAGGCCTGAGATGATGCGATTGCGGCGGGGGAAGTGCCGGGCCATCGGTTGCAGCCCCATCGGTTGCTCTGACAGCCGCAGCCCCTGCGCGGCGATCTGGCCGGTCAGCACGGTGTTCTCGCTGGGATATATAATGTCGACCCCGCCCGCCTGCACGGCGATGGTGCCGCGGGGCAATGCGGCCTCATGCGCCGCCGCGTCGATGCCCCGAGCAAGGCCGGAGACCACGACGAAGCCAGCTTCGCCCAGTTCGGCGGCGAGGTTGCGGGCCATGCGCAGCCCAAGCGAAGAAGCGTTTCGCGCGCCCACGAGGGAGATCATCGGACGGCCCAGCAATGCCGGGTCGCCGATCAGCCATAGGAAGGGCGGCGCATCGGGAAGGTCGCTGAGCAGGCGCGGGTAGGGTGCCTCCCCCTCAACCAGTAGCCGGGCCCCGGCGCGGCGGGCGGCGTTGAGTTCCGCCTGAACCACCCCTTCGGGGCAGATGCGGTAGTCTGATATCCCGGCGGCACGCGCGACTTCCGGCAGCGCTTTCAGCGCCTCTTGGGCAGAGCCATGTTCATCCAGCAAGCGCCGATAGGTCGAAATACCCACGCGGCGAGAGCGCAACAGACGAAGCCGGGCAAACTGTTCATCTTCCTGGGTGGGTGGGAGTGGGGGGTGAGTGGAAGAAGGATGTAGGTCCTTGTCAGTCATCCCGAAACTCCGTCCGTTGCAGAATCAGGTATAGGATTTAGTGCTTAACAACCTATGAAGATTTCCCCGCGTATTTGATTCAACCCCAGCGTGCCACCGTCAGGTCGCGGCCCCGCCGACGGTCAACCCGCCGATCATCAAAGTGGGCTGGCCCACACCCACCGGCACCCACTGCCCCTGCTTGCCGCAGTTGCCCATGCCGGGGTCGAGCGTCGGGTCGTTGCCAATAGCGCGGATCTTTTGCAAGGCCGTGGCCCCATCGCCGATCAAGGTCGCTCCTTTGACCGGCGCGCCGATCTTGCCGTTTTGCACGCGGTAGGCCTCAGTGCAGGAGAAGACGAACTTGCCATTGGTGATATCGACCTGCCCGCCGCCGAAGCCCACGGCATAGATCCCGTCCTTGAGATCAGCCACGATATCGCCCGGTGCCGCCTCGCCGCCCAGCATATAGGTGTTGGTCATCCGCGGCATCGGGATATGTGCATAGGACTGCCGCCGCCCGTTGCCCGTTGAGGCGCTGCCCATGAGCCGCCCGTTCTGACGGTCCTGCATATAGCCGACCAGCTTACCATCTTCGATCAGCACATTGCGCGCCGAGGGGGTGCCCTCGTCATCGACAGAGATTGAGCCGCGCCGGTCGGGGATCGTGCCGTCATCCAGCACGGTCACGCCCTTGGCTGCGATCTGTTGGCCCATCAACCCGGCAAAGGCGCTGGAGCCCTTGCGGTTGAAATCGCCCTCAAGCCCGTGACCGATGGCTTCGTGGAGCAGGATGCCGGGCCAGCCGGGGCCAAGCACCACGTCCATCACGCCCGCGGGCGCGGGGACGGCTTCGAGGTTCACGCAAGCGATGCGCAGGGCTTCGCGGACCTTCGCCTGCCAATCTTCGGGGGCCAGCATGCCGTCCAGCCCGATCCGCCCGCCGCCGCCGACACCGCCGCTTTCGCGGCGGCCGTCCTGCTCGACGATGACCGAGACATTGACCCGCGTCATGGGGCGCACGTCGCGCACCGAATGCCCTTCGGGGCGAAGAATCTCGACCTCCTGAATGCTGGCGGCGATCGTGGCGCTCACCTGTACTACGCGGGAATCGAGGCTTCGGGCATAGGCGTCGATCTCGCGCAGGCTATCGACCTTGACCGGGAAGGCATGGCCCGCGATCGGGTCTTCGTCCGTATAAAGCCGCTTGTTACTGGCCTGAGGGGCATCGGCCCATGTGCCGCCACCATCGCCCACCGCCAGCCGCGCCGTCTCCGCCGCGCGGCGCAGGGCGGCCTCGCTCAGTTCGGTGGAATGGGCGTAGCCTGCCACTTCGCCGCGCACGGCGCGCAGGCCAAAGCCCTCGGCGGCATCATAGCTGGCGGTTTTGAGGCGTCCGTCGTCGAAAACCAGCGCTTCAGAGCGGCGGCGTTCGAGGAACAATTCGCCGTCATCGGCACCGGCCACGGCCTCGCGTAGCACGCTCAGAGCAGTTTCTCGGTCCAGATCGGCCTCGAAGGGGGTGAAATGCGCGCGGCTCATCGGGGGTATCCTTGCTTGCTGTCACAAAACTGTCTCGCGCGGCTCTATGACGCAAGCATGTGACTTTATCTTGTAGGCAGAATATGATTGTAAGCACCCAGGATTACAACGGCACCGGATCGCAGCAGCGGTTTGGGGTGCTTATCGGCTTCTTAATGGTCACAAGATCAGGACGACATATGAAACATCTACTCCCCCTTTCCGGTCTTTTGACCAGCCTTGCCGCCCTGCCTGCATTGGCACAGGACAGCCTGCGCATTGACGGGCTTGATGTCATCGGCAGACCTGTTGACGGCGAGACAGGCTTTCAACCCGCCGTTACCGAATTGGCGCGGGATATCCATGCTTTGGATCACCTGATTCTGGTGATCATCGCCGCGATCACCGTCTTCGTGACCGGCCTGATCATCTGGGTCATGATCCGCTACAACAAAAAGCGGAACCCGAACCCCTCGTCCTTTACCCACCACACTCCGATCGAAATCGCCTGGACGATCGGGCCGATTCTCATCCTTGTGCTGATCGGTGCCTATTCGCTGCCGATCCTGTTCCGTCAGCAGGAAATCCCCGAAGCGGACATCACGATCAAGGCCATCGGCAACCAGTGGTACTGGACCTATGAATATGTCGACGAAGAGATCGCCTTTGACAGCTACATGATCGGCGCTCCGGCGACGCTGGGCGACGGTGATGAGGACGTGACCCCCTTCGTGCTGAATGACGCGATGGTCGCCAAGCTTGAAGACGAAGGCTACAGCCGCGATGACTTCCTGCTGGCCACCGACACATCCGTCGTGATCCCCGTGGGCAAGACCATCGTCGTGCAGGTGACCGCCAGCGACGTGATCCACTCTTGGACCATCCCCGCCTTCGGCGTGAAGCAGGATGGCGTGCCGGGCCGTCTGGCCGAACTGTGGTTCACGGCCGAGCAAGAGGGCGTCTACTTCGGCCAGTGTTCCGAGCTTTGCGGTCAGGCCCACGCCTATATGCCGATCACCGTCAAAGTGGTTTCGGAAGAGGCCTATGCGGAATGGCTTGGCAATGCCAAGGCGGAATATGCTGGCATCGAACAGCCGCTGACCGTCGCCTCTAAGTAAGCCAGTTCCACGGGGCAGGGCACAGGCCCGTGCCCCGTGTTTACCCTTGGAAGGTTCGGGATGACTGACATCACCAATACGCCAACAAGTGAATACGACGCGCAGCTGGGGGATTACTTCGCCCTGCTGAAGCCGCGCGTCATGTCGCTGGTCGTCTTCACGGCCTTCGTGGGGCTGTTGGCCGCGCCGGTTTCGGTCAATCCCGTCATCGGCTTTTGCGCGATCCTGTTCATCGCCATAGGCGGCGGTGCCTCTGGCGCGCTGAACATGTGGTGGGACGCCGATATCGACGCGGTGATGCGCCGCACGCGCGGGCGCCCGATCCCCTCGGGCCGGGTTCAGCCCGGAGAGGCGCTGACGCTTGGCGTGGCGCTCTCGGGTCTGTCGGTGATGATGCTGGCGCTGGCGACCAACCTGCTGGCGGGCGGGATGCTGCTCTTCACCATCCTTTTCTATGCCGTTTTCTATACCATGTGGCTCAAGCGTCTGACGCCGCAGAACATCGTCATCGGCGGCGCCGCGGGGGCCTTCCCGCCGGTGATCGGCTGGGTCGCGGCCACGGGCAGCTTCTCGGTCGAGGCATGGCTGATGTTTGCGCTGATCTTCATGTGGACCCCGCCGCATTTCTGGGCGCTGGCGCTCTTCATGCGCTCGGACTACGACGATGCCAAGGTGCCGATGCTGACCGTGACCCATGGCCGCCCGGCCACGCGGCTGCATATCTTTGTCTACACCGTCCTTCTGGCTGCATTGGCCATCGGCACGGCCTTCACTGCCATCGGCGGTATCTTCTATTTCGCCGTGGCGCTGGTGCTGAACGCCGCCTTCCTGCTGGGGGCCTACCGTATCTGGAAGCGGGATGAGGTCATGGCCGAGGGTGACGACTATGCCGAAGAGCGCAAGTTCTTCCGCCTGTCGCTGGCCTATCTCTTCTTGCACTTCGGCGCGATCCTGGGCGAAGCAGCCCTGCGCACCTTTGGCTTGGGAGGCTGGTAATGGGCATCCGACCCGAGCATGAGCTGCACAATCGCCGCCGCGGCCGCAACATCGGCGTGGGCCTGATGCTGGGTGCCTTCGTGGTGCTGATCATGGCGTTGACCTACGTCAAGATCACCCAGACCGATTTCGAACTCCCCCCGGAGCAACGTGAGGTGACACAGTAATGGCGCTTTCCGGTCCTCAGAAAACAGTGATGCAAACCGTCGGCGTGGTGGTGCTTATGGGCGGCCTCGCTTGGGCGTCGGTACCGTTTTACGACTGGTTCTGCCGCGTCACCGGCTTTGGCGGCACGCCGGGGCAGGTCTCTGCCGCCAAAGCCGACGTGCTGGATAAGACGGTCAAGGTCCGTTTCGACGGCTCCCTGAACGACGGTATGCCGTGGGAATTCAAGCCCGTGGTCCGCGAAATGGAGATCCGCATCGGCGAGACCGGGTTGGCTTTCTACGAGGCGTACAACCCGACCGACAAACCGGTGGCGGGGCAGGCGAGCTATAACGTCACCCCTTATACCGCCGGGGCCTTTTTCGAGAAGATCGACTGCTTTTGCTTTACCGAACAGGTGCTGGCCCCAGGCGAGCGCGTGCAGATGCCGGTAAGCTTTTTCGTCGACCCGGAAATGGTCGAAGACCGTGATGGGAAGTTTGTACATACCATCACTCTGTCCTATACATTCTACGAAATTGACCTGCCCGAGGGCTATGCCGCCCTTGATCAGGACAGCGCCACAACAACCAATTAACGACCTGATTGAACAAAGGTGAGGGACCCGCAACCATGGCCCATGCAAAAAACCACGACTACCATATTCTCCCCCCCTCGACCTGGCCGCTGCTGGGGTCGGTAGGCGGATTTGTCATGCTGGCGGGCGCTGTCCTGTGGATGCACGGGATGACCCCCTTCGTTTTCTTGGGCGGTCTGGTGGCCACGCTCTACGTCATGTTCGGATGGTGGGCCGAAGTGGTCTCCGAAAGCGAAGTGGGCGATCACACCGGTGTGGTGCGCATCGGCCTGCGCTATGGTTTCATCCTCTTCATCATGTCCGAAGTCATGTTCTTCGTGGCGTGGTTCTGGTCCTTCTTCAAACAGGCCCTTTACCCGATGTATGAATATGTCGGCACGGAATACGTCCAGCCCGACATTCATGCGGTCGATGCCTTCCACCTGCCGCTGATCAACACGCTGGTTCTGCTGCTGTCGGGCTGTGCCGTGACGTGGGCGCACCATGCGCTGGCCCATGAAAACAACCGCAAAGACCTGATCTCGGGCCTGACCATCGCGGTGATCCTCGGCGTGCTCTTCACCGCGCTGCAGGCTTACGAATACTACGAACTGCTGGTCCATGACGATTGGACATTCGGCGGCGACATGTATTTCTCCAGCTTCTTCATGGCGACCGGCTTCCACGGTTTCCACGTGATCATCGGCACGATCTTCCTCTTCGTCTGCCTGCTGCGCGCCATGCGCGGCCACTTCACCCCCGAACGCCACGTCGGCTTCGAGGCGGCAGCGTGGTACTGGCACTTCGTTGACGTGGTCTGGCTGTTCCTCTTCTTTGCCGTCTACATGTGGGGCCAGCCCTGACCATAGGGCGGGGTTGCATCCGCGCCCCACACCCGTAAAACCCAAACGCGCGAAGCCCTCTTCGCGCGTTTGTCGTTTCAGCCAGAGAGATTCGAATGCGGCGCAGCCTGTTCTTCATCATTGTCGGCCTTGGCGGGGCAGCCATCCTCGTCGCACTCGGGGTCTGGCAGGTGCAGCGGCTGGCGTGGAAAGAGGCGATCATCGCCGACATCAACAACCGCATCGCCGCAACACCCGTGGCCTTGCCCGCCGATCCCGATCCAGAAGCCGACGCCTATCTGCCCGTCACCGTCAGCGGAGAGATCGGGGCGCAGGCGCTGCATGTGTTGGTCAGCCAAAAGCAGAAAGGCGCAGGCTACCGCGTCATCGCACCCATGGCGTTGGAGAGCGGGCGGCGCGTGCTCATCGACCTCGGCTTTACCGCCACATCGAACAAAGACGCTATCGCCCCCGCAGGCACCGCCACTCTGACCGGCAACCTGCAATGGCCTCAGGAGGTCGACAGTTTCACGCCCGAGGCCGACATGGATCGCAACATCTGGTTCGCCCGCGATGTGGATGTCATGGCCGAAACCCTCGACACCGAACCGCTTTTGATCGTCATGCGCGAAGGCGCCGGGCCGGACCCAAAGATCACCCCGCTGCCCGTCGATACCGCCCGCATCCCCAACGATCACTTGCAATATGCGATCACCTGGTTTTCCCTCGCCGCCATCTGGCTGGCGATGACCGTCCTTTTCCTGCGCCGCCGCCGCGCCCCTGCAACGCCGAAAGTCGACTGACCCTATGCGCTATATCTCTACCCGTGGCTCCGCGCCCGTTCTGTCCTTCGAAGAGGCGATGCTGACCGGCCTTGCCCGTGACGGCGGCCTCTACGTCCCCGAAACGATCCCGACGCTGAGCGCGGAACAAATCAGCGCCATGCAGGGCCAGAGCTACGAAGAGGTCGCATTTACGGTTATGCGCCCCTTCATCGGCGACACTTTCACGGACGAAGAATTCCGCGCCATCATCGCCCGCGCCTATGAGGGCTTTGGCCACACCGCCCGCGCGCCCATGGTGCAACTCGCCCCGAACCACTTCCTGCTTGAGCTGTTCCACGGGCCGACACTGGCGTTCAAAGACTTCGCCATGCAGCTTATCGGCCAGATGTTCCAAGCCGCCTTGGGCCGCAAGGGCGAGCGGGTGACCATCGTGGGCGCCACCTCGGGTGACACCGGCTCCGCCGCGATCGAAGCCTTCAAGGGGCTCGACAATGTCGACGTCTTCATCCTCTACCCCCATGGCCGCGTGTCTGACGTGCAGCGCCGCCAGATGACCACGCCTGCGGAATCCAACGTGCACGCGCTGGCCATCGACGGAGATTTCGACGATTGCCAAGCCCGCCTTAAAGACATGTTCAACGATTTCGACTTCCGCGATTCGGTGCGTCTGGCAGGCGTGAACTCGATCAACTGGGGCCGGGTGCTGGCGCAGGTGGTCTATTACTTCACCGCCGCTACGAGCCTTGGCGCGCCCCTGCGTGAGGTCAGCTTCACCGTGCCTACCGGCAACTTCGGCGACATTTTCGCGGGCTATATCGCCAAGCGGATGGGCCTGCCCATCGCCGATCTCGTCGTCGCCACCAACCAGAACGACATCCTGCACCGCTGTTTGTCGGGTCAGGGCTACCACAAAGGCGGCGTGACCCCGTCGATCAGCCCCTCGATGGACATTCAGGTCTCCTCGAACTTCGAACGCGCCCTCTTTGATGCCTATGATCGCGACGCCGGTGCAGTGGCGCAGTTGATGGACGAATTGGGGAAGGGCGGTTTCGACGTCTCTCAAGGGGCGATGCAGGCGCTGCAAGACATCTACCGCTCGGGCCGCGTCTCCGAAGAGGAAACCACCGCCACCATCGCTGACCGTCGCCGCACCACGGGTGAGCTGCTCTGCCCGCATTCCGCCGTGGGCGTGAAAGTCGCAGACGATCTGCGCGATGCCGCGACGCCGATGGTCACGCTGGCCACCGCCCATCCGGCAAAATTCCCCGACGCGGTCGAAGCCGCAACCGGCATCCGCCCCGCCTTGCCGCCCCGCATGGCGGACCTTTTCGATCGGGAGGAACGTTTCACCCGGCTGCCCAACGACCTCGACGCGCTCAAAGCGCATATCAAAGGAAACCTCTCCGCGTGAGCCTTCAACAGACCACATTGCCCAACGGCTTTCGCATCGTCACCGAACATATGGAGGGGCTCGCCTCCTCCGCCATCGGCGTCTGGGTCAACGCAGGCGCGCGCCACGAGACCCCGCAGCAAAATGGCATCGCGCATTTCCTCGAACATATGGCGTTCAAAGGCACCGCGACCCGTTCTTCGCTGCAAATCGCCGAGGCGATTGAGGATGTGGGCGGCTATATCAACGCCTATACCTCGCGCGAAGTGACGGCCTATTATGCCCGCGTGTTGGAAAATGACGTGGCGCTCGGCCTCGACGTGATCGCCGACATCCTGCGCAACCCGGTGCTGGACCCTTCGGAAGTCGAAGTCGAACGCGGCGTGATCCTGCAAGAGATCGGCCAAGCGCTCGACACGCCCGACGATGTGATTTTCGACTGGCTGCAAGAGCAGGCCTACCCGGATCAGCCCATCGGTCGCACGATCCTTGGGCCGAGCGAGCGGGTCTCGGCCTTCTCGCGCGACGACTTGCAACGTTTCATCGCCGATCACTACGGGCCAGAGCAGATGATCCTTTCGGCTGCCGGTGCGGTGGACCATGACAGAATCGTCAAACTCGCCGAAAGCCTCTTTGGCGACATGCCCGCCAAGACGCTCTACCAGATCGACAGCGCCCGTTTCGGGGGCGGCGAATATCGACAGGTCAAACAGCTAGAACAGGCCCATTTCGCCCTCGGCTTTGAAAGCCCCGGGTACCGCTCCGACGACATCTACATCGCCCAGATCTACGCCTCGGCCCTGGGCGGCGGCATGTCCTCCCGCCTGTTCCAAGAGATTCGTGAGAATCGCGGCCTTTGCTATACGATCTTCGCCCAAGCTGGCGCCTATGCCGACACGGGCATGACCACAATCTACGCCGGCACCAGCGCCGAGCAACTGCCCGAACTGGCCAATATCACCATCGACGAGATGAAGCGCGCGGCCTCTGACATGTCGCCTGCCGAAGTCGCCCGCGCCCGTGCGCAGATGAAGGCCGGGCTGCTCATGGGGCTGGAAAGCCCCTCCAACCGTGCCGAACGTCTGGCCCGGCTGATCCAGATCTGGGACCGCGTGCCGCCGCTGGAAGAAACCGTCGCCCAGATCGACGCGGTGACCACCGGCGACGTGCGCGACTTCGCCGAACGCATGGCCACGCAAGCCCCGGCGGCTCTCGCGCTCTACGGTCCGGTCGACGCCGCCCCGACGCTGGACGACCTTCACAACCGACGCGCCGCCTGATGCTGGGGCGACGCAAACTGCGGATTGAAACGGAACGGCTGACCCTGCGCCCGCCGATCCACGCCGATTTCCGCGCCTGGGCGGCCCTGCGCCGCGCCAGCAACGACTACCTGCGCCCGTGGGAGCCGACATGGGCCGAGGATCACCTCACCCGCAAGGCTTTCACCAACCGCGTCTACTGGGCGCAGCGCTCGGTCTCCTCGGGCAATGCCATGCCGCTCTTCCTGATCCGGCGCAGCGATCAAAACCTTGTCGGTGCGATCACCCTCGACAACATCCGCCGGGGGCCGGCCCAATCCGGCACCTTGGGCTATTGGACGGGCGAACCCTTTGCCCGCCAAGGCTACATGCGCGAGGCGATCGAAGCGACGGTGCATCAGGCCTTCACCCGCCTCGACCTGTCGCGCATCGAGGCCGCCTGCCTGCCGGAAAATCAAGCCTCCCGCGGCCTGCTTGAAAAGGCGGGCTTCAAATACGAGGGTGTCGCGCAGAGCTATCTGCAAATCGATGGCCGCTGGCGGACCCATGTGCTCTACGCCTCCCTGCGCAAAGACCGGCGCGGCCGCACGGGCGTAGGCTAAGCCGCAGCCCGAAACCTTTCGCTGACAACAAAAACATCCGCTGATAACACAAGCATCGCCGGGGCATGATCGCCCCGCCTCATGCCCCGCATTCTCCCAGCCGTTCCGGTGCTTTGCCCTTGCATCCGCGCGCCCCGCGCAGGATCAAAGGCCCATGACATTGAACCCCGCCGACACCGCCGCCTTCATCGACACCCTGCGCGCGCAACTGCCAGTCGATGTGCTGCGTGATCCCGAGCAGCGCTACCTTGAAGAACCCCGCGGCCGCTACGCGGGGCAGGGGGGCGTCTTGGCCCTGCCGCGCAGCACCGAAGAGGTCGCCATCCTGATCCGCGCCGCCCATGCCGCCCGCGTGCCGGTCGTGCCCTATGGCGGCGGCACCGGGCTTGTTGGCGGCCAGATCAGCAGCGATGGCCCGGCACCTCTCATCCTCTCCCTCGAGCGCATGAACCGCATCCGGGCCGTCCTGCCCGAAGAAAATGTGCTGGTCGCCGAAGCAGGCACGATCCTCGCCGATGTCCAAACCGCCGCCGAAGAGGCAAACCGCGTCTTCCCCCTGTCCCTCGCCGCCGAGGGCACCGCGCGCATCGGCGGCACGCTTTCAACCAACGCAGGCGGCACCGGCGTGCTGCGCTACGGCAACGCCCGCGACCTCTGCCTCGGCCTCGAAGCCGTCCTGCCTGACGGCCAAATCTGGCACGGGCTGACCCGCCTGCGCAAAAACAACACCGGCTACGATCTGCGCAACCTGCTGATCGGCGCGGAAGGCACCCTCGGCGTGATCACCGCCGCGGCCCTCAAGCTCTACGCGCGCCCCGCCCGCAGCGGCACCGCACTCATGGTGGTCGAGAGCCCCGCCGCCGCATTGGCGCTCCTCTCTCTCGCGCGCGACCACTTGGGCGAAATGATCAGCGCTTTCGAATTGATGCACCGAAGAGGTTTCGATTTCCTTAACGAAACCCTGCCCAACATCCGCCAACCCTTCGCCAAAACCCCGCAATGGTGCGTCCTGATCGACATCGGCACCCCCGGAGAGATTGATACCGACGCCGCCCTAGAGGCCCTCTTCGCCGCTGCCCTCGACGCGGGCCTCGTCTCCGACGGCCTCATCGCCCAGAACGCCCAACAGGCCCAAGACTTCTGGACCATCCGCGAAACCATCCCCGAGGCCAACCGCCTGATCGGCTCGGTCTCCAGCCATGACATCTCGGTGCCCCTCGGCGCGATCCCCGAATTCATCACCCGCGCGACCGATGCGCTCTCGGCCCTCGGCGACTTTCGCATCAACTGTTTCGGCCATGTCGGGGACGGCAACCTGCACTACAACGTCTTCCCCGCAAAGGGCAAAAGCCGCGCCGATTACGAAGATAAGCGCGACGTCGTGAAACGCCTGGTGCACGACCTCGTCCACGACCTTGGCGGCTCATTCAGCGCGGAACATGGCGTGGGCCGCATCAAGGTCGACGACCTCGAACGCTACGGCGACCCCGCCAAACTCACCGCCATGCGCGCCATCAAAACGGCGCTCGACCCTCAAGGCATCATGAACCCCGGCGCCGTCCTAAGGGCTTAAAGCCCGTCGAAAGCGCAGAGCGCATGCACCTCTTTGCCAAGCGCTTCCAACCGCTTGCGCCCGCCCAACTCGGGCAGATCAATGATAAAGGCGCAGGAAACGATCTCGCCGCCCAAACGCTCAATCAGTTTGATCCCGGCCTCCGCCGTGCCGCCGGTGGCCAAAAGATCATCCACAACCAGAACCTTCTCGCCCGGTTTGATCGCATCATCATGCAGCTCGACAATGGCCTCGCCATATTCAAGCTGATAGTCCTGACTGATCACCGTGCCGGGCAGCTTGCCCTTTTTGCGGATCGGCACGAAACCCACGCTCAGCTGATGCGCAATCGCCCCGCCAAGAATGAAGCCGCGCGCCTCCAGCCCCACGACCTTATCAATCGCAATTCCCGCATAGGGGTGCAGCATCTGGTCGATCGCCATGCGAAACCCGCGCGGATCGGCAAAAAGCGTTGTCACGTCACGAAACATGATCCCCTCATGGGGGAAATCTACGATCGTGCGAATATAGTCCTGAACCTGTTTCATGCCGCCCTTCCGCGTGTTTGACCGGACCCGTCTTAGCGCAACGCGCCGCCCGGGCGAACCCCCGATCTGCGCGCACCGCACAACATCTAAAAAGGGGCGCCACCCCCCTCCCTTCATCCTTTCTTAAATACCTTCCGCACGCAGCCAAGCAAAGCCGCCGCCTGCGGTCAAAGCATCCGCCCCGCCACCGCATCCAACTTGGCCAGCAATTCCGGATCCCGCGCATCCGGCTGGGTCAGGATCGCAAATTCCAGCGCCCGGTCACAGCCGTGCGGGCAGGGCGCGCGCTCGGCCCCCAGAAGCGCGGGCAGGCGCGAGACCATGGCGCGGCCCTTGTCGGCGTTGCCCATCAGCGTGGCGATGATCTGCGTCACATCCACCTCGCCGTGGTCCGGGTGCCAGCTGTCGTAATCGGTGATCATCGCGACACTGGCATAGCAAAGCTCCGCCTCGCGGGCGAGTTTCGCCTCGGGCATATTGGTCATGCCGATCACATCCGCCCCCCAGCTGTCGCGGTACATCTTGGATTCCGCGAGCGTCGAGAATTGCGGCCCCTCCATCGCCAGATAGGTGCCGCCGCGGTGGACGTTGATGCCCGCGTCTCGTGCTGCGGTCTCGCAGGCGTCCCCCAGTCGCGGACAGGTGGGATGGGCGACCGAGACATGGGCCACGCAGCCGGGGCCGAAGAAGCTCTTTTCGCGCGCCATGGTGCGGTCGATGAATTGGTCGACGATCACGAAGTCGCCCGGGGCCATCTCCTCGCGGAACGACCCGCAGGCTGAGACGCTGATCACATCCGTGCAGCCCAGCCGTTTAAGCGCATCGATATTCGCGCGGTAAGGGACGGAGGTCGGCGTATGCACATGCCCGCGGCCATGGCGCGGCAGAAAGACCATGGCGACCCCATCCAGCGTGCCGGTCAGCACTTGGTCCGAGGGCGCGCCCCATGGCGTCTCCACGGTGACCCAATCGGCATCCTGAAGCCCGTCGATGTCGTAAATGCCGGAGCCGCCGATCACGGCGATTTTCGTATCTGTCATGAGGGGTAAGCCTGTGCCTTGGTTGGTTGCGGGTAAGGGTCAAAGAACCTCATAGAATGCCACGGGGTTCAAGTGTTTTTGCCGAGAGGCAAGACACGACTGCGTCAGGGGAGGGGGGGGCGAAAGTGTTTCTGCATTGCAGCAACTTCCGTGACCAAGTAGCCAAGACACTTTTCTTTGGGGCGAAATTCCTCTAGGTGCAGCCAAAAGCGCCCCGCATCCGCGGTCAGGGCGCTATACCCGTTTTCCGAAAGTCAAAGGACGCCCCTATGCGCGCCACGCTGCACAATTTCGCCAAGAACCTCGATGTGACCGATCTGCGTTGGATGCCGGATGACGGTTTCTCCATCGGTCGGCTGCGGATCGAACTGCTGTCGGGGCTGACCGTGGCGCTGGCGCTGGTGCCCGAGGCGGTGGCCTTCGCCTTCGTCGCCGGGGTGCACCCGCTGGTCGGGCTCTATGCCGCCTTTCTCGTCGGTCTCATCACCGCGCTGATCGGTGGGCGGCCCGGGATGATCTCGGGCGCGACCGGCGCGCTTGCCGTGGTCATGGTGGCGCTGGTGGCGCAGCACGGGGTCGAATACCTCTTTGCCACCGTCGTGTTGATGGGGCTGTTGCAAATTTTCGCGGGCGTCATGCAATGGGGCAAGTTCATCCGGCTGGTGCCGCATCCGGTGATGCTGGGCTTTGTCAACGGTCTGGCGATCGTGATTTTCCTCGCCCAGATGAGCCAGTTCAAAGTGCCCGGCACCATGGTCGACACCGGTCATGGCGTGGGCGGTGGTGAATGGCTTTCGGGCCAGCCGCTCTACCTCATGCTGGCGCTGGTGGCGGCGACCATGGCGATCATCTGGATCACCCCGCGCATCACCAAGGTCATCCCCGCGCCGCTTGCGGGCATCGGCGTGATTGCCGCCGTGGTGATCGGTTTCGGCCTCGACGTGCCGCGGGTGGGTGACTTGGCGTCGATCCAAGGTGGCCTGCCGAGCTTGCATATCCCCATGGTGCCACTGACTTGGGAGACCTTTGAGATCATCCTGCCTTATGCCGTCATCCTCGCGGCCATCGGTCTGATCGAAAGTCTGCTGACCCTGAACCTCGTCGGGGATCTCACCGGCAAGCGCGGCGGCGCGAGCCAAGAATGTATCGCCCAAGGTGTGGCCAATACGGTCACCGGTTTCTTTGGCGGCATGGGCGGCTGTGCGATGATCGGCCAGTCGATGATCAACGTGAAATCCGGCGGTCGCACCCGTGTCGCGGGGATCGCCGCGGCGGTGTTCTTGCTGCTCTTCATTCTCGTCGGCTCCTCGGTGATCGAGCTTATCCCGCTGGCCGCTCTTGTCGGTGTGATGTTCATGGTGGTGATCGGCACCTTCGCGTGGAACTCGCTCACCATCCTGCGCAAAGTGCCGCTGATGGATGCTTTCGTCATCATTCTGGTGACCGTGGTGACCGTGATGGCAGACCTCGCCGTGGCGGTTGTCGTCGGCGTGATCGTCTCGGCGCTGGCCTATGCGTGGAACAACGCCCGCCGCATCCACGCGACCACGCGGGAATCGGTGACCGAGAAAGGCGCCAAGGTCTATGAGATTCACGGGCCGCTGTTCTTCGGCTCTTCCGACGGCTTTGCCGAGCTTTTCGACGTGGAGAACGACCCCGAGGTGGTGATCGTCGATTTCGCCGACAGCCGGGTGGTGGACCAATCCGCGCTTCAGGCGATTGAAGCGATGGCCGCGAAATACGAGGCCGCGGGCAAACGTCTGCAACTGCGCCACCTCAGCCGGGATTGTCACCGGCTGCTGAACAAGGCGGGGCATTTGATGGTCGATAGCGATGACGACCCTGATTACGAATTGGCGGTTGATTACGATGTGCGCACCGGGGTTCTGGGCGGGCACTGAATGGAAAACCCGGCGCCGAAAGGTGCCGGGTTTTTTGTTTCTGGTCGAGTTTGCCACCGGCCCGGAATCAAGCCGCAGGCGCCGGGCCATCGCCTGCCCGCCCGTCACGCCAAAGGCGTGCCGTATTATTCTGAGCGCACCTCCGGTGCGACCGGGTAGGCGATTTGGTGAGGCTGGGCGCAACCTTGCGAGCACACATCACAGCTGAAACATAAAGTGGCAGTTGGCGTCGTCAGATCGCCGACCCGCGGGCAGGCGATGCCCCTCGCATCTCGACTGCGGTCCTCAACCCTCAATCATCAGGCCGCTTCAACTCGAACACATCCCGCACCACTGTGTAATCGCGGTACCCCAAACGCGACAGCGGCTGGAACCTGGTCACGTCGAACCGCCCGTCAACCACGCAATCGTCGCGCATGTGCACGCCCACGACCTCACCGAAAACCGCGAAATTCGCCTCGCCCGGCAATTGCACGATTTGGGTCAGCTTGCACTCAAGACTGGCGGGCGCATTCGCCACCCGCGCGCAGGCGATCTGTTCGCACTCGGCCTTGTCGATCCCGGCGCGGGCGAATTCATCCTCGCCATGGGGCAGCATGGTGGAACTCACGTTCATCACGTCGCGCGCCGCATATTCCACCACGTTCACGCAGAACACCCCGGTCTCCCGGATGTTGGCCACGGAATCCTTGGTGCCGTCCACGTCTTCCTTGGCGCTGGTCGAGGCGAACATCACCTGCGGCGGCATATAGGCGACGGCATTGAAAAAGGAATAGGGCGCGAGGTTGTCGCGGCCCGCGCCATCACGGGTAGAGATCCAGCCGATTGGGCGGGGGCTGATGATGGCGTTGAACGGGTTATGCGGCAGACCATGGCCGTCTTCGGGACGATAGAACATGTACACTCCTTGATGGTTTGCACCCATGGCTAGCCTCATGCTACGTCCAGCGCCACCCGCAATTGCTCCCGAAAGCCTCCGGCCTTGCATCAGACGCCTTACAAGATGACCCCGGAGGTGCCCACCGACCATTGGGAGGTCGAAGCGCTCTATGACACCTGTTTCGCGCCGGGGCGCGAGGCGCTGTCGTCTTACCGTCTGCGCGATGGCGTGCCGCCGGTGGCGGGGCTGAACCATGTGGCCCGTGACAGCGGCGGAATTCTGGCCGGGGCGATCCGCTATTGGCCGGTGCGCATCGGCGCGGCGAAGGCGCTTTTGCTGGGGCCGGTGGCGGTACACCCGACAAGGCAGGGCGAAGGGCTGGGCGCGGGGCTGATCGAGACCTCGCTTGCGCAGGCGGCCCCGCTGGGCTGGGAACGGGTGATGCTGGTGGGCGACGCGCCCTATTACAATCGCTTCGGCTTTGCACTGTTGCAGGGTGTCGAGATGCCGCCGCCCACGAACCCCGCGCGCATCTTGGGCCGCGCCCTGGCTGAGGGGGCTTGGGCCGGGGTGACGGGCAAGGTTCGCCGCTGGCACGATTGATTTTACCCGGCTCGCGACCCACATTGAGCCTAAGCTCAAAGAGGGACGCCCATGCAGATCGAAAGCAACCTGCCCAGCACCATTGATGTCGATGCCCGGCTGGATGAGATCGCCCGCCGTTACAAACAGGCGGGTGGCGTGGGCATCCATGTGCTCAACCTCATCGGCGGCAGCGCGGATGGGTTGATCGACCGTTTGCCAGGGGCGGTGCGCCGCAACCTCGAAGGGGCGACGATGAAGGCACTTGGCCATGCCATGCAGGCCGCCCATTCCAGCCGCAGCTATGTGAAAGACCAACAGGGTTGGCTGAACCAAGCGGTCTCGACCGCGATGGGCGCCGCAGGCGGGGCCGGGGGGCTGCCGACCGCCTTGGCCGAACTGCCGGTGACCACCACGCTGCTGTTGCGGGTCATCCAAGGGGTGGCGGCGGAACATGGGTTCGATCCATCGGCGGAGAATGTGCAATTCGACTGCGTGCATGTCTTTACCGCCGCCGGGCCGCTGGCGGATGACGATAGCGCCGATCTGGGGTTTCTTACCGTGCGCATGGCGCTCACGGGCCGCGCGATGAATGCGGTGATCGCCCGGGTGGCGCCGCGTCTGGCGCTGGTGCTGGGACAAAAGCTTGCCGCGCAGGCGGTGCCGGTGCTGGGCGCAGTGGCTGGGGCTGCGACGAACTATGCCTATACCAGCTATTACCAAGACATGGCCCATGTGCATTTCGGCCTGCGCAAACTGGCGATAGAGGCGGATATCCCGCAAGAGGAACTGGTCGCCCGCCTACGCAAGAAAATGGGCAGCACGCCGCCCAAACTGTGATCAGCGCCCGATGCTGCCCGGGGCCACGGTGGTGGCCTTGAGGATGGCATAGCAGCCCATGCCCGCGCGCAGATCAAGGTCGCGGACCGCCCGCGCCGTCACCCGCGCCAAAAGCCGGTCTCCGCCTGCGTCGAGCGCAATGGCCGCACCGGGGCCGTCGCCGGGATGCACGGCCTCGACCCGCACGGGCAGGATGTTGACCGAAGACAGCCCCTCGGGCCGCGCGCGCGACAGGATCACATCCTGCGCCAAGACCCGCAGCCGCACCCGCGCGCCCACCGGCGCTTGCACGCCGGGAAGCTCCAACTGCCCCGCCCGCACGGCGAGGGTCGAGAGCCCATCCTCGGCATGGGCGATAACATCGGCCTCCAACACCGCGCCCGCTTCGCGCACGCCGAGCAGCGGCACGGCGGCGGGATCGGCCATCACGTCGAACAGCGCGCCCTGGGCCTTCAGCCGCCCGTTTTGCAGCAGCACCAAGCGATCGGCGAGGCGGGCGATCTCGTCCACCGCATGGCTGACGTAGAGGATTGGCAGGTCCAACCCCCCGTCGCGCAGCCGTTCGAGATAGGGCAGGATCTCTTGCTTGCGCGGACCGTCGAGGCTGGCCAGCGGCTCATCCATCAGCAACATGCGCGGATGGCACAGCAGGGCGCGACCAAGGGCGACGCGCTGTTTCTCCCCGCCTGAAAGCGTTGCCGGGGCACGGCTGAGCAGTGGTTCAAGTCCCAGAAGCGCCACCACATCTGCAAAACCCGAACCTTGGCTGCCGCGCGGGGCATAGCGCGCGCCGAAGGTTAGGTTCCTCCGCACGTCCAGATGCGGGAAAAGCCGCGCGTCTTGAAAGACATAGCCCAGCCTGCGGCGATGCGGCGGCACCCAGATGCCACGCTGCGTATCCAAAAGCACCTCACCGTCCAGCACCACGCGCCCGACATCGGGGCGCAGCAATCCGGCAAGCGCATTGATCACCGTCGTCTTGCCCGCGCCGGAGCGGCCAAAGAGCGCGGTGATCCCGCCTTGGGTGGTGAAAGAAAGGTCCAGATCGAAGCCGTCGAACCCATGGCGCAGCGTGACCTCAAGCATCAGCGCGCCCCCGAAATGCGTTTCGCGACCCGCCGGGCCAAGGCTTCGGAGAGCAGCACGGCAGCCAGCGCCACCAGCCCGGCCAGCCCGGCCATGGCCAGCGCACGATTCTCACCGCCCGGCACCTGCAGGGCCGTCCAGATCGCGCTCGGCAGGGTTTGGGTCTGGCCGGGGATATTGGCGACAAAGGTGATCGTGGCGCCGAATTCGCCCATCGCCTTGGCAAAGCCCATCACTGCCCCGGCGAGGATGCCGGGAAAGATCAGCGGCAGGGTGACGCGGCAAAATACGCTGAGGCGCGGCGCGCCGAGGGTGGCGGCGGCGTCTTCGATCCGGGGGTCGACCGCCTCGATCGCCAGCCGCATGGCGCGGACCATCAGCGGGAACCCCATGATCAGCGCGGCCAGCACCGCGCCCGTCCAATGAAAGGCAAGACCGATGCCGAGGCTCTCTAACAGGCGGCCCAAAGGGGCGTTGCGGCCAAAGCCGAGCAGCAGCAGATAGCCCGTCACCACTGGCGGCAGCACCAGTGGCAGATGGACCAGCGCGCTCACCACGCCTTTGCCGCGAAACTCCTTCCGGGCGAGGATCCACGCCACCCAAAGCGCCAGCGGGAGGGAGCAGAGCATCGCCACGCTGGCCACCCGCAGCGACAGCAACAGCGCGGCCCAAGCGGCGGCGTCAAGAACCATGATCGGCCCGAAGGAACCCGTGGTCCACAAAGATCGCCTGCGCCGTCTCGGTGCTCAGGAAATCGACCAGCGTCTTGCCCTCGGGCGTCAATGCGGCGGCGGGATAGGTGATCGGGGCATGGGCCTCGGCGGGCACTTCATAGACGGTTTGCACCTCCGGCTCGGCCTGCGCGTCACTGGCGTAGACCAAGCCAAGCGGCGCATCGCCCCGCGCGACCAGCGCCAGTGCGGCACGGACATTGTCGGTCTCGGCCAAACGGCTTTGCAGCCGCTGCCAAAGCCCGGAATGGGTCAACCAGGCGCGGGCATAGCTGCCTGCGGGAACGGCATCGCGTTGCCCCATGGCGAGCCGCCCTTCGGGGCCGAGCCGGGCTGGCAGGTCGGCGGGATCGGCAAGTGGTACGCTGCCAGCGGGGGCAATCAGCACGAGGCGGTTGCGGGCGATGATCTGCGCATTCCCGGCCCCCTCAACGCCTTCGTCCGCGAGCCATGTCATCCAGTCGCTATTGGCAAGCAAGACCACATCGGCGGGCGCCCCGGAGGCGACCTGCCGCGCCATCGTGCCTGAGCCGCCATAAGACAGCACCACCGGCGCGGGGAAATCCGCCGTGACCTCCTCCAAGGCGCCGCGCAGGCTGGCGGCGGCAAAGACCGTCACGGGTGCCTCAGCCCGAAGGGGCAGGGCAAGGCTGCAAAGCACTGTCAGAAGAGCGGAAAATCTTATCATTTTGGTAGTATCTTTGATGCGATGAAAGGGGGCAAGGGGATATGGCCAGACGGGGATCGCCGCGCTAGGGTCAAAGGGAAACAACCTGCCAAGGGGCGCAGCTGCAACGGATGGTGAAACAGGCTCCGATATCCTTGAACGGCGGACAGAAGGATGAGCTGCGCATTCAATTCGCGGCGCTTTGCTGGCGTCGTAAACGGGGCAAGTTGCAGATCCTGCTGATCACCTCGCGCGGGAGCAAACGTTGGATCATTCCCAAGGGTTGGCCGATGGAGGGCAAGACCCCCGCCGCCTCGGCCTTGGTCGAGGCTTGGGAGGAAGGCGGCGTCGTGGGGCAGGCGCGGGGGCAATGTCTGGGCGTCTATAGCTATGCCAAAACCGGCGCGGATGGGACCTTGCCCTGTCTGGCGATGCTCTACCCGGTAAAGGTCAAGGCGCTGGCCAAACACTTCCCCGAGGAGGGACAGCGCAAGCGGATGTGGTGTTCGCGCCGCAAGGCCGCCCGGCTGGTGGAGGCCCCCGATCTGGCGCGGCTGATCCGAGATTTCGATCCGCGCAGCGGTGGTTTGGCAGGCTGACAGCGCGGCGTTTCGATGCGCGCCGCGCCCGCGCTTGTCTTGACCTCTTTCGCGCCGCAGCCCATTTAAAGCAGAGAGTTTGAGGACCGGGCGAATGATCCGTTATGCACTGAAATGCGAGGCCGGGCATGGTTTCGAAAGTTGGTTTCAATCTGCGGCAGCCTTTGACAGCCTCGCCCGTGCGGGCCATCTGAGCTGTGCGGTCTGCGGGTCGACGGAGGTGAGCAAATCGCTGATGGCCCCGCGGGTCACCTCGGGCGGCAGCGCTCCGGCTGCGCCGGAAGCGGCAGAAAAACCGCAACCCGCCGAGACACCCGCCCCGGCCCTGTCCAATCCGGCAAGTGATGTGGAAAAGGCACTGACGGCCCTGCGCAAAAAGGTCGAATCCACCTCCGATTACGTCGGCAAGAATTTCGTGCGCGAGGCGCGGGACATGCACGCAGGGCGCACCCCTGAGCGCCCGATCTATGGCGAGGCGCGGCTGGATCAGGCGCGGGAATTGGTGGCCGAGGGCGTGCCCCTGATGCCGCTCCCGTTCAAACCCAAACGCCAACTTTCCTAAAGGCCCGTTTTCATAAAGGATCGCCCATGACCATCGTTATCACAGGCGCCAGCCGCGGCATCGGCGCGGCGCTGGCCCGCCAGTATGAAGACGCGGGCGAAGAGGTGATCGGCACCGCACGCGGCGCAGGCGCGCAGGCCGTGCTGGACGTGACCGACCCGGCAAGCCACGCGTCCTTCGCCGCAAGCCTGCAAGACCGCCCGCTGGACCTGCTGATCTGCAATGCGGGTGTGTATCTCGACAAGGGCGATGACTTGGATACCGGCTTTGGCCCCGACCTCTGGGCGCAGAGCTTTGCGACCAATGTGACCGGGGTTTTCCTCACGGTGCAATCCCTGCTGCCCAACCTGCGTGCGGCGCAGGGGGCGAAAATCGCGATCATCGCCTCGCAGATGGGCTCCCAGACGCGCGCGCCGGGGGGCAGCTATATCTACCGCGCCTCCAAAGCGGCTGCGATCAATCTGGGGCGCAATCTGGCGGTTGACCTGAAGCCCGAGGGGATCGCGGTGGGCATGTACCACCCCGGCTGGGTGCGCACCGATATGGGCGGCGATCAGGGCGAAATCAGCGTTGAGGATTCGGCGCAGGGCCTCGCCGGGCGGATCGCCGCGCTGGACATCGCCCAGACGGGTTGTTTCGAAACATGGGATGGCCGGGCGCATCCGTTCTAGGCGGCGCTACATAACGTCATGTTAAATAGGCTTGCCCTTGCCGTGCCGTGGGCTTAGACCGCGCTGGACTGTTGCGCGGGGGACAATATGCCTGTTCTGGTTATGAAATTCGGTGGGACTTCGGTTGCCACTTTGGACCGTATCCGCCGCGCGGCAAAGCGCGTCGGCGTTGAGGTGGCCAAGGGCTATGACGTGATCGTCATCGTATCCGCCATGTCGGGTGAGACGAACAAGCTGGTGGGCTTCGTCAATGAGACCTCGCCGCTCTATGATGCGCGCGAATATGACGCCATCGTGTCGAGCGGGGAGAATGTCACCGCCGGGCTGATGGCGCTCACTTTGCAGGAAATGGACGTGCCCGCGCGCTCGTGGCAGGGCTGGCAGGTGCCGGTGCGCACCACCGACGCCCATTCCGCCGCGCGGATCGAAGAGATCCCCACCGACAACATCACCGCCAAATTCGGCGAAGGCATGAAGGTGGCCGTGGTCGCAGGCTTTCAGGGCATCAGCCCGCAGGGCCGGATCACCACGCTGGGCCGGGGCGGATCGGACACGACCGCCGTCGCCTTTGCCGCCGCCTTTGGCGCGGAGCGTTGCGATATCTATACCGACGTCGATGGTGTCTACACCACCGACCCGCGGGTCGAATCCAAGGCCCGCAAACTTGACAAGATCTCCTTTGAAGAGATGCTAGAACTGGCTTCTCTCGGGGCGAAGGTTTTGCAGACCCGTTCGGTCGAACTGGCGATGCGCTACAAGGTTAAACTGCGGGTGCTGAGCAGTTTCGAAGAACAATCTGACGACGCCGGGACGCTCGTCTGCGATGAGGAGGAAATCATGGAAAGCAATGTGGTGGCCGGGGTCGCGTTTTCCCGTGATGAGGCAAAGATGACCTTGGTGTCCGTGGCGGACCGCCCCGGCATCGCCGCGACGATCTTTACCGCGCTCAGCGAGGGCGGCGTGAACGTCGATATGATCGTTCAGAACATTTCCGAAGAGGGGCGCACCGATATGACGTGGTCCTGCCCCGTCGATCAGGTGATCCGCGCTGAAAAGGCCATGGAAAAGGCCCATGAAGAGGGGATCATCAACTATCAGGAATTGATCGCCGACAAGGCCGTGGCCAAAGTCTCTGTCGTGGGGATCGGCATGCGCAGCCACACTGGCGTGGCCGCCAAGATGTTCAAGGTGCTCTCGGACGAGGGGATCAACATCAAGGTGATCACTACCTCCGAGATCAAGATCAGCGTGTTGATCGACCGCAAGTATATGGAATTGGCCGTGCAAGCCCTGCACGACGCTTTCGAGCTCGATAAAGCGGCCTAAACACCTGCGATGACACGGGTTTTACGCAAGGTGACCCCTTGCGTAAATCTGCAGCATCCCGCCGATATACTGGCTGAGGATGTAGGGTATGGCGCGAATAGCATTTCTATCCTTGCGCGAGTGCGCTAAACCCTGCTCCAGAGGGACAGGGACCGGATCATATGGCCGAACGGGTTGAGACAGAAAGCCGCAAGCTGCTGGGGCGGCTGCGTGATGCGATGGCCAGCGATGTGGCGGGCCAAGCGCGGCTGGACAAGATCACCCAGTTGATCGCCAATTCCATGGGCTGCGAAGTTTGCTCGATCTATCTGTTCCGCGACGAAGACACGCTTGAGCTTTGCGCCACCGAAGGGCTGAACGAAGCGGCGGTGCATGAAACGCGCATGAAACTGGGCGAAGGTCTGGTCGGTCGGGTCGCCAAGAGGCGCACGGTCATCAACACGCCCGATGCGCCCCAAGCCGCCGGTTTCCGCTTCATGCCCGAGACGGGGGAGGAGATTTATTCCTCCTTCCTTGGGGTGCCGGTGCAACGTCTGGGTGAGACGCTGGGCGTGTTGGTGGTGCAGTCCAAAGTCGCGCGGGAGTTCTCCGCTGATGAGGTCTATGCGCTTGAGGTCGTCGCGATGGTGCTGGCCGAAATGGCCGAGCTTGGCGCCTTTGTCGGCGAGGGGGCTGCGATGTCGGCCCGGCATAGCCAGCCGGTGCTGCTGCGCGGCACCGTAGGGCAGGAGGGCGTGGCCGAGGGGCACGTCTGGCTGCATGAGCCGCGGGTGGTGGTCTCCAACCCCATTGCCGATGACCCTGAACGCGAGACGGAGCGGCTGACCGAAGCGGTTGAGCAATTGCGGCTCAGCGTTGACCAATTGTTAAGCCTTACCGCCGACAAAGAGCAGCAGAAGGTGCTCGAAGCCTACCGCATGTTCGCCAATTCCAAAGGCTGGATGCGGCGCATGGTGGAGGATATTCAAAGCGGGCTGAGTGCTGAGGCCGCGGTCGAGAAAGAGCAATCTATGGCCCGCGCCCGTCTGGGGCAGGTCAATGATGCCTACCTGCGCGAGCGGTTGTCGGATCTGGATGATCTGTCGAACCGCTTGCTGCGCAATTTGACGGGGCAGGGCAGCGATACCGGGGCCGAGATGCCGGTCGATCCGATCCTCGTGGCGCGCAACATCGGCCCGGCGGAACTGCTGGATTACGGGCGGTCGCTGCGCGGCATCGTGCTGGAGGGCGGCTCGGTCGGCTCGCACGCCGCTGTTGTCGCGCGAGCACTGGCGATTCCGCTGATCGTCCATGCCAGCCGCGTGACCAATGACGCGCTGAACGGTGATCACATCATGGTCGATGGTGAGCAGGGCGTGGTGCATCTGCGCCCGGACGATACCGTGGCCACGGCCTTTCGCGACAAGATCGCGATGCAGGCGGCGGCGCAGGAACGCTATGCCTCGATCCGCGACAAACCGGCTGAGACGAAATGCGGGCGGATCATCAGCCTACAGATGAACGCAGGTCTGATGGCCGATCTGCCCTCGCTCGAAGGGTCGGGGGCCGAAGGGGTCGGGCTCTTCCGCACCGAATTGCAGTTTCTGGTGCGCAACCAGATGCCCCGCCGGACCGAGCTTGCCGCGCTTTATGCCCGCGTGCTCGATGCCGCCCATGGCCGCCGCGTGGTCTTTCGTACGCTCGACATCGGGTCGGACAAGGTGCTGCCCTATATGAAGCCCCATGATGAGCCGAACCCGGCCCTCGGCTGGCGCGCGATCCGGGTGGGGCTGGATAAGCCCGGTGTCATGCGGATGCAGTTGCAGGCCCTGATCCGCGCCGCCGCGGGCCGCCCGCTGGCGGTGATGTTCCCCTTTATCGCCCAGTTCGAGGAGTTCCGCGCCGCACGGGCCGAGGTCGACAAGGCGATGGAGCGAGAGCGTATTCTGGGCCATGTCCTGCCTGAAAAGCTGGAGGTCGGCGCTATGCTAGAGACCCCCAGCCTCGCCTTTGCCCCAAAGAAATTCTTTGAGGAGGTCGAGTTCCTGTCGATCGGGGGCAATGATCTCAAGCAGTTCTTTTTCGCCGCCGACCGTGAGAACGAGCGTGTGCGGCGGCGCTATGACACGCTGAACGTCTCTTTCCTGACCTTCCTTGAGGGCATCGTAGAACGCTGCGCCGAAACAGATACTGCGCTGTCTTTTTGCGGGGAGGATGCGGGCCGCCCGGTCGAGGCGCTGTGTTTCGCGGCCATCGGGCTCAAGACCCTGTCGATGCGCCCGGCCTCCATCGGGCCGGTCAAAAGCCTGCTGCGGCGTTGCAATCTCGACGACGTGCGCGCGGTCATCCATGCCGCACGAGAGCAGGGCGAGATGTCGGTCAGGGGCGCGGTGATGGACTACGTCCGCCAGCAGCACCAGCATTGAGCGCTGCGGCTATCTGCCGTGATAGTCCCGAAACCAAGCGACGAAACGCGCGATGCCTTCGTGAATGCCGGTCTGTGGGCGGTAGCCGGTGAGCCTATGTAGCAGGGTCGCATCGGCCCATGTGGCGGGGGCGTCACCCATCTGCATCCCCATGTAATTACGGACCGCCCGCTTGCCGAGCGCGGCTTCGATCGCCTCGACGAAATCCAGCAGGCGCACCTTTTCGGAATTGCCGATATTCACCACACGGTAGGGGGCCGCGGGGGAGAGCGAATCCCAGTCCGGCGGCGGTGGCGCCGTGCCCGGTTGCGGCGGGACGCAATCCATCAGCAGCCGGATGGCGCGCACCAGATCGTCGACGCAGGTGAAATCGCGGTACATCTCGCCGTGGTTGTAGATGTCGATCGGGCGGCCATCGAGGATCGCGTCGACGAATTTACTCAAGGCAAGGTCGGGCCGACCCCAAGGCCCGTAGACGGTGAAAAACCGAAACATCGTCGTCGGCAGACCCCAGAGATGCGCATAGGCATGGGCCATCCCCTCATTCGCCTTTTTCGTGGCGGCGTAGATCGACAGGGGCCGGTCGGTGGCCCCGGCCTCGGCGAAAGGCATATCGGTATTGGCCCCGTAGATTGACGAGGAGGAGGCCATGAGCAGGTGTTTCACCTCCAACCGCCGCGCGGCTTCCATCACGTTGAAGGTGCCGGTGATATTCGCCTCCAGAAAGGCGCGGGGGTGGTGGATGCTGTGACGCACGCCCGCCTGTGCGGCAAGGTGCACGATCATGTCGGGGGCAAAGTCATCGACCAGCGCGTCGAAGGTCTCGCGGTCTTCCAGCAGCGCTTCTTTGGTGGTGAAATGCTCATGCTGCAGCAGCATCGCATGGCGGCGTTGTTTCAGGGCGACATCGTAGTAATCGGTCATCCCGTCATAGCCCTGCACCCGCGCGCCTTCGGCCAGCAACAGCCGGGCAAGGTGAAAGCCGATGAAACCGCCCGTGCCGGTGACAAGTATCCTTTGCGTGCTGTCCATTCTGGCATCCTCGCTTTGCGCGGCTTGAGTTGCCTTTCCCATCGTCCTGGTGAAGGTTGGGCCGTGAATGCTAAAAATTTGGTTAAATTTGGGCCGGAAACTGCAAAGCATTGTCAGGCGGGCCAAAATCAAGTCGCGGCACGACGAAACGCTTCGCGGGCAGGGCGCGCGAAGGAGCATCACAGGGAAGGCGGCTCATGCCCAAGAACGTTCTTTTCATCATGTGCGACCAGCTTCGCTGGGATTACCTCTCCTGCACCGGCCATCCGCATCTGCAAACGCCGCATATCGATGCGTTGGCCGCGCGCGGGGTGCTTTTTGACCGCGCCTATGTGCAATCGCCGATTTGCGGCCCCTCGCGCATGTCGTTCTACACGGGCCGCTATGTCAGCTCGCATGGGTCGACTTGGAATGGCATCCCGCTGAAAGTGGGGGAGATGACGCTGGGCGACCACCTGCGCCCTTTGGGTGTGCGCACGGCGCTTTGCGGCAAGACCCATATGGCCGCCGATATCGAAGGGCTGCGCCGCCTTGGCCTAGCGCCCGACAGCGAGATTGGCGTGCTGATTTCGGAATGCGGGTTCGAACCCTATGAGCGGGACGACGGGCTGCACCCCGACGGCGGGCCCTACGCCCGCAACCCCGCCTATGACGCGCATATGAAGGACCGCGGGTGGCAGGATGAGAACCCGTGGCATTCCGTCGCCAACAGTGCCGAGGACGCAGAGGGCAATATCCTGAGTGGTTGGTTCCTGGACCACGCCGACAAACCGGCCCGCGCCGCGGATGAGGAGAGCGAGACGCCCTATATCACAGGCCGCGCCATCGATTTCATCCGCGAGGCCGGGGATCAGCCGTGGTGTCTGCACCTGAGCTATATCAAACCGCACTGGCCCTATATCGTCCCTGCGCCCTACCATGATCTCTACGGGCCCGAGAGCCATCTGGACCCGGTGCGCAGCGCGGCGGAGAAGCGCGACCCGCATCCCGTCTATGGCGCATTCATGCAGGAGCGCGTTTCCCAAGCCTTTTCCGATGACGCGACCCGAGGCCGGGTTCTGACTGCCTATATGGGGCTGATCAAACAGCTTGACGACCAGATCGGTCGGCTGATGGCGTTCCTGACCGAAGAGGGGGTCGCGGATGATACGATGATCGTCTTCACCTCGGATCACGGCGATTACCTTGGCGACCACTGGATGGGCGAGAAGGAGCTTTTTCACGACCCCTCCGCGCGCATCCCGATGATCGTCGTTGATCCCCGCCCCGAGGCCGATGCGACCCGCGGCGCAAAATCCTCGGCACTGGTCGAGGCGATCGACGTGGTGCCCACCATTCTTGATTATTTCGGCGGCGCCGCCGTGCCGCATATCATCGAAGGCCGATCCCTCTTGCCGCTGTTACATGGCAAGGCCGAGCGGTTGCGCGATTTCGTGGTCTCGGAATACGACTACGCGCAGCGCGACGTGCGCAAACGCTTGGGGGTCGAGGTGAAGGACGCCAAGCTGACGATGCTTTTCGACGGGCGGTGGAAATACGTCTTTGCCGAAGGGTTCCGCCCGATGCTGTTCGACCTTGAGAGCGATCCCGATGAGTTGGACGATCTGGGGGCCGACCCCGCCCATGCGCCGGAGCGCGCCCGGCTAGAGCAACTGCTGTTCCGCTGGGCGCGCCGCACCGCTCAGCGCACCACCATCTCCGACGCCAAGATCGCAGCCAGCGATGCCACGATGGGTGAGGCGACGGCGGGTATTCTGATCGGCTACCGGAATGAAGATGAGTTGCGCGAGGTTTTGGCGGCGGCGGGGAAAGGCGGCGAGGTGTGAGACATGGCCGCGTCGTTGATGACGAGGGGGCCTGGGTGGCTTTTAAGAGAAGCGCGCGCGAATAGTGGTTTCACCGGGGCAGCGGTATCGCGTAGCCGCTTATGTCGGGGATTGGAGGCGAGTACCGGAATCGAACCGGTGTACACGGATTTGCAATCCGCTGCGTAACCACTCCGCCAACTCGCCGACCGGTGGTTGGCGCACTGCTAACGGATCACGAAGGGGGCCGCAAGTCCCATATGCGCGCGAAAATGCGGTCAGGGCGTTGCCGCTGGCCCGGCAATGTGGCACATCACTCTTCAGACACCCTGAACGAATGAGTTTAGCTGATGAGTGATTTCGCCGCCCGCCGCGTAACCATGGTAGATACGCAGGTTCGTCCTTCGGATGTGACCAAGTTTCCAATCATCGACGCGATGCTGACCGTGCAGCGCGAAGACTTCGTGCCGGCGGCACAGCGCGAGGCTGCCTATCTGGGTGAAAACCTCGATCTGGGGCAGGATCGGGTGCTCCTCGACCCGCGAACATTGGCCAAGATGCTCGATCACCTCGACATCACCAATGAGGAACTCGTGCTCGATATCGGCTGCGCCATGGGCTATTCCAGCGCCGTGATCGCGCATATGGCCGAGGCCGTCGTCGCCGTTGAGGAAGACGAGGCCATGGCTGCCGAGGCGCAAGAGGCGCTGGCGCAGGCAGGCGCGGACAATGTGATCGTCCATGTCGCCCCGCTGACCGAAGGCGCGCCGCAGCATGGGCCCTATGATGTGGTCATCGTCCAAGGTGCGGTGGGTGAGCTGCCCGCAGCGCTGGTGGAACAGGTGAAAGAGGGCGGGCGGATCGCTTGTCTCTTTATGGATCGGGGTCTGGGCGAGGTGCGCGTGGGCTATAAACGCGGCGGTCAGGTGTCTTGGCGGCCCGAATTCAACGCCGGTGCGCCGGTGCTGCGTGGCTTTGAACGTCAGGCAGAATTCCAGCTGTAAGCGACAGGATGGCGCGCCGATCATACCGCGCGCCACTTCGCCTTCAGAGGAGGGGCACCCGCCCCGATCGGCCTACGGGCCGGTTAAAGGTCTAAAAAAGCCATTCAGGGGCATTGAGCCATGAGCGCGAACAGTTTCACGAAATCCCTCAAACGTTTTGCCATCGCCGTGCCGGTGAGCCTTGTCCTCGCCAGCGGCGCTGCCCTGCCGCGTGTGGCTGCTGCTGAAACATTGGCCGATGCGCTGGTGGGGGCCTATGAGCATTCCGGCCTGCTGGAGCAGAACCGCGCGCTTTTGCGTGCCGCCGATGAGGATGTGGCCGCGGCGAAGTCGACACTGAAACCTGTGCTGCGGTGGGCCGCCGGGCTGACGCAGAGCTTTGGCACCACGCGCAGTTCCTCTCTTCTGCCAGCCCAGTCGACGGAAAGCCTCAAGGCGTCGATCAGCCTGATTGGCGAATTGCTACTCTATGATTTCGGGGCAAGCGCCTATCGGGTGGAGGCGGCAAAAGAGACCGTGCTGGCCACCCGTCAGGCCTTGGTCAACCTAGAACAACAAGTCCTGCTGCGCGCGGTTGCGGCCTATATGGGCGTGATCGAAGCCTCGGAAACGGTCGAGCTGCGCAACAATAACCTGCGGCTGCTGACGCAGGAATTGCGCGCCGCGCGGGATCGTTTCGACGTGGGCGAAGTCACCCGCACCGATGTGGCCTTGGCCGAAGCGCAGCTTGCCAATGCCCGCAGCGGGCTGGCGGGCGCCGAAGGCGTGCTGCTGCGCGCGGTCGAGGAGTATCGCAATGCCGTGGGCCATGCCCCGGGCAACCTTAGCCAACCGCCGAGCCTGCCGAATGTCGGCGGCAACCTCGCCTCGGCCAAGGCTTTGGCCGTGCGCGCTCACCCGTCGATCATCGCCGCACAGCATCAGGTGGCGGCGGCCGATCTCAGCGTCGAAGCCAATGAGGCCGCCATGGCCCCGCGGATCACGCTGAACGGGCAATATGGGCTGAACGAGACTTTCGACAGCGAAGCCTATACCCGCAGCGGCAGCGTTGGGGTCGAGGTCGGTCAGACCATCTATCAGGGCGGGGCGCTGTCCTCGGCCGTGCGCAGCGCGATGGCCCAGCGAGACGCGCAGCGCGCGAACCTGCATGTGGTGCGCCAAGACGTCGAGCAGGAAGTGGGCAACGCCTATGCCGCGCTGGCCTCGGCGCGGGCGCAGTTGGAAGCCTCCGACCGGCAGATCAGGGCCGCGCGTATCGCCTTCCGCGGCGTCCGCGAGGAAGCCACCCTCGGCGCGCGTACCACATTGGACGTGCTGGACGCCGAACAATCCTTGCTGGATGCGGAATCGACCCGCGTATCGGCCCGTGCCAATCTCTATGTGGCGGCCTATTCCGTGCTGGCGGCCACGGGCCGCCTGACCGCGCAGGATCTGAAGCTTCCGGTGCAGATCTATGACGCGGGGGCCTATTACAACCTTGTTAAGGACGCTCCTGCTAAATACTCGAAAGAGGGCCAAGCGCTGGATCGAGTGCTGCGCGCGCTGCAAAAAGACTGACGGTTTGCGCGGTCGTTTGGCATTTTGCACCGCCCCATTGTGAGAATCCTCCCACGCGGTTAAGCTATCCGCGAGGCAAGAGTGGTAGAGAAATATGTCCGAACCCGTCACAAACGCGGAGGTGGAAGACGTCCTGTCGTCGATTCGCCGATTGGTGTCCGAAGACAAGCGTCCCCTGCAAACGTCCAACCCTACGCCGGTTTCCAAGTCGGAGGCTGCCGATTCTGCAAATGACACCGGTGCCGCGTTCAAAAGCATGCGGGGCGCATTGGACGAGCCGACATCGGATAGCGTGACCTCTGAGGATTTCACCCCGCACCTGTCGCTGCGCACAGCTTCGGGCGGCACGGCGCGTCCCGCTTCTGACGAGGGCGTCGGTGAAACACCCAAAGCCGCGCCGCAGCCGCTGAGCTTGACCCAAGCCATGCAGACCGAAGCGGAAGACAGTGTCGATGAGGCAGAGCGTCCATTCGTCTCGGCCCGTCACCCGGCGACCCCGCCTGCCGAGAAGGCTCCCGCGGCGTCGAGTGACCGGTTGGTGCTGACCCCCGCGCTTAGGGTCGCCACGTCGGATGGCGAGGATCGCCCAAAGGCCGCTGCTGTTGATCCGGCGAAGGTCTCGCCCTTGGACTATGACATGCTGCATGACGATCCGAGCGATTTGCATGCCGAGGACTATCGCACCCCCGCGTCTGAGACCGCGGATGAGGCCCGGGCCCGCGCCGTTTCCGACGCGGTGGCTAAGGCGACCGGGGCCAGCCGTAGCGACAAGCTGGCGGCGCTTGAGACCGCCATTGGCAAGATCTCTGACGATTGGGATCCGGACGCGCCCGGCGATAATGACTATTCCGGCACCGAACCTCCGGCGATGGAGTGGAAAGACGATGCGGAGCTTGACGCGCCAGAGGCCCCGATTGCCGATACGGCGACGGTAGAGGCTGAGACGCCAGCCCCAAACCGCCCGCAGCCCACGACACCGCAGCTCGAAGAGCAGGTGCGCCGTTTCGCCGACAGCGGCCCGCGTGTGGCCGATCCTGCCGCCACCGCGCCGGAATTCGACTATGCCGCCCCCGCGCAGGAGGCGGGCAGCGCGGGTGAGGATCAGTTCCTCGACGAGGAAGCACTGCGCGACATGGTGACCGAGATCGTCCGCGCCGAGCTTCAGGGGGCCTTGGGCGAGCGGATCACCCGCAATGTGCGCAAATTGGTCCGTCGCGAAATTCACCGCGCGCTGACGGCGCAAGACCTCGAATAAGCGAAGCGGCGGCACCCGCCGCCATGCCCGCCCTGCCAAGGTGACGCTGCGCGAGCCGCTTCGCGCGGTCTTGCGCGATAGGCGCTGCCCGCTACATTGGGGGCACCAGCGCGGAAGGATCACCGATGGAATTGACGGTTAACGGCACGGTCCACGAGGTGGACGTGGAAGACGACATGCCGCTGCTCTGGGTTTTGCGCGACGAGTTGGGGATCACCGGGCCGAAATACGGCTGCGGCATCGCGCAATGCGGGGCCTGTACGGTGCATGTCGATGGGCTGGCCGTGCGGTCTTGCCAATTGCGGGCGGCGGATGTGAACGGCGATGTCACCACCATCGAAGGCTTGGGCACGCCCGAAGCGCTGCATGTGGTGCAGGCGGCATGGGTGGAGCATCAGGTGGCGCAATGCGGTTACTGCCAATCGGGGCAGATCATGCAGGCGGCCTCATTTCTGGAGTTGAACCCCGAGCCGACCGACGATCAGATCGAAGCCGCGATGAGCGGGAACCTCTGCCGCTGCGGCACCTATCCGCGTATTCGCGCCGCCGTTCACAGCGCCGCCGCGCGGCTGCGGGGGGCCTGACATGTCGCGCCTGCGCACCATCACCCGCCGCAGTTTCATCGTCGGCTCCGCCGCCATTGCCGGGGGCGTGGCCTTTGGCACCTACCTGTACAAACGCGACCTGAAGAACCCGTTGCTCGCTGGTCTGCCACCCGGCGCGGCGGCGATCACGCCTTACGTCAAGATCGACGCGAGCGGCGTCACCCTGATCACCCCGCGCGCCGATGTGGGGCAGGGGGCCTATTCGATCCAAGCCCATATGATCGCCGAGGAATTGGATGTCGACCTCGACACGGTGCAGATCACGCCCGGGCCGCCCTCGCCGGTCTATTACAACGGCGTGGTCGGGGTTGAGGCGATGCCGATCGCCGCGACCTCGGAAACGCTGCTGGCGCGGACCGGGCGCGGCGCCTCGGATGTGGCGGGAAAGCTGCTCGGCCTGCAATTGACCGGCGGCAGTTCGACCGTGCCGGATATGTACGACCGGCTGCGCATGGCCGGGGCCGTGGCCCGCGAAACGCTGCTGGCCGCCGCCGTGGCGCAGACAGGGCTAGAGCGGAGCCAAATCAAGACCGAGGCGGGCGCGGTGGTGCTGCCCGACGGCATGCGGCTGGCCTATCAAGACCTCGCCGCAGCCGCGGCGGAGATCGACCCGGTGACCGAGGTCACGCTGCGCGACCCCGGCGCGTGGCGGCACCTTGGCAAGACGCAGATGCGCACCGATATCATGGCCAAATCCACTGGCACCCAGACCTATGGCATCGATATGATGATGGAGGGGATGCTTCACGCCACGACCCGCACCAACCCGGCGCAGGGCGGGGCGATCATGGGCTTTGACGCGGGCCGCGCCGAAAAGATGCGCGGCGTGAAGGCGGTCTTGCCCATCACCGGCGGTGTCGCGGTGGTGGCAGACAACACCTGGCGGGCCTTTCAGGCCGCGCAGGCGGTGAAATGTGATTGGGGCCCGTCGCCCTATATCGGCGACACGGCGGATCAATTCAAAGCCGTGGCGGCCTCCTTCACCGATGACCGGCAGGACAGCCGGTTTCGCGATGACGGCGATGTCACCGCAGCACTGGCCGATGGGGAGGTGTTGGAGGCCGAGTACCGCATCCCCTATCTGGCCCATGCCCCGCTGGAGCCGATGAGCGTGGTGGTGAAGCTGGAGAAGGCCCGCGTCGATATCTGGACCGGCACGCAGATCCCGCGTTTCATGCAGGCCAATGTCGCCGCGCTTACCGGGATCGACGCTGAGAATGTGCATATCCATGTGCTGATGTCAGGCGGCAGTTTCGGGCGGCGGCTTGAGGATGACTATACCCTGCGCGCCGTCGAAGTGGCGATGCAACTGCCCGGCACGCCGATCAAGATGGTCTGGTCGCGCGAGGAGGATTTCACCCATGACTTCCCCCGCCCGCTGGCCATGGCGCGGGCGCGGGGCAAAGTCTCGGAGGGGCAGATCGCGGCCTATGATCTGGCCATCGCGGCACCTTCGACGGCAGAATCGCAGATGGCGCGGTTGAACCAGCCGGTCTTCGGCCCCGACATCGCCATCGTGGCGGGCGCGTGGGATCAGCCCTTCGCGATCCCCGATTACCGCGTGACCGGCCACCGGGTGCCCGCAATGGTGCCGGTCAGCTCTTGGCGGTCGGTTGGGGCATCGGGCAACGGCTTCCTGCACGAAAGCTTCATGGATGAGATGTGCCATGCGGCGGGTGTCGACCCTTTGGAGGAACGGTTGCGCCTTTGCACCCATGCGCCCTCGCGCAAGGTGTTGAAGGCTGTGGGCGAAATGTCGGATTGGGGTGCGGACCTCGGGCCGGGGCGGGGCCGCGGGCTGGCCTTTTGCCTGTCCTTCGGCGTGCCGGTGGCCGAGGTGGTCGAGGTCAGCCAGACCGACGCGGGCCTCAAGATCGACCGCGTTTTCGTTGCCGCCGAAGTGGGCCGCGTGATGGATCCGGTGAACTTCGAGGCGCAACTCTCCGGCGCGGTGATCTGGGGTTTGGGCCATGCGATGAACTGCGAACTGACCTATCGCGACGGGGTGCCGCAGCAGGACAATTACCACCTCTACGAAGGGTTGCGGCTGTATCAGACGCCGAAGATCGAGGTGCGCGGGCTGGAGAATGGCGGCAAGCTGCGCGGCATTGGCGAGCCGGGCGTGCCGCCCGCCGCGCCTGCGCTGGCCAATGCAATCTTTGCCGCCACGGGCCAGCGGGTCCGTGAACTTCCCCTCTCCAAATCCGTGGATTTCGCATGAGATATCTATCGACCTGCGCAGCCCTCATGCTGGCCGTCCCCGCCTTTGCGCAGGAGGCGCCCGATCGCGCCGAGGGGCTGGCCGCTTGGGATCGGATTTTCACCGTCACCGCGCATCCGCGTTGCACCAATTGCCATGTCGGCGAAGAGGGTCAGCCGATGTGGCAGGGCTTGGGCTATGGGCCGGAGGCGGAGCACGGCATGAATGTGCGCGCGGGCGAGAGCCGGATCGGGGCCGAGAGCATCCCTTGCGACGCCTGCCACGTCACCTCTGCCGCCGCGAACACCGTGCCCCATGCCCCGCCGCATATCGACGATGCTTGGCGGCTGCCGCCGGTGGAATTGGCGTGGTTCGGCAAGTCCTCAGCCGAGGTCTGCATCCAGTTGCGCGACCCTGAGACCAATGACGGCCATGACATCGCCTCTCTGGTCGACCACCTGCAAAACTCGGCCTTCGTGAACTGGGGTTTCGCCCCCGGCGCGGGGCGATCGGTGCCCGAAGGGACGCTCGATGCGCTGGTGCATGACATGACGGTCTGGGGCGCTGCGGGCACGCCCTGCGCAGGGGATCAGGGCTGATCGCTCATCGCGCGGGCCAATCTGCGGATGCGCAACGCGCGGTTCAACTCACCGCCAAAAATCAGCACCAGTGCGGCAAGATACATGAAGTAAAGTGCCGCAATGATCCCCGCCATGCCCGCGTAATAGCTGGCATAGGTGCCAAAGCTGCGCAGGTAGGATGAGAACAGCACCGCCAGCACCGTCCAAGCAGCGGCGGTGGCGACAACCCCGGGCCAGATGTTGTTAAACCGCGTCCGCCGTGCGGGCAGGATCACATGGGCCGCAAAAAGCGCGACCAGCAGGATCGTGGCCGAGGCGGGAAAGCGGACCAGCCCCACGGTAACCGAGCGCGGATCGAAACCCGGCATCAACATATGCAGCCAAGACCCGGCCCGGGGGGCGAGCACCAACAGATAGCCCACGATCACGAGGATCAGGCTCGCCAGCAGCACCATGGCCACCTGCACCGCGTAGATCGTAAAGACCGACCGCGTCTCGCGTAGCCCATAGGCGCGGTTCAACCCCACGCGCACCCCATCGACCCCGCCCACGGCGAACCAAACGGTCAGCAGGATACCCACGCTCAGCAGATCGCCGCGCGGCACGGTCATGACCTTTTCCACCTCCGACACGATCGGCTCGATCAGGGCAGGGGGGACGATGGCGATCAGGAAATGGATCAGGTCGTCGGCCATCGACCGGTCGCCGACAAAGGCAGTGAGCGAACTGGTGAAGATCAGAAACGGAAAAATCGCCAGCAGCGCGCGAAAGGCCACATTTCCGGCCATCCCGAAAGCATCATCGCTCCACAGCCGCAGCACCGCCTCGTGCAGGACGGCCCGCACCACCCGCAGCCCGGTGCCGTGAAACAGATCCTCGGGGTCCTCGCTGAGAACACCGTGGGTCATGACGACCTCGCGCTTTTGGTCTTGGGCTGGTCTGGCGTCCATTCCAATGCCTCGTTTTCATCCCGTGAGGCTAAGCTAGTGCCCCTTGGGCCGGGCTGCCACCTTGATGACGGGCCAGTGGCAAGAGCAGGCTCATGTGATTGATCTTGCCAAAGGGGCATCGCTCCACTTGACGCTCAGGGAGCGATAAAATAGGAGAGGAGCCGTAGCGCGGGCGTTGTGTAATGGTAAGACCTCAGCCTTCCAAGCTGATGATACGGGTTCGATTCCCGTCGCCCGCTCCACTCTTTCCCCGAAGCTTTCATGACCGCCGCCGCGCGGGATAGATGCGCCCGCCGCTGTCTGTCGGGGGCGGCAGATTGTCCTTATCGGGGCGGTCTTGCTTGACCCCGCCCAGCCCCCGCGCCATGACCGATGTGGAAAGACAAAGGAAAGCCCATGGCACGCACCCCAGCCCCCGCACCAAGCGCCAAAGACGAACGCGAAAAGTCGCGGCGGATCGGGGCTTTGGCGGCGCTGATGCCCTTCATGGCGCCCTATCGCTGGCTGATGGCCGCCGCCGGGGCGGCACTGGTGCTGACCGCGATGATCTCGCTCACCTTGCCCTTGGCGGTCCGGCGGGTGATCGACAATTTCGGCACGGGGGAGAGCGAATTGCTCGATCTCTATTTCATCGCCGCTTTGTTGATCGCGGGGCTGCTCGCCCTTGGTACCGGGCTGCGCTATGCGCTGGTGACACGGCTGGGCGAACGGGTGGTGGCCGATATCCGGCGCGCGGTGTTCGACCGTGTCGTGGGCATGAGCCCCGCCTTTTATGAGCGTATCGTGACCGGTGAAGTGCTGAGCCGGATCACCACCGACACGACGCTGATCCTCTCGGTGATCGGCTCTTCGGTCTCGATCGCGCTGCGCAACCTGCTGATCTTTGTGGGCGGCTTGGGGCTGATGCTGCTGACCTCGGCCAAACTGACCGGGCTGGTGCTGCTGATCGTGCCCGCCGTGGTGATCCCCATCCTGACGCTGGGCCGCCGCCTGCGGGTGCTGAGCCGCGAGAACCAAGACTGGATCGCGGCGAGTTCCGGCAACGCCTCTGAAACGCTGGGCGCGGTCCAGACGGTGCAGGCGTTTACCCATGAAGCGGCGAGCCGGGGCCAATTCGCGCAGATGACCGAAGCCTCTTTCGATGCCGCGCAGCGCCGGATCAAAACCCGCGCCGTGATGACGATGATCGTGATCTTTCTGGTCTTCGCGGGGGTGGTGGGCGTGCTGTGGATCGGCGCGCGCGACGTGCGGGCGGATGTGATGAGCGCGGGCGCGCTGGTGCAATTCGTGATCTACGCGGTCATGGTCGCGGGCGCGGTCGCTGCCCTGTCAGAGATCTGGGGCGAGTTGCAGCGCGCCGCGGGCGCCACGGAGCGGCTGATCGACCTGTTGCAAAGCGAGGATACGGTGCAAGACCCGGCGCCCGCAAGCCAGAGCAGCCTGCCGCAGCCTGTCGCGGGCCGGATCGCATTTGAGAACGTGCAGTTCACCTATCCGGCGCGCCCCGATGTGGCGGCGCTTGATGGTGTCGACCTTGAGATCAACCCCGGCGAGACGGTGGCCTTTGTCGGCCCCTCGGGCGCGGGGAAGACGACGATCATCCAGATGATCCTGCGCTTTTATGACCCGCAGTCGGGGCAGATCACCTTGGATGGGGTCGACCTGCGTGACGTGGCGCGGGACCACTTCCGCCGTTCGGTCGCGCTGGTGCCGCAAGACCCGGTGATCTTTGCCGCCACGGCGGCTGAAAACATCCGTTTCGGACGCCCCGATGCCAGTGACGCCGAGGTCGAGGAAGCCGCCCGCGCCGCCGCCGCGCATGACTTCATCACCGCGCTGCCCGATGGCTATGACAGCTATCTGGGCGAGCGCGGCGTGATGCTGTCGGGCGGGCAGAAACAACGCATCGCCATCGCCCGCGCCATCCTGCGTGACGCGCCGGTTCTGCTGCTGGACGAGGCTACTTCGGCGTTGGATTCCGAGAGCGAAGGTCTGGTGCAGGCCGCCGTCGACCGGCTGAGCGCGGATCGCACGACGCTGATCGTGGCCCACCGTCTGGCCACCGTGAAAAAGGCCGACCGCATCGTGGTGATGGAGGCCGGGCGCATCGCGGCCATCGGCACCCACGACGAATTGGTCGCCAGTGACGGGCTTTATGCGCGCCTGGCGCGGCTTCAGTTCACCGATGGGGCCGCCGCCGCGGCCTGAGCCGCCCTTGAACAGTGCAACCCCGGCGTTACGTCACCCTAGTGTGACGTTGCGTTTGTTGCCGCCGATTGCTTGCGAAACGGCGCGTTTCGCCGCAATCTGGCGCGAGGAGAATAAGCCGGAACACCGGCACAGGGGAGGAGACACCATGACATTCGCCGGGATCGAAGACCGCAATGCCATCGCGGCGGAAATGCCGTGGGAAGACCGCGACGTGGCCAAGACGCTTTACGGAATGCTGAGCAATACGGCCGCGAAATTCCCCAACCATAATGCCGTCAGCTATCAGATTTTCTCGGGCCCAAAGGACAAGGCCGAAACGCTGTCTTGGAAAGAGTTGCATGGCCGCGTGACGCAGGCGGCGAACCTCTTCCGCAGCCTCGGCGTGGGTGAGAAGGACGTGGTGGCCTATGTGCTGCCCAACTGTAACGAGACGACGATCACCCTGTTGGGCGGTGCCGTGGCCGGGATCGTGAACCCGATCAATCCGCTGCTGGACGCCGAACAGATCGGTGCCATCCTGCGCGAAGTGGGCGCCTCCGTCGTCGTCACCCTGCGGCCTTTCCCCAAAACGGATGTGGCCCAAAAGACCGCCGAAGCGGTGCGGCTTGCGCCCAAGGTGCACACGGTGCTCGAGGTCGATCTGGTGCGCTATCTCACCCCGCCGAAAAGCTGGATCGTCCCGCTGGTGCGGCCTAAGGGGATGGTGAACAACCAAGCCAAATACCTCAACTTCAACGCGGAGATCGCCAAGCAGAACACCTCGCTCAACTTTGAGGACGTGCAAGAGGATCGCGTTGCCTGCTATTTCCACACTGGCGGCACCACCGGGATGCCAAAGGTGGCGCAACACAAATATTCCGGGCTGATCTACAACGGCTGGCTGGGGCACCGCCTGCTGTTCAGCGAGCAGGACAATATCATGTGTCCGCTGCCGCTGTTCCACGTCTTTGCTTGCCATGTGATCCTGATGGCCGCCGTGTCCTCGGGCGCGCATGTGGTCTTCCCCACGCCGCAGGGCTATCGCGGGGATGGGGTGTTCGATAACTTCTGGAAGCTGGTGGAGCGGTGGAAGATCACCTTTATCATCACCGTGCCCACGGCGATTTCGGCCAAGATGCAGCGCCCGATCGATGCGGATGTCAGCACGGTGAAAACCGCCTTTTCCGGCTCCGCCCCGCTGCCGCTGGAACTCTTCCGCCGGTTTGAGAAGGCCACTGGCGTCACGCTGGTCGAAGGCTATGGTCTGACCGAGGCGACCTGCCTTGTCTCTTGCAACCCGACGGACGGCATCAAGAAGGTCGGCTCCATCGGTATCGCTTTCCCCTATTCGGACGTGCGAATCATCAAGGGCACCGTGGATGGTCCGATCGACGCGGAGACGGATGAGATTGGCGAGATCTGCGTCTCGAACCCCGGCGTCTTCTCGGGCCATACCTATGTCGAGGAAGACAAGAACAAAGACCTCTTCTACCACGGCAAATACCTGCGCACCGGCGATCTGGGCCGGATCGACAGCGATGGCTATATCTGGATCACGGGCCGGGCCAAGGACCTGATCATTCGCGGCGGGCACAACATTGACCCCGCCGAAATCGAAGAGGCGCTGCTGGGCCATGAGGCCGTCGCCTTTGCGGGTGCCATCGGCCAGCCCGACCCCCACGCGGGCGAGGTGCCCTGCGCCTTTGTCGAACTCGTCGAGGGGGCCAATGTCACCGAAGAGGAACTGTTGGCCTATGCGCGCGAACATGTCGCGGAACGCGCAGCCCAGCCCAAGCACCTCAAGATCATGGACGAGCTGCCCAAGACGGCTGTTGGCAAGATCTTCAAACCCGATCTCCGCAAGGACGCGATCACGCGGGTCTATAATGGCAGCCTTGAAAAGGCGGGCTGTGCCGCGCGGGTAACCGAGGTGGTGGACGACAAGAAGCGTGGGTTGGTCGCGCAGGTCACGATGAACGACGCGACCCATGACGAGGTGTCAAAGGTGCTCAGCGTCTACACACGCCCTTGGGAACCGGTGAGCTAATCGACTCACACAAGAAAGGGCGGCACGCCGCCGCCCGTCCCCAAATCCCCTGATTGCAGCCCCGCTGCGTTGCGCCGATGCACATTTCCTGTGTATCAGCGCAAAAATTTTAGGCTGTTTACCTGTAGTTAGCCCCCGGCCTTTCGTTTCGGGCATAGCGCCTATGCAAATTCTGCGGGTTCAAAATAGGGTCAGAGCGTACTACTTCTGCATTGCAGCATTGATAATGCACTTGCAGCATTCTGAAAGGAGTTGCGCTTATGACGATGGCAATCTCACGTGGCACTACCCTGAGCTCCGCGCTCGATGGGCTTCATCACAGCGTTGACAGCATGCGCCGTCGCGTGGCCCAGATCAAGGCCCGGCGCGCAGCTTACAACCGAACCTTCACAGAACTCAACGTACTGAGCGATCGCGAACTGTCCGATATCGGCATCGCACGGTGCGAGATCCGGCGTGTGGCGTCGGAAGAACTTTCAAAGGAACAGACCTATGAAGTATGACAACACCCTATCCGCCCCGCACGGTTTCTCCCTGCGTGATGCGACCGCTCCGGTTCTCGGTGCGCTTGGCACCGCTGCGGGCAAGGTCGGCAACCTGCTGGCGCGTGGCGTCACCCAGATGCAGATCTCGCGCATGCAGGCCGTCCTCAACAGCATGAGCGACGCACAGCTTGAGCGTGCGGGCATCGACCGCGACCAAATTCCCCAGCACGCCCAAGCGCTGGTGACCGAAGAATACGACGGTCTCTAAGACACTGCGCTTATAGACCCTCAGCCATCAATGTCGCGCCTTACGCGCTGCATTGTCAGGTGCCAGACCCCGCTCCTTCCCGGGTTGATCTGACACCGCATATTAACGGTCCTCCTCCTCCCGGACCCGTTATACCGGCCGGCAAGCTTACCTCCTCCCAAGCTTGCCGGCCCATGCTTTCCACCGAACTATCAGGGCGCCGCCGTATCGAGCCAGAGGGTCACCGGCCCGTCGTTGACCAGCGCCACGGCCATATCCGCGCCGAACCGTCCGGTCTGCACGGGGATCTCGAGCCCGGCGAGGCTGCGGGCGAAATGGGAATAGAGCGCCTCGGCCTTCTCGGGCTTCGCTGCGCCGGAAAAGCCGGGGCGGTTGCCGCGCGAGGTATCGGCGGCGAGGGTGAACTGGCTCACCACCAAGGCGCCGCCACCGGTTTGGGCTAGGCTCAGGTTCATCTTGCCGCCATCGTCCTTGAACAGCCGCAGTTTGGAGATCTTCAAGGCCAGTTTCTCGGCGGTCTCTTCGGTGTCTTCGGGCATGGCGCAGACGAGGATCAGGAGGCCGGGGCCGATCTTGCCGATAACCTCGCCCTCGACCGTGACCGAAGCCTCGGTTACCCGTTGCAGCAATGCGCGCATGTCAGTTTTTCCAATCGATAATGTCAGAGGGGGCGGCACGTTCGGTGCGAAAGGCGTTCGCGGGATGCGTCTCATCGGCATAGCCGAAGGAGATCGCGCAGAGCACCAGCCGATCCTCGGGCAACGCTAGCACTTCGCGTACCAAGGGCGCATAGGCGGCGATGGCGGCCTGCGGGATGCTGGCCACGCCAAGCGCTGTCGCGGCGAGGGTGAAGGCGGTGACGAAGCCGCCGCAGTCCATCGCGCCATAGGGGCCAAGCTCGGCCGGGGCGGTCACGATGGCCACATGCGGCGCGTCGAAAAGCGCGTAGTTGCGCAGCATCTGCGCCTGACGCGCGGCGCGGTCGGATTTGGCGATGCCCACCGCGTCGTAAAGCTGGAAGCCACAGGTGCGGCGGCGTTCGGCATAGGCCCCGGAGTAGCCCGTGGGCCATGGCAGGTCCGGCGCGACCGGGGTGTCGGCGCTGGCGGCTTCAAGGAGGGCTGCGCGAAAGGCATCGGTGCCCGCGCCGCGCGTAATGGTCACCTGCCATGGCTGCGCATTGCACCACGAGGGCACATGGCGCGCGGCGCTGACGATCTGAGTGATGCTCTCTTTGGGGACGGGATCGGGCCGAAAGGCGCGGCAGGAATAGCGCGCCTGCAAAAGGTCGGTGAACTGGTCGTAAGTCTGGGTCATTGCTGGGCCATGAAATAGCCGACGATGGCGGCGGCGATCAGCCCCAGCACCACGGCAAAGGTGATCTTGATGGCGGAATAGGGGCGTTCGCCCTGCACCTTGCCGGAATGGCCGTTCACCACGAAACGATAGGTCTTGCCGCGGTATTTATAGGCGGCAAGCCAGACCGGCAGCAGGATATGTTTGAAGGTCACATCGCTGACTTGGGTATTGATGTCATGCACCCGCTGGCGGTCGCCGCCGATGTCGAACTTCACGTCCCGCTCGATCACCCGGTCCATATGGGCGCGGGCCTGAACAAAGCCTTCCTCCAGCGTGATGCCATATGCTTCGGCCCGGAAACCGGCGAGATATTCGGGCGCATAGGGCTCCAGCGCCGAGAGGTCCCAAGGGTGCAGCGCGTCGGTGTGTTTCTTGGGCAGCGACCGGGAGGCCAGCACCAGTACGTCGTCAAAGAAGCGTGCCACCCGCCCCGAAGCGGCCCGCCAGCGGATTTTCGGCACTTGCTGCTTCACCCGCTTGCCATCGCGCATGACGGTGCGGGTGACGTAATAGACGGTTCCACGCTCCCCGCGATAGCTGGAGGCGGTCTGTGCGTCATAGGTCCAGAAGGGCACATAGATGCCCTGCATCCGGCGGCCCTTGCGGGCATATTGTTGCAGCCCGTTGGGGGCGAACCAAAGGCTGCCGAGCCAGTCTTTCATCGCGTCGCGGGCGCGTTCTTCGGGCAGGGCGAAGGGCAGCACGGCGCGGGGTTTGATATGGCGGTTGGTGCCGGTGTCGATCACCACGGGCGTCGCGCAGAAAGGGCATTCGGCGGCGTGTTTGCCGGGCTCGAATTCCACCTGCGCTGCGCAGTTGGGGCAGGTGGTGACGCGGGTCTCTTCCATCTCAGCGGCGGGCAGGGCGGCCTGCAATCCAGCGCGAAAGTCCTGTTCGGCGATGGCATGGGCGTGGCGCCCGTTGCCGTCGATCGGCTCCACATTGCCGCAGTGATCGCAGATCAGCAGCGCCTGCGCCGGGTCAAAGCGCATGTCCGACCCGCAGGTGTCGCAGGGGAAACGGTGCTCTTCAAGCGGGGCGGCGGGGGGCAGATCGGTGGCGGACATAAGGGGTGCTTTGCAAGGTCAATCGCGGCGGAGCGGATGGGGGTGGCCCGTGGACCTGAGGGGCCACGGGCGGGACGCGCGAAGGCCTTTTGCCCACGCGCCTGCGGATCAAGCCGGGGGCGGCGGCGGTGGCGGGGGCATCACGGTGAAAAGCTGCGCCAATTCGGCCACATCCTCGGCCCGCTGCCAGCCATCTTGGCCCGGCGTCCAAACCAGAGACTCGCGGGTAAGGCTGCCCTCACTCGCCTTGCGGCCCATGGCCGCCTTGGAAAACGGGCCTGAGGTCGCGCCGTCCTTGGCGATATGCCAGACCTTTTCGACCGGCGGCGGGGGTGGCGGCACCGGTGCGGCGGCGGTGGGGGCAGGGCGCGCGCCCCAAGGGCCGGCCTGCGCGGTGGCGGCTTGGGCCATGCTCATCCCCAGCCCCGCGCCGAGGCCCGTTTGCATCGCGGCCCCGCCCGCACCTTCGCGGCCAAGCGCCTCAGCCGCTTGGAATTGCATGTACTCGTTGAGGTTGCCGACCACGCCCATCGAAGTGCGTTTGTCCATCACCGCCTCGACCGCGGGCGGCAGGGAGATATTCTCGATATAAAGCTCGGGCATCGCCAGCCCGTATTCTGCAATCTGTGCGGCGATATCCTTGCCCACCAGCTGCCCCAACTCGCGCGTGTTGGCGGCCATGTCGAGCACCGGGATGCCAGAGGAGGCGAGCGTGCGCGAGAAAGCCTGAACAATGATGTTGCGGATCTGGAACGAGATTTCGTCCATGGTGAACTCACCATCGGTGCCAACAATCTCGGTCAGGAACTTCGCGGGGTCGCTCACCCGCACGGAATAGGTGCCATAGGCGCGCAGGCGCACCGGGCCAAACTCAGGGTCGCGGGCGATGATCGGGTTCTTGGTGCCCCATTTCAGGTCGTTGAAGCGGGTCGTATTGACGAAATAGATCTCGGATTTGAACGGGCTGCGAAAGCCGTGATCCCAGTGTTGCAGGGTCGTCATGATCGGCATGTTGTTGGTCTCAAGCATATAGAGACCGGGGGTGAAGACATCCGCCAACTGCCCCTCATGCACAAAAACCGCCGCTTGCCCCTCACGCACCGTCAGCTTGGCGCCGTATTTGATCTCATGACCCTCACGCTCGAACCGCCAAACCATCGTATCGCGGGTGTCGTCGGTCCAATGGATGACGTCGATGAACTGGCCAGAGAGGAAATCGAAAATACCCATGGGGATGGTCCTTATTCTTTCGTCGTAATGCTGCGTTACACCGGCCCGTCCGTCAACTCGCGCGCGATGATCCGGGTGATCGGGTTGACCTGCTCTGCCGTCATGCCGGGGCGCAGGCGCCGGTCGTAGAGCATCTTGAGCAGGAGTTCGTCGTGTTTGGTAAGCAGCGCGAATTCGTCGTCGTCGTTAAAGATCGACGGGCGCGCGGCGGGGCTATCATTGGCAAGTCCCAGACCCTGCGCCAATTCCTCATGGATGCAGGAGAGCCGCAGCAGTTCAGGATTTTCCGAGCGGATCACGGCCACAGCGGCGGTATAGACGTTGGGGTTGTCGCCCGCAGCATAGGCGGCCACGGCGCAATAGGTGTCGCGCCGCATGTTGCGCATGGCCCGCAGGGAGGATTTGCTCACGCCCGCGACCTCTTCCGCCGCTTGGGCCAGCGCATCGACGCGGTCATCTTCCGAGGCCACGACCACCATGAAATTCGGCCTGTCGCCGATTGAGACCGAATGCCCGGTCACCCGCGCCAAACGGCGGGCGAAGGCGTTGATCTTAGCGGTGTCGGATCGGCGCTGCGAGGGCGGTACGCTGTCGCCAAAGATGATCTGCATCCGCACCGGCGCATCCCAACGGCGCAGCGGGCTGGCACCGCCTTGGCCTGAAAAATTGCCGTCATATTCGTTATATAGCGCGATCTGCTCAAAGTTGCGCGCCAGCATTTCGCTGGTAAAGGGTGTGTCCTCTCCGCCCCCGTCTTGGCGCAGCAGATCTTGGCCCAACTGCGCCTTTTCGACCTGATGCAGATAGCTGCGCAGCATGGCGCTTTTTTGCGAGGTCGGTTTCGCCACCGCTGCCGGGGAAGGGGTGGCGGCGGCAGGGCGGGCCTGCGGTTTGGCGACCTTTTGCAAGACGGGCGCAGGTTCGGCGCAGGCCAAGAGCAGCGTGCTCAGCGCGAGCGCCCCTGCGGCGCGCAGATTTCTGCGCAGACGTCCTTGCATGGCCTGTTCCCTCACGTCGGTCTTAGCTTGGCACCGCGCCGCCGGTGGTATCGCCCAACCCCGTTTCGCGGGCCTTGGCGGCGGCGAGCGTGTCGCGCAGGCGGCCTTCCATCTCCTGCAACTCTTTCTCGGCATTGGCGCGTTTCGCCTTGCCCTCATCCGCGATTTGCAGGGATTCCTCAATGGTGCCGATCAGGTCTTCATTGGCCTGTTTCACCGCCTCGATGTCGAAGACGCCGCGCTCCATCTCTTGACGGATCACCTTGTTGCTGTCGCGCAGGTTCTTCGCGTTGGAGGTGAGCAATTCATTGGTCAGGTCATTGGCCTCGCGCACCGCATTTGCCGCCTCGCCGCTGCGCTGGATGGTGACGGCCTGCGCCAATTGCGTCTCCCACAGGGGCACGGTGTTGACCAAGGTCGAGTTGATCTTGGTCACAAGGCTCTTGTCATTCTCCTGCACCAGACGGATCGAGGGCAGCGATTGCATGGTGACCTGCCGCGTCAGTTTCAGATCATGCACCCGACGTTCCAGATCATCACGGGCGGCACGCAGATCGCGCAGCTCCTGCGCGCGCATCACCTGATCGTCCTCGCCCGCCTTATCCAGCGCGGTCTGTTTGGCGGGGATGGTCTTGTGATCCAACTCTTCGATCTTGGCCTCACCGGCAGAGATATAAAGCGCCAGTTCGTCGTAGAATTGCAGCGTCTTTTCATAAAGCAGGTCGAGCGATTTGATGTCTTTCAACAGCGTATGCTCATGCGCCAGCAGGTTGTCGGTGATCCGGTCGATCTGGCCCTGCACCTCTTCGAAACGGGCGGTGAACTTGGCAAAGGGCGTGGCACGGCCCAGCAGTTTCTCCCACCAGCTTTGCTTGCGCCGCACGTCCAATTCCGAGACCGAGAAGCCGCGGATCGCGCTGACCATGGTGCGCAGGCTGTCGCCCGCGGGGCCAACATCCTTGTTACGCACATCCGCCAGCATGGATTGGCTGATCTCTTGCAACTCGGCCTGCGCGGCAGAGCCGAAGCTGACGATGGACTGGGTATCGGTCACGTCGATCTCGGCCATGCGCTTTTGGATTTCCGCGCTCTGTTCGGGATCGGCTTTGTTCAGCGGCACGATGGCATTGGCATCCGCCGGTTCCGGCAAGACGGTTGCGTTCACTTCTTCCACCAACCCTTGCGATTGGGCAGCTTTGTCACGGAGGGCATCGGTCATCACTGATCTTCCTTAGTATTTGCAGGGGTGGGTTGCTCCAGTCGGACACCCTCGCGAGAGAGGCGCGCCCGCAGCACGTCGATTTCCACGTTTAAATCGCTGCGGTCGTCTAGCAGCGACTTGGCCGTGCGCGCGGCGAAGTTCTGATCCAGATCGTCCAGCAAGGCGAGGTAGTCATCGCGTGCTTGGGTGTCTTGGTTGCGGGCATAGAGGTCGGCGAATTTCACCGTCGCATCATGCGCCCCGCGCAGATAGACGACAAGGTATTTGCGAGCGGCGGTCAGGTCGCGGGGGTCTTCCTCGACGGTGCGGATCAAATGGCGGGCGGTTTCTTGAAACTCGGCCAGCCGCGCTTCGGCGCGGCGGTCGCCCGCGCGCAGGATCGCTTGGCTCATGCCCGAGAGCAGTTTTTCGGCCTCATCCACCACCCGGGCGACGCGGTCTTGCTGGAAGGTGTCGATGCCCTCCATGCCCTTGTTCTGTAGCGGGTCGATGCCGAATGCGGCGAGGTGCAGCGCAGTGGCGGCGATGCCATAGAGCAAGGCCGCGGCGAGACTGGGATCGTTGCTATAAGCGGCGAGGGCCGCGCCCGCACCGGCCAAGAGGGCCGCGATGAACTTGCGCGGCAGGACGGGGCGGCGGGCGACTTTGCGCTCGTGGTATTCCGCCTCGGCCAAAAGGCCATCGCGCAGCAACCAGACGCCCGAAGCCAGCAGGAACGCGCCACCAAGGCCTAGCACCAGCGTGCCTGCTCCCCCGATGAGCGAGGTTGCCGCCAAGAGCACCGGCGGCAGGAACATCAGGTTCACCCGACCGCCCGCCGGATCGACGCGCAGGCGCGCGGTTTTGCGCGGGGCGCTGCCGGGGGCGGCATCGGTGTCGGGGCTATATTTGCCGCCAAAGCGTTGCGCCATAGGTCAAAGCCCTCCGAGAAAACCGCTGGTGAGCCCAAGCAGCAGCACCAGCAACGCGCCAAAGGCGATTTTCTGAAAGGTAGTTGGCGCCATCATGTTTCCCCTTTTGCTGCCCCAGATCGGGCGCAACGCCGTGCCGGCACTGTCAGCCGCACGCCCCACGAGCGAGGCTGCGCCGAGGATGATAACCACGAGCGCGGCCAAGGCCACCAAAAACATCACTATTCGCGCCATATTGCCCTTTTCTGACAGCGGTTTCGCGCTGATCTTGCCTGCCGTTCTCTATTCAACGCACGCAGGTCGGCCGCGTTCCGGAAACGCGCAGGGGCAGGTCGGGGCAGGGCCGGTCAGCGGCGGGGTTTTGGCCCCCGGCCTGTGGGTTTTGGCCCCGGTTTGCCATTCGGTCGCCCCGTCGGGCGCGCCCCCGGTTTGCCGCTTGCCTTGCCGCCTGCTTTGCCAGCCGTCTTGCCCATCGCGGCCTTGCCACGCGGTGCGTTCTTTGCCTTGCCGCCCCCACGGCGGGGCGGCGGTTCGTCGTCTTCGCCCCGTTGCACGGGCAGGCCCGGTTGGCCCGCGCCGCCGAAACCGCCGGGCTTGCGGCGCGGCGGGCGGCGCAGACCGGTGGGTTTCTTGGTGGCGGTGCCGCTGGGGTCTTCCAACTCGAGCCCCAGTTGATCGCGCACGACCTTGCGGCGCAGCTCTTCCACCTCGCCGATCTTCAATTCGCCCAGTTGGAACGGGCCGTAGGAGATGCGGATCAACCGGTTCACGGTGAGGCCCACGGCCTCCATCGCGCGGCGAATCTCGCGGTTGCGGCCTTCGCGCAGGCCGACGGTCAGCCAAGCGTTGGCCCCTTGTTGGCGGTCGAGTGTCACGTCCATCGGCTGAAAGTTCTCGCCTTCCACGGTGATGCCTTTGCGCAGCGGCTCCAGCATCTCATCGGTGGGGCGGCCATTCACCCGTGCGCGGTAGCGGCGCAGCCAGCCGGTGCTGGGCAGTTCCAGCTTGCGCTTCACCCCGCCGTCATTGGTCAGCAGCAACAGCCCTTCGGAGTTGAGGTCGAGCCGACCCACGGTCATCACGCGGGGCATATCCTCGGGCAGGGCGTCAAAGATCGTCTCGCGGCCCTTTTCATCGCGGGCGGTGGTCACCAGTCCGGCAGGCTTGTGATACAGCCACATGCGCGGCGGTTCGGGCGCGCCGACGGGGGTGTTGTCGACGGTGATCTTATCCTCTGGCGTGACGTTCAGCGCGGGCGAGGTGATCTGCTCCCCGTTCACGCGCACGCGGCCCGCTTCGATCATGCGCTCGGCCTCGCGGCGTGAGGCGATGCCCGCGCGCGACAGCACCTTGGCAATGCGGTCGCCGGTGGGGGTGCCTGCACTTGCATCGGTGTCGGGGTTTTGCGGGCCGGAGCCGGAGGGGGGCGTTTTTGCGTTCATACACTGCGCTTACCCTGTTTCACGGGCTTGCGAAAGGGTGGCGTTTGCGGCCATGTGGCGGGATGGAGTTTCGCTCGTATATGGGACAGGCCTTGGCCGAGGCCCGCGCCGCCGCCGCGCGCGGCGAAGTGCCGGTGGGGGCAGTCGTCGTCTCTCCGAAAGGGCAGATCGTTTCCGCCGCAGGCAATGAGACCCGCGCCCGCAATGACCCAACTGCCCATGCCGAGATGCTGGCCCTGCGCGCCGCCTGCGCCGCCGTCGGCTCGGAACGGCTGATCGGTCACGCGCTTTACGTCACGCTGGAGCCCTGCGCCATGTGCGCCGGTGCCATCGCCGCCGCCCGGGTGGAGCGGCTCTACTACGGCGCGGCGGACCCGAAATCAGGCGGCGTGGCGCAGGGCGCGCGGGTATTCTCGCATCCCCAATGCCACCATGTGCCGGAGGTCTTTGACGGGATCGCGGCGGGAGAGGCGGAAGAGATGCTCGTGAGGTTTTTCCGCGAGAAGAGAGGCCGCTAGCCGGGCAGCGCCGGACCGGGGATGGCATTCAGGCGTCCCAACGATTATCCGGACGCCCCGCGTCCGGATCGCGCCCGGCCCGCCCCCAGGGCGGGCGCGATCCAGCCCTGCACAATGCAAAAGGCCACGCGAAACCGCGTGGCCCTTTGAAACTCAAAAGTCAGGCGATCTTACTTGATCTTGCCTTCTTTGTATTCGACGTGCTTGCGCGCAACGGGGTCGTACTTCTTGATGACCATCTTTTCGGTCATGGTGCGTGCGTTTTTCTTGGTCACGTAGAAATGGCCTGTGCCCGCGGACGAGTTCAGGCGGATCTTGATCGTGGTTGGCTTCGCCATGTGTCTTCTCCTGCTGCAGCGCCGCGCAGGCCTGCGTGAATTCTGAATTTCGGGTTCTAGTCAGACCCGCGCCCGAGTCAACCGCTATTTGCCCGCCCGGTGCCGAAAGACGCCGGTTTCGTCGAAAAACCTGCCTTTCAGCCTCGAAAGAGCAGAAATATGCGCGGAAGGCCTATAAGCCGGATTTTGTACCTGTCCGAAAACAGGCGATGACCATTCCTCTGACCGCACCGTTGCCGATGCGGCTATAGCTGCCAACCCGGACCTGCTGGGGCAGAAGAGCCCCGCCTTTGACCCGAAGATCATCGGCGCGCGGTCCCTATTTGGCATTGCTCCCGGTGGGGCTTGCCTTGCCAGAGCTGTTGCCAGCCCCGCGGTGGGCTCTTACCCCACCGTTTCACCCTTACCCCTCGGCTGTTCCGGCAAGCCGGACCGTAGGGGCGGTTTCATTTCTGTGGCGCTTTCCGTCGGGTTGCCCCGCCCGGGCGTTACCCGGCACCGTTCCTTCTTGGAGTCCGGACTTTCCTCTACGTCGCTTTCGCCCCGCAAAAGCGACGCCACGGATGTCACACATGCGTGTGACGAGAGCGGACGTCGGTCATGCGACGCGAGTCGACGCAGCGGCCATCCAGCCTTCCGCGCAGCCCCGCCCTAGACGCCGCCGCGCGGCGCGTCAATGGGGGCGGGAAGGGCGGCGAGGTCAGCGGGGGTGAGAGGGCCGCGTCCCCATGGCCTGAAACGCAACCGCACGGCGTTTAGCAGCGTGTCATCGTCGCAAGGCGCGGTGAAGCCTGTGGCCTGCGCGGCAGCGCGGAAGGTTTCGGTGGTTACGCTGTCAGGAAGGGGGCCATCGCCCGCAGGAAGCGCCAGCCCGCGCCCTGCGAGCCGGGCCCAATCGAATCGGGGGCCGGGGTCGGTCTTGCGGCCCGGTGCCATGCAGGAATGGCCGATCACCCCTTCGGGCGGGATGCCGTGGCGGGCCAAGATGCCGGGCAGGAGGGTCTCAAGCGCCTGCATCTGTGGCTGGGAAAACGGGTGATCGCCGCGGTTGTCCAACTCGATCCCGATGGAGCGTGAGTTGATGTCCTCCAACCCCGCCCATTCGCCCGCGCCTGCATGCCAGGCGCGTTGCTCTTCCTCGACCATCTGAATGACCTCTCCGCGCCCTGAAATCAGGTAATGGGCCGAGACTTCGGCGGAGGGGTCGCACAGCCGCTCCAGCGCCGCTTGGGCGCTGGTCATGGCGGTGTAGTGCAGGACGATCAGCCGGGGGCGCAGCCCGCCGCGTCGCGGGCCACAATTGGGCGAGGGATGCGCCGTCACGTCAGGCGCGGCAGGCATCTGTCAGCCCTGTGCAGCCCGGCGGAAGGGGGTGGGGTCCCAGTCGCAGGCGAAACCATCGCCATCGGGGTCCATGCCAAGGCGGTCTTTCTCGGGGCCACCGGCCTCAAGGAAGGCGATCTGCGCTTGGTCGGCGTGGCCGTATTGCGCACAGGCGCGTTCGAACTTGCGGGCCTTGTTGAAACCGATGCGGCTATAAATCTGCTGACCGACCGACTGATTGGTTTGCAGCGCATAGGCAACGATATTCGGGCCGACATTGCGGCGCTCGGGCAGGGCCTCGGGTTGGACGACCTCATATTGCGCGCGGTTCGCGGCCACGCGGGCGGCGTCGTCTTGAATGCTGCGCTGGCCCGACACGGCGTCAAAGTTGTTCTCGTTCGAGATGCCCACGGCGTTGACCGCGGCGGGGGGCGGGTTCGACGGGCTGGCGTTCACCGGGGCCACGCCCGAGTTGGTGGCCGCGTCATTGCCCAGACCGTTGCTGGCCCCGCCCGGACGGGTCGCGGCGAGCACGCGGGCGGTTTCCGCCGCCGTCGCTTCGGGAGAACCGTCATCCAAAGGCTGGGCGGTCACCTCCGAGGCGGCGGGCATGTAGCTGCCGTCGCCCGCCAGCGCGGCATCGCGCGCGCGCTGCTCGGCCTCGAAACTGCCGTCACCAAAGCCGACACCGCGCCCGGTGTTGATGTTCCCGGAATCGGGGATCGCCGGTTGGCAGGCCGCCAAAAGACCGCCTGCCGTCATCGCTAGAAGTGTCCGTGTGATCATCTGACCCGCTCTCGCTTCTTGTTCACCGCTCTGCGGCTTACCACCATTTCTCGGGCTTGGCCACAAAACCGGCGGCCTTCTCCAGCGCATAGGCGGAGGACAGCAGTTCGGCCTCTTCCCAAGGACGCCCGATCAGCTGCAGACCCAGCGGCAAGCCGGTGGCGCTTTGGCCCGTCGGCAGCGCGACACCGGGCAATCCGGCGAGGTTCACCGTCACGGTAAAGACGTCGTTGAGATACATGGCCACCGGATCGGCGTCCTTCATCTCGCCCAAGCCGAAGGCCGCCGAGGGGGTCGCCGGGGTCAGGATGCTGTCGATGCCTTGGGCAAAGACGTCTTCGAAGTCCTTCTTGATCAACGTGCGGACCTTGCGGGCGCGGTTGTAATAGGCGTCGTAGAAACCGGCGGAGAGCACATAGGTGCCGACCATCACGCGGCGCTGAACCTCATGGCCGAAGCCCTCGGCGCGGGTTTTTTCGTACATCTCGGTGATGCCGTCGCCGTGGTCGAGCTTGGCGCGGTGGCCAAAGCGCACACCGTCATAGCGCGCAAGGTTCGACGAGGCCTCGGCGGGCGCGATGACGTAATAGGCGGGCAGGGCGTATTTCGTATGCGGCAGCGAGATGTCGACGATCTCGGCGCCCGCGTCTTTCATCATGGCGATGCCGTCGGCCCACAGCTTTTCAATCTCCTCGGGCATGCCATCCATGCGGTACTCGCGCGGGATGCCGATCTTCTTGCCGCGGATGTCCCCGGTCAGCGCTGCCTCGAAGTCCGGCACGGCCAGATCGGCGCTGGTGCTGTCCTTGGCGTCATGGCCGCACATGGCTTCCAACATGATGGCAGCGTCGCGCACTGTCTTGGTCATCGGCCCAGCTTGGTCGAGCGAGGAGGCGAAGGCCACGATGCCCCAGCGGGAGCAGCGGCCATAGGTCGGCTTGATCCCCACGGTGCCGGTGAAGGCGGCGGGCTGGCGGATTGAGCCGCCGGTGTCGGTGCCGGTGGCCGCAAGGCAGAGGTCGGCTGCCACGGCGGCAGCAGAGCCGCCCGAGGAGCCGCCGGGTGTCAGTTCTGCCGTCTCACCTTCGCGACGCCACGGGTTCACCGCGTTGCCGTACACGGACGTTTCGTTCGACGAGCCCATGGCGAATTCGTCCATGTTGAGCTTGCCCAGCATCACCGCGCCGCTGTCGCGCAGCTTTTGGCTCACGGTGCTCTCATACTCGGGCAGGAAGCCTTCAAGGATGCGGCTGCCTGCTTGGCTCGGCACGCCCTTGGTGCAGAAGAGGTCCTTGATGCCGATGGGCAGGCCGCACATGGCCGGAGCGTCGCCCTGTTTGATGCGGGCGTCGGCCTCGGCGGCCTGTTCCATCGCGATCTCTGGCGTGCGGTGCACGAAGGCGTTCAGCGCGCCTGCGCCGTCGATGGCTTGGATGCAGGCCTCGGTCAGGTCTTTCGAGGTGGTCTCACCCTTGCGCAGGGCGTCGCGGGCCTCGGCCAGGCTCAGTTTGTTCAGATCGGTCATTATTCCACCACCTTCGGCACGGCAAAGAACCCTTCACGGGCATCGGGGGCATTGGCCAGCACGCGGTCCTGCTGGTCGCCATCGGTGACCACGTCTTCGCGCCGTTTCAGGCGCTGCGGGGTCACGGAGGTCATCGGCTCGACGCCGTCGACATCCACCTCGGACAGCTGTTCGATAAAGCCAAGGATGGTGTTGAACTCTTCCGCCAGCGCCGGCAGCGCGTCGGGTTCAACCTTGATCCGGGCCAGTTTCGCCACGCGTGCGGCGGTGTTTTCGTCGATCGACATGAACATCTCCATCTCTTTGAGGCTCCTCTACCGTTTGGGGGCGGGCCTCGCAAGGGTTTGAGAGGCCCGTAACGGAGCCGGGCGGCGCCAGACCGAAGGATGGTGCTTGCGCCGAGGCAGTTGGGCAATTTATGGCCGCGGCGGTATTCGGTGATGTCGGGATGGCGTCCGGGTTGCACAAGCGCCAGCCCGTCGGGCATGCCCCCTGATTCCGGGCTAGGGTGGCATGTTCGGGGTTACTTGATTCCGCGCAGCATAGGGTCAAATCTGATGTTAGACCCACCGCAATCAGGAGGACTCCCATGAACATCATCTGGCTCGGCCACGGCTCATTCCGCATCGAGATCGAAGACCAAGTGCTGCTGATCGACCCTTGGCTCAAAGACAACCCCATGCTGGACGACGCGCACCATGCCGATGCAATCAAGGGCGCCACGCAGATCCTTGTGACCCATGGCCATTTCGACCACACGGCAGACATCGCCGACATCGCCAGCCGCACCAACGCCCCGGTCGCGGGGATGGTCGAGCTGATGGGCTGGCTGGAAAGCAAAGGCGTGCAGCAGACCACGGGCTTTAACAAAGGCGGGACGATCCGCGCGGGCGAGGTGGCGATCACCATGGTCCCGGCCTCGCATTCCTCATCGGTAGAGGGCGAGAACGGGCCGATTTACACCGGGATGGAGACCGGCTTCATGATCTCGGGCGAGGGCCATACGATCTACCATTCCGGTGATACGGCGATCATGGCGGATATGGATTGGATGGGCGACTACCACAAACCCGATATCGGCATTCTCTCGGCGGGCGGGCATTTCACGATGGACATGGCGCAGGCCGCCTATGCCGCCAAACGCTATTTCGATTTCAAGACGGTCATTCCCTGCCACTACCGGACCTTCGACACGTTGGATCAATCGGCGCAGACGCTCATCGACGGGCTTCCGGGCGTCGATGTGGTGGAACCGCAGGTGATGCAGCCGATCACCGTCTGATCCTCCTCCGCCCCCGACGCCTTGCGCGGCGGGGCGGAACGGGGGATACCTGAAGGAACTGCCGGGGGAATGCCATGTTTGCCAAATCGACTGCCGTTATCTTGCTGCTGACACTGGGGGCCTGCGCCCCGTTGAACCGGGCGGAACCCACCGGCAGTGTCGGCTTTACCGGGGTGGGCGGCGACAGGCCGGTCATCTTCCCGGCGCATCTGTTGGTGTATCAGCCGCAGTAGACGCAAGGCGGGTCAGATGCCCAAAGAAGGCCACTTCATAAACCGCAGCAACTGGCTGCGCGCCGCCGTTTTGGGGGCCAACGATGGTATCGTCTCTTCGGCCAGCCTGCTGGTCGGGGTGAGCGCGGCTGGCATGACGCAGGGCAATGTACTGCTGACGGGGCTTGCGGGGCTCACCGCCGGGGCACTTTCGATGGCGGCGGGGGAATATGTCTCGGTCTCGGCGCAGGCGGATGTGGAGAAGGCCGATCTGGAGCGCGAGCGCGTCGCCCTGATCGAAGACCCGGACTATGAACTCAGCGAACTGGCCGAAGGGCTGGAGAACCGGGGCGTGCAAAGCGACCTCGCCCTAGAGGTCGCCACCCAGATGACGGACCATGACGCCCTCGGCGCCCATGCGCGCGAAGAGTTGGGCATGTTCGGCCTCGCCGGTCAGGCCGATCCGCTACAGGCAGCGGGCGCTTCGGCATTGGCCTTTGCCTTGGGGGGCGGGCTGCCGCTGTTTGCGGCGGTTCTGGCGCCTGCGGGGCTGCGCGGCGTGACCATTGCCTTGGTGGCGCTGTTGGCGCTGATACTGCTCGGCGCGGGCGGCGCGCAACTGGGCGGTGCGCCAAAGCGGCCCGCCATCGGGCGCGTCGTGGTTTGGGGCGGTCTGGCAATGGCTGTGACGGCCGGGGTCGGACATCTGTTCGGCGCGATTGGATGAGCGGTGCCAAAGAAAAAGGCCGGCCCTTTCGGAGCCGGCCTTTCGCATCAGATGGCAGGGCGATTACTCGCGGTTGCCGAAGAGCGACAGCAACATCATGAACATGTTGATGAAGTCCAGATAGAGGCTCAGCGCGCCCATGATCGCGGCTTTGCCCAGCCACTCTGTGTCGCCGTGATGGGCGTGGGCCAGATACTCGGTCTTGATCTTCTGGGTGTCATAGGCGGTCAGACCCGCGAAAATCAAAACACCGATCGCCGAGATCGCGAACATCAGCGCCGAGGAGGCGAGGAAGATGTTGACGATCGACGCGACGACCAGACCAATCACACCCATGATCAGGAAGCTGCCCCAGCCGGAGATGTCCTTTTTCGTGGTGTAGCCCCAGAGCGACAGACCCGCGAAGGCGATGGAGGTGATCAGGAAGACCTGCGCGATGGAGTAGCCGGTGAAGACCAGAAAGATCGAGCTGATCGAGATGCCCATGACGGCGGCGAAGGCGTAGAACACAACCTGCGCCGTGGCGGCGGACATGCGGTTGATCATGGCGCCAAAGCCGAAAACAAAGGCAAGAGGCGCAAACATCACGACCCATTTCAGGGGCGAGGCGTAGAGCGCATAACCCAATTGCGTCAGGTATTTATCCTGGCTGAGCTGCGCCACGGCGGCGGAGGGGTCGGTGGTGACCGACAGGCCCGAGATGGCCCAGGCCGCGGCGAAGGTGATGAGCATGCCGATCGACATGGTGCCATACACCTTGTTCATATGAGCGCGCAGACCCTCGTCGATCGCGGAGATGCGCGACCCGGCAGCAGAGCGAATTGAATTGACGTCAGCCATTTAGTGACTCCCATTGGCAAAGTTGCGTGTCGAAACCCGGCCGACACGTTCTTGGGTCTGAATATCGGGCCTGAGGGGGCGAATTTCAAGTGTCTTGCGGGCTGATAACACGGCAATAATCGCGGGTTTTACGGGTGGGGATGTTCGGGGCATGCGCGGGGCGTCGGCTTGCCCTGCGCGCGCCTTGGACGGGACTGCCGCGAGCGGTCGATCGGCGGAAAAGCACCGATGCATTTCAAGCGGCGCGCGCGCGGGCGGCAGCCATTCCCACCGCCCCAAACACGGAAAGATGGCATTTGACGCATTCCGACGGGAACCGATTGATATTCTTCGCGTTCATCCAGCGGTTGCCGAGCGGGAAACCGACAGGCCCAAGGAAACTTGGGGATTTCACACCCGCCGGTCGCAGAGAGAGAGGGGCAGTGCACCGCCTGAGGTTGCAGTCGATACAGGGCAGGTTTTTACCATCCCGTGAAAATTCTTGGCCGAATTCAACGCAACCGCTATGATAGGAGGCAGAACTTTCGCGCAACCCCTGCGGTATCGTGCGAGGCGACGGCACACTTCGTCCTTGTTTGGAACTGAGATTGGCACGGTCGCATGTGCCCTATAAGGATTAGAGAATATGGTGCATGTGGTAGATGTACATGTAGGCAAACGTATCCGGCAGCGCCGCTGGCTGACGGGGATGACCCAGCAGAAACTGGCGGAACTGGTTGGGATCAAATTCCAGCAGATACAGAAATACGAAACCGGCGCGAACCGCGTCAGCGCATCTCGGCTGTGGGATATCGCCGATGCGCTTGGGGTGCCTGTGTCCTTCTTTTTCGAAGGGTTGAAGGATGAGGAGGTCGCCGAAGGCGCGCCGATGGACGGGCTGCCTGCTGATCTGATGGCCGACAAGGAGGCGATGGAACTGGTGCGCTCTTACTACGCCATCCCCGAGAACCAGCGCCGCCGGTTGTTTGAACTGGCCCGCGTCTTGAGCGACGTGGCCTGAGCCTGCCCGCCCGCGTCTGGACGCGGCTCTAACGCACTGACAGGCTTGCGCAAAGGGGCGCAAACTGTCAGGTCTTCGCCATGATGAACACCAGTGACTTCGATCCCGATATCCGCCGCGTTGCCCATCTGATGGCGGATGCGGCGCGGCAGGTGATCCTGCCCTATTTCCGCAGGCTCGATTTGCAGGCCGACAACAAGCTCGGCACGGGTTTCGATCCGGTGACCGAGGCCGACCGCGCCGCCGAACGGGCGATGCGCGATATCTTGGCGGCGGAGCGGCCCGCGGATGGTATTCTGGGTGAGGAATATGGCGCGCAGCCCGGCACATCGGGGCTGACTTGGGTGCTCGACCCCATCGACGGGACGCGCGGCTTTCTCAGCGGTACACCGACTTGGGGCGTGCTGATCGCGGTCTCCGACGCCTCGGGGCCGTTCTATGGCATCATTGACCAGCCCTATATCGGGGAGCGGTTCGAGGGGGCGCCGGATGGCGCGCTGTTGACCGGGCCCCACGGCAGCCACCCTTTGCAGACCCGTGCGGCGCGAGACCTGCGGCAGGCCATCGTTTTCACCACATTCCCCGAGGTCGGCAGCAGCGAGGAGGGCAGCGCCTTTCGCGCCGTCGCCTCGCAGGCGTTGCTGACTCGCTATGGCATGGATTGTTATGCCTATGCGTTGGTCGCGGCGGGGCAGGTCGATCTGGTGATCGAAGCGGGGCTGAACGCCTATGACATTCAAGCGCCGATCGCGGTGATCCAAGCCGCCGGGGGCATCGTCACCGATTGGCAGGGCAACCCGGTGCATGAAGGGGGCAGGGCGCTGGCCGCGGCCAACCGCGACATCCACGCCCAAGCGCTTGCGGTCCTTTCCGCCTATTGATCCAATTGTCGGGAAAGCCCGGATTGACCGGCCCCGGCGGGATGCGATAAATCCCGCAGAAGGTCGGTTCTCTCGCCCGTTTTCCACCGATCACACACGCTTTGCATGAGACGGGCATAGCGAAAGTGTGACCTATGGCAGAGACCCTCATCCGCGGCGCGGATTACCTTATCACGATGGACGACACCCGGCGGGAGCTTGCGGGCGCGGACCTGTTGCTGCGCGACGGCGTGATTGCCGAGATCGGGCAGGGCCTTTGGACAGAGGGTGAGATTGTCGAGGCGAAGGGCTGTGTCGTCACACCGGGTCTCGTGAATACCCATCACCATCTTTACCAAAGCATGACCCGCGCCGTGCCGGGGGCGCAGGATGCGCTGCTCTTTGGCTGGCTGCAACGGCTCTACCCGATCTGGGCGCGCATGGGGCCAGAGCATATGTTCGTCTCGGCCCAGATCGGGCTGGCGGAATTGGCACTCTCGGGCTGTAGCCTGAGTTCGGACCACCTTTATCTCTACCCAAACGGCGTGCGGTTGGAGGATACGATCCACGCCGCCGCCGAACTTGGGCTGCGCTTTCACCCCACCCGCGGCTCGATGAGCATCGGCGAAAGCGATGGCGGCCTGCCGCCCGATGCACTGGTGGAGCGCGAGGCGGCCATTTTGGAAGACTGCATTCGCGTGGTCGACGCCTTTCACGACCCCACCGAAGGGGCGATGTGCCGCGTCGGATTGGCACCCTGTTCGCCCTTTTCGGTCAGCCGCGAATTGATGCGCGACACGGCGCTGCTGGCGCGCGACAAGGGCGTGATGCTGCACACCCATCTGGCCGAGAATGCCGAGGATGTCGCCTATTCGCAGGAGAAATTTGGCTGCCGCCCGGGGGAATATGCCGAAAGCCTCGGCTGGCTCGGCGACGACGTTTGGCACGCCCATTGCGTGCAGTTGGATGGGGCCGAGATCGACCTTTTCGCCCGAACCCGCACCGGGGTTGCGCATTGTCCCTGCTCGAACTGTCGCCTCGGCTCGGGCATCGCGCCGGTGCGGGCGATGCTGGACGCGGGCGTTCCGCTGGGGCTGGGCGTCGATGGCTCGGCCAGCAACGACAGCGGCAATCTGGCCGCCGAGGCGCGGCAGGCGATGCTGTTGCAGCGGGTGGCCCGCGGGGCCGACGCGATGAGCCCGCGCGCGGCGCTCGAACTGGCCACGCGGGGCGGTGCGGATGTGCTGGGGCGGCCTGACTGCGGGCGGCTGATGCCCGGCAAACGGGCCGATGTGGCGATCTGGGATGTTTCGGGCGTGCACAGTGCGGGCAGTTGGGACCCGGCTGCGCTGCTTCTTGCCGGTCCAACAGCGGTGCGCGACCTTTTCGTTGAAGGCCGACAGGTGGTGCGCGATGGTCAGATCACCACCATCGACTTGGCCGCTCAGGTGGCGCGGCAGAATGATTTGGCGAAAGGCTTGGCTGGATGAAGCCGGTTTTACTCTCGATACTGATACTGGCGGGGATGCCCGCTTTGGCCGATCCGATGGGATTGGACAGGGTGAACGCCCTGCGCGATGTGAAGGGGTTGCAGCCCCTGAGCTATGATAGCCGTTTGGAACAGGCGGCAAAGGACCACGCCCGCGACATGGCCACGCATGACTATTTCAGCCACCAAGGCCGCGATGGCACCGATGTTGGCCGCCGCGCGGCGGTGGCGGGCTATGAATGGTGTTTCGTGGCCGAGAATATCGCCAAGGGGCAGCAATCGCTTGATGAGGTCATGACCGGCTGGACCAACTCGCCGGGGCATTACCGCAATATGGTCGACGCCCGGGCCGAGGAGATGGGGCTGGTCCGTGCCGATGACGCGGTTTGGGTTATGGTGCTGGGCGCGCCCTGCTGATCCCAGCCATAGGCGGGGGGGGGGCGTTACGCCGTGCCGCCCTGCCGTGCGCCCGCCACCCAAACATCCGCGATCGCGCGGTCGTCGCCCATCATGATCGTGGCGAAAAGGCTTTCCCAGATGTCCTTGGCCGCGGCATGACGCTGCGCGATGGCGGGGGTGGAGTCGAGCGACAGCACGGTGATGTCGGCCTCCATCCCTTCGGCCAGTGAACCCACATGATCTTGTAAATGCAGGCTGCGGGCCGAGCCTGCGGTGGCCAGCCAAATGAGCTGTGCCGCATGCAGCGGCGTGCCGCGCAATTGGCCGACCTCATAGGCCGCCGCCATGGTGCGCAGCATCGAAAAGGATGAGCCGCCGCCGGTATCCGTTGCCAGCGCCAGCGGGATGCCCCGCGCGGCAAGGCCGGTCATGTCGAACAGCCCCGAGCCGATGAAGGTGTTTGAGGTTGGGCAATGCACCAGCGCGCCGCCGACCTCCGCCAGCCGGTCAATCTCGCGCGGTTCCAGATGGATCGCATGGCCGTAGAGGCCGCGTTCGCCCAGCAGGCCATGGGCCTCATAGGTATCAAGGTAGTCGCGCGCCTCTGGGAACAGGTCACGGACCCATTCGATCTCATCCGTTTGCTCGCTGAGGTGGGTCTGCATCAGGCAGGTCGGATGCTCTGCCCAAAGCGCGCCGAGGGCGGAAAGCTGCTCGGGCGTGGAGGTGGGTGAGAAACGTGGCGTGATCGCATAGGTGGCGCGGCCCTTGCCATGCCAGCGCTCGATCAGCGCTTTGCTGTCGTCATAGGCCGATTGCACCGTGTCGCGCAGCCCCTCGGGTGCGTTGCGGTCCATGCAGGTCTTGCCCGCGACGATCCGCTGGCCGCGTTCTTCCGCCGCCTGAAACAGCGCGTCGGCGCTATGGGGGTGGATGGTGCAATAAGACGCGACCGTGGTGGTGCCATGGGCCAGCGTCAGGTCCAGATAGCGCGCGGCAATCTCGCCCGCGTAGGCGGGATCCGACAGGCGCATCTCTTCGGGGAAAGTATAGGTGTTCAGCCAGTCGATCAGCCGCTTGCCCCATGAGGCGATGATCGCGGTCTGCGGGTAGTGCACATGGGCATCGACAAAACCCGGGCAGATCAGCGCATCGGCGTAGCGCGTCACCTCGGCCTGCGGATGCGCGGCGCGCAGCGCGTCCCCCTTGCCGACGGCGGCGATCCTGCCGTTTTCGATCAGCACACCGCCTTGGGTGTCGATCTTCACGGCATCCTCCCAAGCGCTTTGCATCGGGTTGCCGGAATAGGTGAGCGTCGCGCCCAAAAGGAGTCGTTGATTTGTCATGCCAGTGGTTTAGGTGAGGGCGGGACGGGGAACAATACCGAAGCGTCGCTGGTGCCGTTGTACCGGCTTGGGCGCTCGCATATCATCCTTCCCAACAAAGGCGCAGAGACGGAGAGCAGCGGATGTCAGAGCAGATTGAAGAGCTGGATCCGGCGGCCTCCCCTGAAGAGCGTGCCGAGGCCTATGTGCTGGACCGCAAAGCGGTGGCCGCGATCCTTGAGGCGGTGGAGGCCAATGATCAGGCCCATCTGACCCAACTGATGGAACCGCTGCACGCGGCGGATATCGCTGACCTTCTTGAGCAGATCGACGAAGACGACCGCGCTGCGCTGATCCGGCTTTACGGGCAGGAATTCGACGGGGAGATCCTGTCGGAACTCGACGAGTCGGTCCGCGAGGAAGTCATCAGCATCCTGACGCCGCAGGTCTTGACCCAAGCGGTGCGCGAGCTGGACAGCGACGATGTGGTCGACCTGATCGAGGATCTGGAAGACGCGCAGCAGGAAACCATCCTCGACGCGCTGGAAGAGACCGACCGCGTCGCGGTGGAACAGGCGCTGAACTGGCCCGAATATTCTGCCGGCCGTCTGATGCAGCGCGAGGTTGTCATGGCGCCAGAGCATTGGACGGTGGGTCAAGCCATCGACCATCTGCGCGCCACCAAGGAAGAAGACCTGCCGGATCAGTTTTATCACATCGTCATGGTCGACCCGCGCCTGCATCCGGTGGGCAATGTGACCTTAGGCAAGCTCATGCGCTCGCGCCGAGAGACGCGGCTGGCGGATATTCTGGAAGAGACCTTTCAGATTATCCCCGCCATGCGCGATGAGGGCGATGTGGCCTATGCCTTCAACCAGTACCACCTGATCTCGGCCCCCGTGGTCGATGAAGAGGGGCGGCTCATCGGTGTCATCACCATCGACGACGCCATGGCGGTGCTCGACGAAGAACACGAAGAAGACATTCTGCGACTGGCGGGTGTGGGCGAGGGGTCGCTCTCTGACCGGGTGACGGAGACGACGAAGCAGCGGCTGCCGTGGCTGGCGGTGAACCTTGTGACGGCGATTGCGGCTTCGGTGGTGATCTCGCAATTCGAGGCGGCGATTGCGCAGATCGTGGCGCTGGCCGTGTTGATGCCGATTGTGGCCTCCATGGGCGGCAACGCGGGCACGCAGAGTTTGACGGTGGCGGTGCGCGCCATCGCGACCAAAGACCTTACCGGCTCAAACGTCTGGCGGGTGATCCGGCGCGAGGTCTTGGTGGGGCTGGTCAACGGGCTGATATTTGCGGTGATCATGGGCATTGTCGGCGTGCTCTGGTTCGGCTCGCCGGGGCTGGGCTATGTCATCGCCACGGCGATGGTGATCAACCTCGTGGTGGCGGGGCTTGCGGGCACCGGCATCCCGATCTTGCTGGAGCGGTTCGGGGTGGACCCGGCGCTTGCCTCAGGCGCGTTTGTGACGACGGTGACGGATGTGGTGGGCTTCTTCGCCTTCCTCGGCCTTGCCGCCATGGTGCTGTTGTGAGCGATTGCGCCGCCCGGAAGGCCGAGGCGCGCAAGGCGGCCTTTGCCCGCCGTAAGCCCTTGTTCGATCAAGCGAATGCCGCGCAGGCAGGGTATCTTTCCGAGGTTCTGGCGGGCTACCGCGGCGTACCGCTGTCGGGTTTCATGCCGATCCGAACGGAGATTGATCCACGCCCCGCCATGGCCGAAGCCTGCGCCCATGGTCCCGTCGGCGTGCCGGTGATCAAAAAGCCGAACCACCCGCTGTCCTTTGCCCGTTGGACCCCCGAGACTGCGATGGTGCCGGGCACCTTTGGCGCGATGATCCCCGCTGAGCCCGATTTCTTCGAGCCTGAGATCGTGATCGTGCCGCTTTTGGCCTTCAACCGCGCAGGCGGGCGGCTGGGCTATGGCGGCGGGTTCTATGACCGTACGCTGGCGATGCTGCGCGCGCGGCGGGCCACGCTGGCCATTGGCTTTGCTTTCGCGGGGCAGGAGTGGGACGATATCCCGCTGGAAGACACCGACGCGCCGCTCGATCTGATCGTGACCGAAGCCGGGGTGATCGAGGTGACGCAGGGCCAACCTCCGTCCCACGCGGAATAAGGGTTGCCGCCAAGCCGCCCGCGTCCTAGTCCATGGGCATGAAGATTTTGTTTCTTGGCGATGTGATGGGCCGGGCCGGACGGCGGGCGATCACCGAAAATCTGGCGCGGCTGCGGCGCGACTGGAAGCTCGATTTCATTGTGGTCAACGGCGAGAATGCGACCGGCGGCATGGGGCTTTCGGGCGCACATGCCAAGACGCTGCTCGATGCTGGGGCCGATTGTCTGACCCTTGGCGATCACGCTTTCGACCAGAAAGACATGCTCAGCTTTATCGAGCAGGAGCCGCGCGTCATCCGGCCGCTGAACTTCTCCAAATCCGCGCCGGGCAAGGGGGCTAAACTCTTTACCACGCAGAACGGGAAGAAGGTTCTGGTCACCCAAGCGCTCGGGCAGGTCTTTATGAAGCGCCCTTTCGACGATCCCTTCTCGGCGCTGGAGCCGGTGCTGAAAACCCATCCTTTGGGCGGCATGGCGCAGGCGATCATCGTCGATATGCACTGCGAAGCCACGAGTGAGAAGATGGCCATGGGCCATTGGTGCGACGGGCGGGCGAGCCTTGTGGTCGGCACCCATACCCATGTGCCCACGGCGGATGCGATGATCCTGCCGGGCGGGACGGGCTACCTGAGCGATGCTGGCATGTGCGGCGATTATCATTCGGTGATCGGCATGGATAAGGCCGAGCCGCTGCGCCGTTTCATCACCGGCATGCCGCGCGAACGTTTCACTCCCGCCAATGGCGAGGCGACCCTGTCGGGCGTCTATATCGAGACTGACGACCGCACAGGCCGCGCCGCGCGGATCGTCCCGGTGCGTGAGGGCGGTGCCCTTCAGGCCAGCGCCCCTTAAGACCGGCAAGGCGCGGCCCCATGCGTCGCGCTTGCACCGAGGGCGGCAATCGGCGTAACTGGACAACGGCCTTTTGCCCGAATGACAGGTTCTTGATGGAATTTTTCAGCTTCTCTCCGATGGAGACGGCGGTGCTGACCCTCGTGGTCGTCGGCATGATGTTCGTGCTTTTCCTGCGCGAAGCCTTTCCGACCGAAGTCGTCGCCATCGCCGGGGCGGCCTTGCTGCTGGCGCTTGGCGTGCTGCCCTATGACGACGCGCTTGAGGTGCTTTCAAACCCCGCGCCTTGGACCATTGCGGCGATGTTCATCATCATGGGGGCCTTGGTCCGCACCGGGGCGCTGGATGTTCTGACGCGACTGGCCGAACGTTCGGCCAAGACGCATCCTAAAACGGCGGTGGCGGGGGTGATCCTGTCGGTCATGGCGGCCAGTGCGATCATGAACAACACGCCTGTGGTGGTGGTGATGATCCCGGTGGTGGTGCAACTGACCCGCACACTGAACACCAAAGCCTCCAAGCTGCTGATTCCGCTCAGCTATGCCGCGATCATGGGTGGCTCTCTGACGCTGATCGGCACCTCGACCAACCTCTTGGTCGATGGTGTGGCGCGGTCGCAGGGCATGGCCCCTTTCGGCATTTTCGAGATCCTGCCCGCGGGCCTTGTGGTCTGCGCTTGGGGCTTGCTTTACATGCTGCTCTTCGCCGACCGGCTGCTGCCCGCGCGCGACAGCATGGCGAATATGCTCTCTGACCGCTCCAAGATGAAATTCTTTACCGAGGCTGTGATTCCGCCCGAAAGCAACCTGATTGGCCGTGAAGTGCTGGACGTGCAGCTTTTCAAACGCGAGGGCGTGCGGTTGATCGACGTGGTGCGGGGCGACGACTCGCTGCGCCGCAACCTTAAAGGGGTCGCGCTTCAGGTCGGCGACCGTGTCGTGCTGCGCACCCAGATGACCGAGCTTCTCAGTCTGCAAAACAACAAGGAACTCCGCCGGGTCGACCAGCTTTCGGCAGTGGAGACCACGACCGTCGAGGTGCTGATCACCCCCGGTTGCCGGATGGTGGGGCGCAGCTTGGGCTCAATGCGGCTGCGGCGGCGCTATGGGGTCTATCCGCTGGCGGTGCATCGGCGGAACCAGAACATCGGCCAGCAGCTTGACCAATTGATCGTCAAGGTCGGCGATACGCTGCTACTGGAAGGGGCTGCCGAAGACATCCAGCGGCTGGCAAGCGAGATGAACCTTGTCGACGTGACCCAACCTTCGGCCCGGGCGTTCCGCCGGGGTCATGCGCCGATCGCCATCGCCGCCCTCGTGGGGATCGTGGCGCTGGCGGCCTTCAACGTGGCGCCGATCCTCCTGCTGGCCGTGATCGCCGTGGCCGTGGTGCTGGTGACGGGCTGTATCGACGCGGAGGAGGCTTTCTCTTTCGTCGAGGGGCGCTTGCTGGCGCTGATCTTTGCCATGTTGGCGGTTGGCGCGGCCTTGCAGAACTCCGGCGCGATCACGCTGATCGTCGACAATATCGCGCCGGGGCTGGCGCAATTGCCACCGTTTTTCATCATCTGGGCGGTGTTCCTGCTGACCACCATCCTGACCGAGATCGTCAGCAACAATGCTGTGGCGGTGATTATGACGCCGATTGCCATCAGCCTCAGCACCGCGCTTGGCATGGACCCGCGCCCGCTGGTGGTGGCGGTGATGATCGCGGCCTCCTGCGCCTTTGCCACGCCCATCGGCTATCAGACCAACACGCTGGTTTACGGGCCGGGGGGCTATCGTTTCACCGATTTCATGCGCATCGGGATCCCGCTGAACCTGAGCATGTCGGTGCTGGTCAGCGCGGTGATCCCGCTCATCTGGTAGCTTAGGCGCTGCGCGGCACGTCGGACTGGGCGACGATTGCGTCAAAGCCCGCTTGTGCCTCAAGGAAGTTACGGGTCAGCGGGGCGGTGAGTTCGGATTGGTCCGAGAAATAGGCCCCGACCCGACAGATATGCGCCGCGAATTCAGGATGCACCCCGGCGTCGTCATAGCGTCGGATGCGGTCCTTGCTCAGCCAGCCGCGCTTCTTGGCCTCTTTGCTGATCAGTTTGAGCCGCTGCACCGCATGGAAGGTCAGGTAGACCGAGAGGTAATCGAGGTAGTCGGGCAGGGCGATGCCGCAGGTCGGATCGAAGGCGTCGATCACCACGTCAACCATATCCGGCGGGGCGATGGGCCATGCCTCATCCCCGATCAGCCAAGCGATGTCTTCGGCCCCGTGGCGCAGACCGGCATATTCAAAGTCGAACCAGCGCAGCTTGTCATCCGCCCCAATCGCGGCATTGCCTGAGCGGCAGTCCCATTTGACGAATTGCCGCGCCGGGGCGTTGATGCGCTCATAGGCGGCGGTGCGGTCGAACTGGTCCGAGATGCCGTCGCCGAGGTCTTTCAGAAAATCCACCGCATCGACAAAGTTCAGCACCCAGTCGCGGTTGTTGCCCAGATGCGGCATGATCGCGTTCAACTCGGTCTGGCGCGCGGCGCCGTGGATGCGGAAGATGGCTGAGACGGCCTCGGCTGCGAGGTCAAGCTGTTCGGCGCGTTCCACCCGCGCGATCTCGACGTTGAGGCGGCGCTTGCCGACGTCGGATTGGAACATGATCTCTCCCACAACGCCCAGACATTCGGGCAGGTCGCTGCAGTGGCGGCCAAGCTCGGTCAGCACATGGGCTTCGAGATGGGTGCGGCGGAAGTTCGGGCGCAGGGTGGCGATCACCGTGCGGTCGGTCAGATGCAGCCGAAAGCTCGACCGGTTTTCGCCGCCCGGGGCCGATACCCGCGCCACATCTTGCCCGAAATGCTTGCGCGCCGCCGCGACGATCTGGGCCTGAGCGCTTTGTTCCTTGGGTCGTGCCATGAGGCCTCCGCTGGTGTTTTCGCCTGTCTAGGTCGGCTGGCTGACGAGGGTACGGCGGGTTTTGGGCAAAACAAAGGCAATTTCCACCTATCCCGGCGGGAGTGATTCGCACCCCATCAGCGCATTTGACCTATACGAAAGAACAATGCCCGCTCGGGGTATCTCACTGTTTCGATTTATCGTGCTTTGTTGGCCTAATTTACCCGAAAAATGGAAAGAATTTGGCGGAAATAGGTGCCGCTGCTAGGTTCACAGGTCAGTGGGGGATGCGGCGCTGCAAAGCGGCCGCGGCTGCAAATGCATATGAGGGATTGGCGTCATGGGTTACAGATTCTCAAAGGGTTGGAACAGCAAGGACAATAGCTGGTCCACTGGCGGTGAAGCGGGCAGCGGTTGCGATGCCAGCGGAACGAAGTCCTATCACAACGGCGGGGTAGAGGGCTCCTCCTTCGCGAAGTGGTATGACAAGCACTTGGCCGAGAAGTTCGACGGAAACGATGACGGCAAAGGCTTTGGTTCGGGTGGGACCAAGGGTTCCGGTTCTGGCGGCACGAAAGGTTCCGGCTCGGGTGGTACAAAGGGTTCCGGTTCGGGTGGCACGAAGGGGTCTGGCTCTGGCGGCACGAAAGGCTCCGGCTCGGGTGGCACCAAGGGTTCCGGCTCCGGTGGAACGAAGGGTTCCGGCTCTGGCGGCACGAAAGGCTCCGGCTCCGGTGGCACAAAAGGTTCCGGTTCTGGCGGCACGAAGGGCTCCGGCTCGGGTGGGACCAAGGGTTCCGGCTCTGGCGGTACGAAAGGCTCCGGTTCTGGCGGTACGAAGGGTTCCGGCTCGGGTGGCACCAAGGGTTCCGGCTCCGGTGGCACCAAGGGCTCCGGTTCTGGCGGTACGAAGGGCTCCGGCTCGGGTGGCACTAAGGGTTCCGGTTCTGGTGGCACGAAGGGGTCCGGTTCCGGTGGCACCAAGGGTTCCGGTTCCGGCGGTACGAAAGGCTCCGGTTCTGGTGGCACCAAGGGCTCCGGTTCTGGCGGCACGAAGGGCTCCGGTTCTGGCGGCACGAAGGGCTCCGGTTCTGGTGGCACCAAGGGCTCCGGTTCTGGTGGCACCAAGGGTTCCGGTTCTGGCGGTACGAAAGGCTCCGGCTCTGGCGGCACCAAAGGTTCCGGCTCTTGCGGCACTAAGGGGTCTGGTTCGGGTGGTACGCAAGGGGGTCATACCGGTGGCGACGATAAGTCCGTTCTTAATTTCCTGATGGGAGAGAGTGGGGAGATCACAATCGCCGTCACGGAAACGCCGGAGGGGCAGTTGCACTTCAACCTCTCGCCCACTGATCCCGAAGCGGAATCCCACGCTGACATCAACGGGCTTTTCTTCAATGTGACTGATGGCAGCGCAATCGAAGAACTGAACTTCTTCCCTGATGTGAACGCCGAAGGCTATCACCTGACGGATGTGAAGGCCGCGGATGACGGTGTCGACGGTTTCGACGATGGTCCCCAAGCGGGAGGCAGCTTCGATGTGGGTCTGCAGTTCGGCACGACCGCTGACAGTTCCGATGGTGAAGTCCCAAGCACGAACTTCACCCTATGGACCTATCCCGGCTCGTTGTCTTTTGAAGATATCGATCTGAGCGGCATGCGTGTTGTGGTGGACTCGGATGAGAGCGGCGGCGAGGTGCTTGAGGTGTCCGGTATGGTCGATCCTGACATGGAGGACTCCGATGCCGATACCTCCGACCCCGCGAGCGCCCTCATGGACGCGCTGACCCTCACTTCCGTGCCGGAGGAGGAAGACGAAGGGGGCGACACCTGCGAGGATGACGCCTTCGACATGGCCTGAGGGGCCGTCAGTCTAAAAACGAAAGGCGCGTCCCTCGGGGCGCGCCTTTTGCTTGGCGGGCGTCGCCCTCAGCGTCCGCGCATCCAAAGGACGAAGGGCAGGGCCACCAGATACATCGTGATGCCATAGACCGCCGAGGGCAGAGCATAGGCGCTGAATCCCGACGCTTGGCCCGAGATCAATCCGGCGAGGGTGATGCCAAGCGTCGCGTTCTGGATGCCCACTTCGATCGAGATCGTCTTGCGGGTCTGCCATGCCAGCCCGGCCGCGGCGGCAATGCCCAGCCCTAGCAACATCAGCGCCGCGTTCATGCTAATAAGCGCGGGACCAAGCCGGGCGAGGTTCTCGGTGAAAACGCTCCAATTTCCGGCCAATGCGGCGAGGACAATCAGCACGAAGAGCAGCGCGGCGAGGGCGGAGAGGCCCGGTTCGATCCGCGCGGCAAAGCCGGGGGCGAGGTGGCGCAGGGCAAGCCCAAGCGCCACGGGCAGGGTGGTGATCACGAACATCGCCACCGCCAGCGCCGCGACCGAAACATCCGGCGCGGCATCGCCCATGAAATGCCGCACAGCGATGGCGGTGAAGACCGGCACGGTCAAGATGCTCAGAAGCGAGACCACCGCCGTCAAAGTCACCGAAAGCGCCACATCGCCCCGCGCGAATTTGCTGATCATATTCGAGGTCACGCCGCCCGGGCAGAAGGAGAGGATCATCAGCCCGACGGCCAGTTCTCCGCGCAGGCCAAAGGCCATGGCCACCGCCCATGCGGCAGCGGGCACCAACACCACTTGGCAAAGCGCGCCCAAGGCAAAGGCGCGCGGGTATTTCGCCACGCGGGTGAAGTCTGAAACCGTGAGGCCCACGCCCAGCGACAGCATGATGATCGCCAATGACAGCGGCAGTACGACGTTGATCAGAATGTCCATTTGTCCCCCCAAAGCTGGAAATCAGCCTAGGGGCGGCAAATGCGTTCTGGCAAGCCTCACGCGCGGGGATGCCGGGATTACAGCGGCCAGAAAAATAGGATCGCGGGGATCGAGACGGCGACCACGATGATCTCCAGCGGCAGCCCCATGCGCCAATAATCCCCAAAAGAGTAGCCGCCGGGGCCAAGGATTAGCGTGTTGTTCTTATGCCCTATCGGCGTGAGGAATGCCGAAGAGGCCGCCACCGCCACCGCCATCAGGAACGGATCGGGAGAGACGCCGAGCGACTGCGCCATCTGGATGCCCACGGGCGCCGCGACGATGGTCGTCGCCGTGTTGTTGAGCACATCCGACAGCGACATGGTCACCACCATCAGAACCGTGAGGACCACCCAAGCGGGCAGCCCCTCGGTCAGCCCCACCAGCGCGCCCGCGATCAATTCGGTCCCGCCCGAAGTCTCCAGCGCCGCGCCCAGTGGGATCATCGAGCCCAAGAGCACGATCACCGGCCATTCGATATGGGTATAGAGTTCCGACAGCGGCACGATCTTGGCCAGCACATAGCCGACCACGACGATTCCAAGCGCGATAGGCAGGTAGATCAGCCCGAAGGAGGCCGCCGCCACGGCCCCCGCGAACATCGCGATGGCAAGCCATGTCTTGCTGTCTTGCGTCACCGCAAGGCCCCGGTCGGCCAGCGGCAGCACGCCCAGCCAGTCGGTGACATGGGCCACCGTGTCGCGCGGGACCAGCAGCAACAGGATGTCCCCCGGTTTCAGCTCAGTCGTGCGCAGTTGCGAGGTGATCTTGCGGCCCTGTCGCGACAGGCCCAACAGCACCGTGCGCTGACGCCACGACAGGCCCACCGCCTGCGCTGTGCGCCCGTTGAGCCGGGAGCCATCGGTCACCACGACCTCGACAATCTCGACCCCGTCACCATCGGCCAGCAGGAGGTCTTCACGGTCCCGGTCGGCCAGCGCGAGGTTCAGCGTGCTGCGGAATTCGTCCAGTGCATCGGGCGTGGCCTCAAGCACAATCGCGTCTCCGGCTTGCAGCACCACGTTGCGGGCCGTGCCATAGCGCCGCTTGCCGTCGCGCATCAGGCCCAAGATCGCCACATCGGCGCGATGCGCCTCTTCTTGCAACTCGGCCAGCCGTTTGCCGATCTGTTTGTTGCCCTCGGGTACGGTTAGCTCGGCGATATATTGGGCGATGTCCTCGGCCTCGATCATCGCGTCTTCGCGGGCGGGGATCAGCCGCCAGCCGATCAGCGCGACAAAGATCAGCCCCGCGATGGCGGCCAGCCCACCGACTGGGGCGAAATCGAACATCTTGAAAGGCGCGCCCAAGGATTCCTGCCGGATGGAGGCGATGATGATATTGGGCGGCGTGCCGATCAGCGTAGCCATGCCGCCAAGGATGGTGGCGAAACTGAGCGGCATCAGGCTCAGCCCCGGCGCGCGGCCCGCTTTGCGTGCGGTCTGGATGTCGACCGGCATCAGCAGGGCCAAGGCGGCGACGTTGTTCATAAAGGCCGACAGCACCCCGCCCACGGCACCCATCATGGTGATATGCGCGCCCAAGTTGCGCGAACTGTCAACCAGCGTGCGGGTGATCAGCATCACCGCGCCCGAACGGACCAACCCAGCCGAAACCACCAAGACCAGCGCCACGATCAGGGTGGCCGGATGGCCGAAACCGTCAAAGGCGTTTTCCGTGGGCACCACCCCCAGCACCACGCCGAGCATCAGCGCCCCGAAGGCCACGATGTCATAGCGAAACCGCCCCCAAAGCAGCAGACCAAAGACCGCGCCGAAGAGGGTGAAAAGGATGATCTGATCAGTGGTCATAAATCCGGTCTAACGTAGTTGCCCCATTGGCGGAAAGCTAAGCACAGGCCGGGTGGCTTGTTCCAGCGGTGATGCTGGCATATAGAGTGGCGCAAACGCATTGCCAGAACGAGGTATTCATGGCCGGTCACTCCAAATGGGCAAACATCCAGCATCGCAAGGGCCGTCAGGACAAGCTGCGCGCCAAGGTGTTTTCCAAACTTTCCAAGGAAATCACCATCGCGGCCAAGATGGGCGACCCCGACCCGGACAAGAACCCGCGTCTTCGCCTTGCCGTGAAAGAGGCCAAGGGCCAGTCCATGCCCAAGGACAACATCGAACGCGCCATTAAGAAGGCCGTTGGCGGCGAGGGCGAGGATTACGAGGAAATCCGCTATGAGGGCTATGGCCCCAATGGCGTAGCCGTGATCGTTGAGGCGATGACCGACAACCGCAACCGCACCGCTTCGACGGTGCGCTCGACCTTCACCAAGAACGGCGGCAATCTGGGCGAGACCGGTTCGGTCGGCTTCATGTTTGAGCGCAAGGGCGAGGTGATCTATCCCGCTTCCGTCGGCGACGCCGACACCGTGATGATGGCGGCGATCGAAGCCGGTGCCGAAGACGTGGAAAGCTCCGAAGAAGGCCATGTGATCTATTGCGCCGACACCGACCTCAACGACGTGTCGACCGCGCTGGAGGCCGAACTGGGCGAGTCGGAATCGACCAAGCTGATCTGGCGTCCGACCACCACCACCGAGATGGATCTCGAGAACATGGAAAAGCTGATGAAGCTGATCGATGCGCTTGAGGAAGATGATGACGTGCAGCGCGTCACCACCAACTTTGAGGCCTCCGACGAGGTTATGGCGCAGCTTTAACGCGGCATTTGCACCAGCGCCTCGCGCGCCGCGGCTCTTATGGCGGCGGTGAGCGGGGCCAGCGCGGGCGCCATGATCCGCGCGACCTGCCAGTAAAGCGGCACATCCAGTGGCAGCGCCTCGTCCAGTGATACGAGCCGCCCCGCCGCCATATCCTCGGCCACCAGCGGCGCGGGGTTCATCGCCCAGCCCAGCCCTTGCCGCGCCGCTGCGACAAAGCCGTGGCTTGAGGGCAGATGGTGGCTTGGCGGGGTCAGTCGCTGCCCGGTCTTTCGCATCAGCCATCGCCCTTGCAGTTGATCCTTGTGGTCGAAGGTGAGCATCGGCGCGCGGGCCAGTGCCTCGGTCGTGACGCCCTCGGCAAACCACGTCTCGCGATAGGCAGGGCTGGCAGTGGCATGGTAACGTAGCGCCCCCAAGGGCAGCACGTCGCAGCCCGGTGCCGCGCGGGCTTGCCCCGTCACCGCCGCGCTGACCTCCCCCCGTCGCAGCCAATCGGCAGAGGTGTCTTGGTCGTCAATCATCAGATCGAAAAGCATGTCGGGCACCTGCGCCAGCGCCGGGATCAGCCATGTGGCTAAGACATCCGCAGGCACCGCAAGGCGCAGCCGGGGCGGGGCGGTGGCATCGCCCGCGCCAAGCGCCTGCGCTTCGAGCAGCGCCACATCCTCCGCATGTTTGGCAAGACGCTGGCCCATGGGCGTGCCGGTGCAGGGCTGTCCGCGCAGAACGAGGGTGGCCCCCACACGGTCCTCCAGCGCCTTCACCCGTTGCGAGATTGCCGAGGGGGTTAGCCCCAGCACCGCCGCCGCGGCATCAAAACTGCCGAGCCGCAGGATATGGGCCAATGCGGTTAGTTGCGCGCTGTCGAGCTGCATAAGTTTCGCTAATCCTGGCGTAGACTATTGAATTTGAGTAATCTGAACTGCCGGGCTAGGCAAAGGCAACCCATGTTATAGGACGCCTTTGATGTTCACCTCTCTCCTTCCCGGCTTCGCCCTCAGCCTCACCCTCATCATGGCCATCGGGGCGCAAAACGCCTTTGTCTTGCGCCAAGGGCTGCGCCGCGAACATGTGCTGCCGGTGGTGCTGGTCTGCGCTGCCTCGGATGCGGTGTTGATCATGTCGGGGGTCGCGGGTTTTGGCGCGCTGGCCGAGGCGGCCCCGTGGTTCGGCCCGCTGATGCGCTATGGCGGCGCGGCCTTCCTGCTGTGGTACGGCTGGCGCAACGCGGTTTCCGCATGGCAGGGCGGGGAGGCGCTGGAGGCCGAGGGGCAATCCACCCGCAGCCTGCGCAAGGCGATCCTAACACTGCTGGCGCTGACTTGGCTGAACCCGCATGTCTACCTCGACACCTTGGTGCTGCTCGGCTCGATCTCGGCGCAATATCCCGACCGGCTCAGCTTTGGCATTGGGGCGGTGCTGGCAAGCTTCGTCTTCTTCTTCTCACTGGGCTATGGCGCGCGGCTGCTGGCGCCGCTCTTTGCCAGACCGCGCAGTTGGCAGGTCTTGGACGCCATCATCGCCGTGACCATGTGGGCGATTGCCATCAAATTGCTTGCGATGTGAATAAAAATGCCGCGCCCATCTTGCCCTTGGCAGCGCTTTGGGAAAGGGTCGCGGCATGACACACTCTCCCGCCACCACCCCCGACATCCCCGCTCCGCCCAACCGTCCGCTTGTCGGGGTCTTTTGGATGTTGGTGACTGGGGCCTGTTTCATCGGCGTGACCGCGCTGGTGAAATACATGGGGCCGCGCTTGCCTTCGGCAGAGGCTGCTTTCCTGCGCTACGCCATGGGGTTGGTCTTTGTCCTGCCGGTCCTGCGGTCGCTGCTGGCCACACCGGTGAGCCGGCGGCAATGGGGGCTGTTCGGCATGCGGGGCCTGTGCCACGCAGGCGGGGTGATCCTGTGGTTCTACGCCATGACCCGCCTGCCCATCGCCGAGGTGACGGCGATGAACTACCTCGCGCCGATCTATGTCACCGTGGGTGCCGCGATCTTTCTGGGAGAGAAGCTGGCGGCGCGGCGCATCGTGGCGGTCTGTCTGGGGCTGGCCGGGGCGGCGATCATCCTGCGGCCCGGTTTTCGCGAAGTCTCTACCGGGCATCTGGCGATGTTGCTGGCGGCGGTGGTCTTTGCCGGGTCCTACCTCTTGGCCAAGGTGCTGGCGGATGAGGCGCGCCCGGTGATGATCGTGACCATGCTGTCAATCTTCGTCACCATCGGGCTGGCGCCCTTCGCCTTCGCCGTCTGGATCACGCCGACACCGCAGGAACTGCTGATCCTTGCCGGGGTCGCCTTTTTCGCAACGGCGGGGCATTTCACCATGACGCTGGCCTTTGCCGCCGCCCCGGTGACGGTGACGCAGCCGGTCACTTTCCTGCAATTGGTCTGGGCCACGATCCTCGGCGTGGTGGTCTTTGCCGAGCCGGTGGACCTCTGGGTCGTGCTGGGCGGGGCGGTGATCTTGGGCTCTGTCACCTTTATCACATGGCGCGAAGCGATGCTGAAACGGCAGGTCACGCCCCCCTCGCATGCGACGAAATTCTGACCTTCCGCCCCGTCGGTCGGTACTTGATTGACGAGTCAATAAAGATTCCCCTATCCTGAGGCGGTCAACACTGCCCCAAGGATCCGAATCCAATGCCCAAAGTCGGAATGGAACCCATTCGCCGCTCTGCGCTGGTCAAAGCCACCATCGCCGAGATCGGCGAGGCCCAGTCGCTGGATGTGACGGTGAGCCAGATCGCCAAACGGGCAGGCATGTCGAGCGCGCTGGCGCATCACTACTTCGGCGGCAAGAACCAGATCTTTCTGGCGGCGATGCGGCATATCCTGTCGGAATATGCCGCCGGGGTCCGCGAGCGGCTTGCCACGGCCCGCACGCCGCATGACCGCGCGGCGGCGATCATCGTGGCAAGTTTCGACGACACCGGCTTTCACCCCGGCACGATCAGCGCGTGGATGACACTCTACGCCCATGCCCGCACCAACCCCGAAACCCGGCGGCTGCTGACGGCTTACCAAAGCCGGTTGCGGTCCAACCTCACACATGCGCTGCGCCCGATCAGCCCTCAGCCCGAAGGCGACGCCGAAACCTTGGCGGCGTTGATCGACGGGCTCTACCTGCGCGCGGCGCTGTCGGACGGCGTCAGCGCGGCAGAGGCTATGACCCGCGCGCTCTATACACTCGACCTGCTGCTTAAAGCGGGCCGTTGAACACCGCGGAGACGGGCGGCACCGCCGCGCTCCGCCTCTCTGAACACTCCTCGCCTCAGGCAAGAAAGTCCCTTTGATGTCCTATGATCCCCAACCCACCGCCAGCCACTTTATCGACGGCGCCTATGTCGAAGACACCAATGGCACGCCGATCCCGGTGATCTACCCGGCAACGGGCGAAAAGATCGCCACGGTCTATGCCGCCACGCCTCAGATCGTGGAGCAGGCCATCGCCTCGGCCCGCCGCGCGCAGGCCGCATGGGGCGCGATGAGCGGCACGGAGCGGGGCCGCATCCTGCGCCGCGCCGCCGACATGATCCGCGACCGCAACCACGACCTCTCGGTGCTGGAAACCCAAGACACCGGTAAACCCTATCAGGAGACCTCTGTAGCCGATGCCACCAGCGGGGCGGACGCGCTGGAGTATTTCGGCGGCCTCGCCGGGAGCCTGACGGGCGAACATATCCAACTGGGCGAGGACTGGGTCTATACCCGCCGCGAGCCCTTGGGCGTCTGCGTCGGCATCGGTGCATGGAACTACCCCACCCAGATCGCCTGCTGGAAGGCCGCGCCGGCGCTGGCCTGCGGCAATGCGATGATCTTCAAACCGTCCGAAACCACGCCGCTCTGCGCCCTGAAGGTCGCCGAAATCCTGATCGAGGCCGGGCTGCCCGCGGGGCTTTTCAACGTGGTGCAGGGCATGGGCGAGGTCGGCCAGTCGCTGGTCACCGACGCCCGCGTCGACAAAGTCTCGCTCACCGGCTCGGTGCCCACGGGGCGCAAAGTCTATGCCGCCGCCGCCGAGGGCATCAAACATGTGACGATGGAACTGGGCGGCAAGTCGCCCCTGATCGTCTTCGAGGATGCGGATATCGACAATGCCGTCGGCGGCGCGATCCTGGGCAACTTCTACAGCTCCGGCCAGATCTGCTCGAACGGCACGCGGGTCTTCGTGCACCGCGACATCAAGGAGAAGTTCCTCACGCGGCTGTCTGAGCGGTTGGGCAACGCCGTGATCGGTGACCCGATGGACCCCGACACCAGCTTCGGCCCGATGGTCAGCGAGCGGCAGATGCAAATCGCGCTGGACTACATCGAGAAGGGCAAGGCCGAGGGCGCGCGGCTGGTCTATGGCGGCGCGCGGATCGAGCGTGAGGGCTTCTACATGCAGCCCACCGTCTTTGCCGATGTGAAAGACGACATGATCATCGCCCGCGAAGAGATCTTCGGCCCCGTCATGGCGGTGCTCGACTTCGAGGACGAAGCCGAGGTAATGGCCCGCGCCAACGCCACCGAGTTCGGCCTCGCCGCCGGTGTCTTCACTCGAGACCTCGCCCGCGCGCATCGCGTGGCCGCGAGGTTTGAGGCCGGGACCTGCTACATCAACAGCTACAACGACGCCCCGGTCGAGGCGCCCTTCGGCGGCATGAAGAACTCCGGCGTCGGCCGCGAGAACGCCAAGGCGGCCATCGAGCACTACAGCCAGGTGAAGTCGGTCTATGTGCGCATGGGCGATGTCGAGGCGCCCTTCTAAGGGGTGAATTTGCTGAGAGGTGCTTGAGGGATCGGCCTGATCCTCAAGTCACCTCGTCAATTCTGGGGAGCGATTCCCCACCGCCTCAAGGACAAGCCGCGCCTTCGCGCGGTGCTGCGCATCCTTGACCCGGCGGGGAATCACGGAAGGAAGAGCTATGGAAGCTGAATTTGTCATCGTCGGCGCGGGCTCCGCGGGCTGCGCCATGGCCTACCGTCTGGCCGAGGCGGGCCGGAAGGTCATCGTTATCGAACACGGCGGCAGCGATGCGGGGCCTTTCATCCAGATGCCGGCGGCGCTCAGCTACCCGATGAACATGCCGCGCTACGACTGGGGCTATAAATCCGAGCCCGAGCCGCATCTCAACAACCGCGAGCTGGTCTGCCCGCGCGGCAAGGTGATCGGCGGCTCGTCGTCGATCAACGGCATGGTCTACGTCCGCGGCCATGCCAAGGACTTCGACCATTGGGAGGAGGTCGGCGCGCGCGGCTGGTCCTATGCCGACGTGCTGCCCTACTACAAACGCATGGAGACATGGCACGAGAACGGCCACGGCGGCGATGCTGCATGGCGCGGCAAGGACGGCCCGATGCACGTCAGCCGCGGCCCGCGCGAGAACCCGCTTTTCGACGCCTTCGTGCAGGCCGGGGCACAGGCGGGCTACCCGGTGACCCATGACTATAACGGCGAGCAGCAAGAGGGTTTCGGCCCGATGGAGCAGACTGTCTGGAACGGGCGGCGCTGGTCGGCGGCCAATGCCTATCTGCGCCCGGCGCAGAAGACCGGCAACGTCACCCTGATCCGTGCGCTGGCGCAACGTGTCGTGATCGAAGAGGGCCGTGCTGTGGGTGTCGAGGTCAAGCGTGGCCGCGCGACGGAGGTGATTCGCGCCAGCCGCGAGGTGGTGCTGGCGGCCTCGTCGATCAACTCGCCCAAACTGCTGATGCTCTCGGGGATCGGCCCCGCCGCGCATCTGGCCGAACACGGGATCGAGGTGCTGGCTAACCGCCCCGGCGTTGGGCAGAACCTGCAGGACCATCTGGAGCTTTACATCCAGATGGCCTCGCGCCAGCCGATCACGCTCTACAAGCACTGGAACCTCTTGTCGAAGGCCGTCATCGGCGCGCAATGGCTCTTTACCAAGACCGGGATGGGGGCCTCGAACCAGTTCGAATCCGCGGCCTTCATCCGCTCGAAGCCCGGCGTGGAATACCCTGATATCCAATACCATTTCCTGCCCATTGCCGTGCGCTATGACGGGCAGGCGGCGGCCGAGGGGCACGGGTTCCAAGCCCATACGGGGCCGATGCGCTCCAAATCGCGCGGTGCCGTTACCCTGCGCTCCGCCGACCCGGCCGAGGCGCCGCGTATTCGCTTCAACTACATGTCCCATCCCGACGATTGGGAGGAGTTCCGCACCTGTATCCGCCTCACGCGGGAAATCTTCGCGCAGGATGCCTTCAAACCCTTCGTTAAACACGAGATCCAGCCCGGCGCCGCGCTGCAGTCGGACGCGGAGCTTGATGCCTTCATCGCCGAACACGCCGAGAGCGCCTATCACCCCTGCGGCACCTGCCGCATGGGGGCGGCGGACGATCCGAACGCCGTGGTCGACCCGCAGGCACGGGTGATCGGGGTCGAGGGGCTGCGCGTGGCCGACAGTTCGATCTTCCCGCGGATCACCAATGGCAACCTTAACGCGCCTTCGATCATGGTCGGCGAAAAGGTCTCGGACCTCCTTCTGGGCCGCGATCCGCTGCCGCGCGCGAATGACGAACCTTGGGTGCATCCGAACTGGCAGGTGGCGCAGCGCTGATCGTTAACTTGCCTTAACCTCCTGTCTTGAAGGCCGCGGGGCAGGGCGTCATACCTGCCTCATGTTAAGGATTTGTTCACTTTTCGCCCTCAGTCTGACACTGAGCCTCGCAACTGGATCGGCGGGGGCGCAGACCGTCTCGGGCGTGGTTCGCGTGATCGACGGGGATACTTTCGATCTCGGCGGTACGCGCATCCGCTTACACGGCATCGATGCGCTCGAATCCAGCCAGACCTGCGAGACCGAGGGCGGGCAGGCTTGGGCCTGCGGAGATTGGACAACGAGGGAGGTGCGCGACAGATACCAAGGGGCCAACGCGCATTGTGAGGCACTAGACCGCGACCGCTATGATCGCATCGTCGCCCGCTGCCATGTGGGCAACGTTGACGTGGGGCAGGCGCTGGTGCGTGACGGGCTGGCCTTTGCCTATCGGAAATATTCGATGGACTATGATCTGGATGAGAAAGCCGCCTTTGTCGCAGGCCGTGGGATTCACGGGTTCAAGACGGTTTCCCCCGCCCGCTACCGCGTGACCCGCCGCAGCGGGTCCGAGCCTGCCCGGCCCGAGGGGAGCTGCCAGATCAAAGGCAATATCAGCGCCAAGGGTGTCAAGATTTACCATATGCCGGGGCAGGAATTTTACAGCCGCACCCGCATCAGCGCCCGCAAGGGCGAGCGTTGGTTCTGCTCCGAAGCCGAGGCGCGCGGCGCGGGGTGGCGGCGCGCGCGGCGCTGATCACTCCACCTGGTAGGGCAGGGTGTCGCGCAGATGCGGGTCGACCACCAACTGCCGCTCTAGCGGCGGGACGGAGCGTTGATGGCAGTCCCGGCGCTCGCAAATCCGGCAGGAAATGCCTATCGGTTCAAAGGCATCGCTGCGGGTGACATCCATCCCATCGGCATAGACCAGCGCGGGCGCATGGCGCACCTCGCAGCCGAGTGAGATCGCGTAGCGCCGCACCGGCGCGCCAAACCGCCCCGCCGGTTTCGAGATGTCCCGCGCCAAACTGATATAGCGCACCCCATCCGGCGTCTCGGCCAGCTGCCGCAGGAACCGCCCCGGCGTCTCAAAGGCGCGGTGGACGTTCCAAAGCGGGCAGGCGCCGCCGAAACGCGCGAATTGCAGTCGGGTCGCGGAATGGCGTTTGGTGATCGTGCCTGCCTGATCGACCCGGACGAAGAAGAAGGGCACCCCCTTCGCGCCGGGGCGCTGCATCGTCGACAGCCGATGCGCCACCTGCTCGATCGAGGCACCGAAATGCCCGGCCAGCACCTCCAGATCATGGCGGCAGTCCTGCGCCTTTTGCAAAAACCGCCCATAGGGCAACAGGGCCGCCCCGGCGAAATAATTGGCCAGCCCAATCTTTGCGATATCCCGCGCCGCGGCGCTGTGGAAGCGGGCAAGGTCCAGCGTCGCCTCCAGCAGCGCATCCTGCTGGGTCAGCGCCACCTGCAACAACATCTGAAAGGTCTGCGTCTCAGGCGCTGCACGGGCCGATAGATGCAGCACCCTGCGTGCGGGATCATAGGCGCGCAGCCGGTCGTCATCCTCAAAAACCACGCGCACCCCGGCACTCTCAAGCGCACGCGCCGCGGTCGCCCGCGTATCACTTCCGCTGCCTTCGCGGGTCGCGAAATGCTCTGATGCACGGTCGACAGCATCGATGTAATTGTCGCAATAGTGAAAGAAGTCCCGCACCTCTTCCCAAGGGGAGGGCATCGCGCGGGCATCCTCACGGCCCAGGGCTTCGTCCAGCGAGGCCAACCGTTCATGTACCTGTCGGTAGCTTTGATGCAGCGCGAGAAAGGTATGTGCCAGCCCCGGCGCGTTGGAGGCGGTAAGGCGCAGATCGGCCACCGGGGGTGCCTTTCCGGCGAAAATCGGATCGGCCAGCGCCTCGCGCAGATCGCTGACCAACCGCTCCCCATCGCCGCTGGAAAGCTCGGTCACATCCAGCCTGAACTCCGACGCCAAGGCGAGCACGACATTGGTGCTGACGGGCCGGTTGTTGTTCTCCATCTGGTTGAGATAGGGCAAGGAGACGCCCAGCCGGGCGGCGAAATCTTTCTGCGTCAGCCCCGCGCGGGTGCGGGTCTCACGCAGTTTCACACCGGCATAGAGTTTCTGGATCGCCATCCGCGCACCTTTGCAACTTTGCAGTCAGGTGCAGCCTAGCTTTGCAAAGCTAGGGTCACAAGTCCGAGCAGCTTCGGGTTAAAGCCCTAAAGCTTTCTCGCGCCGGACCACCACCCAGATGGACGCGACCGAGGCAATGGCTGTCAGCAGCATCAGCCACAGCAGCGGATAGGCTCCGGTTTCGGGGGTGAGCAGGGCGCCCGCCAGCGCGCTGAGCGCCGCGCCGCCAACGATCATGATCGCCCCGCCCAGCCCGGAGGCCGTACCCGCCAGATGCGGGCGCACCGACAGCATCCCGGCGGTGGCATTGGGAATGCAGAGCCCGTTGCCCAGCCCCACCAGCGTCATCAGCCCGAAAAAGCTGAGCGGGGAGCCGTATCCTGCAAGGAAGATCAGCAGCGACACCGTGCCACCCACGGCATTGGAAATGCAGCCCCAAAGCACCAGCGTATTGACGCCAAACCGGGTCGCCGTCCGCGCGGTGACGAAGTTACCGATGAAATAGCCAATCGCGGGTGCGCCGAAATAGAGGCCAAGCACCGCAGGCTCCATCCCGAAGACCACGGTCCCCACAAAGGGCGCGCCGCCGAGATAGGCAAAGAAGGCGCCCGAGCAAAAGCCCGTGGCCAGAGCATAGCCCCAAAAGCGGGGGGAGCGGAGCAACTCGGGGTATTCGCCGAACTGCTGCCGCAGCGATTTGCCGCTGGCCCGGGCGGTTTCGCCCAAATCCGCCCAAGCCACCCAAAAGACCAACCCGCCGAGGATCAGCATCGCCCAGAAGGAAGCCTGCCAGCCGAAACCCTGCTCCAGCAAACCGCCCAGGGCGGGGCTGATCATCGGCACCAGCGCCATGCCCATCGTCACATAGCCGATCATGGAGGCGGATTCGTCTTGGGTATAAAGGTCGCGGATCACCGCACGGCTCAGCACCATGCCCGTGGCGATCACGGCCTGCGCCATGCGGAATACCAGAAACACGGCGATGTTCGGCGCCAGCAGACAGCCGACCGTAGCCACGAAAAAGATGCCCAAGCCCCAAAGCATCACCCGCCGCCGCCCGAGGTTGTCCGAAATCGGCCCGATGAAAATCTGCAGTATCCCGCTGAAGAACAGGTAGAGCGGCACCGAAAGCTGGATCACCGCATAATCCGTGCCGAAATGCTCTGCCATCTTCGGCAGACTGGGCAGGAAAATGTTCATGACCATGGCCGAAAGCCCGGCCAGCAGGATCAGTGTTGAGATATGGGGTGGGGTCGTCCGGTCTAAATACCGGACCCGGGGGATATCGCTCATGCAAATGCAAGTAGTCGCGGGTATGGGAAATGTCCATGTTAACTAGATTGTTTTGCAACTTTTCATTTTGCTTCACCACGCCTGTATTGATTTTGCAAATTTGCAAAATTGCGCTTTGGTCAGTTGCGCTCCTCCGGTAGACTGGTCGAAATCACAATAGGGGTGCGTCATGAAAGACATTCTCGAACAACTGGAGCGGCGTCGCGAAGATGCGCGTTTGGGCGGCGGTCAGGCACGGATCGATGCGCAGCACGGCCGCGGCAAGCTCACCGCGCGGGAGCGGGTCGATCTGCTGCTTGACGAAGGCTCGTTCGAGGAATTCGACATGTTCGTCACCCACCGCTGCACCGATTTCGGTATGCAAGATCAAAAGCCCGCAGGCGATGGCGTGGTCACCGGTTGGGGCACGATCAACGGCCGCCTCGTCTATGTCTTTAGTCAGGATTTCACCGTCTTCGGCGGCTCGCTCTCTGAAACCCATGCTCAGAAAATCTGCAAGATCATGGATATGGCAGTGCAAAACGGCGCGCCGGTGATCGGCATTAACGATTCCGGCGGCGCGCGGATCCAAGAGGGCGTGGCCAGCCTTGCAGGCTATGCCGAGGTCTTCCAGCGCAACATCGAAGCCTCCGGCGTGATCCCCCAGATCAGCGTCATTATGGGCCCCTGTGCGGGCGGGGCGGTCTATTCGCCCGCGATGACCGACTTCATCTTCATGGTCAAAGACAGCTCCTATATGTTCGTCACCGGTCCGGACGTGGTGAAGACCGTCACCAACGAAGTCGTCACCGCCGAAGAGCTGGGCGGCGCCACGACCCACACGCGCAAATCCTCCGTCGCCGATGCGGCCTTCGAGAACGATGTGGAGGCACTCGCCGAGGTGCGCCGCCTCGTCGATCTGCTGCCCGCCAACAACCGCGAAAAACCGCCGGTCCGCCCCTTCTTCGACGATCCCAATCGGATTGAGCCCTCGCTCGACACGCTGGTACCGTCGAACGCCCACACCCCATATGACATGAAGGAATTGATCCTCAAACTGGCGGATGAGGGCGACTTTTACGAAATCCAAGAGGAATTCGCTAAGAACATAATCACCGGTTTCATCCGTCTTGAGGGGCGTACCGTTGGCGTGGTGGCCAACCAGCCGATGGTGCTGGCCGGCTGCCTCGACATCGACAGTTCGCGCAAAGCGGCGCGTTTCGTGCGCTTCTGCGATGCCTTCGAAATTCCGATCCTCACGCTCGTCGACGTGCCCGGCTTCCTGCCCGGCACCGGTCAGGAATTCGGCGGCGTCATCAAACACGGCGCGAAACTGCTCTTCGCCTATGGCGAGGCGACCGTGCCAATGGTCACCGTCATCACGCGCAAAGCCTATGGCGGCGCCTATGACGTGATGGCCTCGAAACACCTGCGCTCGGATTTCAACTACGCTTGGCCCACCGCCGAAGTCGCCGTGATGGGCGCCAAAGGCGCAACCGAGATCATTCACCGCAAGGATCTGAACGACCCCGAAAAGATCGCCAAACACACTAAGGATTACGAGGATCGTTTCGCCAATCCCTTCGTCGCCGCCGAACGTGGCTTCATCGACGAGGTGATCCAACCCCGCAGCACCCGCAAACGGGTCGCCCGCGCCTTCGCCTCTCTGCGCAACAAGAAAGTGCAGACCCCGTGGAAGAAACACGACAACATCCCGCTTTGAGCGCCATCATGCAGCTTCATCCTTTCTTAAATACCGATCCCACGAGGGCCGCGCACGGAACCCTCGGCGGGCTGGGTGGTTTTCCTTGCAAAGGAGGACCGGATCATGCCGAATTCATCCATCAAGGACGAAGAGACCTACAAGTCCCTGCGCGAGGATGGGGCGAGCAAGGAGAAAGCCGCCCGCATCGCCAATGCGCAGGCCAACGACAGCCAGCATCCCGGCCAGAAGGGGGGCAAACAGCCGCCCTACGAGGATTGGACCAAGGACGATCTCTACGACCGGGCGCAGGAGCTCGGGATCGAAGGACGCTCGGACATGGACAAGGACGCGCTGATCGACGCGCTGCGCAACCACTAGGCGCTCTTCTGCGCTGGGCTTGGCTGCCAGCCCTGCTGGCGGTCGGGCTTGCAACCCCCGCGCGGGCCATTGATGTCCCCTCTGGCCAAACCGTTGACCTGCAAGAGGTCTTGGTCGAGGAGCTCGGCGGTGAAACTTGGCTTCGCTTCCGTTTTATCGCGCCGCAGATTGCCAAAGGGCCGGGGGCCATCGCCTATGACCGCGCCGCGCCGGATATGGAACATCTCTGCGCGGTCGTCGCACTTCCTTACATGACTGAACATGCGCTGGCGGGGCAGGTGATCGTCGTCTCCCTCGCCGACCGTCCGGTGGAATTCGGCGCGGCCGACCCCGAGGCGACCCAGTATTTCGAAGCTTTCCGGGCGCAGAATGACACCTGCATTTGGGAGGGTTTGTGATGCGCAGGCAATATCTTGCAAGAATCCGCCGATCCTCGGATTGGAATGATGCTTTGGAGTCACAACGTGACCGATTGCACTTGCAACCGTATCCATTGCCATGTGAATCGCATATGATGCGGTCAAGGAATACCCACGTATCCCTTACCTCAGAACCCGGGCTTGGCCGGCGTGTTGTCGTGTCAGGTTCATTTAACATTGATAGGAGATTTACATGTCCAAGAGCATCAAGTTGCTGGCAGCCATCGGTTTCGTTGCAGCGGTTTCGGCCTGCGCGCAGCAAGAAGAAGAGTTTGTCGTGGTCGAGCCCGAGCCCATCTCGGTTGAGCCCGTCTACACCGGCAAGTACAAGTAATGCCGTTGCAGGGCAGGCGTTTGCGCCTGCCCTGATCCCAGCCACCCCTGCAACCGGGAGGGGTGTCTGATGCCCGCCTATATGCTAAAACACCGCGGGTTCCCTGGGCGTTTGCCCGGCACCGATTTTCAATTCACCATTCGCCGCCCGAACCCCAAAGGGGTCACGCCCATCACCCGGCGTGAGCGTCGCCCCGACCGCCGCGCCCCGGACCGTCGCGCCGATACCGCCTTTGTCAAAGCCCTTTGGGAAGCCTTTGGCGAACATCCGTTCGAGCGGGGCAATCTGGATGCGGGCCGCCTCTCTTGGCTCTTTGGCCGTGAGGTTCTGCCCGCGACCGATCCTTTCGACCCTGCCGATTACGAAGCGCTGCTGGTGCTTGACGTGGCCGCCGCCCGCGCCGCCTTTCCCGAAGCGTTCGAGGATTGATCGGCATGATGTCGCCGCGCCTTTCCGCCGTTCAGCACACCTTTGCCGAAGTTCCGTTCGGGACTGGCGCAGGCTTGGCGCCGCTGCGGGCTTGGGCCAAGCTTGCCTTGGCTAGCGGCACATCATTTGTCCTTCGTGCCGTTGGACATGAAGACCATACCCCTTCCCCTATCGGGCAGTCGCGCGCTGGTGCGGGGCTGCCCGACTTTTCGAAAGGGTGGTTTTCGCGCCACAAGGCAGCAGACCGAAAAACCGACCGGGAACTTGTCAAACGGCAGGGCGTTGGTCGGATAGTAGATAGCAGTGAAGGAGCAGGCACATGTCCATTCGTAACATCATTCTCGCGCTTGGCGCGACAGCCGGTCTGGCCGCATGCGGCGACAACATCGGCGAACAAGGTTTGGGCGGCGCAGCCGTCGGCGCAGGTGCGGCAGCCGTCACAGGCGGGTCGCTGGCGCAGGGCGCAGCCATTGGCGCTGCAGCCAACGTCGGTTATTGCCAGCTCAATCCCGGCAAATGTAACTGATCCAGCTACAATAGCCGCTTTGCCCGCCATCCGCGCGGGCAGGGCGGCCTCCGTTTCATCTTTACCCCTACAGGCACCCGCGCAGCCCCGGCTGACGCGGCATTTTGCGTGGCCTGTCACCGTCAAAGGAACTGCTGATGTTTGACAAGATCCTCATTGCCAACCGGGGCGAAATCGCCTGCCGCGTGATCAAGACCGCCAAGAAAATGGGTCTGATCACCGTGGCGATCTATTCCGATGCAGATGCGCAGGCGCTGCATGTGGAAATGGCGGATGAGGCCATTCACATCGGCCCGCCCCCGGCGAACCAGTCCTATATCGTCATCGACAAGGTGATGGAGGCGATCAAGCAATCGGGCGCGCAGGCGGTGCATCCGGGCTATGGTTTCTTGAGCGAAAACAGCAAGTTCGCCGAAGCGTTGGAGGCCGCTGGCGTGGCCTTCGTCGGCCCGCCGAAAGGGGCCATCGAGAAGATGGGCGACAAGATCACCTCGAAAAAGATCGCCAAAGAGGCCGGGGTTTCGACCGTGCCGGGTTACATGGGGCTGATCGAAGACGCCGAGGAAGCGGTGAAGATCTCCAATGAGATCGGCTACCCGGTGATGCTCAAAGCCTCCGCTGGCGGTGGTGGCAAGGGCATGCGGATCGCTTGGAACGACGAGGAAGCACGCGAGGGTTTCCAATCGTCCAAGAACGAGGCCGCGAATTCCTTCGGCGATGACCGTATCTTCATTGAGAAATTCGTGACGCAGCCGCGCCACATTGAGATTCAGGTCCTTTGCGACAGTCACGGCAACGGCATCTATCTGGGCGAGCGCGAATGCTCGATCCAGCGCCGCAACCAAAAGGTGGTCGAAGAGGCGCCGAGCCCCTTCCTTGACGAAGAGACCCGCCGGGCCATGGGCGAACAGGCCGTCGCATTGGCGCAGGCCGTGGGCTACACCAGCGCGGGCACCGTGGAATTCATCGTCGACGGCGACAAGAATTTCTACTTCCTCGAAATGAACACCCGCCTGCAGGTGGAACACCCGGTGACCGAGCTGATCACGGGCGTCGATCTGGTTGAGCAGATGATCCGCGTGGCCAACGGCGAAAAGCTGTCGATCACCCAAGACGACGTGACCCTGACCGGCTGGGCCATTGAGAACCGGCTTTACGCCGAAGACCCCTACCGCGGCTTCCTGCCCTCCATTGGCCGCTTGACCCGCTACCGCCCGCCGCAGGAGGTGGCCGCGGGGCCGCTTCTGGAGCAGGGCACATGGCAGGGCGACGCGCCCGCGGGCGACATGGCCGTGCGCAACGACACCGGGGTTTACGAGGGCGGCGAGATTTCGATGTATTACGACCCGATGATCGCCAAGCTTTGCACTTGGGCGCCGACGCGCGCCGAGGCGATCGAGAAGATGCGCGTGGCGCTCGACAGTTTTGAGGTCGAGGGCATCGGGCACAACCTGCCCTTCCTCAGCGCGGTGATGGATCACCCCAAGTTCGTCTCGGGCGAGATGACCACCGCCTTCATCGCCGAGGAATATCCCGAGGGCTTCGAAGGCGTTGAACTGCCGGAGAGCGAGCTGCGCCGCATCGCCGCCGCCTGTGCCGCCATGCACCGCGTTGGCGAAATCCGCCGCGCCCGCGTCTCGGGCCGGATGGACAACCACGAGCGCAAAGTCGGCAGCGACTGGAACGTGAAGCTTCAGGGTGAGAACTTTGATGTGGTCACCAAGGCCGATCCCGAAGGAGCGACGGTGGCTTTCTCTGACGGCAGCGAAATGCGGGTCAGCGGCGATTGGACCCCGGGCGACCAACTTGCCGAGATGACCGTCGATGGCGCGCCTCTGGTGCTGAAGGTCGGCAAAATCTCAGGCGGCTTCCGCATCCGCACCCGCGGTGCAGACCTGAAAGTCCATGTCCGCACGCCGCGCCAGGCGGAACTGGCGGCCCTGATGCCCGAGAAGCTGCCGCCTGACACGTCGAAGATGCTGCTCTGCCCGATGCCGGGTCTGGTGGTGAAGCTCGACGTCGAAGTGGGTGACGAGGTTCAAGAGGGTCAAGCGCTCTGCACCATCGAGGCGATGAAGATGGAAAACATCCTGCGCGCTGAGAAGAAGGGCGTCGTCAGCAAGGTCAACGCCGGTGCGGGCGACAGCCTTGCGGTGGACGATGTAATCATGGAGTTCGAATAGGGTGCGACGCGCGGGCGATCAGGGCGGGCAGGGCGCGGGGCATCAGCGGTTGACGTCGCGCTCCTTCGCCTCTCTGATCTCTCGCTGCCTGAGCGGCATCTTGTCGATGCTGCGGGTGATCTCGCGCACGTCCCAAGGGAAGGGTTTGCGCAGCTCAATCTGGCCTTCCTTGTCGACCAGCACCAGCATGAAACCACGCGGGCGCATCCGCAGGCGCAGCGGGCTCTGCGCGGCGGGGTCGGTATCGGTCAGCACGACGACATCGCGCAGGCGCAACTCGTCCTCACGCTCGCGGAGGTATTCCATCTGCGCGACGAAGGCGGGGTCGTTCTCGGAATTGGCAAAGACCAGTACGGGCCGTTTGGTCCATTGGAAGGTGCTGAGATCGGCCATATCGGCAGGCAGGAACAGTGAGTCTTCCACCGGGGCATCGGCCCCTTGGGCCATGGCCGCCGTGGTCATCAATCCTGCAAAAACTAGTGAGATCAAACGTTTCATCAAGGCTCCTGTCCCCTCAAATATAGGGGGCCTGTGCCAGTTTGCGAAGGGCAAAGCGCCGCAGGGGGGATTTATCCCCCTAGGGGTGCGGCCTTTGACAATTCAGCCGCCCCAGTTGCGCAGGCCGATGCCTGCCGCCGGGCGCTAAGGGAGAAGGACAAGCATATGACATCCGACCAAAAGGACGCGAAGGCGCGTTGGCAGGAACTGGCTACCGGCGAATTGCGTGGGCGCAGCCTTGACGATCTCACGTGGAAGACGCTGGAGGGGATCGACGTCCAGCCGCTTTACACCGCCGAGGACGTGGACGGGCTGGAGCATCTGGGCAGCATCCCCGGCGAGGCGCCCTTCACCCGCGGCGTGAAGGCCACGATGTACGCAGGCCGTCCCTGGACGATCCGGCAATACGCGGGCTTCTCCACCGCCGAGGAATCTAACGCCTTCTACCGCCGTGCCTTGGCCGCGGGCCAGCAGGGTGTTTCCGTCGCTTTCGACCTCGCCACCCACCGCGGCTATGACAGCGACCACCCCCGGGTGGAGGGCGATGTGGGCAAGGCCGGCGTGGCCATCGACTCGGTCGAGGACATGAAGATCCTCTTCGACGGCATCCCGCTCGATCAGGTCTCGGTCTCCATGACGATGAACGGTGCGGTGATCCCGATCCTCGCGAGCTTCATCGTTGCGGGCGAAGAGCAGGGCCATGACCGCGCCAAGCTTTCGGGCACGATCCAGAACGACATTCTCAAGGAATTCATGGTCCGCAACACCTATGTCTATCCGCCGGAGCCGTCGATGCGGATCATCGGGGACATCATCGAATACACCTCGGACCACATGCCGAAGTTCAACTCGATCTCGATCTCGGGCTACCACATGCAGGAGGCGGGCGCGAACCTCGTGCAGGAACTGGCCTTCACCATCGCGGACGGGCGCGAATACGTGCGTACCGCCATCGCTGCGGGCATGGACGTCGACCGCTTCGCGCCGCGTCTGTCGTTCTTTTTCGCCATCGGCATGAACTTCTTCATGGAGGCCGCCAAGCTGCGCGCCGCGCGTCTGCTCTGGGCGCGGGTGATGGAGGAGTTCGAACCGAAGAACCCCAAGTCTTCGATGCTGCGCACCCATTGCCAGACCTCCGGCGTGAGCTTGGCCGAACAGGACCCCTACAACAATGTTGTGCGCACGGCCTACGAAGCGCTTTCGGCGGTGCTGGGCGGCACCCAGTCGCTGCACACCAATTCGCTCGATGAGGCGATCGGCCTGCCGACCGAGCATTCCGCCCGCATCGCCCGCAACACCCAGCTGATCCTGCAGGAAGAGACCGGCATCACCAATGTCGTCGATCCGCTGGCGGGGTCGTATTACGTCGAGAAGCTGACCGCCGATCTGGCCGAGGCGGCCTGGAAGCTGATCGAGGAGGTCGAGGAGATGGGCGGCATGACCAAGGCCGTGGCCTCCGGCATGCCGAAGCTCAGGATCGAGGAAGCCGCGGCACAGCGTCAGGCGGGTATCGACCGCGGCACCGAGGTGATCGTCGGCGTCAACAAGTACCGCCGCGACAAGGAAGAGCCGATCGACATTCTCGACGTCGACAACGTCAAGGTGCGCGCAGGACAAGTGGCCCGTCTGGAGCGCATCCGCGCCGAGCGTGACGAGGACGCCTGCACGGCGGCGCTCGATGAGTTGACACGGCGGGCAGCCGAGGGCGGCAACCTGCTCGACGCGGCGGTCGAGGCCGCGCGCGCACGCGCCACAGTGGGGGAAATCAGCATGGCGATGGAAAAGGAATTCGGACGGCACCGGGCCGAGGTCAAGACGCTCTCGGGGGTCTATGGCGCGGCCTACGAAGGCGACGCGGGCTTTGCCGACATCCAGAAATCGGTCGAGGAGTTCGCCGAGGCCGAAGGCCGCCGCCCGCGCATGCTGGTGGTCAAGATGGGCCAGGACGGTCATGACCGCGGCGCCAAGGTGATCGCCACCGCATTCGCCGACATCGGCTTCGACGTCGACGTAGGCCCGCTGTTCCAGACGCCCGCGGAGGCCGCGCAGGATGCGGTAGACAACGACGTGCATGTCATCGGCATCTCGAGCCAGGCTGCGGGGCACAAGACGCTGGCGCCGCAGCTCATTCAGGCGCTGAAGGACGCGGGCGCCGAAGATATCCTCGTGATCTGCGGCGGAGTGATCCCGCAGCAGGACTACAAGTTCCTGCAAGACGCGGGCGTGAAGGCGATCTTTGGTCCCGGCACCAATATCCCAACCGCCGCGCAGGATATCCTGAAGCTGATCCGCGAGACGCGGAAGTGATGCAAGACGACGGAAGCGCCGCCCTGAGGGGCGGCGCGATCCGCCCCGCCGTGGCGCAGGATGCCGCCGCCGTGGCGGCGCTGTGGAACGGTATGATCCGCGACAGCCTGTCGACCTTCACCACCGACGAAAAGACGCCGGCGGAAATCGCGGCGCTGATCGCCGCCCGCGCCGATGCCTTTTGGGTGGCCAAAGGGGAGGGCGCGGTGCTGGGCTTTGTCACCTATGGCAGCTTTCGGGGCGGGCCGGGCTATGCCGCGACGGTGGAGCATAGCATCGTCCTGTCCGAGGCGGCGCAGGGGCGGGGGCTGGGCCGCGACCTGATGACACAGGCCATAGAGGCGGCAGCGGCGCAGGGCCGTCACACCATGGTCGCAGCGATCAGCAGCGCCAATCCCGGCGCTGTGACGTTCCATGAAAAACTGGGCTTTGCGCAGGTCGGGCGGATGCCCGAGGTGGGGCGCAAACATGGCCAATGGCTCGATCTCATCTTGATGCAAAAAACGCTGACTGCATCCTGACTTCCCCGATGCCAGCGGTTAAGCTGGGGGCCGAATACCAAAGGGTCAGCCCATGTCGATCTGGACGCGCATCTCCGAAGCTCTGTCAGCCCTCACCGCGGGCGAGGGGCTGTCGGCTGTCTTTGACCGGCTGCGCAGCCCGCCCGAACGCTCGGTCGCCTTTACCATCGCGGTGATCGCGCTTGGCGCCAAGATGGCCAAGGCCGATGGGCTGGTGACCCGCGATGAGGTGACCGCCTTTCGCGAAGTGTTCCAGATCGCCGAAGCGGATCAGGAGGGGGCGGCGCGGGTCTTTAACCTTGCCCGCCAAGACGTGACCGGTTTCGAGGATTACGCCCGCCGCATCGCGCGGATGTTCAGCGACCAGCCCCAGACCCTGCATGACCTAATGGAGGGGCTGTTTCACATCGCGATGGCCGATGGCATCTACCACCCCAACGAAAACGCCTTTCTTGAGGATGTGGCCGCGATTTTCGGCATGGATGAAGAGGCTTTCGCCTCGCTCAAAGCGCGTTTCGTGCCCGATAGCTCGCCCCTGCCGCGCACGGTTCTGGGCATCGGCCCCAATGCGACGTTGGAAGAGGCCCGCCGCGCGTGGCGGCGGCTGGTGCGTGAAAACCACCCCGACGCGCTGGTGGCGCGCGGGCTGCCGCAAGAGGCGATCAAGATGGCCGAGAAGCGCATGATCGACATCAACCGCGCGTGGGAAACGCTCTCGGGCAAACACGCTTGATGCGCATCGCGACCTACAACGTGGAGTGGTTCGCGAGCCTTTTTGACGATGACAATCAGCTCTACGACGATGGCGAATGGTCTTCGCGCTATCAGGTGACCCGTGCGCAGCAGACGGCGGCTTTGGGCCAAGTGTTCAGCGCCCTGGATGCCGATGCGGTCATGGTGATCGAGGCGCCGAACCACGGGCGGTGGCAATCCACCGTGGCGGCGCTTGAGCATTTTGCCGCGCGGTTTTCCCTGCGCACGCGGGCCGCTGTCATGGGGTTTTCCAACGACACTGAGCAAGAGATCGCGCTGCTCTATGATCCCGACAAGCTCAGCGCCCGCCATGTACCTCAGGGTGCCACCAATGCCCCGCGCTTTGACCAGACGCTGCGGATCGACCTTGACGTGGATGCCACCGAAGACGCGGTGGTCTTTTCCAAACCGCCCTTGGAGTTGGAGGTGACCACGCAGGCCGGTTTCACCTTCCAGATGATCGGCGCGCATCTCAAATCCAAAGCGCCCCATGGGGCCAAGTCCGAGGCCGATGTGCTGCGCATCGCCATTGCCAACCGGCGCAAGCAATTGGCACAGGCGATCTGGCTGAGGCGGCGGATCGACATGCATTTGGCGGCGGAACGGCCCATAATGGTCTTGGGCGATCTGAACGACGGGCCGGGGTTGGATGAATTCGAAAGCCTGTTTGGTCGCTCTTCGGTCGAGATCGTGCTGGGGCAGGGGGCGGCGGCGCTGTTCGATCCTCATGCCAAACAGGCGCTCAGCCGCCGTTTGGGGGCCGCGCCGACCAGCGCGCGTTTCTGGATCGCGCCGGAGGAACGCTATCTTCAGGCGCTGCTTGACTACATCATGGTCAGCCCGCAGATCGCCGCCCGTGCGGCCCGCTGGCGGATTTGGCACCCGATGGATGACCCGGCCTGCTGGCAAGACGTCGCCCTGCGTGACGCGCTGCTGGCCGCCTCGGATCACTTCCCAGTCACGCTGGATGTCGATCTTTAGGCGGGGGGCTGCCAGCGGCGTGGCGTAAGACTGGACATGCGCGCGGCGCCGCCTACTTCAATCCTATGACACGCTTTATGCCCCTTATCGCCCTTTGTGCGGTACTGCCCCTCGCAGCCCATGCGCAGGAAGAATCCGAAGAACGCGGTCTCGGCCTGATGGAGCGCGGCGCGCAGATGTTCATGGACGGGATCATGGATGAAATGGGCCCGGTCATGGAGGGGTTTGAAGGGTTCACCGAGGCCATGCGCCCCGCGCTGCGTGACTTCGCGCGGGAGATGGGGCCGAAGCTTACGGAACTTTTGGACGAGGTCGAGGATTGGAGCGCCTATCAAGCGCCCGAGATGCAGCCCAACGGCGATATCATCATCCGCCGCAAGCCCGATCACCCGATGGTCCCGCCAGAGACTCCAACCGAACCCGCGCCGCAGATCGAGCTTTAACGCGCGGCGCGTTTGCCGGTGCGAACATGCACCTCTGCCTCAAGCGATTTGGCGAGTGAGTTCAGCCGCGCCTCTGCGACCTCTCCGAAAAGGGGGACCATGTCGGGGGTGAGCCAGAGTTCCAATTGCTTCTTCTTGGGGAACCAGCGCAATTCGCCGCGCTGTTCGCCCTTGTCCATCCAGAGCATCGCGCCAAAGCGCATGGCCTTGCCAAGGATTTCGGCCTCCAACCGGGTCTTTTCGTCGACCATTTCATAGAGGTCTTCGAAACGCGTGTTTTCACGCTTGTTGGAATAGCGGTGCAGCAGGGCCAGCCCGAGGTAGATGCGTTCGGCGTGTTTCAGCCCACCGAGATTGGCGCGGGTGGCATTGTCGAAACAGGTCTCGGCCCGGTAGTCGGGATGCGCGCGCCAACTGACATCATGCAAAAGGCAGGCCGCTTTGACCAAACGCCTACGGGCGTGGGGGGCAGAGCGGTAGAGCGGCAGGATGAAGTTATAAAGCACCTTGCCGAAACCGGGCATCCGCGCGTCCTTCGCCTCGGCAAAATAGCAGGCTTCGATCAGTGGATCCCGGTCGCGCAGGCGCTGCGGCATCTGCTCATAAAGCATGCCTTCGCGGATGCCGTAGCTGGAAATGGCGATGTCCTTGGGCCGGAAGGTTTTGACCAGACGGCTCAGCACCTCGGCGGCGTAGGGCACCAGCGACATCCGGCTGGCGGAGACGCCGCAGGCATTGCGCAGCTCTTCCAGATCGGAGGATTGGATGAACTTCACCGTCTCGCGAACCGAGGTCACGGTCATGCGGTATTCATGCAGCACATGCAGCGGATAGCCCCGGCGGTACATGTCGATCCGCGCGATCGCCCGCCATGAGCCGCCCACAAGGAACAACCGGTCGCGCTGGCTGCCCATTTTTTCCTGAAGCCCGGTGATGACCTCTTTGATATGCGCGTGCCGCCCCTTGGCCCCGCCCTTGAGGTCGCGCAGCTTAAGGGGGCCAAGCTGGGAGGTGACCCGCCGCCCGACGCGCCCGCCCGAGATTTCGGCAAGCTCCATCGAAGAGCCGCCGATGTCGCAGACAAGGCCGTAAGCGCCGGGCCAGCCCAAAAGCACCCCTTGCGCCGAGAGCCGCGCCTCTTCCTCGCCGTCGATCACCCAGATGCGGAGCCCGGTTTCGCGCAGCACATCGGCGCAGAAGGCGCGCCCGTCACTGGCATCGCGCACCGCCGCCGTGGCGACGACGGTAAGCTCCGACAGGCCCATGCCATCGGCCAATTTGCTGAACCGCCGCAGGGCCGAGAGCGCGCGGGCGCGCCCTTCGGGGGACAGATGCCCGGTCTCGGCCATGCCCGCGCCCAAGGCGCACATGATCTTTTCGTTGTAGAAATAGGCCGGAGAGCGCGCCGCGCCGTCAAAGACCACCAGCCGGACGGAGTTCGACCCCACATCCACCACGCCGACGCGGGCCAGCGCCCGCGCGCCCGGATCCTGAAACAAGGGTTTTCCGAAAAGGCCCAGTTCCGCCACGCCCGTCTCAGGGACGGGGGCGGCTCGGGAAGGGTCGGTCTGGTCTGCCATCAATGCTCCTGCGGGCCATCCGTTTCACTGGATAATTGGCGCAGGGGGGCGGTGAGGTCAATTGCCAAAGGGGCGCTTGCCGGTCAATCCTCGGTATGGGTTAGCTTTGGCACATCCGACGCCCCGGCGCTGCCCCGACCTGAAAGTGAGGGATTTTCCATGAAAAACCGGTGGCAATTGAAGGCAAAAGTGCCTTCAGGGATCGCCGGGCGGGTGAATTTACCATCCGGCCCCATGACCCAGCTTTGCGCCACGTCAGCCAGATTGGCCGCCATGATCTGGCTGGTGATTTGCGCCTTCACGGTGGGGTTTTCGATCTCGACCAATGTCTCGACCCGCCGGTTCAGGTTGCGGCCCATCCAATCGGCAGAAGACATGAAGACCCGTGCCTTTTTATGCGGCAGCCCGTGGCCATTGCCGAAACAGACGATGCGGCTGTGTTCCAAAAAGCGCCCGATGATGGATTTGACGCGGATGTTGTCCGACAGCCCCTTCACCCCGGGGCGCAGCCCGCAGATGCCGCGAATGACGAGGCTGATTTCCACCCCGGCTTGGCTTGCGTCATACAGCGCGTCGATCACCTCGGCATCAATGAGCGCGTTCATCTTGGCCCAGATCACGGCGGGGCGTCCGGCGCGGGCATGTTCGGCCTCGGCGCGGATCATCTCAAGCAGGCGCGGCTTGAGCGTCGTGGGCGAAATGGCAAGGTTTTCTAACTGCTCCGGCGGGGCGTAGCCCGACAGAAAGTTGAACACTTTTGTCGCATCGCGCCCAAGGCTCGAGTCGCAGGTAAAGAGCGACAGGTCCGTATAAATCCGCGCGGTGATCGGGTGATAGTTGCCGGTGCCGTAGTGGGTATAGGTCACCAGTTGATCGCCCTCACGGCGCACCACGGTCGAGATCTTGGCGTGGGTCTTGAGATCGAGAAAGCCGTAGACCACATGCGCGCCCGCGCGCTCCAAACGGCGCGATTGGCGGATGTTGGCGGCCTCATCAAAGCGGGCCTTCAGCTCGACCAGTGCGGTGACCGATTTCCCATCCTCCGCCGCTTCGCAAAGCGCGCTGACGATGGGGCTGTCGCGCGAGGTGCGGTAGAGCGTCTGCTTGATCGCCACCACATCTGGGTCGCGCGCCGCTTGGGCAAGGAAACGCACCACCATGTCGAAGGTCTCGTAAGGGTGGTGCAGCAGCATGTCTTTCTGCCGGATCGCCGCGAACATATCGCCGTCATGGTCGCTGACCCGCTCAGGCACGCGCGGGGTAAACTGCGGCCAGAGCAGGTCTGGCCGGGCATCGGTCACCAATTTCGACAGGTCAGCGATGCCCAACATGCCGTCGATCTCGATCACGTCTTGGGGGCGCACGCAGAGCTCGCGCATGACGACGGATTTCAGCTTTTCCGGCGCGCCTGCGGAATGGGTCAGGCGCACGACTTCGCCCCGGCGGCGGCGTTTCAGGGCGACCTCGAATTCCCGTACGAGGTCTTCGGCCTCATCCTCGACCTCAAGATCGCTGTCGCGCAGCACGCGGAATTCGAAATGCGCCTTGAGTTTGTAGCCCGGAAAGAGGTTGGGGATATTGATGATCAGCAGATCTTCCAGCGGCAGGTAGCGCAGGCAGCCATCAGGGGCGGGCAGGGGGACGAAACGGTCGATCTGCGCCGGGATCGGCAGCAGCGCCTGTAGCGGGCGTTTGTCGCGGGTCCGCTCCAGTTGCAGCGCCAGCGCATAGCCGGTGTTAGGGATGAAGGGGAAGGGGTGCGCCGGGTCGATGGCCAGCGGCGACAGGACGGCAAAGACTTGGTTGAGGAAGACCCCTTCGAGATGTTTGTGATCGGCCTCGGTCAGATCGGCGGTGCGCTCCAGCATGATGTTCTGCGCGTCCATCTCGGCCATGAGGTCGACCAGCACGCGCTGCTGGGACATCATCAGATTGCGCGCGTCTTCGTTGATCAACACCAGTTGCTCACCGGGGCTCAGCCCATCGGCGGCGGCGGTGGTGTTGCCCGCCTGCGCAAGCTCGCGCAGGCCCGCCACGCGCACGGTATAGAATTCATCCAGATTGGTTGCCGAAATCGACAGGAAGCGCAGCCGCTCCAACAGCGGCACGCGCGGGTTCTCGGCCTCTTCCAGCACCCGCCAGTTGAAGTCGAGCCAGCTCAACTCACGGTTAAAGAACCGGCCCGGCCCGGCGGTGTCGAGATCGGGCAGATCGGTGGCGGGCGGAAAGGGCGCTTGCAGGAAATCGGCTTGGGTCATGCGGGCCTCATGACATTGGAATGTAACGGGTTTGCGAAGGCTTGCGTTAATTATTCCAGTATCACGTGCGCGGCGGGGCGATGTCCAGCACCTGCGCGGCTAGTGCGCGGGTCAGGGGGCGCTTCTGTGCAAGGCTGGCGGCATCCAGCCGGTCAACCAGCGCGATGGCGGCGGCAAAGGATCGGTCCATCCGCGTCATGAGGTAGTTGATTAGCTCCGGCTTGGGCGTCAGTTGCCGGTCGGCCAGCAGTTTGACCAGCAGGGCCGAGAGCAGCGCATCGTCGGGCGCCTCCATCTCGACCATCGTGGCGCCGCGCATCCGGCTGACCAGATCGGGCAGGGTGAGCCCCCAATGCGCCACCGGCCCGGTGCCGGTGAGCAGCAGCGCCTGACCTTCGGCCAGCACGAGGTTGTGCAGATGGAACAGCGCCGTTTGCGCCGCCGCGTCACCGGCGATCAGATGCACATCCTCCACCGCCACGGGGCCACGGGCGAGGGCGGGAATGTCGGCCTCCAACAGATCCACCGCACTGATGATCCGCGCGCCCGAAAGGTCTGCCCAAACATGCGTCAGATGCGTCTTGCCCGAGCCTTGCGGCCCGGTCAGCGCCAGCTTGCCGCCCGCCCAACCGCGCCAGCCGTCGATCATCGCCATGGCCATGGCGTTGGAGGGGGCGACAAAGAAAGCGTCGCGGCCCAGAGCCGTTCGGCTGGGCAGGTTCAACCCGAGTTGGTGGGCCATGTTAGCGGATGTCCTCGTCGACGGTCGTTTCAGGCTCTCGGCCTTTGTAGAGCACGCTTTCGCGGTAGCGGGCCGTGGCGAAACGCGCGATCACCCCGATGGCGGCGGCCACGGGCACTGCAACCAAGAGGCCCACGAAGCCGAAAAGCGTGCCGAAGACGGACAGTGCCAGCAGCAGCCAGACCGGGTGCAGACCGACCGAGTTGCCCACGAGCTTTGGCGTCAGCAGGTTGCCCTCGACCACTTGGCCCAGCACAAAGATGCCCGCGACGAGACCGATGGAGAGCCAATCCCCCCAGAATTGAAACAACGCCAGACCGATCGCCAGCGCCCCGCCGATCAACGCGCCGAGGTAGGGGATGAAGGTGACCAGCCCCGCGACAAAGCCGACGACGAGGCCGAATTGCAGCCCCACCAGCATCAACGCCACGGCGTAATAGGTGCCAAGGATCAAGCAGACCGTGCCCATGCCGCGCACGAAAGAGGCCAACGTCGCGTCAATCTCGCGTGCCAACTGGCGAATCGTCGGGGCATGGTCGCGCGGCAGCAGCCGGTCGATCGCGGCGACCATACGGTCCCAATCGAGCAGCAGGTAAACCGCGACCACCGGGACGATGACGAACAGGAGCAGGACGTTGATCAGCGAGGCAAAGGAGGCCAGCGCGGTTTGCAGCAATTGCCCGCCGCGTTCCTGAATGGTGGTGCCCAGCGTCGTCAGCGAGGTGCGCAGGGTCGAATCGTCATCCAAGAGAGAGGGGAAACGGTCGGTGATGAAATCGGTGAAATTGCGGGTGAGCTTGGGGGCGGTCTCGATCAAGTTCACGGTCTGATTGACCAGCGTCGGGATCACCAAAAGCGCCATCAGCACGAAGACCAAAAGCGCCACCACGGTGATGACGGCGGTGGCCATCGTACGGCTGAGCCCCAAACGTTCCAACCGGTCGGCCACGGGGTCGAGAAAATAGGCAATCGCCCCGCCCAGCAGGAAGGGCAGCATCACATCGCCGATGAACCACAGCGCCACCATGAACACCGCTGCCGCGATGCCCCAGTACTTCAATTGGTCTCTGATTGGCAGGGCCATGGCGCTCTCCGGCAGGGAATGCCATCACATCGCCCATGTGGCGTTTCGTTTCAAGCCTTGGCTGCGGGTGGCGCGCGGGTGAGAGGCGCGGAGCGGGGTCGTGGTGGAACTGGCCCGGCGGGCCGCCAGACCTCTGCGATGTGATTGTCTCGCCCTTTGACATGCACTAGTCAGGGGGCAATGCGTCAATGAGGAAACACCATGCGTCTGTCCCAATATTTTCTGCCCGTGCTGAAGGAAAACCCTGCCGAGGCGCAGATCGTCAGCCACCGGTTGATGCTGCGGGCGGGGATGATCAAGCAATCCAGCGCGGGGATCTATTCTTGGCTGCCGCTGGGCTACAAGGTGCTGCGCAAGGTCGAAGAGATCGTGCACCAAGAGCAGCAGCGCGTGGGCCATATCCCGATGCTGATGCCAACGCTGCAATCGGCGGACCTGTGGAAGGAATCGGGCCGCTATGACGCCTATGGCCCCGAGATGCTGCGCATCCGCGACCGGCAGGACCGCGACATGCTCTATGGTCCCACCAACGAAGAGATGATCACCGACATCTTCCGCAGCCATGTCGGCTCTTACAAGGACCTGCCGCTGACGCTCTACCACATCCAGTGGAAATTCCGTGACGAGATCCGCCCGCGTTTCGGCGTGATGCGGGGGCGTGAGTTCCTGATGAAGGACGGCTACAACTTCGACCTCACCAAAGAGGACGCGTTGCACGCCTATAACCGCCATCTGGTCAGCTACCTGCGCACCTATGAGCGGATGGGCCTGCAAGCGATCCCGATGCGCGCCGACTCTGGCCCCATCGGCGGCGACGACACGCATGAGTTCCTCGTGCTGGCCGAAACGGGCGAGTCGGAGGTTTTCTATGACAGCGAGATCACCGATCTGACCTTCGGCGACCGCGAGATCGACCCCAATGATCACGACGCCTGCCGCGCGGTGCTGGAGGAGTTCACCTCCCGCTACGCCCGCACGGATGAGACCCATGATCCGGAGGTATTTGCCAAGGTACCGGAAGAACGCCAGCGCAGCGCCCGCGGCATCGAAGTGGGGCAAATCTTCTATTTCGGCACCAAATATTCCGACGCGATGAACGCCAAGGTGCAGGGGCCGGACGGCAAACAGGTGCCGGTGCATATGGGCAGCCACGGCATCGGCGTCAGCCGTCTGCTGGGCGCGATCATTGAGGCCAGCCATGACGACAAGGGCATCATCTGGCCCGAAGGGGTGACGCCCTTCCACGCGGGGATCGTGAACCTCAAACAGGGCGATGCGGAGGCCGACGCGGCCTGTGACGCGCTTTACAAGAGCCTCAAGGCGCTGGGCCTCGATCCGCTTTATGATGACCGCAAGGGCGGGGCGGGGATGAAGTTCGCCACGATGGATCTGATCGGCCTGCCGTGGCGGATCACCGTCGGCCCGCGCGGGCTGAAGAACGGCGTGGTCGAACTCACCAGCCGCCGCACGGGCGAGAGCGAGGAACTGCCGCCCGAACAGGCGGTTGAGAAGATCGCCAAGATCTACGCCGGTATCGTCTGAGGGCCGCGATGATCCTGCGGGCGCTGACATTGGCCGGTGGGATCGTAAGCGCAGGCATTGCCGCACAAGGCCCGGGGTTCACCCGGGCCTATGTGTTTCAACTGGAGGCGGCAGAGCAGCGCCTCGCCAAAGTCGTGGCGGATTTCGATGCCGCCGCGCAGGCCGCGGGGCTCGACCGGGAAGGCGCCGTGGCGCGGCTGCGTGGATCGGCGCTGCTGGAGCGTCGGCGCTTGGACATGCGCCGCAACATCGAACGGCAAGGGTGGCTTGAGGCCACATTGCCGAGGCTCCAATCAGCGGGCCCGTTCCTGCGTTGCTATCTGCTATGGCGTAACCCGGATGCCGAAGCCTTGCGCGCCGCCCTGCGCGGCTTTGCCCCCACAGCCCCGCGCAGCCGGGCCGAATGGCTCTTCGCCGGTTTGGGGTTCATCGCGGGGGCCAGTCTTACCCGCCTGCTGCTATGGCTGCCCACATGGCCCGCGCGCTTCCGCCGCCGCCGGGCATTGCGTTCTTGACCCTGCTGGGGCAAAGCCTCAGGTTGCGCGCACCTCAGACCGGAGCCTTCCCCCATGGCCAGCAAACCCACACGCACCGCCCCATTCGCGGCCTTTGAATGGATGATCGCTTGGCGCTACCTGCGCGCCCGCCGCGCCGAAGGGGGCGTCAGCGTCATGACGTGGATCAGTCTCATCGGCATCACGCTGGCGGTCTTCGCGCTGATCGCCACGCTTTCGGTCCGCTCAGGGTTCAGGGCCGAGTTCGTCGACACGATCCTCGGGGCCAATGCCCATGTCACCGTCTACACGATGGGAGAGGTGCTGCCCAACGGCCAGATCGACCGCACCATCGACGATTACGAGGCCATGGCCGAGCGGGTGGCAGCCGTCGAAGGCGTGACCCGTGTGGCCCCGCTGGTGCGGCAACAGGTCATGGCCAATCGCCGCCAGTCGAACGCGGGGGTCGAGGTTTTCGGCATCGCTTCGGACGATTTGATGACCATCCCCGGCATCCAGCCTTCGGAGCGTTCTTTCGGTGACATCACGCGTTTTGAAGATGGCATGGCCATCGGCAGCGGCGTGGCGCAGTCCTTGGGCGTGCAGGTGGGCGATAGCGTCAAGCTGATCTCGCCCAATGGGGTAAAGACCGCCTTTGGCACCAGCCCGCGGGTCAATGCCTATGAGGTGGTCTATATCTTCTCTGCCGGGCGCTACGATATTGATAAGACAAGGGTTTACCTGCCAATTGCCGAGGCGCAGAGCTTTTTTAACCGCGAGGGCGTGGCGGATGAGCTGGAGGTTATGGTCGAGGATCCCGAGGGGGTGGACGCCATGGCGCACACGCTCATGCAGGCGGCGGGCGAGCGGGCGCAGGTCTGGACTTGGCGCGACGCTTCGGGTTCCTTCCTCTCGGCGCTCGACATAGAAGACCGGGTCATGTTCGTGATCCTCAGCGTGCTGGTGCTGATTGCGGCGATGAACATCGTTTCGGGGCTGATCATGTTGGTCAAGAACAAGGGCCGCGACATCGGCATCCTGCGTACCATGGGGCTCAGCGAAGGCTCGGTGCTGCGGGTGTTCTTCATCTGCGGTGCCTTCACCGGCATCATCGGCACCATTGCGGGCGTGGTGCTGGGGGTACTGTTTGCAATTTACGTCGACCAGATCTTCGCCTTTGTGAACTACCTCAGCGGCGGCAATGCCTGGGATGCTTCGATCCGCGGCATCTATTTCTTGCCCGCGAAACTGCAATTGGGCGATGTGCTCTCAGCCGTGGCGCTCTCGCTCGGCCTGTCTTTCGTCGTCACGATCTTTCCCGCCCGCCGCGCGGCGCGGATGAACCCGGTGGAGGCCCTGCGCTATGAATGATCCCGTCCTGCGCCTGAGCGGCATTTCCAAGTCCTACAACCCCGGCAAGCCGAACGAGGTGCAGGTGCTGCGCGGCATCGACCTTGAGGTGGCCCCCGGCGAGGTGGTCGCGCTGGTGGCGCCCTCCGGGGCGGGTAAGTCGACGCTGCTGCATATCGCGGGGCTTTTGGACACCGCCGACAGCGGCACGGTGCAGATCGCGGGCGATGACCTGACGGGCCAGAGCGACCGCCGCCGCACGGCCGTGCGCCGCGCCGACGTGGGCTTCATCTACCAGTTCCACCACCTGCTGCCCGAGTTCACGGCGCTGGAAAACATCGTGCTGCCGCAGCTGGCAAATGGCGTGGTGCGCAAGGAGGCCGAGGCGCGGGCGCGGGAGCTACTGACGCAGGTCGGCATCGCCGAGCGCGCCGATCACCGCCCCGCCGCCATGTCGGGCGGTGAGCAGCAGCGGGTGGCCTTTTGCCGCGCGCTGGCCAATGCGCCACGCCTGCTGCTGGCGGATGAGCCAACGGGCAACCTCGACCCTTCGACCTCGGATCAGGTTTTCGCCGCGCTGATGGCGCTGGTGCGCGGCACCGGGCTTTCGGCGGTGATCGCTACCCATAACCTCGAGCTGGCGGCCCGGATGGACCGGCAAATCCGGCTCGACGCGGGGCAGTTGGTGCCGGTCTGACTCAGCCGCAGATGTTTTCTAACTCGACCCCGTCCCAGGGCAGGCCCACGTCATAGGGGCGGCTCTGGGGCAGGGGGGCCACGGGCATGACCTCCGACAGCATCGCATGCAACCGCTTGGTGCGCGGCGCCTGCGGGTCGAGCGCGCGGCAGCAGACGAATTCCTCCACGATCGAGCCTTGCTGTTCATAGCCGAAATCGAGGAAGCGCGGCTTGGTATCCACGTCGAAGAGGTAGGGGTCCGGGCTGGAGAACTGCTCGGAGGCCGCGCGCAGGGGCGAATAGCCGGTGAGGTCGCGGTTCTGCCATTGCCAGACATGGGTGATCTCATGCGCCAGCAGCATGGCGGCGATCAGCCCGATGCGGTCGGGATGGTCGGGCAGGTAATCCTCAAGGTACCAGTCCTTGTCGAAGAGCACATGGTTGAAGAGCGCCACGGCGGCGGGTTTCGAGGTGACGGTCTCGCCCACCTGCGGCGGCAGGATACGCTCGCGGCAGGTGGTGCGCGGGCGCGGCTTGCGGCGGAAGGTGACCGCGCGGGTGGGCGCGCCGTCGTGCAAGCGCACGCGGTCGTAGTTGAGGGTGGGCCCGTGGATGGTGGCGAGATAGGCGCGTTCGTTGTCCGTCAGCGGCCGACCGCAGGCGGTGAGGAGGAGGCAGAGGAGAAGTGCGCGGATCATGGAATGAGTTAGGCGCGGGGCAGGCTGTGGATCAAGGGGGAAGTTTGGACAGCCGCGAAACAGTAGGGCCGCGCCCGACCTCGGGCCGGAGGGCTACTTGGAAAAGGTCCAGTGGACCTTTTCAGCCCGGAGGGCGGCGCAAGCCGCGGGGTGCACGCATGTGCGCCCTCCCCGTGGGGGAGGGTGAAGACCGTCTCGCAAACTCTCTGGGGGAGAGTTTGAGGTCTGAACGGGCGGAGCCCCGGACAGGCGCGGCCCGGGACGGGGTCCCGGGCTGGTTTTTCAGATGACTTCGATTTGAGCGTAAACGCCTTACTTCTTGGAAGAAGGGGCGCTGATGCTGCTGGGCTTAGAGCCGACGATGACCTGCCAGCACCTAAGAAAAGACGTTTAAAGAGGCCGAATTGTAGCGGCATTAAGCAGTCGTTTGATCACAGCAGGCCAGTAAACAAAATACGCCAAGCCTAATGTGATGATCGACAGTAGAAGCCAGAACAATGCGTGCCCTATGATGTCCGCGAAAGAGACTTCAACATTGATCTTCCCCACAGTGTTTCCCGCAGGGTCGACCAAGGTGGATCGGTTCATCGGCGCCTTCAAAAAGTAATAAGGCAGGACGAACAAAGCCAAACCAAAAGTTATAACGGAAAGCAGAATCCAAATGATGATTTGGCCTATCGCTTCCCCAACCGAAAAATCGCATTTAAGCTTATAGCCGTTTAGGGTCATGGGAAATTACCTCAGTTAAAAAAGTAACTATTCCCATAGTTGTTTTCTTCGGTCAAACTCAACTTAAGCTTCGGGTTGGCTCTTTTCAGCCCCCTCAAACATCCAACTCCTCCACAAACTGCGCATTTTGCTGAATATAAGCAAAGCGCATCTCCGGCTTCTTCCCCATCAACCGCTCCACCAGATCCCCGGTCTCGCCCGGCACGTCCTCGTCCACGGTCACGCGGATGAGCTTGCGGGTCTCGGGGTCCATCGTGGTCTCCTTAAGGTCCTTCGCGTCCATCTCGCCCAGACCCTTAAAGCGGCTGACGTCGATCTTGCCTTTCCCGCCCAAGCCCTTCTCCAACCACATGTTTTTCTCAGCCTCATCAAGGCAATAGACCCGTTTTGCACCTTGGGTGAGGCGGAACAGCGGCGGGCAGGCGAGATACAGATGCCCGGCATCGATCAGCGGGCGCATCTGGGTGAAGAAGAAGGTCATCAAAAGCGAGGCGATATGCGCGCCGTCGACGTCGGCGTCGGTCATGATGATGATCTTGTCATAGCGCAGATCGTCGAGGTTGAACTTGGTGCCCATGCCGACGCCAAGCGCCTCGCAAAGGTCGTTGATCTCGGCATTGGTCGTCAGCTTGCTGGAGGCAGCGCCCAGCACGTTGAGGATCTTGCCCTTAAGCGGCAGCAGCGCTTGTTTCTCGCGGTTGCGCGCACCCTTGCCGGAGCCGCCGGCGCTGTCGCCCTCGACAATGAAAAGCTCCGTGCCCTCGCGCGATTTGCTGGTGCAATCGGTCAGCTTGCCGGGCAGGCGCAGTTTCTTGGTGGCGGATTTGCGGGCGGTTTCTTTCTCCTGCTTGCGGCGCATCCGCTCCTCGGCGCGCAGCACCAGAAAGTCGAGGATCGCGCCCGCGGATTTCGTATCCGCCGCCAGCCAGTTGTCGAAATGGTCGCGCACCGCGTTTTCGACCAGCCGCTGCGCCTCGGTGGTGGCCAGACGGTCCTTGGTCTGGCCCACGAACTCCGGCTCGCGGATAAAGCAGGAGACCAGCGCACAACCCCCGGTGATCAGGTCGTCGCGGGTGATGTCCTTGGCCTTGCGGTTGTTGGCCAACTCGCCGTAGGCGCGGATGCCTTTCAGGATCGCGGCCCAGAAGCCGCTTTCATGGGTGCCGCCCTCGGGCGTGGGGACGGTGTTACAGTAGGACTGGATGAAACCGTCGCGCGCGGGCGTCCAGTTGATCGCCCATTCGACCTTGCCCGGCACGCCAAAGCGCTCTTGGAACTCGACGGTGCCCGCAAAAGGGTTCTCGGCATAGGTCGTGGCCTTGCCCAGCGTCTCGCGCAGGTAGTCGGCCAGGCCGCCGGGGAAGTGGAAGGTCGCCTCCATCGGCGTGTCGCCGTCTTCGATCTCGGACTTCCAGCGGATCTCGACGCCGGAGAAGAGATAGGCCTTGGAGCGGACCATCTTGAGCAGGCGCGAGGGTTTGAAGCGGTGCGCGCCAAAAATCTGTTCGTCGGGGTGGAAGGTCACGGTGGTGCCCCGGCGGTTGGGGGCCGCGCCGATCTTCTCCACCGGGCCCTGCGGGATGCCGCGCGAGAAGCGTTGCTCAAAGAGTTCACGGTTCCGCGCGACCTGTACGACCATGGAATCGCTGAGCGCGTTGACCACCGAAGCGCCAACCCCGTGCAGACCGCCCGAGGTCTGATAGGCCTTGCCCGAGAACTTGCCGCCCGCGTGCAGGGTGCAGAGGATCACCTCGAGCGCAGATTTGTCGGGAAACTTCGGGTGCGGGTCGATCGGGATGCCGCGGCCGTTGTCGCGGATGGTGACCGAGTAATCGGCGTTCAACTCCACCTCGATCCGGTTGGCATGGCCCGCGACAGCCTCGTCCATCGAGTTGTCGAGCACCTCGGCCACCATATGGTGCAGCGCGCGCTCATCGGTGCCGCCGATATACATGCCGGGACGTTTGCGGACGGGCTCCAGCCCCTCCAGCACTTCGATGGAGGAGGCATCGTATTCGGTGGGTTCCTGGCCGGAAAGAAGGTCGGTCATGCGGGCCTGCTCTTTGTTTGTGGGTGGGGGCCATTTTGACAGCCCCGCGCGCCGGGGGCAATCGCGGGTTTGTCTTGGGCTGCTGTTTTGCCCCGGTCAGCCAGCTTTGGCGCGCAGCCAATCGGCAAGGGTCTCTTCATCGATGCGGCCTTGGGCCACTTCGCGGATCAGATCGCCTGCCTCGATGGTTTCGTGGTCAAGCTGCACCCCATTGAGATCAAGGCAGATATCGAGAACGAGATGCGCGGTTCGCTTGTTGGCGTCGTTAAAGACATGCCCGGTGGCAACTGCCACGCAATAGGCCGCGGCAAGGTCGAAAACATCTTCGATCATGCCGTAGACTAGCCGGTTATCGACCCGCGCCAATGCCCCTTCTAGCGATTTGTCCAAGGCCATGCCGGCCAACTCGCCTGGGTTCAGTGCGGAATCGTGAATTTTGACGACGAGGTCAGGTGAAAGCAGCACATAGGTCATTTATCTTTGAGGTAGTCCAGAACGGGCTGATTGATGTGCTTCCTGCGGGCAATGCTCTCCATCACCTCATCCAGCGTGGCCACACGCGGCTCTTCTTGCAACGTCGCCTCGGCGGGTACGAAATAGCCCACGCAGCGCGAGTTCTTCATCACCGCCACGGGCTTGCCGCCCGAGCGTTCCAATACCTTATGCGGCTCGCGCATCTCGGTCATGGTGGCGATGTGGTTGGTGTGAATGCGGGTCATGGCGCGGCTCCTGAATGCATATCTTAATATACATTATTTCGCCCATTTTACAAGGGCCGCTGCCTGCTCCAGTCCAGCACCGCCGCCGCGACCTCCGACGGCTTTTGGTGGTGCAGCCAGTGATCCGCCCCTTCGATCTCGACCCGGGTGAGGTCCGGCGCGAAAGCCTCCAACCCGGCGGTGGCTTCGGGCAGAAGGGCGGTGTCCTCCGTTCCCCAAATCAGCAGATGCGGGCAGGTGATGCGCAAACGGTCGACCGGGAATTCTGGCAGGTCGCGTAGGGGCTTGCCGGGCGCGGCGACTTGCAGGGGGGAGACTTGCAGGGGGGAGGCGCGATACCAGTTGATCATCGCCCTGAGCCGCCCCGGCCGCCCCCATTCCGCGCGGTAGTCCTCAAGCCGCGCGGGCGTCAGCCAGCTGAGGTCCATATGGGCGGAAAAGAGGTCGAGCAGGCCCGCGAAATCGTCCCGCGCCAACCGCACCGCGCTGCCTTCGGCGCGCAGGGCGTTAATATATTGCGAGGCGCGCGACTGCGCACCGCCTGCGGCCATGGCGCGCTGAAACGGCACGGGATGCACGCCGTTGAGGACGACCAGCCGGGCCACCAGCTCAGGCCGGAACATCGCCAAAGCGTAGCCCACGGAGGCCCCCCAGTCATGTGCCAAGACGGTCACCGGCCTGTCGCCGATCAAAGCGGCCATATCGGCCATGAGATGCGCCATCGCATAGGGTTCGATCCCCTCGGGCGCGCTGCTTTGGCCATAGCCGCGCTGGTCGGGGGCGATGCAGTGGAAGTCTTGGCTCAACAGCGGTGCCAGATCACGCCACGCGCCGCCGTATTCGGGAAAACCGTGAAGCATCAACAACGGCGGCAGGCTCTCATCGCCCCAGTGGCGAATGAAAATCTCCTGACCGTTCAATCGGCGGGTTTCGGTCCGTGTCGGTTCCATCGCGAGCCCTCCTGCCATCAGCTTTGCTGTTAAGGGCCGCGGACGCAAGGATTTCATGGCAAAACAGTGGCATCGACGCCGCGCAAACCCATGGCAGAGCGTAAAAACCGCACTTCCCCTTTGCAGCGACCCGGCGTAAGGCTTGGGCCATGAGCAAGACTATGACCAACCGCAATCACGTCCGGGCGATCCTGACACTCGGCCTGCCGCTGATCGGCGGGCATCTGGCACAGATGGCCATCGGCGTGACCGATACCGTCATGCTCGGCTGGTATTCGGTCGAGGCACTGGCGGCGGTTGTTCTGGGCAGCACTTATTTCTTCGTGCTGTTCATTTTTGGTTCGGGCTTTGCCATGGCGGTGATGCCCTTGGTGGCCGCCTATGACGCCGAGGATGACGAGATCGGCCTGCGCCGCGCCACGCGCATGGGGCTGTGGCTCTCGGTGGGGTTCGCCATGATCGCGCTGCCCGCGATGATCTGGTCGCCCGCGGTGCTGGACCTTTTGGGGCAGGGGCCGAACCTTGCTGACCGGGCGGGCGATTACCTCAAAGTGGCGGGCTGGGGGATTCTGCCCGCGCTTTTGGTGATGGTGTTGAAATCCTACCTCGCTGCGTTGGAGCGCACGCAGGTGGTGCTGTGGATCACCCTGCTGGCCGCCGGGGTCAATGCGTTGGCGAATTACGCGCTGATCTTCGGCAACTGGGGCGCGCCGGAGCTTGGCGTGATGGGGGCGGCTGTGGCCTCGGTCACGACGCAATGCGTCTCGTTGATCGGGGTGGTGATCTATGTGCTGATCGCCCTGCCGCAGCACAGCCTGTTCGTGCGCCTCTGGCGGGTGGACGGGCAGATGTTGCTGCGGGTGTTTACGCTGGGCCTGCCGATTGGCCTGACCACGCTGAGCGAAGTCGGCCTTTTCGCCGCCTCCTCGCTGATGATGGGCTGGCTGGGGACGATCCCGCTGGCCGCACATGGCATCGCGATCCAACTCGCCTCACTGACCTTCATGGTGCATCTGGGGCTGAGCAATGTCGCCACGATCCGCGCGGGCAATGCCTATGGCCGCCGCGACGTGCCGCATATGAAGCGCGGCGCGGTGATCGTGCTGGTCCTGTCGCTGGTCTTTGCGCTGATCACTATGATCGGTTTCGTCGGCTACCCCGAGCCGCTGATCTCGGTCTTCATGCAAGAGAATGAGCCTGCGCGGGCCGAGATCCTTGCCATCGGCACCGGCCTTCTGGTGATGGCGGCGCTGTTCCAACTGGTCGATGGGGCGCAGGTGGTAGCCCTTGGTCTGTTGCGCGGGGTGCAGGATACCAAAGTGCCGATGGTCATGGCCGCGGTCAGCTATTGGATCGTCGGCATGCCCTGCTCCTACCTGCTGGGCTTTGTGCTGGGCTTCGGAGCGATGGGCATCTGGGCCGGGTTGGTGGCGGGGCTGGCCGTGGCCGGGCTGCTGCTGAATGCGCGGTTCTGGGGTGTGATCGTGAAGCGGCTGGCGGTCTAAGCGTCAGCCCCGGTCCATCCGATCCGCCTTTTTGCGTACCAGCGTGCTGCGCAGGTCGTGCATGGCCAGCAGCAACTCATCCGTCACCGCCTCAAGCTCGGCATCCGTGGCGCGGGACTGCGCCCATTGGGTGGTGAGGTTCAGATGCTCCACCGCGCGGCGGATGTCATCGATCTCGCGCGCCGCAAGGGTCACGCGGCGGGCCTTGGTCCAGCGGGCAATCTCGGCCTGATCGGCCTCGGTCAAACGGTGCTGCCCATGGGGCTTTACCTCTCCGTTGCGGATGTTGACGACGGCGATCTGCTCCATCTCGATCCGGCGCTGGCGGTTCGCGGCATCCAGCCGAAACACCGCCGCGCCATTCTCGCGGACCCTGAAGTAATAGTCGGGAAGATCGCCCGCCATGGTGTTGTCCCTTACGTTAGCCCGGCGCAGAAGCTCTGGATGCGGCTGCACGCCTCTTTCAGCGCCTCATCTGAAGTAGCGTAGCTGACCCGGAAATTCGGCGAAAGCCCGAAGGCCGCGCCAAAGACGACCGCAACGCCGGTCTCCTCAAGCAAAGCGGTGGCGAAAGCCTCGTCATCCGTGATCTTGGTGCCCGCCGCCGAGGACTTGCCGATCAGCCCGGCGATGGAGGGATAGACGTAAAACGCCCCCTCGGGCGTGGGGCAGGTAATGCCCTCGATGGCCGAGAGCATCTCAACCACCAGATTGCGGCGGCGCACGAAAGTCTCGTTGTTTTCGGCGATGTAATCCTGCGTGCCGTTGAGCGCTTCCACAGCGGCCCATTGGCTGACCGAACAGGGGTTTGACGTGCTCTGCGACTGGATCTTGCGCATTGCACCGATCAGCTTTTCCGGCCCTGCGGCATAGCCGATGCGCCAGCCGGTCATGGCATAGGCTTTCGACACGCCATTGACCGTCAGCGTGCGGTCGTAGAGCGCGGGTTCCACCTGCGCAGGCGTGCAGAACTCGAAACCATCGTAGGCGAGGTGCTCATACATGTCGTCCGTCATCACCCAGACATGCGGGTGGCGCATCAGCACATCGGTGAGCGCCTTCAGCTCGTCGCGGCTGTAGCCTGCCCCGGTGGGGTTTGAGGGTGAGTTGAAGATGAACCACTTGGTCTTGGGCGTGATCGCCTCTTCCAGTGCCTCGGGGGTGAGCTTGAAATCATTCTCCAGCGTCGCGGGGGCAATGACCGGCGTGCCGCCTGCCAAGAGCACCATATCGGGGTAGCTGACCCAATAGGGCGCGGGGATCACGACTTCTTCGCCGGGGTTCATCGTGGCCATCAGCGCGTTGTAGAGGATCTGCTTGCCGCCGGTGCCGACGCTGACCTGTGCGGGCGTGTAGTCGAGGCCGTTGTCGCGCTTGAACTTGGCGCAGATCGCCTGTTTCAATTCGGGGATGCCGTCGACGGGGGTGTATTTCGTCTTGCCCGCGTTGATCGCGGCCACGGCTGCGTCTTTGATGTTCTGCGGCGTGTCGAAATCCGGCTCGCCCGCGCCAAGCGCGATGATGTCGCGCCCTGCGGCCTTGAGTTCTGCCGCTTTGGTGGTGACGGCGATGGTGGGCGACGGTTTGACCCGATCAAGGGTCGCGGACAGCAGTTCCATTTCAGCCTCGGGTTGCTTATGAATATCTCCACGTTCATAGGGGGCGTCCCCGCACCCGGCAAGGGTGTCTGGCAGGAGATAAAGCATGACCGACGAGATTGACTGGTACGGCCCCGAGGCCGCCACCTTTGGCGACCGGGTCGCGGCGGCCCGCGAACAGACCGGCATGACACAGGCGATGTTGGCCAAACGGCTGGGCGTGCGCCTGTCCACCCTGCGCGGCTGGGAAGACGACCTGTCAGAGCCGCGCGCCAACCGGCTGTCGATGCTGGCGGGGCTGCTCAATGTCTCGATGATGTGGTTGATCACGGGCGAAGGGGAGGGCGTCGATGCCCCCGAAGCGGGCGAGACCGCGCGCCGTGTCGACCTCGAAGAGGTGCTGGCCGATATGCGCGCCCTGCGCAGCGACCTGCTGAAAAAGGCCGAGACTGTCGGCAAATTGGAAAAGCGCATTCGGCGCCTCATGACGGAGCCCGCAGATGGCTGAAGCCCCCGAACACCGGATCAAACGCCTGCAAATGCGCTCTATGCGCCGGGGCATCAAGGAGATGGACCTGATCCTCTCGGCCTATGCCGAGGCGCGGTTGCCGCAGATGGATGACGCGGGCCTCACGCTTTACGACCAGGTGCTGAACGAGAATGACCACGACCTCTATCTTTGGGTCAGCGGACAGGCCGAGGTACCTGCCGAATATGCGGCTTTGATCGCGGATATCCGCGGGCAATTGGCCGAGGCGCGAGGCTAATTCAGAAAACCCGAAAGGGTTTAACGAATTATTCTGATTTTTTAGCGAGTTTCCGGTTCAAACAAAGTGAACCGGAGATTTCGCATGAGCATTCAAGACCCCGCCACGCAGCCGATGGCCATAAAGGGTTTCATGGCAGGCTATCTTGAGTCCCTGTCTTTGGTCGAGCGGTTGCACCGCTTGCTGCTGGACGTGATCAAGGACGAATTCGAACGCGTCGGCGTGTTGGAGATCAACGCGGTGCAGGCGCTGCTTTTGTTCAATATAGGCGATAATGAAGTGACCGCGGGAGAGCTTAAAAGCCGCGGTTACTATCAGGGCAGCAACGTCAGCTACAACCTCAAGAAACTGGTCGAAATGGGCTATATGCACCACCAGCGCTGCGAGATTGATCGCCGATCCGTGCGCGTGCGGCTGACCGAAAAGGGGCGCTATATCCGCGATGTGGTCGCCGATCTTTTCTCGCGCCATGCGGATGGGATGGAAAACAAGGGCGTCTTGGGGGATGCGGGGATCGAGGATATCACCCGCTCGCTCAAACGGATGGAGCGGTATTGGACGGACCAGATCCGCTATATCTACTGATCGCGGGCAGGGGGGAGGTGGGCATAGGCCCGCCCGTCCAATTCACGCAGCAGTTTTTGCGTCATGGCGCGGGCGTAATCTTCGAACCCCTCTGCCTTCTCAACGAATGCCCCGGGGCCGAGGACGACTTCGGCCCGGTAGTATGACGCCAACGCGCCGACCTCGGCTTGCCCATCGTCGTCAAGGCCCGCGTATTTCGCGCCGATCACCAAGCCGTTGATGATCAGCCCTTGTGGCCCAAGGGGCGTGTTTTGCAGACTGTCGCGTATATCCCGGGGCCGCGGGCCGAAGTTCGAGATACCATCGCCCGAAATATCCAGCGTGTGTTTCCGGCAGTCCGAACGCGTCGCCAACTGCCGCGCGCCGAATTGCATCGCATCGCCCAAGGCCGTGCCGGGAGAGGCCGCAATCCGCTCGGTGCTGCGCAAAAGGGTAATGGCATCGTCAAGCGTAGCCGCATCGCGCAGAGACGTCCAAGGCAGTATCACCCGCTGATCGCTGGACCCGCTCCACTCATAGACCATCAGATCGACGTGATCTCCGGGCTGCGCCAGCAGAGCGTCCCGCAGGCGCGGATCGTCCAACGCCTCGGCCAAACCGCCCATCTGCAACCGATACTCCCGCGCATCGACAGAACCGGAAACGTCCAGCCCCAAGGCCAGCGCCTGCCGACAGGCGGCCTCGGCCCATTGCGAGCCTGATAGGGTGAGAGAAAGGGCGAGGGCGGCGCGGATCATCTCTCTGCCTTCGGCAGGGCATCAGAAAAACGCGGCTCGTGCGCGGGAGGCGGAAAAGCCCTCCGCGCTACAATCACCAGCGCCGGGGCGGCGCGGGGGCTACCCCTTACCAATGGCCGGTGTTTTCCATGCTGGCCCATGGCTCCTGCGCGGGCAGGGCGTCACCCTCTTGCAGCAGTTCGACGGAAATATTGTCGGGCGAGCGGACAAAGGCCATGCGCCCGTCGCGCGGCGGGCGGTTGATGGTCACGCCGTTGTCTTGCAGGTGCTGGCAGGTCTCATAAATGTTCTCGACCGTATAGGCGAGGTGGCCGAAATGGCGGCTGTCGCTGGGCAGCGCGTCGTCGCCGTCCCAATTGTAGGTCAGCTCAACATCGGCGTGACCGTCGTCCATGCCCGGGGGGCAGAGGAAAACCAGCGTGAAACGGCCCCCTTCGTTGTCGATGCGGCGGCGCTCGACAAGGCCCAGAAGTTTGTAAAATGCGATGGAGGCGTCGAGATCTTTCACGCGCACCATGGTGTGCAGGTATTTGATGGGCATCGGTTTTCCTTTGGTTGGCTGGCCTGAACGGGGCGGCGCCCCTTCCAAGCTTGAATGTCGTTCAAAGCGGGCGGGGGCAAATCAACCCTTCGCGCTTCGCGGTGGAGTTTAGGGGCGAAACCGGCGGTGTCAAAGTGGGCGGGCGATGTCTGTTGATCGGCTTGAGGCCGAGGGCCCGGAAGGCTATGCAGAAGCAACCGCCACGAATGATGAGGAAGCCCGCGTGAAACAGTACCATGATGCGCTGCGCGAAGTGCTGGAGCAGGGGGTGACCTCGACCGATCGCACGGGAACGGGGACGATCTCTCATTTCGGGATGCAGCAGCGTTACCGGATGGCCGATGGCTTTCCGCTGGTCACCACGAAAAAGCTGCATCTAAAATCCATCGTGCATGAGCTTTTGTGGTTCCTCGCCGGGGATACGAACATTGCCTATCTCAAGGAAAACGGTGTACGCATCTGGGATGAATGGGCCGATGAAAACGGCGATCTCGGCCCGGTTTACGGCCACCAGTGGCGGCGTTTCCCGATGGTGGGCGAACCGATGCCCCAGCCCGATGGCACGGTGCTGCATCAGGCCGGGCAGGTCGATCAGATCGCCAAACTGGTCGAGGCGATCCGCAAGACCCCCGACAGCCGCCGCCTGATCGTTTCGGCGTGGAACCCCGGCGAGGTGGACCAGATGGCGCTGCCGCCCTGCCATACGCTCTGGCAGGTGCGTATCGCGGGCGGCAAGCTGCATTTGCAACTTTACCAGCGTTCGGCGGATATGTTCCTCGGCGTGCCGTTCAACATCGCCTCCTACGCGCTGCTCTTGGAAATGCTCGCCCATGTCACCGGCTACGCGCCGGGTGATTTCGTGCATTCCATGGGCGACGCGCATATCTACTCCAACCATCTGGAACAGGTAGAGACCCAGCTTGCGCGCACGCCAAAACCGCTGCCCAAGCTGCGGATCAACCGCGAGGTCAGTTCGATCTTCGATTTCCGCTATGAGGATTTCACTTTCGAAGGCTATGACCCCGACCCCGCGATCAAAGCGCCGGTGGCCGTCTGATGCTGAGCCTGATCGTCGCCCGCGCCCGCAACGGAGCCATTGGCAAAGACGGGGATATCCCTTGGTCGCTGCCCGAAGACCTGAAATTCTTTCAGCGTGAAACCACCGGCGGGGCCATCATCATGGGACGCCGTACCTGGGAGAGCTTGCCCTTCAAGCCGTTGAAAAACCGGCTGAATTGCGTCGTCTCCAGCAGCGAGGTCGAGGGCGTCCATGTGGCGCGCGACCCGCAAGCCGCTTTGGGCTATTGCGCGGCAGAGGGCTATCGCCGGGTCTACGGCATCGGCGGCGAAGGCATCTACCGTGCGCTTTTGCCCCTTGCGGACCGGCTTTTGGTGACCGAAGTGGATGTGGAAATCGACGGCGCCGATGCGTTCTTTCCCGAATTCGACCCAGACGAATGGATCGAATTGGGCAACCTTTGCCTGCGCACATCCGGTCCACGTGCCGTCGCGCGGGAGTGGCTGCGCCGCTGCTGACCGGCCATTGACATAGGCCGCGCGGCGGGCATCACTGCGGGCCATGTTTGATCTATCCGCACCGCCCGAAGGGTTTGTCGAGAACCCGTTCCCCCATTACGACCGCCTGCTGCGCGAGGCCCCGATGCTGCGCCAGCCTGACGGCTCGGTCCTGATTTGCCGCCATGCGGATCTGAACGCGATCTACCGCGACACCACGCTTTATATCTCGGACAAGAAACTCGCTTTTGCCCCGAAATTCGGCCCCGGCAGCCCCTTGTTCGAACATCACACCACCAGCCTCGTTTTCAATGACCCGCCTTTGCATACCCGCGTGCGGCGGATCATGACCTCGGCCCTCACGCCCAAGGCGCTGGCGCGGATGGAGCCGGGGTTGATCGACACGGTAGACCGGCTGCTTGAGGGGCTGAGCCCCACGCCGGACCTGATCGAGGACTATGCCAGTTGCATCCCGGTGCAGATCATCGGCAACCTGCTGGACGTGCCGATGGAAGAGCGTGGCCCGCTTCGCAATTGGTCGCTGGCGATCCTCGGCGCGCTGGAGCCGACCTTGAGCGATGCAGAACTTGAGGCGGGCCATACCGCGGTGCGCGAGTTCAAAGCCTATCTGCAAGACCTCATCGCGCGGCGCCGGGCCGCGCCGGGGGATCCTGAAACCGATGTGTTGACCCGGTTGATCGCGGGGGATGACGGGGGGCAGCTGACCGAGATCGAGTTGATCCAAAACTGTATTTTCATCCTGAACGCGGGCCATGAGACGACGACCAATCTGATCGGCAGCGCCCTTGCGCTGCTGCATGACCATCCCGACCAAAAGGCCCGGCTGCTGGCCGAGCCTGCTCTGATCGGGCCTTGTATCGAAGAGGTGCTGCGCTTCCGCTCGCCCAATCAATTCGGCAACCGGGAAACCACGGCCCCGGTCACCATCGGCGGGGTCGAGATTGCCGCGGGCAGCAACCTGCATCTCTGTATCGGCGCTGCGAACCGCGACCCGGAAGTCTTTGAGGCGCCGACAAAATTCGATATCGAGCGCAAGCCCAATCGGCATCTGGCCTTTGCCGGTGGCCCGCATGTCTGCGTGGGGCTGACCTTGGCGCGGATGGAAGGGAAGATCGCGCTTCAACGCTTTCTGAACCGCTACCCGGATTATGAAATTAGCGCGGCGCGCCAAGGGGGCGGGCGCATCCGCTTTCACGGCTATGCAACCCTTCCGGCCCGGCTGAACTAAAGCGGGCCTGCCATAAAAGACTGGACTAAAAGAAATCGCCCCGGCAATCTTCGTTAATATTATACATAATTACGAGGGTTATCATGCGTGTAACGACAGCTATTGCAGTGGCGGCAGGGCTGCTTTCAGCCGGGCTGGCCGGTCAGGTCTCGGCAGAGCCCAAGGTCTACGCCTATCCCAGTTCCGCAAATTATTGCCCGGCGGGGCTGCAGCCGGTGTCCCTTGGCGGGGCGATCTGCTGCGGCACGCCGAACCAGACCATGACCTATGCTGAGGTCAAGGCGCACCCCGTGCAGCGCCGTCACCGCGTGGTCACACCGCGCCGTTCAGCCCGCGTGCCTTGCCCGGTTGGGACCAAGGGCTGTTCGTATAACTGATCTTTCAAGCAACGCCCGGCGCGGGACGCCGGGTATTTTCTTGCAATATCGTGGCTAGAGCGGCGCGAGGTCGGTGGCCATCTGCCGTCCGTCGCGGCCTTCGGTCAATTCATAGCTGACCTTTTGATCGTCCGCCAAGCCGGTCAGGCCAGACCGTTCGACCGCCGAAATATGAACAAATACATCGTTACCGCCGCTTTCGGGGGCGATGAACCCGTAGCCTTTGGTGGTGTTAAACCATTTCACGGTGCCAGTTGGCATAATCTCCGCGCCTCCTTTGTCTTTGCGTCTCTGCGTCCAGCAGAATGGCGAAAGCGATTGAATTGCGACCCGCCATAATAGAAAGATCGCGCGGACTGGAAAAAAATCAAGCGATCAGCTGCGAGATCCGCAAATGGGCGCGGGATCGCGAGGCTGAGGGAGACGGATGTGCTAATTTATGGGCTGAAAAATTGCGACACCTGTCGCAAGGCGAAAAAGGCGCTGCCAGAGGCGCAATTGGTCGATGTGCGGGAGGAGGGCGTGCCCACAGCGGTCTTGGAGAAGGCCCACGCGCAGTTTGGTGCGGCCTTGCTCAACACCCGTTCGACAACCTGGCGCGGGCTGGATGGCGCGGCCCGCAAGGAAGAGCCGCTGGCCCTGATTAAAGCCCATCCGGCCCTGATGAAGCGGCCCCTGATTGCGGTGGGTGATCGGCTATTTCTGGGGTGGAACAAAGAGATAGAAGCTGACGTTCGAGCGATGCTTTAACCGCGGCCCGTCATGAGCCGGTCCAGTGACAGGGGGCCGGCCCCTTTGATGACCAGCACCAAAAGCAAGAAGACCCAGAGCGCCCGCTGGTCGAGGATATGGGCGTCGGGGAAACGGTCGAACCACGCGCCGAGGGCGCTGCCGTGGCCGTAGAGATCGGTCAGCGATTGCACCACGACAAAGCCCACCATCGCCAGCGCGGCCAGCCGGGTCAGCAGGCCGATGACGATAAGCAGGGGCAGGATGAACTCCGCCACTGTTCCGGCGACGACGACGAGCCAGTGAAACAGCCCAAGCGCGTCGCTGTCATAACCGACCGCCTCGAAAACGCGAGGGAAGATCTGGGCGTAGGCCCCGGTGGAGGGGGTGAAGATGCCTAAAGGGCCGGGGCCGAGTTTGGTTAGACCGGCGTTCAGGAAGTAGACCAGCAACACCGCGGCAAAGAGGAACCGGGCAAGGGTCGGAAGCAGCCAGTCGGCCCGCTCCAGTCGGTCGGCGGTGGTGCGGTAAAGGGGCAGAAATCGGGTCATTGGCTTTCCTCCACGGAAATCGCGCTGAAGACGCCGTGGCTCAGGGCAAAGCCTAGGGCGGCGGCGAGGTCGAACTCAGGTGCGGCACCGACTGTGGCTTCATGGGCCGCCCCGAAGGTCCGCCCCTCGGCAAGGTGACCGAACCATTGCGCCGCGCCGGGCGGTGTCAGATGCGGGGCGGGGTCATAGGCGGGGCGGGTGATCACCACGTCCTGCGCCACGTTGCGCGGCTTGGGCGCGTTCTCGGTGAAATTATAGCGCCAGATGTCAAAAAGCGGCCAATCTGATCGCAGAAGGCGGGTCGCGGGGGCGAGGGTCAGCTTGGCCCCCATCAGCGCATCGGGAGGGAGCGCCTCGAAGGTCTGCGGATCCAGCGGTGCCGCGTCGGCGGCGTGGTAGGAGGACCGCAGCGCGAGGTCGAGCCTTGCGGCATCGGCGAGATAGCCGATCCTCGCCAGTGGCGCGAAACCTGCGATGAACCCCGGGAAATCCGCGCCATAATGCATCATCATCGGCGATTTCGGCGGATGCGCTCGGACATAGCGCGGCGCGAGTTCGGCAAAATTGCGGGCACCGATCAGCTTGCGCACCAGCGGAAAGGCCACTTCGAGGGCCGCGATCAGGGAATGGGTGACATTGTTGCGATAGACGCCATAACGCGCGCCCGCCGGTTGCCCCTTGCCATCGCGCAGCCCCGCGGGGGCGGGGCGTGCGGGGTCAAGCAGCCCCGCGCGAAAACTGTGCTGGTCGGTCACGCCAGAACCTCGGCGGCGCGATTGGCTTCGGCCCGCAGGACGGGCCAGTCGGGCACGTCATTGTCCCACTCGACCAGTACCGGCTTTGGACCGGTTTGGGCCAGCGTGTAGCTGAGCAGGTCCCAGACCGGATCGACGACCTCTTTGCCATGGCTGTCGATCAACAGCGGCGCGCCGTGATCGTCGGTGTCGTCGTCATGGCCGCCCACATGGATCTCCCCCACATGGTCTGTCGGGAAGGCGTCGATGTAGCCCTGCGGCGATAGGCCGAGGTTGGTGGCCGAAATGAAGACATTGTTGACATCCAGCAAGAGCCCGCAGGAGGTTCGCGCGATGACCTCTGCCAAAAAGTCAGTTTCGGACAAGTCAGATTCTTCGAATGCGAGGTAGCTGGAGGGGTTTTCGAGCAGCATTTGCCGCCCTAAGACGTCTTGCACCTGATTGATATGCGCGGCGACGCGTGTCAGCGTTTCCTCGGTATAGGGCAGGGGGAGGAGGTCGTTGAGATACTCCATCCCATGGGTCGACCACGCCAGATGTTCGGAGAAGGACGCGGGCTGGGTTCGGTCACAGAGGGTCTTGAGCCGCGCGAGATGGTCGGTGTCGAGGGGGCCTTCGCCGCCGATCGACAGGCCGACGCCATGAACCGACAGGGCAAAACGTTCCTGCAAGGCACGCAGCTGCGCATGGGGGCGGCCACCGTCGCCCATGTAGTTCTCGGCATGCACCTCGATCCAGCGGACCTGGCCGGGATCGGCCATCAAACCATCGAAGTGCCGGGATTTATATCCGACCCCGGGGGCATTGGGCAGCGTGGTGAGAGGGGGGGTATCGTCGCGCATATCGGCCTCCGGCATGGGGCGGGGCAGGGTCCGGGCGGGTGCCGCCCGGACCGCTTTGATTAAGCGGGCAGGTCGCGGTCGAGCGGCTCCAGAGAGCCGGTCCGCTCGGTCCCGTCGGCCATGGCGGGCAGGTCGATCTCGGCGCAGGTGCCTTCGTCGACGAGGGTCCATGCGTTGCCCTGGTAGTCGGTCACGGAGGTGCCGGCGCAGGTCGTGCCGGGGCCAGCGGCGCAGTCGTTCTCACCAGCCAGCGACACGCCGTAGCATTTCTCTTGCGAGGCGGCGGTTGCGGTGGTGGCGTGGCTGCCGAGTGCGGCCGCGACGGCCCCTGCGATGGCGGCGGTCTTGAGTGTATTGGACATTGTCATTTCCCTTCCTGACGGTGTTGACAGGCTTACTAGAGCAGCCCGTTCGCTCACAAGCCAGTCACGAGCGAGTGTGTCACAGTCCCGTCAGAATTCACGCGGAAAAACGGCGAAAGTTGTAATGATCCCGCGCAGGAAGGGAGGGATTGTTACAAAAACGCTCCGGCAGGCAGGGGGCATATTGCCCGCAAACCCGCCGGAGCGCATGTTTGTTACAGCGCTTTAGCGCAGGTCAGGCGGGGTCGCGTCCTGTGCCAGTTCGGCGGTGAGTGCGTCGAGCGGCTTTACGGATGTCTGCTTTTGCCCCAGACGCCGCACCGAGACCGTGCGCTCTTCGACTTCGCGCGCGCCCACGGCGAGGATTACCGGCACCTTGCCCAGCGAATGCTCGCGGACCTTGTAGTTGATCTTCTCGTTGCGCATGTCCGCCTCGGCGCGGACGCCGGCGGCGCGCAATGTCTCCACGACCTCTGCCACATAGTCATCAGCCTCGGACGTGATGGAGGCCACAACGACCTGCCGCGGCGCGATCCAGAAGGGCAGCTTGCCGGCGTGTTCCTCGATCAGGATACCGATGAACCGCTCGAAACTGCCCAGGGTGGCGCGGTGCAGCATCACGGGGCGATGCTTATTGCCGTCCTGCCCGATGAAGCTCGCCTCCAGCCGTTCGGGCAGGTTCGCGTCGACTTGCAGGGTGCCGCATTGCCAGTTGCGCCCGATGGCGTCGGTCAGGGTGAACTCCAGCTTCGGGCCGTAGAAGGCGCCTTCGCCCTCCAGCACCTCGAAGTCATAGCCCGCGGCCTTGCAGGCATCGCCAAGCGCCTGTTCCATGTGGTCCCAGGTCTCGTCCGAGCCGATCCGCTTTTCGGGGCGGGTGGAGAGTTTGATGGTCCAGTTATGGAAGCCGAGGTCGGCATAGACTTTGGACAGGAAGGCGATGAACTTCGCGGTTTCCGAGGTGATCTGATCCTCGGCGCAGAAAATATGCCCGTCGTCTTGGGTAAAGCCGCGCACCCGCATGATGCCGTGCAACGCGCCCGAAGGCTCGTAGCGCGCGCAAGAGCCGAACTCGGCCATGCGCAGCGGCAGGTCGCGGTAGGATTTGAGACCTTGGTTGAAGACCTGAACGTGGCAGGGGCAGTTCATCGGCTTGAGCGCATTCACCGCCTTTTCGCGGGCATGGTCCTCGTCGACTTCGACGATGAACATGTTCTCTTGATACTTGTCCCAGTGGCCGGATTTTTCCCACAGCTTGCGGTCCACGACCTGCGGGGTGTTCACCTCGACATAGCCGTCGCGGTCCTGCATCCGCCGCATGTAATCTTGCAGGGTGGTGTAGATGCGCCAGCCGTTGGGGTGCCAGAAGACCTGACCGGGTGCCTCTTCCTGCATGTGGAACAGGCCCATTTCCTTGCCCAGCTTGCGGTGGTCGCGTTTGGCGGCTTCCTCCAGCATGTTGAGATGGGCGCGCAGTTTCTCCTTGCCGGTGAAGGCCACGCCGTAGATGCGCTGGAGCATGGCGCGGCTGCTGTCGCCGCGCCAATAGGCGCCGGCGATGGACATCAGTTTGAAAGCGTCGCCCGGCACTTGGCCGGTGTGTTGCAGGTGCGGACCACGGCAGAGGTCTTGCCAATCGCCGTGCCAATACATGCGCAGAGGCTCGTCGCCGGGGATCGCCTCAATCAGCTCGACCTTATAGGGCTCGTTCAGGTCTTCGTAATGTTTGATCGCGCGGGCGCGGTCCCAGACCTCGGTGCGGACTGGGTCGCGCTTGTTGATGATCTCCTTCATCTTTTTCTCGATGAGGCCGAGATCCTCAGGAGTGAAGGGCTCTGCGCGGTCGAAGTCGTAATACCAGCCATCCTTGATCACCGGGCCGATGGTGACCTTGGTGTCGGGCCAGATTTCCTGCACGGCGCGGGCCATGATATGCGCAAGGTCGTGGCGCACCAGCTCGTTGGCCTGTTCTTCGTCGGCCATGGTGTGGATTGCGATGCTGGCGTCGGTTTCGATCGGCCAAGCCAGATCGTAATGCGCGCCGTTCACGGTGGCACTGATGGCCTTTTTGCCGAGCGATTTAGAGATATCGGCAGCCACTTCACCAGCGGTGATCCCGGCGTCGTACTGCCGGCTGTTGCCATCGGGAAGGGTGAGGGAGATTTGGGCCATCTTGGGCGCTCCTCGTCGGTTTGGCGCCTACGAGACGCCCGGTTGCGGGTTATGTGTTGGGCCTATGTGGCGGGGCGGGCGCGGCTTGTCAATGCAAGCGGGGCCACTTGGGGAAAGTTGCGGCATGGCGATGGCGCGCTATGTCAGGCGGGCAACAACGAGGATCGGTCAGATGCAAGACGACACGGCGCAGCGCGCATTCGAGACGATTTCGGGGGCGGACGACCCGGCACCGGGGTTGGACGACAAGGCGCAGCAGGCCGAGGCGCGCAACGGGCTGCGCCATATCGTGTCGCTGTCGATGACCAAAGTGGCCGATGGTCTGATCGACCCGAAACTGGTCTTGGCTTGGCTGTTGAGCGCCCTCGGCGCGCCTGCGGTTTTCGCGGGCGCCTTGGTGCCGATCCGCGAGGCCGGGTCGCTTTTGCCGCAGATCGCGCTGGCGGGCGTGGTGCAGCGCATGGCGCGGCGCAAATGGGCTTGGGTCTGGGGATCGGTCGGGCAGGGGGTGGCGGCGGGGCTGATCGCCCTTGCTGCGCTGAGCCTTGAGGGGGGCACGGCGGGCTATGCGGTCTGCGCCGCGCTGGCGCTGCTCGCCGTTTGCCGCGCGGCCTGTTCGGTGTCGTTCAAGGAAATTCTAGGCAAGACAGTGGGCAAGACCCGGCGCGGATCGGTGACCGGCTTGGCGGGGTCGGTCTCCTCGGTCGGGGTGGTGATCTTTGCGGGGCTTTTGATGTCGGGCCTTTTTCAAAGTCGGGGTGTCGTCGTGGCGGCCATCGCGCTGGCGGCGGCGCTATGGATCGGCGCGGCGCTGTTGTTCTCGACAATCATGGAAACGCCGAGCGAGACCGAAGAGGCCGATGGCGTGGATTTCAAACTGCTGCGCGGCAACCGGGAACTGTGGCTTTTCATTCTGGTGCGCGGGCTCTTGGTCTCTACCGCGCTGGCGCCGCCCTATTTGGTGGTGCTCGCGGGCTCGTCAGAGAGTGAGCAGTTGGGCCAATTGGGGGCCTTGGTGCTGGCCTCGGCGCTGGCGTCTTTGGTCAGCTCCTACGTCTGGGGGCGGCTGTCGGATATGTCGAGCCGCCGTGTGCTGATGCTGACCGGCATCGTTGGCGCAGTGGCGATGGCGCTGGCGGTGGGGCTGTGGTTCCTTGGTCTGGCGCAGGCGGTCTGGGCGATGCCTGCCGTGCTCTTCATCCTGATGATCGCCTATCACGGCGTGCGGCAGGGGCGGTCGACCTATCTGGTCGATATGGCCCCGAAAGACCAACGCGCCGCCTATGCTGCCGTCAGCAATACGGTGATCGGGCTGCTCTTGCTGCTGGCGGGCGTGCTGGGCGGCGGGGCCGCGCTGATCGGGGCGCAAGCAACGCTGATGCTTTTTGCCGTCATGGCGCTGGCCGCCGCCGTGTTGGCCCATTGGCTGCCGGAGGTTGAGCATCTGGCCGAGGACTGACTTGCCCTCATCCGCCGCGATGCCCATGATTGGACGAACGACGGAGGCAGCATGGCAGACAGCAAATTCATCGACACGCCGCAGGGGCGGCGCATCGCCTATCACAAGACCGAAGGGGCGGGGCCCTGCGTGGTGTTTCTGGGCGGGCTGAAGTCCGACATGATGGGGACCAAGGCGGTCTATCTTGAAGACTGGGCCCGGGCCGAGGGGCGCGCCTTTCTGCGCTTCGACTATTCGGGCCATGGGGAATCGTCGGGCCTATTCACCGAAGGGTGCATTGGCGATTGGCACGAAGACACGCTGGCCGCGGTCGCGGCGCTGACCGAGGGGCCGCTGATCGTCGTCGGCTCCTCCATGGGCGGCTGGCAGGCGCTGCTCTTGGCGCGGCATCTGCCCGAGCGGATCGCCGGGTTGGTCGGCATCGCCGCGGCGCCCGATTTCACCGAAGATGGCTATTGGGCGAATTTCACCGAGGCGCAAAAACAGGCGTTGGAAGAGGTCGGGCTGGTCGAATTGCCGTCGGACTATATGGAGCCCTACGTCATCACCCGCCGGATGATCGAGGACGGGCGCGCGCGGTTGGTGCTGCGCGACCCGCTGAGCCTGCCGTTCCCCGTGCGCCTGTTGCAGGGCACGGCGGACACCGCCGTCAGCACGGCCACGGCGGTGCGGCTGTTGGAGCATGCGCAGAGCCCCGATATGCAACTGACGCTGGTCAAGGATGCCGATCACCGGTTCTCGGACGCGCGCTGTCTGGCGATGATCGTCGAGGCGATCAACACGGTCTCCGGCATCGCGGGGTGACCAAGGGCGCGGGCATGGAACCGCCGACGCGCCCGCGTCCCGCTGCCCCCCGAAACCACCCATGCTAAGAGACCGCCAAACCCAAGGGGGACGGCATGAAACCACGTTATTTCAATCGCATACCGCACCGGAGCCTGCCCAATGGCTGAGCCGATCGTTCTGCTGCCCGGCATGATGTGCGACGCGCGTGTCTTCACGCCGCAGATCCAAGCGCTCTCCCCGCGCGGGACCGTGGTGCTGGCCCCGATCACCCAAGGCGAACGGATCGAAGAGATTGCCTCGGGCCTGTTGGATCAACTGCCGCCGCGTTTCGCGCTGGTGGGGCAGGGCATGGGCGGTGTGGTGGCGCTGGAATTGCTGCGCCGCGCGCCCGACCGGATCAGCCGTATCGCCCTCTTGGCGACCCAAGTGCTGGCCGAATTGCCCGCCATTGCCGCGGACCGTGAACCGCAGATCATCATGGCGCAATCGGGCAAGCTGGGGGAGGCGATGCAGGCACGGATGGCCAATGGTTTCCTCGCCCCCGGCAAGGGGCGGGGCGAGGTGCTGACCCGCGCGATGGAGATGGCCGAGACGCTGGGCGGCGATGTCTTCGTCCGCCAATCCCGCGCTTTGCAACGGCGGCGCGATCAACAGGCGGTGCTGCGCAAGTGCAAGGTGCCCGCGCTGGTGCTTTGTGGGGAGCATGACGCGCTCTGCCCGGTCAAACGCCATGCCTTCATGGCCGAGATGATCCCCTATGCCAAGCTGACGGTGCTCGAAGACGCGGGCCATCTGCCCAGCCTAGAGCAGCCAGAGGCGACCACCGCCGCGCTGCGCGACTGGCTGCATCAACCTCTGGTGCTGCAATAGGGCAGCGGGTCAGGCCGCTGCGGGTTTATCGCTTTTCTTGGCCTCGGGTTTCTGAGAGGCGGGCTTTTGCAGCTCGGGGGTTTGGGGCGCAGGGCTCTGTGGCTCAGGCGTGCCGTTGTTCGCGTCGATAAAGTCAAGCACCAAGGGCCGGATGTTGTTGCGCCAGCTTTTGCCCGCGAAGATCCCGTAATGGCCCGCCCCCTGCTCAAGATGGCTGGCCTTCTTGGCATCCGGTAGCCCGGTCAGCAGATCAAGCGCCGCGATGCACTGGCCGGGGGCCGAAATGTCGTCCTTGCTGCCCTCGACCGTCTTGACCGCCACGGTGGTGATCTTGCCGATGTCGACCTGACGGCCCGCCACGGTAAAGACGTTGCGCGCGATCTCGCGCTCTTTGAAAATCCGCTCGACGGTCGAGAGGTAGAACTCCGCCGGCATGTCCATCACGGCGAGGTATTCGTCGTAGAACTTGTTGTGCTTGTCATGCTCATGCGCCGTCTTTTGCGCCACGCGGGTGATCTGATTGGCAAAGGCATCGCGGTGGGTGTCATTATTCATCGAAATGAAAGAAGTAAGCTGCAACAGCCCCGGATAGACCTTGCGCCCCACGCCCGCGTATTTGAAGCCGACCTGCTGGATCATCATCTGCTCAAGCTGGCCCATGGTCACGCTATGGCCGAAATCGGTCACGTCTGTAGGTGCAGCATCGGGATCGATCGGTCCGCCGATCAGCGTCAGCGTGCGCGGCTGTGCTTCGGGCGCTTCCTCGGCCAGATAGGCAGTGGCGGCCAGCGTCAGCGGCGCAGGCTGACAGACCGCGATCACATGGGTGTCAGGGCCAAGGTGATGCATGAAATCAACGAGGTAGAGCGTATAATCCTCGATGTCGAACTTCCCCGCACTAACTGGAATATCACGCGCATTGTGCCAGTCCGTCACATAGACGTCGCAATCAGGCAGCAGGGAGATCACAGTGGAACGGAGCAGCGTGGCGTAATGACCCGACATCGGCGCGACCAAAAGAACCTTGCGGCCCGTCTCTTTGCGGCCTTGGACCGAGAATTTAAGCAAATCGCCAAAGGGCCGTTCCATCACAGGCTCGATGCTGACCAGACAGTCCTGCCCCGTGGGGCCGACCACCGGGGGGATGTCCCAATCGGGTTTCACGACCATGCGGGCAAAGGTCCGTTCCGTCACCTCACCCCAAGCGGCGAGCCATTCCATCGCAGGGTTTGGAAACAGAGAGAAAGCCGGGTAGGATGCCATAGCAAGCGCAGAAGCGCCGAGCCATTGATTGGTGTTCCGGATGGACTCCATCATGTCGTAGGTGGCCATATAGCGCATGTGGGGGCTCCTTTATGCTGCACCTGCGAAGATAGGAGGTAAGGGTTAAGATGACAACAGAATCCGAGAATCCCGAGATTGCCGAGCCTCAAGCCCTGTCTCGTATGGCGCAAAACTTGAAAAAGGTTGAAGAATTAAGCCAGCGCCTGACCCGTGTGATGGCGCAGCGCGAAGGACATCAGCCTGCGTTGGACGCGCCGAACCAACAGCTTTTCGCCAAGGCGGCACAGTCTTACTGGGCCGAGGCGATGACCAATCCGGCCCGTTTGATGGAGCATCAGATGGGCTATTGGACCAAATCGGTCGCGCATTTCGTCGAGGCGCAGCAGGCGCTGGCCAAGGGCGGTTTGGCCCCGGTTGAAGAGGACGCGCCGACCGACAAACGTTTCGCCAACCCGCTGTGGCAAACGCATCCCTATTTCAACTTCATCAAACAGCAGTATCTGATCAACGCCGAGGCGCTGCGCCAAGCGGTCGAAGATGCCCAAGACATGGACCCGGCCGAGAAGAAGCGGCTGGTCTATTTCAGCCAGCAGATCATCGCGATGATGTCCCCGACCAACTTCCTCGCCACCAATCCCGATGTGTTGGAACGCGCGGTGGAGACCGAGGGCGAGAGCCTCGTGAAAGGTCTGGAGAACCTGATCGCGGATCTGGAGGCCAATAACGGCGAGCTGGTCGTGAAACTGGCGGATGACAGCGCCTTTGAGCTGGGCCGCAACATCGCCACCACGCCGGGCAAGGTGGTGTTTCGCAACCGCATGTTCGAGTTGATCCAATACTCCCCCAGCACCGAAGAGGTCCATAAAACCCCGCTGTTGATCTTCCCGCCGTGGATCAACAAGTTCTACATTCTCGACCTCAAGGCGCAGAACAGTCTCGTCAAATGGCTGGTCGATCAGGGGCACACGCTGTTCATCGTCTCATGGGTGAACCCCGATGCCAGCTATGCCCAGATCGGCATGGAGGATTACGTCGAAGAGGGCTACCTCGCCGCGATTGAAGAGGTGAAGGCGATCACTCAGGAAAAGCGCCTCAACGTGGTGGGCTATTGCATCGCCGGCACCACACTGGCGCTGACCCTGTCGCTGTTGAAAAAACGTGGCGATAGCTCGATCAAATCCGCGACCTTCTTCACCGCGCTCACCGATTTCTCGGATCAGGGGGAGTTTCAGCCCTTCCTCACCAATGACTTCATCGACGGGATCGAGGCCGAGACGGCGGATAAGGGCATTTTGCCCTCGGTCGTCATGGCGCGCACCTTCTCATTCCTGCGCTCCAACGATCTGGTCTATGGCCCCGCCGTGCGCAGCTACATGATGGGCGAGACGCCCCCGGCCTTTGACCTGCTCTATTGGAACGGCGACGGGGCCAATCTGCCGGGGCAGATGGCAATGCAATACCTGCGCGGTCTCTGCCAGCGAAACGAATTGGCCGAGGGCGGTTTCAAACTTCTCGGAGAGCGGCTGACGCTGGATGATATCGAGGTGCCGCTCTGCGCCGTGGCCTGTGAGACGGATCACATCGCGCCGTGGAAAGACTGCTACCGCGGGGTGCAGCAGATGGGCTCGAAGGACAAGACCTTCATCATGGCGCAATCGGGCCATATCGCGGGCATCGTCAATCCACCCAATCGGAAGAAATACGGCCACTATGTGAACGGCGATCTCACGCAGGACTACGCCGCATGGCGCGAGGCCGCCGCCTTTCACGAAGGGTCTTGGTGGCCGCGGTGGGGCAAGTGGCTCACCAAACGGGCAGGGGCAATGATTCCCGCACGGTTTCCCGGCGACGATGGCCGGGAAATTCTCGCCGATGCCCCGGGCAGCTATGTGACCCGCAAGGCAAACGACTGATTACCTTAGGTAATCCAAACACCCTTCGGGCTCATGCTGCAATGCAGAAAAAACCTTGAAATGCTGCGCTGCGGCATCTATGTTGTGGTCAGACGCGAAACGGACGGGTCTCCCCGCTCCCTTGCCACAGTAGCATTAAAAGGATTGAGACATGACCAAGACACCTGACATGACCGCGATGTTCAAAGACGTTCTGGGCGCTTTCCCGGTGGATAACGCCGCCATGCAAGACGCATTCAAAAACACCGCCACCCTGAACGAGAAACTCTCCGGCGTTGCCTTCGACGCGGCTGAAAAATCCGCCGACATCTCCACAGCCTGGACCAAAGAGACGCTGGCCCGCCTGACCGAGATGACCAAGGTCAAAGCCGAGCCCACGGACTATGCCAAAGCGATGACCGATTTCGCCTCCGCCTCCGCCGAATCCGCTGCCGAGCATATGGCCGCCTTCGCCGAGATCGCGAAAAAGGTTCAGATGGACACCGTCGAGCTGATGATGTCGGCTGGCAAAGACCTGCAAAGCGACGCCAAAGCCGCGACCACCGAAGGCGTGGCCACCGCACAGGCTGCCGCTAAAAAAGCGACAGTGAAGTAAATCTGACGCTGGGCTTTCCAGCGCCAGGGAATGCTTAAAGAAAGGGCAGGTCCAGACGGGCCTGCCCTTTTGTCATGCGCTCTTTCTATTTGCCGATCGCTGTCCTAAGCTGCGATGCAGCACCATTGGTCGGGAGTAACATCATGGCGGACAAACCGAAGCCCTTGCTGATAAAACGCTACGCCAGCCGCAGGCTCTACAACACCGAAACAAGCGATTACGTCACGCTGGAGGATATCGCCGGTTTCATCCGCGATGGCCGCGAGGTTCAGATCGTCGATCTGAAATCCGGCGATGACCTGACACGGCAGTATCTGTTGCAAATCATCGCCGAACACGAAAGCCGGGGCGAAGCCGTTTTGCCGGTCGATGTGCTGACCGATCTGGTGCGCAGCTATATGTCAGGCAATGTCTCGGTGGTGCCGCAGTTTCTGCAGGCCTCCTTCGACATGCTGCGCGATGGCCAATCCAAGGCGATCGAAAACATGAGCGCGATGAACCCGATGGCCAAGATGCCCGGCATGGAAGCGATGCAGGCGCAGCAAGAAGCCTTCATGAAGGCGATGACCGGCGGCTGGGCCAAATCCACCACGCCAGAGCCGCCCAAACAGCAGGCCGAACAGGGCGACGATCTGGACGCGATCAAAAAGCAGTTGGCAGAGTTGCAGGATAAACTGTCAAAGCTGAACTAACCCCAGAAGACGCGGGCGTCGCGCGCCCGCCTCAGGCCGCCTGCGCCTCGGCCACATCCCTCAGCGCGCCCAAAATCACATCCGCCACGGCGTCGATCTCCTCCAGTGTCAACTGCACCGGCAGCCGCACGTCGCAGGCCCGCATCAGCATGGCGCGGGTGCGCGGCAGCTCGGGCAGGTCTTCGATGAATTGCCAGTTCCAAAAAGCGCGGGCGTTGTCGGTGCTTTGGCCAAAGACCTGCACCTTCACCCCCACCGCCTCCGCCGCTGCCGCGAAAGCGCAGATGCTGGCATCAGAGAGGCCCACCAGATTGAACTGGATCGAATCCGGCGCCCGGGTCTCACCGGGCAGGGGGCTCGGCACCTCGATCAAGGGGGAGGCCGCCAGCCGCGCCGCCATGTGATCGTGATTGCGCAGCCCATCGGCCACCCGGCGCGGCAAATGCGGCAATTGCGGCCGGATGATCGCAGCCGAAAGGTTGGACATGCGCAGATTGTACAGCGGCAGCCGGTTCTGCCATTTGGCAAAACTGTCTTGCAGGGCCGCGTGTTTCTTCCAATTATGCTCATAAGCGCCCGACATGATGATCGCCCGCGCCACCAGATCGGCGTCATCGGTGATCAGGATACCGCCTTCGCCCGCGTTAATCATCTTGTAGGACTGGAAGGAAAAACAGCCGATCTTGCCAATCGTCCCGATTTTCCGCCCCCGCCAAAGCGTGCCCAGCGAATGGGCCGCGTCTTCGATCACCGGCACGCCAGCGGCCTCGCAAAGCCCCATGATCGCATCCATATCCGAAGTATGCCCCCGCATATGGCTGATGATCACCGCCCGAACGCCCGGCAGTTTGGCGGCGAAATCCTCCAAATCCACACGGTAATTCTCGCCCACCTCACAAAGCACCGGCTTGCAGCCTGCGTGGATCACTGCAGAAGGCACGGCAGCAAAGGTGAAACCCGGGATCAACACCGGCGCCCCAACCGGCAAGTCCAAAGCAAGCAAGGACAGAAACAGCGCGGCCGAGCAGGAGGACACGGCCAGCGCATATTCACTGCCCATCATCTGCGCAAATTCGACCTCCAACAGGGAAACAGGCGCGTCCTTGGCCGCAGTATAGCGAAAAAGATCGCCACTTTGCAAAAGCTCCGCAATGGCGGCCTCCGCTTCGGCAGGGATCGGTTCGGCACGGTGCATGTCGGGCAAAGCCATATTTCAAAATCCTGAATAATGATTTCCAGAATAGTAAAACAAACGCCCGCGCAAACCAAGGGGGGATGCCCCCACAACAGGCCACCCCCTCTTCCCCTCCATCCTTTCTCAAATACCCTCGGGGGAATCGCGCCAAAGGCGCGATGGGGGCAGAGCCCCCGCACTCCACCACCAGCCAAACCCGCGCGACCGCTCAGAGCGAAGTCAAAGCCCCAACCGATCCCGCGTCGCATACCAAAGCATCGCAAGCACCAAAAGCGGGCTCCGCAGAGAGGCCCCGCCGGGGAAAGCCTGCGTCGGGATCGCGGCCATCGTGTCGAAACCCGCGGCATCGCCTTCGATCGCCTTGGCCATCAGATAGCCCGCATGGGTCGCGGTCCCAACCCCGTGACCGGAATAGCCCGAGGCCGAGAGGATGTTCGGCGCGAGCCGGGCCACATAGGGCAGGCGCTTCATCGTGATGCCAAGAGTGCCGCCCCAAGCGTAGTCGATCTTAACGTCCTTCAAATGCGGAAAGACCTGCGACATCGGTTTGCGCACCTTGGCGGCGATGTCCTGCGGGAAGCGATAGCCATAGCTCTCGCCGCCGCCAAACAGCAGCCGTCCGTCGTGCGACAGTCGGAAATAGTTTACCACAAAGCGGCTGTCGGCCACGGCCACGTCGCGGGGCAGCACGTCTTTCACGCGCGCGCCCAAGGGTTCGGTCGCGGCGATGAAATTGTTGATCGGCATGACCTTGGCGGCCACGTCGCCGTTGAGCTTGCCCAGATAGCCGTTGCAGGCCAGCACCACATGATCGGCGCTGACGCTGCCGGTGGCGGTTTGCACCAGCGCCTTGCTGCCTTCGACGATGTTCTCGGCGGGGCTTGTCTCATGAATGCGCACGCCTGCGGCGGCAGCGGCGCGGGCAAGGCCGAGGGCGTAGTTCAATGGGTGCAAATGCGCGGCCCCCATGTCGAGCACGCCGCCCTTGTAGTCGGGCGAGGGGCAGACCGATTGCAGCGCGGCGTGATCCAACACTTCGATCTCATCATAGCCATAGCGCTTTTGCAGATGCTCTGCATAATCGTGCAGATGCCGCACGTCAGATGTGGTGGAGCCGGTCCAGGCCACGCCGGGCTTCAGGTGACAGTCGATCTCATGTTTCGCGATGAGGGATTTGACCAGTTCCTTCGCCTCTTCGCCCATCTGCCACAGCTTGGCGGCATGGTCTTCGCCCAGCATCTTTTCGAGCCCATCTTGCTCGACCCGTTGGCCCGAGCCTAACTGTCCGCCATTGCGCCCCGAAGCGCCGAAACCCACGCGCTGCGCGTCCAAAAGCACCACGTCGTAACCTGCCTCGGCCAGATGCAGTGCGGAGGAAAGCCCGGTGTAGCCGCCGCCAACAACACAGACATCGGCCTTGGTATCGCCCTGAAGCGGCGGGTAGGCCGCATGTTTCGTGGCGGTGGCGGCGTACCAGCTGGTAGGGTACTGGCCGGGCGTGTCATTGGCGTAGAGCAGGTTCATCGGGCCTCCGGGCGTTAGACGTTCATCAGCAGATGTTCACGTTCCCAAGGCGAGATGACCTGTAGGAACTCCTCATATTCCGCTCGCTTCACAATGGAATAGACGCGGGCGAAATCCGGGCCCAAAGCCTCGTGCAGCTCTGTCGCCTCCTCGAAAAGGTCGAGCGCTTGGCCCAGAACTTGCGGAATATCCCCTTCGCCGACATAGGCATCGCCCTTGAATTCGGGCAGCGGGTCTTTCTGCTGGATCAGCCCCAGATAGCCGCAGGCAAGGCTGGCGGCGATGCCGAGGTAGGGGTTGCAGTCCATCCCGGCGAGACGGTTTTCCACCCGGCGCGACTTTGGCCCCGAGAGCGGCACGCGAATGCCCGTGGTACGGTTGTCGCGGCCCCATTCAAGGTTGATCGGCGCGGCGTGATCCTTGACGTAGCGACGGTAGGAATTGACATAGGGCGCGATCACGGCGAGCGCGCTCGGCATGTGGTTTTGCAAACCGGCGATGAAATGGCGGAAGGGGGCGGTCTCTTCGCCTTCGGCATCGACAAAGATGTTTTCGCCGGTTTTCACATCCAGCACCGAATGGTGGATATGCATGGCGCTGCCCGGCTCATCGGCGATGGGTTTGGCCATGAAGGTGGCGTAGCATTCATGCCGCATCGCCGCTTCGCGGATCAGCCGTTTGAAATAGAACACCTCATCGGCCAGCCGCACCGGATCACCATGTTGCAGGTTGATCTCAAGCTGGCCTGCGCCGCCCTCTTGGGTGATGCCGTCGATCTCGAAACCCTGCGCCTCGGCAAAGTCGTAGATGTCGTCGATCACGGGGCCGAATTCATCCACCGCGGTCATCGAATAGGCCTGACGCGCCGCTGCCGGACGGCCCGAGCGGCCCATCATCGGCAGGATTTCCTTGGCCGGGTCGATGTTGCGGGCCACAAGAAAAAATTCCATCTCGGGGGCCACGACCGGCTCCCACCCCTTGTCGCGGTAAAGCTGCACCACGCGTTTGAGCACATTGCGCGGCGAATAGGCCACCGGCTTGTCGTTGCGGTCATAGGCGTCGTGGATGACCTGAAGCGTCCAATCGCCGGTCCAAGGTGCGGCGGTGGCCGTGTCCATATCCGGGCGCAGGATCATGTCTTTTTCGATGAAACCGTCATCGCCCGCCGCTTCGCCCCATTCGCCGGTGATGGTCTGGTAGAAGATGCTGTCGGGCAGGTGGAAATATTCTTGCCGCGCGAATTTCGACGCCGGGACGGCTTTGCCCCGGGCGATGCCGGGCAGGTCGGGGATGATACATTCCACTTCGTCCAGACGCCGGCCCTCAAGATAGGCGCGCGCCGCTTCGGGTAGTGCTTCTGTCCAATCCTCGGCCATCAGGCCCTCTCTTTCCTGTTGTCTTTAAAGAATGCGGCCATTTGGTCCGCGATTTTTTGGTTGTCGATGGGGCCGCCCAAGGCGGCTGTCGCCTGCTCCAGCAGATGCTCGGGCACCACGCCCTTGCCACGGGTTTTGATCAAGCCGTCGATGAAGTCATGGCCGAATTCGGGATGCGGCTGCACCGTCCAGATGCGGTCGTCATAGGCCAGCGCTGCATAGGCGCAAAAGTCAGATGAGGCGACGACACGCGCGCCTTCGGGCAGTTCCACGATCTGATCCTGATGCCATGCGTTCAGCGCTAGTTTGTCACCGTCCATATCGTATTCGGTGCGGCCAATGGACCAGCCGTTGGTAAACTTCTCGACCTTGCCGCCAAGCGCTTGGGCGATGATCTGATGCCCAAAGCAGACGCCGATCAGGGGGCGGCCATCGGCATAGGTCTGGCGGATGAACTCCTCCAGCGGCGGGATCCAATCGTGATCCTCATAGGCGCCGTGTTTCGATCCGGTGATCAGCCAGCCGTCGGCCTGCGTCACGCTGTCGGGCAGGATGCCATCGACGACCGACCAGATTTGAAAGTCAAACCCTTGGCCATCCAGCAGTTTGGTGAACATCTCCCCATAGTCGCCGAGCTGTTCGCGAAAGTCATCGGGGGAGTGGCCGGTTTGCAGAATGCCGATTTTCATGTGTCACCTGTTACACAGTGTCGAGGTAGATCTCGACCTGTTCCTCTGGGGTCAATTCCTGCATGTAATGCAATTCTTGGCGTTTGGTCAGCACGAAGTTGCGGATCATCTCGGGCGCGAAGATGCGCGCCACATGGGGGCAACTTTCAAACAGGTCGATGGCGGTTTTCCAATCGCTCGGCATGCGCGGCAATTCGGCGGCATAGGCGTTGCCGGTGATCGGGGCGGGCGGCTCAAGCGCATCTTCGATCCCGTTGAGCGCTGCACCCAGCACGGCGGCGAGCATCAGATAGGGGTTCACATCCCCGCCCGAGACGCGGTGTTCGATGCGCCGCGCCTTGTGGCTGCCCGAGGGGATGCGGATCGCGGCGGTGCGGTTCTCATAGGCCCAGCAAACCCCGGTGGGCGCATGGGATTCCGGCACCATCCGGTCAAAGCTATTGGCATGCGGGCAAAAGACCAGCGCCGAGCCCTGCATCGCGTTCATGCAGCCCGCCACAGCATGGCGCAAGGTGTCGGTCCCCTTCGGTCCGCCATCGTCGAAGATGTTGTCGCCATTTTCATCCAGCACCGAGAAATGGGTGTGCAGGCCGGAGCCGGAGTAATCCTCGTAAGGTTTCGCCATAAAGCTTGCGGCAAAGCCGTGCCGCCGTGCCAGACCCTTGACCAGCATCTTGAACAGCCATGCGTCATCGGCGGCGCGCAGGGCGTCATCGCAATGCATGAGGTTGATCTCGAACTGACCCAGACCCGCCTCGGAAATGGCGGTGTCGGCGGGGATGTCCATCTCTTCGCAGGCGTCATAAAGATCGGTGAAGAACAGATCGAACTGGTCGAGCGCGCGGATCGACATCGTCTCGGCCGCTTTGCGCCGCTTGCCCGACCGGGGGGAGACGGGCACCTGAAGGTTGCGGCCCGAATCGTCGATCAGGAAGAATTCCAGCTCAACGGCGCAGACCGGCGTCAGCCCGCGCGCCTTGTAGCGATCCAGCACCGCGCGCAGCGCATGGCGCGGATCGCCGGGATAGGGGCGGCCATCTTCGCGGAACATCCAGATGGGCAGCAGGGCCGAGGGCGCGTCGAGCCATGGCATCGGCATGAAGCCCCGCTCGGTCGGTTTCAGCACGCCATCCGCATCGCCCGTTTCGAACACCAGCGGACTGTCGTCGATATCCTCGCCCCAGATGTCGAGGTTCAACACTGAGACGGGAAAGCGGGTGCCTTCGGTCGTGACCTTATCGGCAAAACGCGAGGGGATGCGCTTGCCCCGGGCTTGGCCATTGAGGTCTGCGGCGGCCACACGAATGGTGCGGACCTGAGGATTTTTGCGAAGCCAGTTGTTCATACATCACCTGAAAGGGCGGTGGGCATGTCACAAAGCGGTTCGCCCGGGGGCAAAAGCGGTTGGCGCCCACGCGCCGCGTAATTTGATCAAATAATGGATACTACCGGATCAAATTAGGACGCAAGCGAATTTTACGGCGTTGCGCCTGGGGCAGGTGGCGGTTGAGGCGGGAATTGATCAAACCGAAGACGCCGATGATGCAGAGCGTCAGAAGGATGAAATAACCGGCAAGAATGGGATAGGGGACGAAGGGGTTGAAGGTCTTATCCGCGAAATAGCTGGCGTAATAAAGCGCGTCACCGCGCTGTTGCCATGCCGGGAAACCGCTGAAAAACACCAGTGTCGTGGCGTGAAACAGGAAAATCGCCTCATTCGTATAGGCGGGCCAAGCGAGCCGCAGCGAGGTGGGCCAGATCACCCGGCGAAAGCGCGACCAGCCCGACAGACCATAGGCATCCGCGGCCTCCACATCGCCCTTGGGGATGGATTGCAGCGCGCCGTAAAAAATTTCGCCCGAATATGCGGCAGTGTTGAGAAAGAGCACGATCAACGCGCCCAGCCATGCCGCCGTGAAGGGGGCGAAGAAGGCGTATTCCGATTTCAGCGACAGAAACAGGAAGTAGCCAAAGAAGAACTGGATGAAGAGCGGCGAGCCGCGGAAGATGAAGATGAACCACTCCGCCGGTTTGCGGAACCACGGGTTCGCGCTGGCCTTGCCAACGCCGAGCGCCGTCGCAAAGAAAAAGCCGGTCAGCAAAGCGACGACGCCAAAATATACGTTCCAGATCATGCCCGAGCCAATCAGCGTGAACTGCTCGCAAAGCGTGAAACCGTCGCGCGGCAGCAGCCGCTCGCCATAGCCCAAGGACCGCAGGCCGTAGTCCTGAATCGTTTGCAGACAGCTCATGCGTCGGCCCTCCGCTGGGCTTCGCCGCCGGTGGTGGCTTGGCCGCGTGTCAGTCGTTTCATCAGACGGTCCAACGTGATCTCGGAAATGCGGGTGAAGAGCAGGTAGAACACCAGCAGCGCGAGGAAGTACCACATGCGCCAGTCAGGGTGCGGGTAATCGGTAAAGCGCGGCGTCTTGGTGCCGCCCAGTTCACGCGCCCAATAGACGATATCTTCGACCCCCAGCAGGAACAGCAGCGGCGTGGCCTTGATCAACACCATCCACAGGTTGCTGAGGCCGGGCAGGGCATAGACCCACATCTGCGGCACCAGTACCCGCCAGAAGGTCTGGCGATGGTTCATGCCGTAAGCCTCGGCTGTTTCAAGCTGCGCCTGTGGCACGGCGCGCATCGCACCGAACAGCACATTGGCCGCAAAGGCGCCGAAAACGATGGCAAAGGTAAAGACGGCGAGGCCGAAGCCATAGGTCTCATGCACCCATTGGGCGGCATTGCCCAAGGGCATCTTGGCTTCTTGGCAGACGACGAAGTCGCTGCCTTGGCGGATCGGCATATCCCAATCGGGGCAAAGCACCTTGTGGCGCAGATACTCGATGCCCTGATCGAGCGCGATCACGAAAAACAGGAAAAAGGCGATATCCGGCACACCGCGCACCAGCGCGATATAGCCCTTGCCGACCCAGCTGAGCGGCGCGAAACGCGCGCGTGCCATCATGGCCCCGCCAAAGCCGAAGGCCAGTGCCACGGGGGCGGTAACCGCCAAAAGCAGCAGGACCTTCAGGAAGGACAGGTAGAAGGACATATGGACGCCGGTGGTCAGGTAACAGGCGGTCCAGAGCCAGTCATTCAGGGTCGACGGATCGGTGCAGAAAGAGAACATGGGCCCCCGTGGGCTGATCTGCGCGCGGGGCCCGCGCAGGCGTGGTCAGGCGCGCCGCGACGGGCGCGCCTGAGATGGAATCACTCGTAGGTGGTGGTGTCTTCGCCGAACCACTTCTTGAGCATCTCGTTGAGGGTACCGTCTTCCTTCATCTCGGTGATGACGGCGTCGAAGGTGTCGCGCAGTTCGGTGTCGGACTGGCGCAGGCCCATGCCGATGCCACCGCCGAGCGGCACATCGTCGCCCACGAACATCAGCTCACCGCCGGATTCCTCGACGATCGGCACGAGGTAATCTTTGTCGGCGAAGACCGCGTCGGCCTCACCGTTGCGCACGGCGGCGACGGTCTCTTCCGGGGTCGCGAATTCGATCAGCGTGGCGCCGCTTTCGGCGACATAGCCCGCTTGGATGGTCGCGGTCTGACCGGCGACAACGCCGCCTTCGAGATCCGCGTCCTCAGATGCCGCCACATAGGCCGAGGCGGTGGGCGGATAGTAGTTCTGCGTGAAGGCGATGACTTCCTTACGCTCGTCGGTGATGCTCATGCCCGCCATGATGGTGTCGTAGTTGCCCGACACGAGGTTGGGGATGATGCTGTCCCAGTCGTTCTTGACCCATTCGCAGGTCAGCTCAGCGCGCTCGCACAGCTCGTCGCCCAGCTCACGCTCGAACCCGTCGACTTCGCCGGCGTCGTTGATGAAGTTGTAGGGGGGGTAGGCGCCCTCGGTGCCCATGCGGATGGTTTTGCCATGGGCTTCGGCCATCGCGAAGCCAGCGGTCATGCTGAGCGCGACGCTTGCCAGTAGGATCTTTTTCATTTGGTAACTCCCTTTGGTTCTTGTTTACGCAGGCTGGGTTGCCGAAAGGAACCCACGCAGACGTTCCGATTTGGGCGCGCCGAAGACTTCTTCGGGCGTCCCTTGTTCTTCGATCAGACCTTGGTGCAAAAAGACGACATGATCGCTGACATCGGCGGCCAGCTTCATGTCATGGGTCACGATCACCATCGTGCGCCCCTCTGCGGCCAGATCCTTGATAACCTTGACGACTTCCTGTTCCAACTCGGGGTCGAGCGCGCTGGTCGGCTCATCGAACAGCAGCGCCTCGGGCTCCATGCACAGTGCACGGGCAATCGCGGCACGCTGTTGCTGGCCACCGGAAAGCTGCGCCGGGTAGACATCGCATTTGTCGCCGATCCCGACCTTTTCCAGATAGCCGCGCGCGGCGCGTTCCACCTCGGCCCGGTCGCGGCCCAGTACGGTCAGCGGCGCTTCCATCACGTTTTGCAGGATCGACATATGCGCCCAGAGATTGAACTGCTGGAACACCATCGACAGGTTGGTGCGGATGCGCAGCACCTGTTTGGCGTCCGCCGGGCAGCGCTGGTGGCCGTCGCCCTTCCACCGCACCGGTTCGCCCTTAAAGATCACCTCGCCCTGTTGGCTGTCTTCCAACAAGTTGCAGCAGCGCAGCAGGGTCGATTTGCCCGAGCCGGAGGACCCGATGAGCGAGATCACATGGCCACGCGGGGCGGTCAGATCGACCCCTTTGAGAACCTCCAGCGCGCCATAGGCCTTGTGGAGGTTCTTGATCTGGATAACCGGGGTGTCTGTGGTCACGGAAACTGTCGCCAATCTGTCATTTCAGTGCGCTATAAAGCGACGAATCGACGGAAATTGCAACGCAGAGTTTGCCCCGGGTTGCATCACAGTCCCGGTGCTGACGCTAGGTCAGTTTTCTTTGGCAACACGCTGGCGGGCCATGGCGCTGTCGGTATCTGTGACGCCCAGGAGGTTCGACACCAGCCGCAGCAACGCGTCTTCTTCGTCGGAACGGCTGCCGTCGGCCAGAACCACCTGCCAAAGCGCCTCGATGACCTCCAGCCGGTGCTCATAGGGCACCGCATCCTTGATCGCGCGGGTAAAGCGCACGGTGTCGGGGGCTTGGGCCTCCAGCGCCTCGGCCTCTTTACGCAGGGCGGTGGCGTCGGCCTCGTTCAGGCCGTAGCGCTCGGCGGCGATCCGGTCGATCAGACGCCGTTCGCTCATCGCGTAGTCATTGTCAGACCGGGCGATGCGCACCAAAAGCGCGGTCAGCGCGAGGCGGGCGTCATTATCGGCCAATGGATCGGGTTCGGGCTGGGTAAGCCGTTTGAGAAAGTCACCAAACATATATGCGTCATCATCCTGCTGCGGGAAAAGGGAATGTCATAGCTCGTTCAAAGCGTTGGCGCGGGCCGCGGCCATATCCTCATCCGACAGGCCAAGCGCGGTTTCGATGGCGACAAGCTGGATCTCCTCGTCATCATTGCGCGCCCCGTCCGAAAGGGCCACCTGCCACATCGCTTCGCCCAATGCCTTGCGGTCGGCATAGTCGACCTCTTCGCGCAGGATGCGGGTGAACTCCGGCGTGCCGGGGGCGTCGCGCTCAAGCGCTTCGCAAGTGGCACGCAGTTTCGCCGCCTCGATGGGTTTGAGGCCAAAGGTCTGCGCCAGAATGAGGTCGATCTGGCCAATCTCAGAGGCGCGATAGTTGCGATCGGCAAAGGCCACACGCACCAAAAGCGCGCCCAGTGCCAGTTGGGCATTGGGCTGCGGCAAAGGTTTCGGCTGTGCCTTGCGGCGGGGGAAAAGTCGGTTCAGCATGGGGCTCACTTATCGCAGGAAACAGGGTCGCCATAGAGGAAACTGCGCACCGGGGGCGCGGGTTCCTGCAGGGGGCCGCATCGGCTTAGCCGTCATAGCCTTCGACGATCACCAAAGACCCGTCCGCCACGTTCAGGCGAATGTCTTTCGCCCGCTGGTAGCCGGGGCTTTCGTAACAAGCGACCGCATCGGCGTAGCTGTCGAATTCCAAAACAACGGTGCGGGCGCGCATCTGCCCTTCGCGGATCTGCTGGGTGCCGCCGCGAACAAGGAAGCGTGCGCCGTAATCCGCAAAGGGTTTGGCATTGGCAGCACGGTATTTGTCGTAAATCGCAGTGTCGTGGATATCCATGGTGGCGATCCAATAGCCCTTTGGCATCTGTTATCTCTCCTGTTGGGTCAAGGTGGCGAAACGGGCGGTGAGGTTCTTTGCCTCATTGTCGAGCCCGTAGGGGGGATTGATCACGAACATGCCCGAGCCGACCATACCATGCCCGGGCCGCGCGGGGGGAAAGCGCACTTCGTGGCGCAGCGCATCGGGGTGGTTGGCGGTGAGCTTGTCGAGCATCGGCTCATGCGCGCGATTGGTCAGGATCGGATACCACAGCGCGATGATGCCCACGTTCCAAGCGCGGTTGAGTTTGGCGATCTGGCGCGGAATGGTCTCGTAATCGGTTTTGATCTCGTAAGAGGGGTCGATCAGCAGCATCCCCCGGCGCGGTGTTGGCGGGGTGAGGGCAAAGGCCATCTCGAACCCGTCGCTGAGGTGGCATTTCGCGGGGTAGGGCGACATCGCTAGATCAAGGGCGCTGTGTTCTTGCGGGTGCAACTCGGCCAGATGGATGCGGTCATCGGGGCGCAGCAGTTTCGCGGCCAGCAGGGGAGAGCCGGGGTAGGCGCGCGGGCCGTGGGCCTCGCGCAGCGCTTCCAGAACCTGCCTGTAAGGGTGATCTGGGGCGAACCAATCGCGCACCTTGTCGATGCCCTGCCGCGCCTCGCCGGTCTTTTCCGCCGCCGCATCCGACAGGTCATAGAGCGCCCGGCCTGCATGGGTTTCCAGATAGGTGAGCGGTTTGTCCTTGCGGGTAAGATAGGACAGCATCCACGCCAAAAGCGCGTGTTTCTGCACGTCTGCAAGGTTTCCGGCGTGGTAAATGTGTTGATAGCTCAGCATGGCCTAGCTGTAGCGGAGTGGTTGGCGGGTGCAACGTGAAAGAGGGGGGAGGGCCAGCGCCTGTCCGCGGGTGGGCGAACCAAACCGCGATCCATGCCACTTTATGGTGCTACCGTGATGTGTTCTCGCAGAAGTACGCGCCCGTCGCGAAATCGCCTACCCGACGCACCGCAGGTGCGCCGAATGAATGATGGCACGCCTACGGCGTGGCGGGCGGGCAGGCGATGGCCCGGCGCCTGCGGCTTGATTCCGGGCCTTTTAGTGGTTGCCCGGCAGAAAAAAGGCCCGGCGCAAAACGCACGGGCCTCAAGAGCTTATACCAACCGCGACACATCCTTGGCGGCGCGCACGAAATCCTTGAACAGGGGGTGCGGGTCGAAGGGCTTGGACTTCAGCTCAGGGTGGAACTGAACGCCGATGAACCACGGGTGATCCGACCATTCGACAATCTCAGGCAGCTTGCCGTCGGGCGACATGCCCGAGAACTTCAGCCCGGCCTTCTCAAGCTGGTCCTTATAGGCGATGTCGACCTCGTAGCGGTGGCGGTGGCGCTCGTCGATGGTGGTGGTGCCATAGGCTTCGGCCACGCGCGACCCTTCGACCAGCGTCGCGTCATAGGCGCCCAAACGCATGGTGCCGCCCTTGTCGTCATCGACTTTGCGCGCCACCTTGTGGTTGCCCTGAACCCATTCCTTGAGGTGATAAACCACCGGCTCAAAACGCTTTTTCCCGGCTTCATGGTCGAATTCCTCCGACCCTGCCGTTTTCAGACCCGCCACGTTGCGCGCCGCTTCGATCACGGCCATCTGCATGCCAAGGCAGATGCCCAGATAGGGCACCTTATGCTCGCGGGCATATTGCGCGGCCTTGATCTTGCCCTCGGTCCCGCGCTCACCAAAGCCGCCGGGGACGAGGATCGCGTGGAACCCTTCGAGATGCGGGCCGGGGTCTTCGCTGTCGAAAATCTCGGCATCGACCCATTCGACTTTGACCTTCACCCGGTTCGCCATGCCGCCATGGGTCAGTGCCTCGGCGATGGATTTATAGGCGTCTTCAAGCTGAGTGTATTTGCCGACGATGGCGACTTTGACTTCGCCCTCGGGGTTGTAAATGCGGTCGGCCACATCTTCCCAACGCGACAGGTTCGGCTTGGGCGCGGGGGTGATCTGGAAGGCATCCAGAACCGCCTGATCCAGCCCCTCGCGGTGATAGGCGAGCGGGGCTTCGTAGATCGATTTCAAATCCTGCGCGGCGATCACCGAGTCCGGGCGCACGTTGCAGAAGAGCGCCAGCTTCTCACGCTCTTTGGCGGGGATCGGCCCTTCGGAGCGGCAAACCAGAATGTCGGGCGCGATGCCGATAGAGCGGAGTTCTTTGACCGAGTGCTGCGTCGGCTTGGTCTTCAATTCGCCGCTGGCCTTGACGTAGGGGAGCAGCGTGAGGTGCATGAAGATACACTGGCCGCGCGGCTTGTCTTGGCTGAACTGGCGGATCGCCTCGAAGAAGGGAAGCCCCTCGATATCGCCCACGGTGCCGCCAATTTCGCAAAGCATGAAGTCGACCTCATCATCGCCAATGTCGATGAAGTCTTTGATTTCATTGGTAACGTGGGGGATCACCTGAATGGTCTTGCCCAGATAATCGCCGCGGCGCTCTTTCTCTAGCACGGTGGAGTAAACCCGGCCCGAGCTGATGCTGTCGGTCTTGCGCGCAGCAACACCGGTGAAACGTTCGTAATGCCCAAGGTCGAGGTCGGTCTCTGCGCCGTCATCTGTGACGAAGACCTCGCCATGCTCGAAGGGCGACATCGTGCCGGGATCGACGTTCAGATAGGGGTCCAGCTTGCGCAGACGTACCGAAAAACCGCGTGCCTGAAGCAAGGCACCCAAAGCCGCCGAGGCCAGACCCTTGCCCAGCGACGAGACCACACCGCCTGTGATGAAGATATAGCGTGCCATGTGATCGGAGACTCCCGTGAATTCAAAGTTTGTTGCAGGCAAAAACCAGCCAAACGCGCTGCGGAAAACCGCAACGCCACGGGATTTAAGCCTTACAGGATTCGTGCGTGTGAGGCAAGGCCTGCCGCAACATACAGTTGCGGAACCTGGCCGTGCCTCAAGGTTTTGTGTTCGTTAGCTTAATCGGCCGCAGGGACCAGCGGTGTGTTGCCATCCGCGGAAGGCGGCAGCAGATCGTCGCCCGCGGGCAGGGCCGGGCTGCCATCTTGGCTCTGGGCGGGCGGTGTCGCGCTCAGCCGGTCGATGACCGACGAGCCTGCGGATTTTTCCGCCGCGATGATGGTCAGCGTGATCGATGTGGCGATGAAACCGGCTGCTAGCGCCCAAGTCACCTTGCCCAATGCCGTGGCCGCCGCGCGGCCCGAAACGGCACCGCCGCCACCACCGCCCATGCCAAGGCCGCCGCCCTCGGACCGTTGCAGAAGTACCACGGCGATCAGGCCAAGAGCCAGAATCAGGTGAATGATCAGAACGACATTTTCCATGGGTACGACAGCTTTCGGTTTTGGTTGGCGGGTATCTATTCGTCTTTGCCCATGGGGGCAAGGGTGGATTGCCGCCGGGTGGCGATCGGATCAGGAGGGGGCGGCCTAAGGGATCAAAGGCACGCGCAAAGACCGCCGCATGGGGGCGACGGTCTTTTGAAGCAGTACTCAACCACAATATGTAAGAGGGCTATCCTGGAATTAAGGTGGTGCAGACTCGCTTCGTACATTCACTATAGCATGAAATGCGGGCAAATTCGCCCATATTCTTTGCAGAGAAATGAAGGGATTGCCCGTGATCGGCGATGGACAGCCGAGTGCCGCTGGGGCAGTCTGCCGCCATGCCACATGATCATTCGGACCACGACCACCCCCATGCCCTGCTGCCGCCCGAGCCTGCGCTCAGGGTCAAAGCGTTGGAGACGCTGCTGACGGCCAAGGGGCTTATCGACCCCGCCGCCTTGGATGAGATCATCGACACCTATGAAAACCGCATCGGCCCGCGCAACGGGGCCGAGGTCGTCGCCCGCGCCTGGAGCGATCCTGATTTCCACGCGGCGCTGCTTGAGGACGCGACCGCCGTGGTGGCCGAGATGGGGTTTTTCGGGCGGCAGGGCGAACATATGGTCGCGGTCGAAAATACGGATGAGGTGCATAATATTGTCGTCTGTACCTTGTGCTCTTGCTACCCTTGGCCGCTTTTGGGCATCCCGCCGGGCTGGTACAAATCCGATGCCTACCGCGCCCGCGTGGTGCGCGAGCCGCGCAAAGTGCTGGCTGAATTCGGCGTCGACCTGCCCGAAGAGACCGCCGTGCGCGTTTGGGATTCGACGGCTGAGGTGCGTTATCTGGTGATCCCGCAACGCCCGGCGGGGAGCGACGGCATGGATGTCGCCGCGCTGGCCGATCTTGTCACCCGCGACAGTATGATCGGCACCGGATTGGCGAAAGCGCCATGACCCGCGTGCATGACATGGGCGGACGTTTCGGCGATGGCGCGGTAGTGCCCGAGGGCGAAGATGTGGTCTTTCACGCCGATTGGCACCGCCGCGCGCTGGCGCTGACCTTGGCCACGGGGACGTTGGGCAAATGGAATATCGATGTGTCGCGCCATGCCCGCGAATGTCTGGCCCCGACCGATTACATGCGGTTCAGCTATTACGAGAAATGGATTGCCGGGGTGGCCGATATGCTGGTCGCCCGCGGGGTGGTCAGCCGTGAGGAACTCTCGGGCGAAGCCGCGCCCACGCCCAGCCCGCTAGCGGAAAAGGCGCTGAAACCGCCGCAGGTGGCCGGGGTGCTGGCCCGTGGTGGTCCGGCGGACCGCCCTTCGGACATCACGCCGCTCTTTTCGCCGGGCGACAGGGTCGTCACCCGCAAGCAGCCGGAAAACACCATTGTTCCGGGCGGGCACACCCGGCTGCCCGCCTATGCCGCGGGCGCTTCAGGGCGGGTGCTGCGGTTGCATGGCGCGCATGTTCTGCCTGATAGCAACGCCCATGATCTGGGCGAAGCGCCTGAGCCGCTTTACGCGGTGGCCTTCCCGGCCTCTGAACTTTGGGCGCACCCTGAACATCCCCGCGATGAGGTCGTGCTTGATCTCTGGCAAAGTTATCTGGAGGCCCCATGAGCGCCCCGGAACCCGTGTTCGAGGCGCCATGGCACGCGCAGCTTTTCGCGCTGACGGTGCATCTGAACGAAAGCGGCCTTTTCGACTGGCCCTTCTGGGCCGACCGCTTTGGCGCAACCTTGGCGCGCCACGGACTGACGCGGGCGTTGAACGGCGGGGAGGACTATTTCAACGCTTGGCTCGAAACCCTCGAAACCCTGTTGATCGACGCGGGCCATGCCCGCCCGGGTGATCTGCGCGCTCTGCGCGACGGGTGGGAGGCCGCCTATCTCAGCACCCCGCATGGCGAGCCGGTGCATCTGAAGGCGGGGCAAAGCGTCTAAATCCGCTCCCGCGTTTTTTCGAGTTTCACACGCCTGCCACTGTCGCTATACGGGCGCGGGACATCGCAAAGGAATATATCATGGCCAATGTCGTCGTTGTCGGCGCCCAATGGGGTGACGAGGGAAAAGGCAAGATCGTTGACTGGCTCAGCGAACGCGCCGATGTGATCGCACGCTTCCAAGGCGGGCATAACGCGGGCCACACTCTGGTCATCGACGGCAAGGTTTACAAGCTGCATGCGCTGCCTTCGGGCGTGGTGCGCGGCGGCAAGCTGTCTGTCATCGGCAATGGCGTGGTGCTGGACCCGTGGCACCTGCTGAAAGAGATCGAAACGATCGAAGGGCAGGGGGTTGTGATCAATCCCGAGAACCTGATGATCGCGGAAAACACGCCGCTGATCCTGCCCTTCCACGGTGAGCTTGACCGCGCCCGCGAAGAGGCGGCGAGCAAGGGCACCAAGATCGGCACCACCGGACGCGGCATCGGTCCGTGCTATGAGGACAAGGTTGGCCGCCGCGCCATCCGCGTGGCCGATCTGGCCGACGCCGCGACACTGGAAGCCCGCGTCGACCGCGCGCTGCAGCACCACGACCCGCTGCGCAAGGGGCTGGGGGTCGAGGCCATCGACCGCGACGCGCTGATCGCGCAACTGCAAGAAATCGCTCCGAAAATCCTGCGTTTCGCCGCCCCCGTCTGGAAGGTGCTGGCCGAGAAGCGCAAGGCGGGCAAGCGCATCCTTTTTGAGGGCGCACAGGGCGCACTTTTGGACATCGACTTTGGCACCTATCCCTTCGTCACCTCCTCGAACGTGATCGCGGGGCAAGCGGCGACCGGTGTGGGCCTTGGCCCCACCGCCATCGACTATGTGTTGGGCATCGTGAAGGCTTATACCACACGCGTTGGCGAAGGCCCTTTTCCGACCGAATTGGAAGACGCCGACGGTCAACGTCTGGGCGAACGCGGCCATGAGTTTGGCACCACCACCGGGCGCAAACGCCGCTGTGGTTGGTTCGACGCGGCGCTGCTGCGCCAGACCTGCGCGACCTCCGGTATCACTGGCATCTGTCTGACCAAGCTCGACGTGCTTGACGGCTTCGAGACGCTGAAGGTCTGCGTGGGCTACGAGTTGGACGGTGAACGGCTGGACTATCTGCCCACCGCCGCCGAGCAGCAGGCGCGGTGCACGCCCATCTACGAAGAGCTGCCGGGCTGGTCCGAATCGACCGAAGGCGCGCGCAGCTGGGCCGATCTTCCGGCCAATGCGATCAAATATGTGCGCCGGGTCGAAGAGTTGATCCAATGCCCCGTGGCCCTCGTCTCGACCTCGCCGGAGCGGGAGGACACCATTCTGGTGACCGACCCTTTCGCGGACTGATCTGATGGCGCTGAGCTACAAAGCACGTCGCCGTTGGGCGCTGGTGATCCTGCTGATCGGGCTGCCGAGCTATATCGCGGTGGCGGTCTGGACGGTGGCCCAATTCGACCGCCCGCCGGTGCTGCTTGAGCTTGGCATCTATGTCGCCCTTGGCATCGTCTGGGCACTGCCGTTCAAATTTGTCTTTAAAGGCATCGGACAGGCGGACCCGGACGCGGACGACGACCAGTAACACGCAATAAAAAAGCGCCCCGTGGGGCGCTTTTTCGTATCAGCACTGTGGCTGGGTTTAACCCACGGCGCGGTGATCGGGGCGGTAGCCGATTTCATCCGAAACGGTGAACCGCCCGCCTTTGATTTTCTCGATCTTACCTGCGCGCAGCAGTTGACCGAAGGAGCGCAGCCCGTCTTCGCGGGTGAAGTCCGGCAGCCCGATCGAGCGGACCTTGCCCATCAACTGCGGGCGGGAGAACTGGTCGCGCCCCTCGACAAAGGACATGTAAGACGCCGCCGCCTCAAGCAGTTCGGGCAGTTTGGTGGCGCCCATGTCGGCGGCGAAATCGGCAAAGCTTTCCGCGTCGGGGTTGGTTTTGACCGGCTCTACCACGGCGGCCACCCGGCGCGGACGCACGGGGCCCGCGCTGCGCAGCTTGTCGACGTCGATGCGCTGCTCGGCCACCAATTTCAGCGGCGCGGAGCGGGCATCGGCCTTGGGCCGCTCGGTCCGGGCCGGGCGGGTGACGGGGCGGCGCGGGCGGACCACATCGGCCAAGTCTTCGCGGTAGGCGTCATCCGAGGTCGCGGTGGTGGCGCGGCCCCCCATCGCTTCGTCGGCTTTCTTGGCGGCTACGGCGGCGCGCAGATGGGCAAAGGCATCGCGGCGCGTGGTGCTTTCGGCCTCGTCCATCTTGCTGTCGGTTTCCGCCATCAGGCGCGACATGTCGGGGCCGGTCTCATCGTCGATGGTGGGCAGGCTGTGGCGGGCCGCTTGAGCTGGCTCGGGCTGCTCTTCGACCGGCTCCGCTGCGGCTTCGACCTCTTCGGGCTCTTCCTGAGCGGGCGCCGCTTCCGCCTCGGCCATCTCAACCGCAGGCGCAGGCGTCTCTTCAGCCTCTTCCGGGGCGGCGGCACCGAGTTCGGCTTCCAAAGCGGCCAATTCGCGGGCCAGCTCGTCTTCATCCTCGGGCGACAGGGAAGAGCTGCGCTTTTCCTCTGTCTTCGCGGCAGGTGCCTCTTGCGGTGCCGGGTCCGAGACTTCTTCGAGATCGCCCCGCGCCACGGCGGCTTCGAGATGCGCGCGCTTGACCTTGATCACGCGCCCTTTGCGCGGCAGGTCGGCAGCGTCGATTTCGGGTGCGGCTTCGGCTTGGGCTTCGGCCTCAGGCTGTTCATCGGCCTCGGCGTCGAACAGGCTCTCGTCGGTCTCGGCGCTTTCCGCCTCATACTCCTCTTCGGCCTCAAGCCGGTTGAGGATATCGGCGAGATCGTCGTCCTCATCCTCCGCAGCCTCCTGCGTCATTTCGGTCGCTTCATCGGCCTCCAGCGCGTCTACGATGTCACGGCGGGCGGCGGCGATGGCGGCATGGCTCTCTTCCGGCGTTGCTTGCGTTTCGGCGGTGGCGCGGGCCACGGGCGCGGCTTCTTCCTCGTCATAGCCAGCCGCTTCGTCTTCGTCCTGCTGGGCGACGACGGCGCGGATGCGCTGCAGCTTCGCGGCGATGCTGTCGGCAGGGGCGGCGCTTGCGGCGGGCAGCTCTTCGACGCTGGCATCCTGCGCTTCGTCCTCGAAATGAGTCTGCGGCTGCGGGCTGGCGGCAAAGAAGGCTTCGGCTTCGCTGGTGTCCCCGGCTTCGGCAGCCGGTGCAGGCTTTGGGGCAGGCGCGGGCTCTTCGGCAGGCGCGGGCTCTTCAGCGGTCTCTGCGATCTGGGGTTCCGGCGTGGCGGGCGCTTCCACCGCGGCGGTGTCGGCGATCTCGGCCTTGAGGGGGGCGGGGGCCTCTTCCTCTACCGGCGCAGGCTGTGCTGCGACGGGGGCTTGCGGCGCTGCGGCCTCGGTTTGAGCCGGCGCGGCGGCGGGGGCCGCCGCTGGGGGCGCTTGGGTTGGAGCTTCGGCGCTTTGGTTCTCCAGCGCACTCAGTACGATCTTGCCTTCCTGCTCACGGGCTTGCACCCGGCGGGAAACTTCGCGCTGCGCGATCCGGGCGAGCATCTCGGCATCGGGTTGCGGTGGTTCGGCACCGAAGTAGCGGTCATCCGAGGCCAGATCGCGGAAATACTCGGCAATGGCCTTCATCGTGCCGAAGGAATCGTCGAAGCCTTCCAGCGTGCACGAAAAAGTGCCATAGGAGACCGTCAAGATTTTGTTGCTGTTCATCATCGGATGCTCGTCCTCTGCGGTGTTGCAGGTATCGTTTACCACGATGTCCAAGACCAAAGCGGCTCGAATCTGTGCCATTCAACGTATGATTTCAAGGCAAGATTAAGGCAGATTTCCAAAAGGGGCATTAATTGACCACTTCAGAGCATATCGTAAGGGAGGAGGGGCCAGTCACGCTGCTCGGCGGCGGAGAGGTCTTTGCAGGGGACATTGAAGCGGCGCTGGCGTTGGCCCCGACCTGCGTGGCGGCAGACAGCGGGGTTGCGGTGGGCGTGGCGGCGGGGGTGGAACTGGCTGCGGTCATCGGCGATCTTGATTCCGCCCCGGCAGAGGTCTTGGCCCAGATCCCGGCCGCGCGACGCCACCGCATCACCGAGCAAGAGAGCACCGATTTCGACAAGGCGCTGACGCGGATCGACGCGCCGCTGGTGCTCGGGGTCGGTTTTACCGGGGCGCGGTTGGATCATCAGCTTGCGGCTTTCAACACGCTCGCCACCCATCCGCATCGCTCCTGCATCCTGTTGGGCGCGCATGAGATCGTGCTGCTGGCCCCGCCGCGGATCACGCTGCCGACGACGGCGGGGGATGTCGTCTCTCTCATGCCTCTGGCCCCGGTGACGGGGCGCAGCCAAGGGTTGGAATGGTCGATCGACGGGCTGGATTTCGCGCCGGGTGGCCGGACCGGCACGTCGAACCGCGCCTTGGGGCCGGTCACGCTTGAGATCGATGGCCCTGATATGCTGCTGATTCTGCCGCGCCGTCTTATGGCGCCACTGGCGGCGCAACTGCTGCGGCCAGAGCACGCGCCGTGGCCCGCTCGCGCATGACGATGTAAAGCCCCGCGCCCACGGTGATCAGAATGCCGAGGCCCGCCAATGGGTTGGGCAAGTCGGAGAAGATCAACAGCCCAAGCAGCGTGGCAAAGGGAATTTCCAGATATTGCATCGGCGCCAAAGTGGCCGAGGGGGCAAAGCGCAGGGACCAGGTCATCAAAAGATGCGCCACCGTGCCGAGCACCCCGATGCCGAGCAGGAGGGTCCAGTCGAGCGCATCGGGTTGGATGAGCCGAAGCGGCGCGATCTGTGTCATGGTGCCAAGCGCGAGGAGCGGCAGGATCATCACCACCGCCATGACCCCGCTGACGGCTTGCAGGCTGATCGGATCGGTTTCTTTCGCGATCTGGCGCGTCACCAGCATGAAGAAAGAAAAGACGACCGCCACGACGACGGGCAGCAGCGCGGGCCAGCCGACATTGGCAAAGCTCGGCTGCACGATCAAAAGCGTGCCGAGAAAGCCCACGATGCTCGCGCCCAAACGTCTGGGGCCGACCTCTTCGTTCAGGATGAACTTGCCGAGCAGCAGCATGAAAAAAGGCATGACGAATGCGATGGCGACCGCATCGGCGAGGGGCAGGTATTTCAGCGCGGTAAACATCGCCGCGATGCCCGCCATATGCAAAAGGGTGCGTAGAAAGGTCAGCCGTAACACCCGGCCCCGCATCCGCCAGATGCGCCCGGAGTACCAGACGATGGGGATCAGGATCAGCGCCTGAATGGCAAAGCGGAGCAGCACCACCTGCCCCAAGGGGACCGAAGCGCCCAGTAATTTGGCCACCGCATCGCCCACGGGGGCGACGATGCAGAAGCCCATCATGAGGGCTATTCCAATGAGGGGCCGATCCTGTTGCATTGCGTTACGCTAAGGAAGCTTTGTTGCAAATGCAATCTTTGGTTGAAGTTTGATTGCTGTTGTCTCGTGTTTGTTCTCAGAGGCAGAGGCAGAGGCAGAGGCAGAGGCAGAGGCAGAGGCAGAGGCAGAGGCAGAGGCAGAGGCAGAGGCAGAGGCAGAGGCAAGGGTCCGATCAGCACCCGCTCTTGAAGGCAGTCAACGCTGTGCACCTTCCAGCGGCAACGCGCCCCGCCTATCCGAACCTCAGGCCGCGGGGCGGCTCAGGTTCACCCGATTCCGGCCATGGGTTTTCGCCGTGTAAAGCGCACGATCCGCTCGCGCCATCAGGGCCTCGGCCGAAAGCGGGTGGCCTTCCTCTTCCATAGGGCCGACGGAAAGGCCGATGCTGATGGTCACATGGATCGGCTGGGGCGTGTCGGGGACGACAAAGCCGCGGTTGCCGATATCGGCACAGATGGCCGCCGCCGTCTTCTCTGCATCCGCAAGGCCGGTGCCGGGCATGACGATCAGAAATTCCTCCCCCCCGATCCGGGCGACGAGGTCCATGCCGCGCAGGTTATTGCGCAGCCGTTCCGCCGTTTGCACCAGAACGGAATCCCCCGCGGCATGGCCGTAACGGTCATTGATGCCTTTGAAGTGGTCCAGATCGGCGACCATTACCGAAAAGGGGCGGGCAGTCGCGACGGCATGTTCCGCGATATGGTCCAGATGGGGCAGGGCATAGCGGCGGTTGTGCAGCCCTGTCAGCGGGTCGAAAACGGCGGCCTTCAGCCCCGTGCGCACCGTGTCGCGCAGTTGGTCCGTCATCCGCTTGCGCCGCAAGATCGCATGCAGGCGCAGCGCCATTTCCGCCGGGTTGAAACCTTCGGTCATCAAATCATCCGCCCCCAGATCAAGGGCGGTGGCGGCAAGCGCCGCATCCGGGGCCAGTTGCACCACCAGCAGCCCGGTATGGCGGGTCTGGGCGTTGGCCCGGAGCGTCGAGATCAGACGCAAGGCTGCCGTGGCGGGCACGGGGTCTTTTGGCAGAACCAAAACGAAAGCGTCGGGCGGTCCATTGGCGGCGGCGGCGCGAATGGCCTCCTCCGGATTGGCGAGGGTGAGGCGCGCGCGCAATTGAGGGCGGAGTTGTTTCGCCCAATTCACGCTTACCGCGCTGTCGGAATGGATGATCACACAGTGACTGCGGGCGGTGAATTCCGCCGCAGGCTCCGCCAGCCCGAGCGCGCGGGACGTATCCTCGCGCATTTCCCATTCGTCCGCCGCGTTGCGGGCGCGGATAAGGCTGCGGGTCCGGCCCAACAGCAACGTGCAATCGAGCGGTTTCAGCAACACATCGCTCGCTCCCGCTTCGAGCGCGGTGAACCGATCCACGGCCTGATCGCTATTCCCGATGGCCAAAACCGGGAGCTGCGCGGTATCGGGAGTGGCTTTGAGCACGCGACAGAGGTCCGCCGCCCCGCCACCCGGCAATGTCAGCGCGCAGATCACCAGATCCGGCGGGTTTTCCCCCAGGCAGGCCAAAGCCTCTTCCATGTCTTCGGCCTGAACGACGTGATAGTATGCCGCACAAAGCTTGACCTTGAGGGCGATGCGATTGGTCGCGATCGCATCTGCAATAAGGATGGTCCCTTGCACGACAACTCCTTCACCGTACAAATCAGTTTGATGCGAGAGTCTTTGCCCCCTAATGGTTAACAAAGGGTTTCCAACCTTCAGCAAAAGACGGTTTTCCAATGTCCTATACCCAAGACACCGCTGAGACTTTGGCGCTTCAGGCGCTGGGCTGGCTGGCGGCGAATGATGATCTGTTGCCGGTGTTTCTGGGCAGCACCGGTGCCTCCGAAGCGGACCTCAAAACACAGGCCAGCGACCCTATTTTTCTGGGCGCTGTGCTGGATTTCCTGATGATGGACGACGCGTGGGTGATCGGGTTTTGCGACCATCTGGCGATCCCCTATGAGCGGATCATGCAAGCCCGCGCGGCGCTGCCCGGGGGGGAGCAGGTGCATTGGACTTAAGAAATGTTAAAGCGCTGCTGTTCGACAAGGATGGCACGCTTTTCGACTTTGCCGCGACTTGGGAGCCTTGGGCCGAGGCCTTCTTGCTGCGGGTCTGTGAGGGGGATCGCGGGCTGGCCGCACGGGTGGGCGCGGGCATCGGCTTTGACCTCGCCACGCGCCGTTTCGCCCCGGACAGTATCGCCATCGCCGGCACGCCGCAGCAGGTGGTCGATGCCTTGGCCCCGCATTTTCCTGACCGCCTGCCAGCGGACCTGTTGGACATCATCAATGCCGAAGCCAGCGCCGCGCCACAGCGCGAGGCGGTGCCGCTAAGACCGTTTCTGCAAGGGCTCCGCGACCGGGGTCTGCGCCTTGGCGTGGCGACGAACGATGCCGAACACCCCGCGCGGGCCCATCTGCTGGCGGCGGGGGTGGTCGATATGTTCGACTTTATGGCAGGATTTGACAGCGGCCATGGGGGCAAGCCTTCGCCGGGGCAGTTGCACGCCTTTGCCGCCCATGTGAACCTTCCGGCCGCCTATGTCGCGATGATTGGAGACAGTGTTCACGATCTGGAAGCCGCGCGGGTGGCGGGGATGCTGCGGGTCGCGGTGCTGACCGGCCCCGCCACGGCGGAAGACCTCGCCCCATACGCCGATCTGGTCTTGCCGGATATCGGCCATTTGGCGCAGCGCTTGGCTTGAGGGCGCTTTATTTTTCGACCATGCGCGCGCCTTCGAGCAGCCCCTCTTCAAGAGTATCGCCATGGAGGACCGAGATATCGCCCGTGGTCTCCAACACCACGGCGCGCACATCAGAGAAGCGCAGTGCATTGGCCTCTCGCAACTTGGCGATCAGGTCGGCGCGCGCGACGCGGGTCTCGCTGAGGGCGGCATCGAAAATCTCACCCTCTCGCATCAGGATCACGGGTTCGTTCTGCACGGCCTGCTCAAAGCTGTCGGAAGCCTGCCGTATCTTCGCGATGACGAATTGCGCGCCGAGCAGGGCGGAGATGGCCAAGGTCGGCTGGGCGAATTCCGGCCAAGTGGTGGCCTGACAGGCGCCGGCAAGCAGCGAGCCGGTGGCGACCGTGGCGACAAAGTCAAAAGCGGTCATTTTTGAGAAGGTGCGCAGCCCGATGACCCGGACCACGATGATCACCCAAGTCAGCGCAATGGCCGAAAGCAGCAGCGCCCGGGCGAGGATGTCCAGCGGGACGTGATCAAAGAACATCAGCCGTGCCCCCCGTTCAATGCCCGGCCCCGTTGGATAAAGAACCGCCCCAGCAGCACCACCATCGCCATGGCAATCAGGCCCAGATAGCGCTCATAGACGCCATCAATGCCGGTGGGCAGAAAAAAGAACGGCGGGGCCGAGACCAGCCAGAGGAGCGAGATCACCTTGAGCGATTTGGCAAGGAAGCTTGATGTATCGGCGAACCCCTTCGACAGCAGCCAAGGCACGGTGAGCATGATCAGGCCGAGCGCGTAGACCAGATAGATATGGATCACCACACCGTCGGAATCGCGGTCTCCGTACTCGTTGCGCGCGCCGACGAGAAAGACGATGAGCCCCAACAGGGCGAGCCCGATGGTGGCGATGCTCCACCAACGGTCGCCAAAATGTACGTGAGCGCAAAGCAGGGCGCAGGCGATGAGCGCGGCGGAGAAGGCATAGATGCCGATGTCGACGATGAACTCATACCGTCCCGCGCCCAGATCGCTGATCGTGTCGGCGATCCAATCGTGATCCGGCACGACGAAATCCGCGATCAGGATCGATATGGCGAATATCACACAGCCAAGGATGGCCACCCAGCCCAGACAGACCATAAACCCCGGCGCGCTGTGCTGCCGGGGTGCTGTGACGTCATTGTTCATGTTGCGTAACCCTTCTTGGCCGCCTTGGTCGGTCAAAGGTCCGACCCCTTGGTCGGACCCAATGCATCAATCCGAAAGCCGCGAGCGTTCTTCGGCGTTGGGGCTGCCGGCGGGGGCTTCGTCCAATGTGGCCTCGGGGCGGTGCAGGTCTTCTTGAGGTTTCTTGGGCGGTGTCTTGTTCTCGTGCTTGGGGTGTTTGGGATCATCGCTCATGAAAAGTCTCCTCAGGCTGGGGAGAGGCGGGGCATCGCCTCTTCTTCCTTTACCGAACGCGCAGCATATAGCGGCGGTTCCGCGCGCGGCGCGGGGCGGGGCGGGGCCAAGGCAATTTCCCGACAACTGTATTCATCAGGTCAATCTTAACCACTGCCCCCGCAATCTGGGGTTGGGAAAATGGGAATGAGGCAATCATGCACGGGCTTATCAACCGCAGCATACAAAACTACTTTTGCGCGAACTACGGGCAGAGGCTCTGGGCCGATGTGGCCGCGCGGGCCGGGTTGGATTTCACCGAATTCGAGGCGATGCTGACCTATCCGGATCACGTCACCCCGGCGGTGCTCGAAGCGGTCTGTGCCGTGCTGGACCGGCCCCTGGCCGAGGTGATGGAGGATGTCGGCACCTTTCTCGTGGCGCAGCCGGGCTATGAGGCTGTGCGGCGCTTGCTACGGTTCGGCGGGGTCAGCTTCAGCGATTTCCTGCAATCGCTCGACGATCTGCCGGACCGGACCCGCCTTGCCCTATCGGAACTGCATCTGCCCCCGGTCGAACTGCGCGAAGACCCTGATGGCCAATATTCCCTGATCTGTGAGGCGCCGCTGGTGGGATACGGCTATCTGATGATGGGCGTTCTGCGGGCCATGGCCGACGACTATGGCGCGCTGGTGCTGCTGGAACATTGCGGGCGATCCGAAGGCGCCGAGGCGTTGAAGATCATTCTGGTCGAAGCCGAATTCTCCGAAGGGCGCCGGTTTGAGCTTGGGGCGCGGGCATGAGTGGCGCAGGCCACGATCCGGCGGTTCTGGACAAGCTCTGCCCGATGCATCTGCTGCTCTCGGCCAGCGGCAGAATTCGCCACGCTGGGCCCACGATCCAGAAGTTGCGCCCGCAGGCGCCGCTGGCGGGGCGGCGGTTTCTGGATACGGTCACCGTCAAACGGCCCCGTGGCATAGCGGGAATGGAAGACCTGCGCCGGGCCGCCGGGGTCAAACTACACCTCGCCTTTCGCGATGCGCCGCGAACCGAGTTGAAGGGCCTGCTGGTGCCGCTGGGGGATCGGCGGTTGATCGTGAACCTCTCTTTCGGGATTTCGATTTTCGACGGGGTGCAGGACTATGCGCTGACCAATGCGGATTTCGCCGCCACCGATCTGGCGATCGAGATGTTGTACCTGATGGAGGCGAAATCCGCCGCGATGGAAGCCTCGCGCCGTTTGAACCTGCGTCTGCAAGAGGCGCGGATCGCGGCGGAGGAACAGGCCTTTACCGATACGCTGACGGGGCTGAAAAACCGGCGCGCGCTCAACGCGGTGCTGGAGCGGTTGATCACCGCCGGTGAGGGGTTTGCCGTGATGCATGTCGATCTCGACTATTTCAAAGCGGTGAACGACCGTTTGGGCCATGCGGCGGGCGATCATGTGCTGCAAGTCGTCGCCCGGATCATGCAGCAAGAGACGCGCAGCTCTGACATGGTGGTGCGTTTGGGCGGGGATGAGTTCACCGTGGTTCTACCCGATGTGCGCAGCGAGGGCATCCTGCGCGGGATCGGCCAGCGGATCATCGACCGGCTGGAAGAGCCCATTCATTTCAAGGGCGAGGTCTGCAAAGTCTCCGCCAGCATCGGCACGGTCTGGATTCAGCGGGGGGACCGGCGATCGCGCGACGTGGTCTTGGCCAATGCCGATGCCGCGCTCTATGCCTCGAAACACGCAGGCCGGGCGCGGCATACCTTCTTTGACCCGGCCCTGCGTGCGAGGGGCGGGATGGTCGCCGCACCTGTCGAAAAGGGCGGCGGCTAATCGCTCGGGGGCGCTGCGGGGCAGGGCGGAAGGGCACGGGGACAGTGGACCGCGCAGAGCGGCTGGCGTATCACAAGGGCATGAAATCGCCCCTGCATCTGTTCCGCCGCCTGCGCCAACGCCTGATCAACGCCCGCCGTCGCGCGCGCTTTGCCGCTTCCTTGCAGCATCTGCATGGGCCGAGCAAACTCGACACCGCCCCGGGCGAGGTGGTGCTGATCGCCTTGGTGCGCGACGGCAGCTATTACCTCGACGCTTTCTTTCGCCATTACCGCGCGATGGGGGTGCAGCATTTCGTCTTTATCGACAACGGCTCACGCGATGACACCATCGCCCGGATCAAGGCCCAAAAGGGCACGGTGATCGACCGTTGCACCCTGCCATTGGCCGAATACGAAGACCTGATCCGCCAATACCCCGCGCAGACCTATGGTAAGGACCGCTGGTGTCTCTATGTCGATATGGACGAGATTTTCGATTTCGAAGGGCGCAGCCAGATCGGCATCAAGGGGCTGACCGCCTATCTCGACCGACAGGGCTATACCGCCTTGGCCGCGCAAATGCTTGAGATGTTTCCCAAAACCAGCCTCGCGGCGGCGGCGGGGATGCCCTACAAACAGGCGCTGCAATCCTTCCTTTATTACGACATCAGCGCGGTGCGCAAAATCGATTACCACAGCCCAGAGATTCCGTTTTCCGCCCTGCTGGCAGACAACGAACTTTCCAACGACGCAGTGAAATTCGCCTTCGGCGGCGTGCGTGGCAAGGTCTTTGGCGAAGACTGCTGCCTGACGAAACATCCGCTGATTTTCAATGGGACAGAGGTCACGCCCGCGCCGCATCCGCATCTCTCTTCGGGGGTGCGGGTGGCGGATATGACGGCGGTGATCAAACACTATAAATTCGCCAATGACGCCGCCGCGCGGGATGCCGAGACGCTGGGCGCGGGCAACCTGTCTCACGGCGAGGATGCGCGGCGGATGGCGGTGATCGGGCAGAACCCCGATGTCTCGCTCTTCTCGCTGGACGCGCGGCGCTGGAACCGGGTCGAACTTCTCTATCGCGCGGGCTTTCTGGTGCCGTCGGAGGCCTATAGCGCCCATGTCGCCGCTTGGCGTGAAGAGCATGCCGCATGAGCATCGGTGCTGTCGTCATCGGCCGGAATGAGGGCGCGCGGTTGGAGCGGTCCTTGCAAGGACTGGCAGGGCAGGTGACGCAGATCGTCTATGTCGACAGCGGCTCGACCGATGGCTCGGTCGCCATGGCGCGGGGGCTGGGGGCCGAGGTGATCGAGCTTGACATGCAGCAGCCCTTCACCGCCGCGCGGGCGCGCAATGCGGGCATGGCGGCATTGGGTGAGGGGATCACGCTGGTGCAGTTCCTTGACGGGGATTGCATCCTTCGAGACGGTTGGCTGGCGGTGGCGGAGGCCCATCTGAGCGCTCATCCGCAGGTTGCCGTGGTCTGCGGCAGGCGGCGTGAGGAAAACCCCGAGACCTCTGTCTACAACAGGCTGATCGACCGCGAATGGGATACGCCCGTGGGCGAGGCGCGCGCCTGTGGCGGTGACGCGCTGATGCGGTTGGAGGCGCTGCGCGCCCTGGGCGGCTACCGGGCCGAGATGATCGCCGGGGAAGAGCCGGAGCTTTGCCAAAGGCTGCGCCGCGCGGGCTGGCAGATATGGCGGCTCGACGCCGAGATGACATGGCACGACGCGCAGATCACAAAGGTTGGCCAGTGGTGGTGGCGCAGCCTGCGTGCGGGCCATGCCTTTGCCGAAGGAGCCGCGCTGCATGGCCGCGGGCCGGATCGGCATTGGGTGGCCGAAACGCGCCGCGCGCTGCTCTGGGGGGCGCTTCTGCCCGCCGTGATCCTGCTCTTGGCGCTGATGCTCCCTTGGGCCGGGCTTGGGCTGGCTCTGATCTATCCGCTGCAACTGTTGCGGTTGATGCGGCGGGGCGGGGCGGCTTGGGGCTTCTTCACCCTGCTGGGCAAATTTCCCGAAGCCTTGGGCGTGCTCAAATACCACATGCGCCGCGACGGGCGGATCATCGAATACCGCTGAGGGCTAGCGCGCCCGCCATGCTGCAAGAGTCAACCGCGGCAGGATCGCGAAACAACGGGCATAGCGCGGCACCATCCGCGCCGGGCTTTGCATAGCCCGCCAAAGCCACTCCAAAGCCAGCATCCGCATCCATTTCGGCGCGCGGCGCTGCCGCCCGGCGAGGAAGTCCAACCCCGCCCCGATCGAGGCAAAGCCAACCCCCGGCGCTATGTCGCGCCCGCGAGCGGCAAGGATTTCTTGCTTAGGCGCGCCAAGGGCCAGAAAACACAGGCGCGCGCCGCTTTGGGCGATCTCCCGCAGGGCGGTATCCGCCTCGGCACTTTCGGGGTCAAAGCCCATGGGCGGGGCGGCGATATGGCATATCTCCAACCCCGGCAGGCGGGTCCGCAGGGCCACTGCGGCCCCTTGCAGCGCGTCTTTATCGCTGCCGAAAAAGGCGACAGGCAGCGAGTGTGCGGCGGCCAATTCGCAAAGCGGAAGGATCAGATCGGAGCCGGGCATCAGCTCGACCGGCTGTTTGGCGAGTTGCGAGAGCCAGACCACGGGGCGGCCATCGGCCACGATGAAATCCTGCGCGCGATAGGCGGCGGCGAAGCCCGCATCGCGGGGCAATTTGGTCAGATGGTCGAGGTTAAGCGTGGCAAGGGCGAATCCCTGACCCGTGGCAAAGCGGGCGCGCAGGGCCTGAAACAATGCGGCCCGCGTCGCCACATTGACCTCCACGGCGGCAGTGCCCGTGCCATACTTCATGCCGCGCCTTCCGCTGTCGCACCACCACGGGCAGGCGAATGAGCATAAACTGCGCGATCTATTCCATTGATTTCATGTGCCATCTGTCAGCCACGCCCGCACCAAAGTGAACCTGCGGCAAAACTAGCGGGATGACAGGGCTGGGGCCAGATGGTATTTTCGCCCGGCCCCATCCTGCCGCGCCCCGACGCGGCTTTCGCGAAGGACGTCATGCCAAATCCCGTCGCCTATCTGATGTTGCTGATCTGGCCCTTCGTCTGTCTGGCCCTGTTTCGCAACCTGCCGCTCCAGCGGGCGCTGATCTGGTCGATCCTCGGCGGCTATCTGTTCCTGCCCCCGCTGGCGGAGTTCAACCTGCCGCTGGTGCCGGGGCTCGACAAAGTGTCGATCCCGAACCTGAGCGTTTTGCTGATCATCTGGCTGGGCAGGCAGGAGAAATTGCAGCTTTGGCCCGCCTCCCGTGTGGCGGGGCTTTTGGTGCTGGGGCTGGTCTTTTCGGCGGTGCCCACGGTGCTGACCAATGGCGATCCGATCCTGTTTCAGTCGATCCGCGGCTTTGAGCCGATCCTTTTCCCCGTCGACACGCTGCCGGGGCTTTCGATCCGGGACATCGGGTCGGTGTTGATCGGGCAGGTGCTGATGCTGGTGCCCTTCCTGCTGGCGCGGCAGTTCCTTGCGGATGAAAAGGGGCTGCGGGAATTGCTCTTGGCCTTCATGGTAGGCGGGGTGATCTACTCCGTGCCTTCGCTGTTCGAGATCCGTTTTTCACCGCAGCTCAACACATGGATCTACGGGTTCTTCCAGCACTCCTTTGAACAGATGATGCGCAATGGGGGCTTTCGCCCCATCGTGTTTCTGCCCCATGCGCTGTGGCTGGCGCTGTTTATGTGTATCGCGCTGCTGTCGGCGGTGGCGCTGGCGCGGCAGACCCCGGTGATCGACCGCTGGAAGATGCTCTTGCTGGCGGCCTATCTCGCCGTGGTTCTGCTGCTGTGCAAAAGCCTTGCCTCGCTGGCCTATGCGCTGCTTTTGGTGCCGATGGTGCTGCTGACCCCGGCGCGGTGGCAGATCCGTCTGGCGGTGGTCTTTGCCATCGTGGCGGTGATCTATCCGATGCTGCGCAATGCCGGTCTGGTGCCGCTCGATGCGATCCTTGCACAGGCCGAGGCGATCAGCGCGGACCGGGCGCAATCGCTTGGCTACCGCTTTATGAACGAAGAGCAACTGTTGGCACGGGCCGCCGAGAAACCGTGGTTCGGCTGGGGCGGATGGGGGCGCAACCTGATCCGCGATGCGACGAACGGCAATATCCTGTCGATCCCCGATGGCCGCTGGATCATCGTTTTCGGCACTTTCGGCTGGCTGGGCTACCTATGCGAGATGGGCCTTCTGGCGCTGCCGATCATCCTCGTGGGGCTGCACCTCTACCGGATGGGCGATGCGGGCCTATCCCCATGGCTCGCACCGCTGCTTTTGATCCTTGGCATTACCATGATGGACATGTTGCTTAATGCCACGCTGACGCCGCTTACTTGGCTCACGGCTGGGGCGATCCTTGGCCATGCCGAAGGGTTGGCGGCGGCGCGCAAGGGGCGGAACAGGATCGACGCCCCCGCGTTGAACGCAAAGCGGACGGTTTTCTAAACCGCGTCCCATTCACGGCGCTGTGAAGTGATTTGGGCCGAAAGTGACCCTAGGGCACGTTATCGGCTCATTTTCGCCAGATTTGCCTGTTGTATGCTTCACCCGAAGCTTAAATTGAACCTCAAGGGTGCCGCACTCTGGCCAAGCGGGCGGTGGGACATGTGTCGCAATGAATAGCACGGACAACACTCTTTCGCGCGGTGACATCGCGATCGTCGGCATGTCGGTGACGGTGCCGGGCGCCGAAGGGATAGACGCCTATTGGGCGAACCTGCGCGACGGGGTGAGCGCGCTCAAGCGCCGCGAGGCGGCAGAGCTGCGCGCCGCCGGAGAGAGCGCCGAGCGGATGGCCCGGCCAAACTATGTGCCCGTCACCGCCGATATGCCCGGCTATGACATGTTCGATGCGGAGTTCTTTGGCTTTTCGCCAAAAGACGCCGCCATCCTCGACCCGCAGCACCGCAAGTTTCTTGAGATCGCTTGGGAGGCGATGGAACAGGCGGGGCATATGCCCGAAAGCCTCTCCGGCCCGGTGGGCGTCTATGCCGGCTGCGGCATGGGGAGCTATTTTTATTTCAACATCTGCTCGAACCCAGACCTCGTCGACGATGTGGGCATGTTCCTGCTGCGCCATACCGGGAACGACAAGGATTTCCTCTCGACCCGGGTGAGCCATGTGCTTGACCTCAAAGGTCCGTCGATCAACCTGCAAACCGCCTGTTCGACCTCGCTGGTGGCGATCCACTACGCGGCCCAAGCGCTGCGCGCGGGTGAGATCGACATGGCGCTCGCAGGCGGGGTGACGATCGAACTGCCGCAGGGGCGCGGCTATGAATTCAAGGAAAACGAGATCCTTTCGCCCGACGGCGAATGCCACGCTTTCGACCACCGCGCGCAGGGCACCGTCTTTGGCTCCGGCGCGGGCGCCGTGGCGCTCAGACGGTTGGAGGATGCCATCGCCGATGGTGACCACATCTGGGCGGTCATCAAAGGCTCGGCGGTGAACAACGACGGGGCGGCAAAGGCGGGCTATCTGGCACCTTCGGTGGACGGGCAGACCGCCGCCATTGCCCGCGCGCTCGATGATGCGGGCGTGGCGGCGCAGAGCATCGGCATGGTCGAATGCCACGGCACCGGCACCTATCTGGGCGACCCGATCGAGGTGGCCGCGCTGACCCAAGCCTACCGCGCCGAGACGCAGGCCGAAGATTTCTGCCGCATCGGATCGGTCAAGACCAACATCGGCCATCTCGACACCGCGGCGGGGGTGGCGGGGCTGGCCAAGGCGGCGCTGTCGCTGCACCACCAGCAGATCCCGCCCTCGCTAGGCTATGAAGCGCCGAACCCGGCGATCCCTTTTGAGGGCTCGCCCTTCCGCGTCAATGACCGGCTCTATGACTGGCCCGGGCAAAACACCCCGCGCCGCGCTGCCGTCAATGCGCTTGGCGTGGGCGGCACCAATGCGCATATGATCTTGGAAGAGGCACCGGCCCGCGCGGCCTCGGAAGACAGCGATTTCCCTTTCCATGTGCTCTGCCTTTCGGGGCGCAGCAAAGCGGCCTTGGACGCCAATAGCGCCGCGCTCGCGGCACATCTGCGCGCCCATCCCGAACAGCCTTTGGCCGATGTGGCTTTCACCCTGAAAGAGGGCCGTCGCGGTTTTGACAAACGCCGCGTCTTGGTGGCCGAAAGCCATGAGGAAGCCGCGGCCCTGCTGGAGGCGGGCGACAGCCGCCGTGTCTTTACCCATGACCACCTCGGCCCTGATCCCGAAGTCGTTTTCATGTTCCCCGGCGGCGGCGCGCAATATGCCGATATGGCCCGCGATCTTTACGAGACCGAGCCGGTCTTTGCCGAATGGATGGACCGGGGGCTGGACCATCTGGCCCCGCAACTCGACTACGACATTCGCGCGATCTGGCTGCCGGAGGCTGAGGGCCGCGCAGCAGCCGAGGCCAAGCTGAAACGCCCCTCGGTGCAACTGCCGCTGATCATGATCGTTGAATATGCGCTGGCGCAGCTTTGGCTGTCTTGGGGCGTGAAACCCGCCGCAATGGTCGGGCATTCCATGGGCGAGAATGTCGCCGCCTGCCTTACCGGGGTGATGCGCTTTGAGGACTGTATCGACCTTGTGCTGCTGCGCGGGCAGTTGTTTGACGAGGTGCCGTCGGGCGGGATGATCAGCATTGCCGCGCCGCTGGACCGGATCACGCCGCTTCTGGGCGAGGCCCTTGATATCGCCAGCGTGAACGGCCCGGAACTGATCGCCGTTTCCGGCCCCGAAGACGCGCTAAAGGCGCTGCAAGAGCGGCTCGACGCCGCCGGTCTTGACCATCAGCGCATCGCCATCGACATCGCCGCGCACTCGCGGATGTTGGACCCGATCCTTGACCGATACCGCGCCTTCCTCGCCACGCTTGACCTGCGCGCGCCGCAGATGCCCTTCCTGTCGAACCGCAGCGGCGAGGTGATCACGGCGCAGATGGCGACGGACCCCGATTATTGGGTCGAACAGCTCCGTCACACGGTGAATTTCGCGAATTGCATCAACACTTTGAGCCGCGATGCGCCGCGGGTTTTCCTTGAGGTCGGGCCGGGCAAGGCGCTTTCCGCCTTGGCGCAGATGCACGCGGATGTGGCCCCGGGGCAGGTGATGTCTTCGCTGCGCCACCCCGAGCAAGAGATCGCGGATGATGCCTATTTCCTCGGGGTGATCGGGCGGCTCTGGGCCTGCGGGGTCGAGGCTGATTGGGCGCAGATTTGGGGCGAGGCACGGCGCAACCGCGTGGTGCTGCCGACCTATCAATTCCAACGCGCGCGCTATTTCATCGCGCCGGGTGAGGCGGCGGCGCGCCCTGCCGAGCAACCGCTGCAACGGCTGGAGGATATCGGCGACTGGGGCGCGCTGCCGCATTGGCAACCGCGCTATGCCGAACGGGATTTGGACCTGTCCGGCCCGCTGAACTGGCTTGTCTTTGCCGATACGGCGGGGCTGGGGGCCGAGGCGGCGGCACGGTTGCGGGCCGAAGGGCACCGGGTGGCAGAGGTCACGGCGGGGGATGCCTTTGACCGCGTCAGCGCCGATCATTTCACGCTTGCCGCCGAACAGGGGCGGTCAGGCTATGACCAGTTGATCGCAGCGCTTGAGGCCGATGGGCGGAGGCCCGACCGGATCGCGCATTTCTGGCTGACCGATGATCAGGCCGCCCCGCGCCCCGGCTCCAGCCGGTTTGACCGCAACGTCGAACAGGGGTTCTGGAGCCTGACGTGGCTCGCCCAGTCCTTGGCCGAAGCCGAGAACCCCGCGCCGATGCACCTCAGCGTCTTCACAACCGGTGCCGCGCAGGTGGCAGAGGAGGGGCTGGCCTACCCCGAAAAAACGCTCATTTCCGGCCCCGTCGGGGTCATGGCGCGCGAGGTGCCGGGGCTGACGGCGGCGCAGATTGACCTGCCCGAGGCCGCCCCTGTCGCGCTTTCCGGGTGGTTCGCGAAGCCGGTGACGCCCGCGCCGGTGATTGACCCCTCGGACCTAATCGAAGAGCTTTTGGCGACCCCCGCCAACCCCCAAGTCGCCCATCGTGCTGGCCGCCGCTATGAGTTGGGCTACCGCGCCGCCGCGCTGCCCGAGGCTGATCTGCCGGGCTGGAAGTCACAGGGAAGCTACCTCATCACCGGCGGTTTCGGGGGCATCGGCATGACCCTCGCGGCGGATATTCTTGACACGCCCGGCACCCGCGTGATCCTGCTGAGCCGCGCGGCCCTCCCGATGCGCCATGAATGGGAAAGCTACCTTGCCAGCCACGGCCCGGCTGATGCCACAGCGCGCCGCCTGCGGGCTGTCCTGCGGCTTGAGGCCAAGGCGGCGCAATCGGGCGGCGCGGTCGAAGTGGCCCGCGCGGATGTCGCCAACCTTGCGCAGATGCGCCGGGTGATCGACGACCTGGCCGCGCGCCACGGCGGGCTGACGGGGGTGATCCATGCCGCGGGGGTGCTGGATGACGCGCCGCTTTTGGCCAAAACGGATGCGAATATCGACGCGGTGCTTGCGCCCAAGGTGCAGGGGCTGCGGGTCTTGGATCAACTGCTGCCCGATGGCACGCTCGACCTCATGGTGCTCTTTTCCTCGACCTCCACCGCGACCCGCGCGGCGGGGCAGGTGGATTATGTGGCGGCCAATGCCTGGCTCAACGCCTTTGCCCAATCGCGGCGCGCGGCGCAGACCCGCGTGGTGGCGGTGAACTGGGGCGTTTGGGCCGATGTCGGCATGGCGGCAGAAAGCCTTGGCGGCGGCGGTGCCGTGGCGCTGCCGGCCCGCCCGATCAAGGCGGCGCTGCTGGAAACCGCCGGGTCGGGCGAGAGCGGCGCGCCCGAATTCACGACCGAGGTTGCAGCCTCGCATTGGCTGCTTGACCAACACCGCACCTTGGATGGCCGCGCGATCATGCCCGGCACGGGCTATATCGAGCTTTTGGCCGAAGCGGCGGCGGCCCAAGGGCTAGGCGGCTTCACCCTGCAAGACCTCTATTTCCTGCGCCCCCTGCCGCTGGCCGATGGGGCGCGGCGCAGGATCAAGATCACCCTGACCCCGGAGGGCAAAGGTTTCGCCGCCGAGTTGCACAGCGCTTGCGTGGTCAACGGCAAGCCTGCGTGGCAGTTGCATGTCCAAGCGCGGCTGTCTCGGGCGGGCGACAGTGCCGAATCGCTTGACCTCGCGGCCATCGCCGCCCGTTGCGAGGATGTGGCCGAGGCCGCCCCCGGGCGCCATCTGCCCGCGGTTCAAGAAGCGCATTTGAAGTTCGGCCCGCGCTGGCATGTGCTGCAATGCACCGCCCTCGGGCAGGGTGAGGGCATCGCCACGTTGCACCTGCCCGAGGCAGCACAGGGTGATCTGACCGATGGCTACCTGATGCACCCCGGTCTGATGGATATCGCCACCGGCTGGGCCATGGCGCTGATCCCCAGCTATGCCGCGCGCCACCTTTGGGTGCCGCTGTCCTATGGGGAGATCACGCTCCACGCCCCGCTGCCTGCCGAAGTCCGCTCGCATGTCCGGCTGGCCGAGGGCACGGGGGCCGAGGGTTTGGCCCGTTTCGACGTGACGATCACCGATCCGCAGGGCATGGTTCTGGTCGAGGTTCGCGATTTCGCGATGAAGCGGCTCGAAGGGGCCTTTGCCGATGTGCCCCCGCCCGACGCCCGCGAAGTGATCTTTGAGGATGCCGACAACAGCGAGAGCCTCAGCCCCGCCGAAGAGCGTCTGGCCCGTCTGGTGCGCCAAGGCATCCGCGCGCAGGAGGGGCCAGAGGCGCTGCGCCGCGCGCTGGCGCTGGAGGCACCGCAGGTCATGGTCTCTCCGCTGCCCTTGCAAGGGCTGATCGCGCAGGCCGATGCGCCGCTGACCGATGCCGCCGCCCAAGGGCAGAGCTTTGAGCGGCCCGATCTCGACGGCTCCTTCGTGGCCCCGCGCAATGGGATCGAAGAGAGATTGGCCGAGATTTGGTCGAACCTTTTGGGTGTCAGCCCCGTGGGGGTCGAGGACAGTTTCTTTGACCTCGGCGGCCATTCCCTGATCGCGGTGCGCCTCTTCGCGGCGGTCAAACGTGAGTTCAAGGTGGAGTTCCCGATCTCCGTCCTTTTCGAAGCGCCGACCATCGCCAAATGCGCAGCCCTGATCGCGGCGGAACGCGGGGATCTGGCGCAGGCGGAGGCGGTCGAGACAGACGCGGCGGGCTCGCAACAGCGCTTTGACTACCTGGTGCCGCTCAACCAGTCCTCGCAGAACGCGACGCCGCTGTTCGTGGTCGCAGGGATGTTCGGCAATGTGCTGAACCTGCGCCACCTTGCCTTGCCGTTTAGCAATGAGCGCCCGGTCTATGGGGTGCAGGCCCGTGGGCTGATCGGGGACGCGGCCCCCCATGAAGAGGTGCAAGCCGCCGCGGCGGATTACATCGCCGAAATCCGCGCCTTGCAGCCCCAAGGGCCTTATTTGCTGGCCGGATACTCCGGCGGCGGGATCACGGCCTATGAGATGGCGCAGCAGTTGAAAGCCGCGGGGCAGGAGGTGGCCGTTCTTGCGATGCTCGACACGCCGTTGCCCGTACGCCCGTCGCTCAGCAAGATCGACAAGGCGCATATCAAGCTGGCCGAACTGCGGCGCAAAGGCCCGGTCTATCTGCTGGAATGGGCGCGCAACCGCTGGGCGTGGGAGCGTGAGCGGCGCCGGGCGCCGCAAGAGACGAGCGGCGAGGGCGAGGGGGTTTCCTTTAACAGCCTGCGCATTCAGGCGGCGTTCCTCCGCGCGGTGGGACGGTATGAAACCCCGCAGTGGGACGGGCCGATGACCCTGTTCCGCCCGCCGCTGGATCGGCATTGGGCGGTCTCTGACGGGCAGTATGTCACGGCGGAAAAGGAATATGTCTATGAGGACAACCAGTGGCGGCAATACGCGCCGCGCTTGCAGGTGATCGAAGTGCCGGGCGATCACGTCAGCATGGTGCTGGCCCCGAATGTGACCGTGCTGGCCCAAGAACTGGCCGAGGTGATTGTGGCAGCCCTGCCCGAAGGCGCAGGCCAAGACCACACCCAAGCCACGGCGGCGGAATGATGCAAAAACCGCCCCGCCTTCTGGTCGTCATCCTCAATTACCGCACCGCAGAGATGACCCTGCGCGCGGCTGAGGCCGCATTGGCCGATATGCCCGATGCGGGTGCCGAATTGGTGATCGTCGACAATGACAGCGGCGATGGCTCTGCCGCGCTACTGGCGCAGGAGATCGCCGCGCGGGGCTGGGGCGCGGGCAACCGGGTGCGGCTGATCGCATCGCCCCGCAACGGCGGCTTTGGCGCGGGCAACAACTTGGCCATGCGGGCGGGAATGTCGGACGGGTCCGCGCCGGATTTCGTGCATGTGGTGAACTCGGATGCCTTCCTCGATCGCGGCTGTATCGGGGCGCTCTTGGACCACCTGCAAAACCACCCCCGCGCCGGATTGGCCGGAAGCCATGTGCGCGGGGAGGATGATGTGCCTCATGCGACTGCCTTTCGTTTCCCCTCAGCCGCCGGAGAGTTGGAGGCCGCTGCGCGCTTTGGCCCGCTGACGCGGCTGCTCTCTGCCTCGGTCGTGGCGCCGCCCCTGCCTGAAAAGGCGGCGCAGGTCGATTGGGTGGCCGGTGCCAGCGTCATGATGCGGTGGGACATGCTGGCCGAGATCGGCCTCTTCGACGAAGCCTATTTCCTCTATTACGAAGAAACCGACCTTTGCCTTCGGGCCGCGCGGGCGGGTTGGGACTGCTGGTATGTCCCGCAGGCGCGCTGCGTGCATGTCGGCTCGGTCTCCACCGGGATGAAGGAATGGCGGCGCATGCCGCGCTATTGGTTCGACAGCCGCCACCGCTATTTCGCCAAGAACCATGGCCGCGCCTATGCGGCACTGGCCACGCTCGCCCGGCTTGCCGGGGGCGGGTTGCACCATCTGCGCTGCCTGCTCACCGGGCGCCGCCCGGAAGACGCGCCGGGTTTCTATCGCGACCTTGCGGCCCATGCGCGCACCGCGCGGCGCGCGGCCCCCGCCGTTCAAGACCCAAGCCGTAGCCCCGCCACGGAGGACCGTTGATGACCGTCAGCTTCAAGACAGACCCGTTCACCGCCTTCCTGATGGGCGACGAATCCCTGACCATCGCCTGCGGCGACATGCTGCTGGCGGGCGGGCACCGGATCGCTGCCGTGATCACCCGCGACGACGCGGTGCGCGCTTGGGCCGAGGGGCAGGGGCTGGCGCTTTGCCGCGATGCCGAGGAACTCTTGCCGATGGGGCTGTCCGCCGACTGGCTGTTAAGCATCGCCAACCTGCGGCTGATCCCCGACACGGTTCTGGCGCTGCCCAAACGCGGGGCGGTCAACTTTCACGATGGTCCGCTGCCGCGCTATGCCGGGCTCAACACACCCGCTTGGGCAATCATCAATGGCGAGGCGCGGCATGGGGTCAGTTGGCATCTGATCGAGACCGGCGTCGATACCGGCGACCTACTGGCGCAGCGCAAGGTTGATATCGCAGCCGATGAGACGGCCTTTAGCCTCAACTCCAAATGCTACGCCGCCGGGATGGAAAGCTTTGGCGAGGTTCTGGCCCAGTTGGAAAGCGGCAGCCTGCAAGGCACCGCCCAAGACCTGAGCCAGCGCAGCTATTTCGCGAAGGACAAACGGCCCGAAAACGGCGGGCTGATCGATTTTACCAAAACGGCGGAGGAGATCGGTGCGCTGGCCCGCGGCCTTGATTTCGGAAGCTATTGGAACCCGCTGACCACGGCGAAAATCCTAGGCGCGGATGGCGCGGTGCTGGCCGTGTCCCGCGTGGAACGCGCGGCGGGGCAGGGCGGCACGCCCGGCGAGGTTGTCGAGGTCGACGAGGCGCGGGTGATCGTGGCGGCGCAGGACGGGCATATCGCCCTCCATGACCTGCGCGATATGGCGGGCGAAAGCGTTGCACCTGCGCAGTTTTTCGCCCCCGGGGATATGTTGCCCCAGACGGCAGGCCCGGTTCCCGCTCCGGCTGATGAGGTATATTGGCGGCGCGCTCTGACCAGCTTCGACGCGCTGCCGGTCCCCTTGGCCACCGCAACCGAAACGCCGGAGGCATGGGTGGCGCGGGAGATCACCTTGCCGCAGGGAAGCGACCCGTTGCACCAAGTCGCCGCCGCCGCCCTCGTCGCGCTGCGCAGCGCCGGGGCCACCGAAGGCGGCATCGCCATGCGGCGTAAAGGCGCGCCCGCGCTGCTCATCGCCGATTGGCTGCCGATCACCATCTCGGCAGAGGCGGAGACACCGGTGGCGGAACTGCTGGCTCAGTTGGACCCGCAACTTACCCGCGCGAAAGATGCCGTCGGTTTCGCCCGCGACCTGCCGCTGCGCGATCCGGCGATTGATGTGGCTGCCACTCCGGAGTTCGCGATCTCCTTTGACGATGAACCGCTTGCGGGGTCGGCGCTGACCCTCTGCCTCACACCACAGGGCGCGCGGCTTTTTGCCGACGGTGCGCGGCTGTCCGACGCCGCGGTCGACCTCCTCGCCGCACGCCTTGAGGCGGCCTTTGCCAAGATCATCGAGGCCTCGGACTGCGGCACCGTCTGGGCGCTCCCAGAGACTGAGGCGCAGACCTTGGCCCGCGTCAACGCGACGACGCGCGCCTATGACCCCCACACCATCCACGCCGCTTTCGAGGCGCAGGTGGAGCGCACCCCCGACGCGCCCGCGCTGGTCTTTGAAGGTGAGACGCTGAGCTACGCCGCATTGAACACCCGCGCCAACCAATTGGCGCATCTGCTGCGCGATAGGGGGGCGGGGCCGGGGATGCCGGTGGCGCTTTGCGTCGCACGGGGCGTAGACCTGCTGGTCGGCACGCTTGGCATTTTGAAAGCCGGGGCCGCCTATGTGCCGCTTGATCCGGCCTATCCGGCAGACCGTCTGGCGCACTACCTCTCAGACAGCGGCGCATCTATTGTGGTCGCGCAATCGGCCCTCACCGCCAGCCTGCCCGCGCATGGCGCGCAGGTGGTTGAGATCGACCGCGACCCGCGCCTTGCCACGGCACCGAGGGCGAACCCCGCCGCCAGCGCCGGGCCGGATGACCTCGCCTATCTGATCTACACCTCCGGCTCGACCGGGACGCCCAAGGGGGTGATGGTCAGCCATGGCAATGTGGCGAATTTCTTTGCCGGGATGGACGACCGGATCGACCATGAGGCGGGGGCGGTCTGGCTTGCCGTGACAAGCCTCAGCTTCGACATTTCGGTGTTGGAACTGTTTTGGACCCTCGCGCGGGGGTTCAAACTGGTGCTGGCGGGCGATGACAGCCGGGCGCTCATGTCGAACGGCCCAATTGCCACGAGCGACCGCAGGATCGACTTTAACCTGTTCTATTGGGGCAATGACGATGGTGTCGGCCCCAAGAAATACGAACTGCTTCTTGAAGGGGCGAAATTCGCCGACGCCCACGGGTTCAACGCGGTCTGGACGCCCGAGCGGCACTTTCATGCCTTTGGCGGCCCTTACCCCAACCCCTCCGTCACCGGCGCGGCGGTGGCGGCGGTGACGCAGAACCTCGACGTGCGGGCAGGGTCTTGCGTGGCGCCGCTGCACCATCCCGCACGGATTGCCGAGGAATGGGCGGTGATCGACAATCTGACCAATGGGCGCGTCGGTCTCGCCATTGCCAGCGGCTGGCAGCCCGACGATTTCGTGCTGCGCCCCGAGAACACGCCGCCCGAAAACAAGCCCGCGATGTATGACGCCATCGACCAGCTGCGCAGGCTCTGGGCCGGGGAGCCGGTAGAGTTCCCCCGCGCCGATGGCATGCCCCACGCGGTGGTGACCCAGCCGCGCCCCGTCTCTGACAAACTGCCGATCTGGGTGACCACGGCGGGCAATCCGCAGACTTGGAAGGAAGCGGGGGAGATCGGGGCGAACGTGCTGACCCACCTACTGGGGCAGTCGGTGGAGGAGGTTGCCGAGAAGATCAAGATTTACCATGACGCCCTGCGCGCGGCGGGCCATGATCCGGCGGGCCATCGGGTTACCGTCATGCTGCACAGCTATCTCGCCGCCACCCGGGCCGAGGCCGAAGAGACGGCGCGCGGGCCGATGAAGGACTACCTGCGCTCGGCGGCGGGGTTGATCAAACAATACGCATGGGCCTTCCCGGCCTTCAAGAAACCGGCGGGGACGACGAACCCGTTTGAGATCGACCTCGAAGGTCTCTCGCCCGAGGAAATGGATGCGATCCTTGAGTTTGCCTTTCAGCGCTATTTCAACGACAGCGGCATGTTCGGCACCGTGGCCGATGGTCTGGCGCGAGCCGAGCAGCTCAAGCGGATCGGCGTGGATGAGATCGCCTGTCTGATCGACTATGGCATTCCGACCGACAAGGTGATGGCGGGGCTTGCCCCCTTGGCCGAGGTGTTGCACCGCGCCAATGCGGGCGGGCAACCGGCGGCGGATGACCACTCCATCGCCGCGCAGATCATCCGCCACGGGGTGACCCATCTGCAATGCACGCCTTCGATGGCGCAGATGATGGTGATGAACGACGAGGCGCGCGGCGCTTTGGCGCGGATCAAATCGCTGATGATCGGGGGGGAGGCGCTGCCCGGCACCCTGCTGCGCACCCTGCGCGGTGCGACCTCGGCGCAGATCCAGAACATGTATGGCCCGACCGAGACGACGATCTGGTCCACGACCCATATGCTCGACAGTGCCGAGGCCACCACCGCGCCCATCGGCAGGCCAATTGCCAATACGCAGGTTCATATCCTCGACCCCGCGCGGCAGCCGCTGCCCATCGGTGCTTCGGGGGAGCTTTGGATCGGGGGCGATGGCGTCACGCAGGGCTATTGGCAACGGGCCGAGATGACAGCGGCGCGTTTCATCGACGATCCTTTCACCGGCAGGGGCCACCTTTACGGCACGGGCGATCTGGTGCGGATGGACGCCGAGGGCGTGCTGCATTTCGAGGGCCGCGCCGATGCGCAGGTCAAGATACGCGGCCATCGGATTGAGCTGGGCGAGGTTGAGGCGCGTCTCGCCGAATTGCCGGGCGTGCGCCAAGCCGTGGCGGTGCTGCGCGAGGATGCCGGGCAGGGTGGCGCGCAGTTGATCGGCTATGTGGTCGCGGAAAAGACGGTTGATAGCGACGCCGCGCGGCGGCAATTGGCCGCGCATCTGCCCGATATCATGGTGCCGCAGGCCATCGTCACCCTCTCTGCCATGCCGCTGACGCCGAACAAGAAAATCGACCGCAAGGCGCTGCCCGCCCCGATCCGACAAAGCGCGCCGACCCCTGCCGCGCCGCAGGCCGAGACGCCCGCGGGCGGCAGCCAAGCGGCGATCGCGCAGGTCTGGAGCGCGCTTTTGGGGCTAGGGGACATTCGCGGCGAGGATAACTTCTTTGCCCTCGGCGGCCACTCGCTGCTGGCGGTACAGGCGCATCGCGACATCAAGGCGGCTTTGGACGTCAGCGCGCTGTCGATCACCGATATCTTCCGTTTCCCTACCCTTGCCGGACTGGCGGCACATATCGACGGGCTGGGGGGCAAGACCGCCGCACCGGCCAAGGCACCCTCCGCCGCCGAGACGCCCGCACGGTCCGAGACCATGTCGAAACGTCGCCTCATGCGGGCCGCGCGTGGCCGCGGGCGGGGGTGAGGTGACGACGGAGGGCGAGATCAGGGCGGCTGTTCAGGCTATTTTCGATCTGCCGGTCGCCGTCGCTGTGACCCGCCCCGGCAGAGCCTATCCGCCCTTGCTGGCGGGCGAAGCCGCCCTCATCGCACGGGCACAGCCAAAACGGGTCGCCGAGTTTACCGCCGGACGCCACGCCGCGCGGGAGGCGATGCAGGCGCTTGGCCATCCGCCCGCGCCGGTGCTGGCCAGCGCCGACCGCGCGCCGATTTGGCCACCCGCCCTGACCGGCTCAATCAGCCACTGTGACGACTGGTGCATCGCGGTTCTGGCGCGCAGGGCAGAGGTGGAGACCCTCGGCGTCGACATCGAAGACGACAGCCCACTGCCCGCAGACCTGCTCACCGAAATCTGCCTTCCGGCGGAAATCACCCGCCTCGGCGGCGCGGACCTAGCGGCTGCGAAACGCATCTTTTGCGCCAAGGAGGCGGCCTATAAGGCGCAGTACCCAGCGACCAAGGCGCTTTTTGGCTTTGATCGGCTTGAGGTCACCCTATCTGGCGGTAATACCACCTTCGACGCGCGATTTACCCAAGACACAGAGGGCTTTAGCCGCGGCGATAAGCTGCCGGGGCGGATCGCGTCGGTGGCGGGCCACCTTGTCAGCGGGGTGGCGATTGGGCAGATTGATCGCAAAGGAGCTTGATCTCATGGTCGCACTCTCACGCCGTCTCTTTCTGGGGGGCGCCGCGCTTGCCAGCCTCGGCGGCGGGTCTTGGGTCTTTCGCCGGGCGCAGTTGCAGGACCGGGCGGAGGAACTCTATGCCACGCCGCTGAGCGCGCCTTCGGGGCCGATGCAGGTCTATCATCTGGGGCATTCACTGGTGGGCCGCGACATGCCCGCGATGTTGGCGCAGTTGGCAGGGGCGGGGCATAGCTATCACAGCCAGACCGGCTGGGGCAGTTCGCTGCGCGACCATTGGGAGCCGGATGTGCCGGTGAACGGGTTCGAGCGGTCCAACGATCACGCGCAGCACCGGCCCGCCCGGGCGGCCATCGGCTCGGGCGATTACGACGCGGTGGTGCTGACCGAAATGGTCGAGATCGCCGATGCCATCCGCTATCACGACAGCCCTGACTACCTTGCCCATTGGGCGCGGCTGGCCCATGCCGCCCGGCCCGACACCCGCGTCTACCTCTATGAGACTTGGCACCATACGGATGACGGCCAAGGCTGGCTGAAGCGCATCGACCGGGACTTGGATAAATACTGGCGGCGGCAGGTGATCTACCCCGCCTTGCAGGAAGCGGAGGTGCCCATTCATCTGATCCCCGCGGGGCAGGTCATGGCGGCCTTTGTCCGGGCGGTCGACGCCGCTGGCGGGGTGGGCGGTATCATCAGCCTGCATGACCTCTTTTCGCGCGATGAGAATGGCCGCCCCGATACGATCCACTTTAACGATCAGGGGGCTTACCTCGTGGCACTGACCCATTACGCGACCCTCTATCACCGCGACCCGGCAGGGCTGCCGCACGAATTGCTGCGCGCCGACGGCACCCCGGCGCAGGCGCCAAGCGCGGAGGCCGCGCGGCTGATGCAGCGGGTGGTCTGGGACGTGGTCCGCGCCCATCCCGACAGCGGGGTCGCGGCATGAGCGGTCTGGGCGGGCTGTTCTCGGTCCTGATGGTGGGCCACAGTCTTTTTGGGGCCGACGGGCCGGATATGCTGCAAGAGGCGCTGCGCGCCGGGGTGGGCCAAGGCGAGGTGCGCGCGCAGATCATCAACGGCGCGCCCCTGCGCTACAATTGGGATGAATCGGACCGGGCCGAGGGCGTGGATGCCCGTGCGCTGCTGCCCGAGGGGGACATCACCCATCTCATCCTGACCGAGGCGATCCCGCTGGCCAATCATACCCGTTGGTCGGACACCGAAGTCTATGCGCAGGCCTTCTTTGGGCTTGCTGCGGCGGCCAATCCGGAAGTGAAAGTCTATCTGCAAGAGACTTGGCATTCGCTGAAAAGCGGCAGCGGGGAGGCGGTGGCCTATGACGATCACGCCCATATCCCGTGGCGCGAGAGGTTGGAGAGCGATCTGCCCGCGTGGGAGGGGATCGCATCGGCGGTGCGCAGTTCGGAGAACGCGACGATCGAGGTGATCCCAGCCGGGCAAGCGATGGCCCGGCTCTATGATGAAATCGCTGCCGAGAACCTTTCCGGGCTGACCGGGATCGACGCGCTCTTCGCGGATGACATCCATTTGAACGACCTCGGCCACTACTTCGTCGCCATGGTACAATATGCCACGCTGACGGGCAAAGACCCGCTGGGGCTGCCGACGGATTTTAACGATCGCTGGGGCAAGGCTTTCGACACGCCCCAGCCTGATCTTGCCCGCGCCCTGCAGCGGGTGGCCTGGGAGGCGGTGCAGGACTATCAGGGCGGTGCCGTGATGCCGGCGCCCCTCGCGACGCGGCCCGTGGCCGAGGACAACGCCCAGACCGCGCCGATAGCCCCGACCGGCCCGCCCGCGCCCAGCCCGGACAGCGATGCGCCCGAGGCGGCGAAACCTCTCGATCCGCCAGCCCCATTTAAGATTACCGCCCCCGAGGAGGCCGTTGCGGGCACCCGCGACATGGGCATCGGCCTCGCCGCCATCGCGGATTGGAGCGTGCAAGCGCCCTTCCTCGACTTGATGAAAACCGCCCGCCCGTGGCTTGGCCATGTGGCCGGGCGCTTTGGCGGGATGGAATATGCGCAGCTGGTCCAAGGCGGCTATCTCAATGCCGAGGGCTGGCCGGTGAAGATGCCGCGCGAACTTGGCAGCATTGGCACGCTGATCCTGACCGATATGCCGGCGCAGGCGGCGACGCTTAAAGGCCGCTATCTGCTCCGCTTCAAAGGGCAGGGCGTGATTGAGGTCACGGGCCGGGCCGAGAATGTGCGCTATGGCAAGAACGAGGTGCGGTTCGACTATGCGCCGGGGCCGGGCAGTGTCGACATTCGCATTCAACGCATGCACCGCAGCGACCCGCCGCGTGAGATCACCGTGGTCCGCGAAGACCGCGTGGCCGATTACGACGCCGGGGCGCGTTTCAACCCCGATTGGACGCGGCATCTGACGGGGATGAAGGTACTGCGCTTCATGGATTGGATGGCCACCAACGACAGCCCCATCGCCAGTTGGGAAGACCGCCCGCGCCCCGAGGACGTGACCTATGCCCTGCGCGGCGTCCCGGTGGAGGTGATGGTCGCATTGGCCAATGAACTGGGGATCGACCCATGGTTCAACATGCCGCATCTGGCGGATGATGGCTATGTGACCGCCTTTGCGACCTATGTCGAAGAGGCGTTGGAGGGCGAGCGCAAAGCCTATGTGGAGTTCTCGAACGAGGTGTGGAACTGGCAATTCGCCCAGACCCAATGGGCCGATGAGATGGCGCAGGCCCGCTGGGATGAGGCCGAGAAGGGGATGCAGTTCTACGGTCTGCGGGCCGCTGAAGTGGCGCGCATCTGGACGGATGTTTTCGGCGGAGAGGCCGAGGCGCGGTTGCGCAATGTGATCGCGAGCCAAACGGGGTGGCTGGGGCTTGAGCGCGAAGCCTTGGACGCGCCGCTTTACGTGGCCGAGCAGGCGGGCAACAGCGCCCCCGCCACGGCCTTCGATGCCTATGCGATCACCGGGTATTTCGGCGGCGTGCTGGGGTTGGAGGAGAATGCCGAGTTGGTCAGCGGCTGGCTGTCGGACAGCCTTGCTGAGGCTCGCGCCGAGGGGGAGGCGCTGGGGCTGAGCGGCGGCGCTTTGGCCGATTATATCGCGGCCCACCGCTTCGATGCGGCCACAGCCCTTGCGGCGCAGGACCTGCGCCACGGTGGCACCAGCGGTTTGGAGACTGACACGCTGGCCGATCTCATTGGCCGGGTTTGGCCCCATCACGCCGCCGTGGCGCGGGCGCATGACCTCGATCTGGTGATGTACGAAGGCGGCAGCCATGTGGTCGGGCTTGGGGCGCAGGTGAATGACGAAGGACTGACCGAGTTCTTTCACCATCTGAACTACGCCCCCGAGATGGGCGCGCTCTATACCGATCTGATGGCGGGCTGGTTGGCCGTGGGCGGGCAGCTTTTCACCCATTACGCCGACGTCTACGCCCCGACGAAATGGGGCTCTTGGGGGGCGCTGCGCTATCTGGCGGACGACAATCCGCGGTGGGACGCTTTGACCGCATGGAAGTGACCAATGGCGCGTTCCAAGGGGTGAGCGTGTTGATCCCCGCCCATGATGAAGCCGACTGGCTGCCCGCCTGCCTTGATGCGCTCTGCGCCTCCGCGCCGCTGGCGGGGCCGGTCGAGGTGATCGTCGTGGCCAATGGCTGTTCGGACAACACCGCCGAACGCGCCCGTGCAGCGATCCCCTCATTCGAGGCGCGGGGCTGGGTCTTGCGGGTGCTGGAACTGGCCCAAGGCAGCAAGCTGGGCGCGTGGAACGCAGGCGAGGCGGCGGCGCGGGGGGGCGTGTTGGTCTATCTCGACGCCGATGTGCTGGTCTCACCGCCCTTGCTGAGCCAGTTGCAAGAGGCGCTGGCGGGGGACGCGCCGCGCTATGGCAGCGGGGTGCCACGGGTGACGACCTCGGGCGATTGGGTGACGCGCCATTACACGCGGTTCTGGCGGACGACCGGTTTCATGACCCATGGCGTCCCGGGCTTTGGGGCCTTTGCGATGAACCGCGCCGGGCGGGCGCGGTGGGGGGCGTGGCCCGATATCATCTCGGACGACACTTTCGCGCGGCTGAACTTTCGCCCCGAGGAGCGCATCGCCGTGCCCGCCCGCTATGACTGGCCGATGATCGAAGGTTTCGCGCCGTTGGTGCGGGTGCGCCGGCGGCAGGACGCAGGCGTGGCCGAGGTGGCGCGGCTGTTCCCCGAATTGATGCGCAATGACGACCCCCATGACCGACTGCGCCCCTTTTGGCGGCGGGCGCTGGCCGATCCCTTGGGCGCGCTAGTCTTTGTTGCCGTGCGGCTTACGATCCATGCGCCGGTTTTGCGCAGCGCCAACCGCTGGGTGCGGGGGCGCTAGCGGGCGGCCTCTTGCATGTGCTGGGCCAGTTTCGCCGCCTCGCGGGCGACATCATGGCGTGCAAAGACCCGCGTCCGGGCTTTCGTGCCCATTTCCTCTAACGCGGGGAGGGGGGCGTCGTGCAGGGCGGCCATCGCCTCGGCCAAGGCCGCCACATCGCCTGCGGGCACCAGCCATCCGGTCTCGCCCGGCTGCACCAATTCCGGCGTGCCTGCGATATAGGTGGCGATCACGGGGCGGGCGGCGGCCATCGCCTCCATCACCACCATGGGCAGACCTTCGGCGAAACTGGGCATCACAAGTGCATGGGCGGCGCCAAGTTCCGCCGTCACGCGGGCCTCATCGACCCAGCCGGTCAGGGTGATGCGTTCTTGCAGGCCGTGGCGGGCGATCTCGGCATCGATCGCGCCGCGCAGGGGGCCGTCGCCGATCAGGGTGAGATGCAGATCGGGGTGGCTCTCGCGCAGCCGGGCCATGGCGTCGATCAGGGCAAGCTGGCCTTTCTGCTCTACAAACCGTCCGATGGAGACGAGGCGGCGCGGGCCATCGGGCAGGGGGGCGGGGGCCGGGAATTTGGCAAGCTCGATGCCGCAATGCACGACCTTGATGCGCGGCCAATCCGCCGGGGCGGCCCAACGGCACAGCTGGCTGCGCCCGAACTGGCTGATCGCCACGGCAAAGGCCGCGTGGTGGGTTTTCGCACCGAGCGAAAGGGCGCGCGGGCTGTCGAATTCCTCGGGCCCGTGGGTGGTGAAACTATAGCGCGGCCCGCCCAACCTGTGGCAAAGCATCGCGACCATCGCGGCGTTTGTGCCGAAATGGGCGTGCAGATGTTGGATGCCACTCCCCTCAAGCCGGGCGCGCAGATAACAGGCCTCGGCCAGATAGATCAGATGGCGGGCCAGTCCCGTCTCGGCCCGGCGGGCGGCTTGCCGGACATCGCGCAGCGCTTGGCCGAACCGCCGCGGCGCGCGCAGCATCATGCGCAGACTGGCACGGGCGAGGGCGCTGCCACCGGCGGCCAGCACATACTGGGTCGCTGCCGCCTCGGCCTTGTCTTGTGGATCAACCAGCGGCACATCGGGGCCACGCATGGCGAAACGGTCCACCTCATGGCCCGCCGCCTCTAGCGCCGCGATCTCGCGCCGGATGAAGGAATGCGAGGGCTGCGGATAGGTGTTGAGAATATAGGCGATCTTCACGGGCGGTGCGGCCTTGGCTTGGGGCTGATAAACCTTGTTACCCGCCCGCTTGCCACTGGCACAAGGGCGGGCAAGGCTTTAGGCTTTCACAGAGAACTGGCAGAGGCGCAGCAACGGGTGTTTTCCAAGCTTTCCCAAGCGGTAACGGGCAATCGCCTGATGGCACGGGCGCTGCGCTCGACCTCTTGGATCGTCTTGGGTTATGGCGGGTCGCAGGCGATCCGGCTGGCGTCGAACCTGATCCTGACGCGGCTGCTCTTTCCCGAAGCCTTTGGTCTGATGGCGTTAATACAGGTGGTGATTGTCGGGCTGACGCTGTTCTCGGACGTGGGCATCGCCCCCTCCATCGCGCAGAGCAAGCGTGGCGATGATCCGGACTTTCTGAACACCGCTTGGACAATCCAAGCGATCCGGGGGGCGTGTCTGTGGCTCGTCGCCTCTGCATTGGCATGGCCGGTGGCGGCGTTTTACGGCGAGCCGCTCCTGCTGACCTATCTGCCCATCGCCGCGCTAAGCCTCGTGGTCGCCGGGTTCAATCCGACGCGGATCGAGACGGCGCATCGGCATTTGCAAATGGGGCGGCTGACGCTACTGGACCTGACATCGCAGGTGATCGGCATCGTGGTGATGATTCTGGGCGCGGCTCTGTATCAATCGGTGGCGGCGCTGGTGGTCGGCGGCGTCGTGGGCGCCTTGGCGAAACTGGCGCTGACCCATGCTTTCCTGCCGGGGCCGGGCAACCGCTTTCGTTGGGAGCGTCCGGCGGTGCGCGAGTTGGTTCATTTCGGCAAATGGATCTTCCTGTCGACCATGTTCTGGTTCTTTGCCAGTCAGGGTGACAAGGCGATCTTGGGCAAGTTCCTATCGCTCGAAGGGTTGGGCATCTACAACATCGGTTATTTCCTGGCGAGTTTCCCGCTGCTGCTGGGGCAGAATGTCACCGGGCGGGTGATGATCCCGATCTACCGAGAGGCGGGGGGCGGCGACCATCCCAAGCTCAAGCGGATGCGCTATGGGCTGAGCGGCGGGCTGCTGGCACTTTTGGTGGTCATGGCGCTGGCGGGGCCGTGGTTGGTCTCGGTCCTCTATGACCCGCGCTATCTGCAAAGCGGCGCGATTCTGGTGATGCTGGCGCTGGCGCTGATGCCGCAGGTGATCGGGATGACCTATGACCAAGCGGCCCTTGCCGCGGGGGATTCGCGGCGGTTCTTCATCTCTTCTGCCTCAAGGGCCAGCCTGCAAGTGGGGCTGCTGCTGGCGGGGGTGGTCACCGCCGGTTTGCCGGGGGCGCTGATCGGGTTGGGGGCTGCGATGGTGCTGTCGCATCTGGTGCTGATCTGGCTCGCAAGGGCGCATGGCGTCTGGGACGCGCGGCATGATCTGACCTTCGCCCTCTTGGGGCTGGCGCTCGGCGCGCTGGCGCTTTGGTTGCATTGGGACCGGGTGCTGGGGCTGAGTGCCACGGTCTGAGCGGTTCAGCTCTTTTGCTTGCGGGCCATCCGCGCGGCGCGGCCTTCTTTCCCGGCCTTCAAGCGCTCCTGCCAAACCTTGCCCAAGGTCCGGCGCTTTTCGCGCGGGCTGAGGTCGGGGATCGACACGACTGGGATCAACCCCGTCTCGCGCGTCATCTGCCGGGCCGAGCGGATCACCGGGCGGCGCAGTTCCAGCAGGAAGGCCACGATCAGCGCCAGCGCCAAGCTGGCCATCCCGCCCACCGCCGCGCGTTTCTTGCGGCTGAGCGATACGGGGTAATCAGGCAGTTCGGCCTGCTCCAAGGTGATCAGCTTCTCGCCCCGCTGATCGGATTCGAGAGAGAATCCCACCTCCGCCTCATTCCGGCGGGCGGTGATCACCTCCAACTGGTCTTGCAACTGGGTCAGACGGCGTTCGAACCGGGCCAGCTCCCGCTCGACCTCGGGCGAGGTTTGCAGGCTGGCGGTCAGGGTTTCGCGCTGTTCTTGCAGCAGGTCGCGCTGCGTGGTCAGGCTTTCGAGCGTGGCATCCAACTCGGCCTGTTCGCGGGCGATGGTGGCGGCGCGGGCATCGGGGTTGACCCGATCGCGCGCCAGCCGCGTGGCGATGATTTCACGGTCAAGTTCAAGAATGGCGTCATTGAGGCTGCTGATCTCGCCGCGGCGAAACTCAAGACTGCCTTCGAGCGACAGGTCGTTTTCGGCCCGGTAATCGGCCAGTTCGGCCTCAAGCTCCGAAATGTCGCGGATCAGGTTCTGCTCTTGGCGCTGGAAAAACTCCAAGGTTTCTTGCGTCTGGCTCTGGCGTCGGGCGGCGGACATCTGGCGCGTGCGGTCGGCGAATTCGCGGGCCACGGCCTGCGCATCGGCGGGGTTGTCCATCTCGGCGGTGAAGGTCATGACCGAGATGGTCCCGTCATCCGCATAGCCTTCGCGCGGGGCGGCGACGCCGGTGATGGTGACCGAACGGCGCAGCAGATCGACTTTCTCGGACATGCGCAGCGCGGTCAGATCGTCATAAAGATCAAAGCGTTGAATGATATCGACCAAGGTGCCGCGCGCCATCAACTGCTGTTCGATCAATTGCAAACGCCGCGCCGAAGACCCTTCGACCGTGGAGGGGGCCAGATCATTGGCGATCTTGGGCTGCTCGATCTGGATGACTTCGGAGGATTGGTAGACATGCGGGGTCGCAAGCGCCCAGTAGACCGAGGCGATACAGCCCAGAAGCGTGATCAAAATGATCACGCCCGCGCGGCGGCGGATCATGTCGATGAAGTCATCGAATGTATAGATCGGTCCCATGTGCCTCTTTCCAACCTGCCCAAAGCCCCCGACCGTTGCCCGGCGGAGTTTCCCTGCCTAGATCAGATGACTTGGGCGATAATAGGGCGCAAGCAAGGACGGCGACAGGGGGTGTCAGGCATATTTCGGCAGGCTAGAGGCCCGCGCCCGGTTCAGCACGATGCCCAAGAGCGGCACCTGACCTTCGAGCATCCGTTCGCATTCGCGCAGGTGACGCGCCATGGTTTGGCTGCCGTCTGAGATCAGCAAGACCCCGTCCAATTGCGGCAAGAAGGCCGAGAGATCGTCATGCTCAAGCATCGGCGGCATGTCGTAGAGGACGATTTCAGGCTGGAGCGAAGCACGCAGGCGCAGCAGGGTTTCCGCCGTGGCACTGTCTTGCAGGATTTCGGCGGCATTCACCTCGGCCCGGTCATTCAGACCGAGGGCCAACGTGTCGCTCACCCGCAGCATGCCTTTGCCAAGGTCGGCGCGACCGCTCAGCAAATCGCTCATCGCGCCGGGGGCCTGCATGTCGAACGCACGGGCCAGACCGGGGCTGCGCATGTTCATGTCCATTAGCACGGTGCGCGATCCCGGCACACGCGACAGGCTCAGCGCCAGATTGGTCGCGGAAAAGCTGTTACCGCAGCCCGAGGTGGGGGCGGTGATTGCGATATTGACCCAGCGATGCTCTAACGTGGTTTGACGCAGGCGCGTACGCAGCAGGTCAAAGGCCCGCGCGGCGGCGCTGTTGCGGTGATCGTCGACCAGCGGCATGTCTCCGCCGGGGCCGGGTGTGGCGATGGGCAGATCTTGCCAGCGCGGCGCGCGGTCGTCACCGATGTAGCGGGAAACGGCAGGGGCGGCGGGCAGGCTGTCTTCAACGGTCAGGTCGCCTTCGGAGAAATCGCCGTCGAACTCATCTTCATGGTCGATCACGGTGCGGCGCGGGCGGATGCTGTGGCGCATCCCCGGGCCGCCGAACTGCGCCGTCACATCGCTGTTGTCCGCGCCGAGGGCATCGGATGCGTAGAGGTCTCTCATCGTCTTCCCTTTCGATTTCTTGAACATAAGGCGCTGAATTTCTCGTTATTGCCGGGCGCGGCGAGCATCGCTCAGCACCCGGTCCGGCGCAAGACGACGCCGACGGTTTTCAGCAAAATGGTCAGGTCCATCGGCAGCGACAGATTGCGGCGATAGGCGGCGTCGACCTCATTGCGATAGGTGAAACGGCTGTTGTTACGGGCCGAGACCTGCCACAGCCCAGTGATGCCAGGGCGCAGCGCGAAATAGGCTTTCGCATCGCCGTACATCTTAAGCTGGTCGGGCATCATGGGGCGCGGGCCGATCAGGCTCATGTCACCCTTGAACACGTTCCAAAGCTGCGGCAGCTCATCCAGCGAGGTTGCCCGCAGGAAAGCGCCCACCCGCGTGATGCGCGGATCGTCCTTCAGCTTTTGCATCTCATCCCATTCCGCCCGCATTGCCGGGTTCGCGGCAAGGTAGCTCTCCAGCACCGCGTCGGCATCGCGCACCATGGTGCGCAGCTTCAGGATGGAGAATCCTTTGCCGCTCCGGCCAAGGCGCTTTTGCGTATAGAAGGGCTGACCGCTTTCGATCCACAGCGCCAGCGCGCAAAGCGCGATGATCGGCAGGGCGATGGGCAGGGACGCGAGGATCAGCAGCCGGTCGAGAAGCGGTTTCGCGTAGCGGCCATAAAGGCCGGTCGGACGCAGACGAAGGGCCGCCAGCGCGCGCGGCGCGGGCAGCACCGCAGTCCCCGCCATGACAGGCTGTGCACGGCCCAGCACAGGACCGGCGATCACTTCCATCGAGCCATAGGCATGGCTGTGTGCGTCAAAGTACTTCATTCCAAACCCCCCAGGGTTGAATCGCATTCATTCGGACCGTTTCGGCCCACGGCGCCTTCGCACCGCTCCGTCTCAACGACCTATCCGGCCTATACGTTCAGGTAGGATATGTATCATTTGTTACCACCTTTTCGCCTTATTCGATCCTTTTTCTCAGAAACAGACTGTTTCGCGGGGCGGCGGGCAGGTGGAGATTTAGGAGTGAGTTGAGGGCGTTATGGGGGCGCCATGGGGTGCAGATGTGTGGCGTTCGATGGTGGAGGGGAGGGCGTGCGCAGGCGTAGATCGGGTGTCAAGTCATTGATAAAAAGGGTCTTATGGGGCGCTGGAGTTCCGGATGATCATCTGCCTCAGGTCTCGGCCGCTAAGCCTGTGCGCCTTCGGATAGCGAGGGTATCTAGGCGCAAGCCACCACCCGTCGCGCAATTCTCACAATAATGTCAGGGCGATAAATGGGCGACAGTTGGGCGCAGGGCGCAGGTGGGCGAACGCCAGAAACCCCGGATCGGCAGCGCAATTCCGGGGATATTCTTCGGTGCCTCTAAAGGCTTGTCTATGTATTCTGGAGAAGAAAAGTGGCAGCCCGTAGGGGAATCGAACCCCTCTTTCCAGGTTGAAAACCTGGCGTCCTAACCGATAGACGAACGGGCCACTCTTTTGTCAGTCCAGTGCAGCGTTTGGTGTGTGCTGCTCTGTCTGTGAGCGGACGTTTAAGTAATACTGCGGGGGGCTGCAAGCGGAAAAATGAAGTTTCTTCAGAAAAAGTTTTCAGGCCCGCGCGGCGTCCTCCAAACGCAGTTGAACGGTGCGCCGACCGCGGAAATTGTTAATGTCGAGACGGCCCGCGAGGTGGAAACGCGCGCCGCCGTGGTTTTCCAGCGCGGGGCCGAGGGGGCCGTCGTAAGCGCCAAATGAAATCGCCTCGAGGTTCGCGCCCAGCCCGTCGCCGAAACTTACTTTGAGGTGGTTCTCGCCCACGCGTTTGGCAAAGCGGATTTGCATGTCCGCAAAGGCATAGCGCGGGGCAGGGGCGCCGGCGCCGAAGGGGCCGGCTTGGTCGACCATCTCGGCCAGCTCCACGGTGGCTGCGCCGGGCATCATCATGCCGCAGAGGTTGAGGTCGGCGGGGCCTGCCAAATGCGCGCCCTGTTTGGTGAGTAATTCGCCCAAGCGCGCCATCGCCGCGTCGATCTTGTCTTCCGCCACGGTCAGGCCGGCTGCCATCTTGTGCCCGCCACCCTTGATCAGCAGCCCTTCGGCAGCCAGACGCTGAATCGGCGCGCCGAGGTCGATGCCGCTGATCGAGCGGCCTGAGCCTTTGCCGATGCCGTCTTCGACGCCGATAACGATAGAGGGGCGGTTGGCGGCTTCCTTCAGGCGTGAGGCGACGATGCCCACCACGCCGGGATGCCAGCCGGGGCCAGCGGCCCATGCCAGCGGCCCGTCAAAGCCGCGCTCTTCGGCCTGTGCCATGGCGCTGGCGCGCACGGCGGCCTCAACCTCGCGGCGGTCGGTGTTGAGCTGGTCGAGGCGTTCGGCCAATGCGGCGGCCTCATGCGGGTCGGCGGTGGCCAAAAGCCGTGCGCCAAGGTCGGCTTGGCCAATGCGCCCGCCCGCGTTGATGCGGGGGCCAAGCAGAAAGCCCAAGTGATAGGCCGTGGGGGCCGTGTCCATCCGCGCCACATCCGACAGGGCGGCAAGGCCGGGCCGCGCGCGCCGAGCCATGACCTTGAGCCCCTGACGCACGAAAGCACGGTTGACGCCGGTGAGTGGGGCCACATCGGCGACGGTGGCCAGCGCCACCAGATCAAGCATCGTCATCAGATCCGGCCCCTTGCGCCCCGCTTCGCGCAATTGCCGCCCCACTTCGACGAGCATCAAGAACACGACGGCAGCGGCGCAGAGATGCGCCAGCGTGCCGTCTTCGTCCTGTCTGTTGGGGTTCACCACGGCCAGCGCATCGGGCAGCGTTTCGCCGCCAAGGTGGTGGTCCAACACGATGACATCCGCGCCCTTGGCGGCGGCGATGGGGCCATGGGACAGCGTGCCGCAGTCGACGCAGACGATCAGGTCATGCTCGGCGGCGAGGGCCGACATCGCCTCGTCATTCGGGCCATAGCCCTCGTCGATACGGTCGGGGATATAGAGCGTCGCACGGTGGCCCATGTCGCGCAGCCAGACCAGCAGCAGCGCGGCGGAAGAGCCGCCGTCCACGTCATAGTCCGCGAAAATCGCGATGCGTTCGCGGTTTTGCAGGGCCGAAAGAAACCGCGTCGCTGCCGCCTCCATATCGCGCAGGGATCGGGGATCGGGCAGCAGGTCGCGCAGGGCGGGGGCCAGAAAGCCCGCCGCTTGGGTATCGACCACGCCGCGGCGCGCCAGCACTTGGCACACCGGATCGGGCAGGCCCGCGCGCTGCACCAGCAGTTCCGCCGCGCGGGTCAGTTCCACGTCAGGACCGATCCAGCGCCGCCCGGTCAAAGATGTTTCGACACCGAGAAAGCTCATGCGGACCTCATTTGGCCGTTATGGAATAGGGTGGGAAGGGCCAGTCTGGCCCTCATTCCGCCGGGGTGCGGTAGTTGATGCGGCGGACCGAACCGGTGCGCGAGCGCATGATCAGCGTCTCGGTGGTCAGCCAGCCCGGCTCTCGTTTCACGCCCGGAAGGATGTTGCCGCCGGTGACGCCTGTCGCGGCAAAGATCACGTCCTGGGTGACCATCTCGTCGCGCGAATAGACGCGGTCGAATTCGGTGATCCCGGCCTTGGCGGCGCGGCCCTTTTCGTCTTCGTTGCGGAACAGCAGGCGGCCATACATCTGCCCGCCCATGCATTTCAGCGCCGCGGCGGCCAGCACGCCTTCGGGCGCGCCGCCTTGGCCCATATACATGTCGATGCCGGTTTCGGGGTCGGCGCAATGCATCACGCCCGCCACGTCCCCATCGGTGATCAGACGGATGGCCGCACCAGTTGCGCGGACCTCGGCGATCATGTCGGCGTGGCGGGGGCGTTCGAGGATGCAAACGGTGATGTCGGACGCCGCGCAGCCCTTGGCGCGGGCCAGCGCTTCGACACGCTCACCGGGGCTCATGTCGAGGGTGACGACATCGGTCTCAAAGCCCGGCCCGATGGCGAGCTTGTCCATATAGGTGTCGGGCGCGTGCAGCATGGAGCCGCGCGGGCCCATGGCGATCACGGTCAGTGCGTTGGGCATGTCTTTGGCGGTCAGCGTGGTGCCTTCGAGCGGGTCCAGTGCGATGTCTACGCCGGGGCCTTTGCCGGTGCCGACCTCTTCGCCGATATAGAGCATCGGGGCCTCGTCCCGCTCGCCTTCGCCGATGACCACGACGCCCGCGATGTCGAGCATGTTGAGCTGTTCGCGCATGGCGTTCACGGCGGCTTGGTCGGCGGCTTTCTCGTCACCCTTGCCGATCAGCTTGGCCGAGGCCAGCGCGGCGGCTTCGGATACGCGGGCGAGGCCCAGAGAGAGCATGCGGTCTTGGAATTCGGCGGAAGCGGTCATGGAGTATCCTTGGGTGCAATGTGTTTCCTGTCCTGTACCCTCGCGCGGGCCTCGGGGCAAGTTTTGGGTTGGGGGAGCGGCTGCCCCTTCGGCCGAAACTGCCACCCCGGCCCGGAATCAAGCCGTAGGCGCCGGGCCATCGGCTGCCCGCCTCGTCACGCCGAAGGCGTGCCGGTCTATCTAGGTGCACCTTTGGTGCGACCGGGTAGGCGATTTGGTGGGGCTGGGTGCGCCCCCGCGGGCGCACACCATGGTTAAGCCATAACGTGGCACGAAGCACCGTCTCATCGCCGACCCGCGGGCAGGAGATGGCCCTCAGCCTCAGACCTCTTCGATCCGCAGCGCCACCGGTTCACCGGCCAGCACGCCCGTCTTGTCCATATTCGCCAGTGCCTCCAGCAGCGCATTGCGGCTGGTCTTATGCGTCACGATCAAAACCGGGGCAGAAGTGTCGGAATGCTCATACTGGCGCATCCGGTAGATGCTCACACCCGCTTCGCCCAGCACCGTGGCGATTTTCGCCAAAGCGCCGGGTTTGTCGACCAGCGCCATGCGCAGGTAGTAGGGGGCAGGGCGCTGACTGCTGGCGGGGGTGGTTTGCTCAAGCGTTCCGGCAGACTGGCCAAAGACCGGCCCGCGCAACCCGCGCGCGATGTCGCAGACATCGGCCATCACGGCGCTGGCCGTCGGCCCTTCGCCCGCACCGGCACCGCGCAACACGATCTGGCCCACGGCATCGCCTTCGATCACCACCATATTGGTGCCGCCATCAAGTTGCCCCAAAGGCGAGGTATGCGGCACGAGGCAGGGCATCATCCGCTGCTCCAGCCCGCGGCCGGTTTTCTGGGTCACGCCCAGCAGTTTGATCTTGTAGCCCATGTCAGCGGCGGCGCGGATGTCTTCGATGGCGACCCGCTCGATCCCCTCAAGCTGGATGCCGTCAAAGTCGATCTTGGTGCCAAAGGCGATGGAGGACAAGATCGCCAGCTTATGCGCCGCGTCGATGCCGCCCACATCCAATTGCGGATCGGCTTCGAGATAGCCCAGCCCATCGGCCTCGGCGAAAATCTCTTGATAGGTTTTGCCCGAGTCCTCCATCCGCGTCAGGATGTAATTGCACGAGCCGTTCATCACCCCCATGATCCGGGTGATCTCATTCCCGGCAAGCCCCTCCATCAGCGTCTTGATGACCGGGATGCCGCCCGCCACAGCCGCCTCATAGCGCAGGGCTACGCCCGCGCCCTCGGCCTGTTCGGCCAGCGCTTGGCCATGGATCGCCAGCATTGCCTTGTTGGCGGTGACCACATGTTTGCCGGCCGCTAGTGCGGCTTCGGTCGCGGCCTTGGCGGGGCCGTCCGCGCCGCCCATGAGTTCGACGAACACATCCACGTCATCGCGGGTGGCCAATTTGACGGGGTCATCCTCCCAATCATAGGAAGAGAGTGACAGCCCGCGGTCCTTGTTCCGGGTGCGGGCCGAGACCGCAGAAACCGTCATCGCGCAGCCGGTGCGGGCCTCTAATAGGGCGGCCTGCTGGCGCAGAATGCGCAGCACACCCACGCCCACGGTTCCCAATCCGGCAATCCCGAGGCGAAGCGGCTTAGACATGGCGGTGGTCCTTCTGGTCTGATCCGAAAGGCCCGGCAGGCGAGGCCGGGCATAGCCGCGATGTAGCGGGTTCGGCGCCTGCGTGCAACGCGCATACGCATCACGGGGATGCCCGTTTATTCAGCGCTTTCGCTGTCCTCGGCGGCTTGGCGGGCGCGCTGGAGTTCGGCAGCACGCGCCCTGAGCCGCGCCACCCGCGCGGCACTGGCGGATTGGGCGCTTGTGCGGCTGACGCGCGCCGCGCGGGCTTCAAGATTGGCCGCACGCCCCGTGAGGGCCGCTTCGGTCCGCGCCGGGTCGATCCGCCCGGCGGTGGCCTTGGCCAGAAGCGGGTCGATCGGGACCAGATCGGGGTAGGGGGCGGCCTCCAACGCGGGTGTGATGGTGCGGTCGAGTTCGGGAAACTGCGTGCAGCCCGCCAGCAGCGAGACGCCCAGAAGCAGGGCGATGGTCGAGAGGGGGCGGGGCGGGCGCGCTTGGGTCATGCCTCGTTCTGCCCCAGCCGTGATCTTCGCGCAAGCGGGGTTTGCTTTTGAACGCTTGTTCATTAAATTGCCGCCATGGCAAGAACCACAGGCTCCCACTCCGATATCACCGGCCCGCGTGTCCGCGCAGCCGCGCTGCGGCTTTTTGCGCGGGGCGGCTATGCCGCCGTGTCGATGCGCGCCATTGCCGCCGAAGTCGGCGTGCAGGCCGGGGCGCTCTATAACTACACGCCCGACAAGCAGAGCCTGCTGTTCGACCTGATGCAGGCGCATATGACCGACCTGCTGGCCGAAACGCCCCATAATCCGAGCCGCCCCGCAATGCAGCAGTTGCAGGATTTCGTGGCCTTCCATATCCGTTTTCACGCGGATCGGCCCGATGAGGTTTTCATCGCCTATATGGAGTTGCGCAATCTGACGGAGGAGAATTTCGCCGTGATCGAGCGGCTGCGCCGCGACTATGAGGACCGGTTGGAGACGATCCTGCGCGCCGGGGTGGCGAGCGGCGATTTCGCCGTCGCCGACACCAAGATCGTGACGCTGGCGATCATCGCCATGCTGACCGGGGTGAACACTTGGTACCGCGCGGGCGGACGGCTCTCGCTTGACGAGGTCGTCGCACAGTATTGGGACATGGTGCGCAAGGCCGTGACCGTCTGAGCGGCCACGGCCCTTTGGGTCAATGGGCGGGGCGGATGAAGGTCCCGTTGTTGAGGTCGCGCATTGCCTGTTGTATCTCGGCGCGGGTGTTCATCACGATCGGCCCGTGCCACGCCACCGGCTCTTCAATCGGCGCGCCCGAGATCAGCAGGAAACGCACCCCCTCTTCACCGGCCTGCACCGTGACCTCATCGCCGGTGCCAAAGCGGATGAGCGTGCGGTCCCCGGACATGTCGCGGATGTTGACCTCCTCGCCGGCGACCTCTTTCTCCAGCAGCACGCCCGACGGGGCGGAAGCATCGGCGAAAGCGCCCGCGCCTTGGAAGACATAGGCAAAGGCCCGGCGGTAGGTGTCGATGCGAAAGGTCTTTTTCACGCCCGCAGGCACGAAGATATCCAGATACTGCGGATCGGCGGCGATGCCATCGACGGGGCCGCGTTTGCCCCAGAACTCGCCGGTGATGATTTTGACCCTCGTGCCGTCGTCATCGGTCACCACCGGGATGTCGGCGGATTTCATATCCTGATAGCGCGGCGCGGTCATCTTCTGGGCCGAGGGCAGGTTGCCCCAAAGCTGGAAGCCGTGCATCTGCCCGTTGGCATTCCCGCGCGGCATTTCTTGGTGCAGGATGCCCGATCCGGCGGTCATCCACTGCACGTCGCCCGCGTTCAGATCACCGGTATTGCCGAGCGAATCCGCATGGGCCACAGTGCCTTCGAGCACATAGGTGATCGTCTCGATCCCGCGGTGCGGGTGCCAAGGGAAGCCCTTCTCGAAGTCGCGCGGATGCTCGTTGCGGAAGTCGTCGAACAGCAGAAAGGGGTCAAGCTCCGACGGGTCGTGGAAGCCGAAAGCGCGGTGCAGTTTCACCCCGGCGCCTTCCATCGTGGGCGTGGCGCGGCGGGTTTCCAATGTGGGTCTGAGGGACATGATGCTCTCCTTTGCAGTTGCTCAGAAGATAGGGGGCGGCGGTCACCTCAACAATTCGCCCCGGCGAACGGGGCCTGTGCAAATTTGCGCAGCTTCAGCAGTTCGGCACATTCACCGCCAACCCGCCGAGGGAAGTTTCCTTGTATTTCTCGCTCATGTCCGCGCCGGTCTGGCGCATGGTCTCAATACAGGCATCGAGCGGCACAAGATGCGTGCCGTCGCCGCGCAGCGCCAGAGAGGCCGCCGAGACCGCCTTGATCGCGCCCAGGCCGTTGCGCTCGATACAAGGCACCTGCACCAGCCCTTTGACGGGGTCGCAGGTCATGCCGAGGTGATGCTCCAGCGCGATTTCGGCGGCGTTTTCGATCTGCTGCGGGGTGCCGCCCATCACGGCGCAGAGCCCGGCGGCGGACATGGCGGCGGCGCTGCCGACTTCGGCCTGACAGCCTGCTTCGGCGCCTGAGATCGAGGCGTTGTATTTCACCAGCCCGCCAATCGCGGCGGCGGTGAGCAGGAAGTCTTCGATATGCGCCTCAGACGCGCCGGGGACATGGTCGAGGTAATAGCGCAAGGTCGCCGGCATCACGCCTGCGGCCCCGTTGGTCGGCGCGGTCACGACCTGCCCGCCGGCGGCGTTCTCCTCGTTGACGGCCATGGCATAGACGCTCATCCAATCGTTGATCGTATGCGGGGCGGATTGGTTCTGTCCGCGCTCCGCCATCAGCGCGTCGTAGATGCCCTTCGCGCGGCGTTTCACCTGCAACCCGCCGGGCAGAGTGCCCTCGGAGGTTAGGCCCCGGTCGATGCAGTCGCGCATGACCTGCCACAGCCGTTTCGACCCGGCGCGCAGGTTCTCGGCCCCGCCACGCGCCTCTTCATTGGCGCGTTTCATGCCCGCGATGGTTTTGCCGGATTTGGCCGACATCTCAAGCATTTCCGCGGCGGACTTGAAGGGGAAGGGCACCGGCGCGCCCTCATCCGTGTCCTTGCCTGCGGCGAGTTCCTTTTCGGTCATCACGAAGCCGCCGCCGATGGAATAATAGGTCTCGCGCAGTGTCACGTCGCCTTGGGCATCGGTGGCCATCAGCATCATGCCGTTGGCATGGCCCGCAAGCTTGGTGTCGTAGTCAAAGATCATGTCGCGCTGAGGGTCAAAGCGCAGTTCGGGCAGGCCGTCGACGCTGATGCGGCGGGTCTGTTTGATCTCTTCCAACACCTTTTCGGCGGCATCGGCGTCATAGTCCTCGGGCGTGAACCCGGCGAGGCCGAGGATCGTGGCGCGGTCGGTCGCATGGCCGACGCCGGTAAAGGCGAGGCTGCCGTGCAGCGAGGCGCGCAGCCCGGCGAATTGGAAGGGCGATGCGCGCATCTGGTCAAGGAAACGCCCCGCCGCCACCATCGGCCCCATGGTATGCGAAGACGAAGGGCCGATGCCCACTTTGAACATGTCGAAAACCGAAAGAAACATCAGGTGGCGGACCCTTTTATGGTTGCGGGTGGCGGGCGCGGTGGGACGGGTATCGCCCAGACCTTTGGCGCATTGCAAGCGGCCTGGGCCCGATCCAACCATTTCCCGCCGCCCCGCGGCGCGCCGAAAGCGACAGGCCGTGCGCTCTGCCCGTCCTGTCGGCGTGCGGCACCGCCAAAAACCGCCGACTTGCCCCTCGCACCCTATGCCAATTCGCCCTATAACGCGGCAAACGCCTGCAAGGGAGCACCCGATGTCCGGAGACCTATCACCGATCGACAAGGCCAAATTCGTGGCCGCGAAACGGGCGTGCGAATTCGTGGAAGACGGGATGCGCGTGGGGCTTGGCACCGGATCGACGGCGGCGTGGCTGGTGCGCTGTCTGGGTGAGATGGTGCGCGACGATGGGCTGCGGATCAAAGGCGTGCCGACCTCCTCGCGCACCGCGCAACTGGCGCGGGATGTGGGGATCGAGGTGATCTCCCTCGATGAGGCGAAATGGCTCGATCTGACGATTGACGGGGCAGATGAATTTGACGGTGACCTGAACCTCATCAAGGGCGGCGGTGGGGCCCTGCTGCAAGAAAAGATCGTGGCGACGGCCAGCGATCAGATGGTGGTGATCGCCGATATCGGCAAAGAGGTGCATCATCTGGGCGCATTCCCCCTGCCGATCGAGGTGATTCCCTTTGGCTGGCAGACCACGCAGGCGCTGGTCGAAGAGACGCTGATCTCGATGGATGTGCTTGGCCAAAGCTCGACCCTGCGGATGAATGGCGAGGTGCCTTTTATCACCGACGAGGGGAACTATATCCTAGACCTGCGGCTGGGGCGCATCGGCAACGCACGGCAATTGGCGCTGGTGCTGAACCAGATGCCCGGCGTGGTGGAAAACGGCCTGTTCATAGATATCTGTGACGCGGTTGTGATCGGTTACGGGGATGGCAGGGTAGAGGTGCGCGACATAAATGAAGGCACCGTGGCGACCGACCGTTTGGAATTCGTCGAGACCGACAACCTGTTTTCCGACCTGAGCGATTAACGCCGACAAAGCGAGACACGCGCGACCCCGCGCAACACCGAAATATGCGCGATCCCGCGCAAGACCCAAAACGACTAAGAGAGGCGCCAAATGGCCAAGAATGAATTCGACTACGACCTGTTTGTGATCGGTGGCGGCTCGGGCGGTGTGCGCGCGGCGCGTGTCGCGGCGGGCGAGCATGATGCCAAGGTCGGTCTGGCCGAGGAAGACCGCTATGGCGGCACTTGCGTGATCCGGGGCTGCGTGCCGAAAAAGCTGATGGTCTTCGCCTCGGGCTATGCCGATGTGGTGGATGAGGCGAAATGCTTTGGCTGGGATCTCAAGGCTGGGCCGTTTGACTGGCATGACTTCAAGGGCCGTTTGAACACCGAGTTGGACCGTCTCGAAGGGGTCTATCGCAAGCTTCTGAAGAACTCCGGCGTTGACACATTCGACGCCCGCGCGCGGATCAAAGACCCCCATACCGTGGCCCTGTCCGACGGGACCGAGAAGACCGCGAAACACATCCTTATCGCCAGCGGCGGCCGCCCCGTGCGCCCCGAGATCGAGAATGCGGAACTGGGGCTGGTCTCTGACGATCTGTTCCATCTAGAAAAACTGCCCAAGTCGATCCTGATCATCGGCGGCGGCTATATCGCCTGTGAATTCGCCTGTATCCTCAATGGTTTGGGTGTCGAAGTGACGCAATACTACCGCGGCGCGCAGATCCTGCGCGGCTTTGACGACGAAGCCCGCGGCATGGTGGCCGAGATGATGCAGGAAAAGGGGATCGACCTGCATCTGGGCACCAACATTCTGGAGATGACGCCGAGCCACGAAGACGGCAGCGGCCCGATGAAGGTCAAGCCGACCAACGGCACCGAAAAGATGTTCGACCAGGTGCTCTTTGCCACAGGCCGTCGCCCCAACAGCGATGACATGGGGCTGGAAGACTTGGGCGTGAAACTGGGCCGCAGCGGTGAGATCGAGGTGGATGAATACAGCCAGACGGCGGTGCCTTCCGTCTATGCCATCGGCGACGTGACCAACCGCATCAACCTCACGCCGGTGGCGATCCGCGAGGGCATGGCCTTTGTCGAGACCGTCTTTGGCGGCAACCCGACGCCGGTGGATCATGATCTGGTGCCTTCGGCGATCTTCACCCAACCCGAGATGGGCACCGTAGGGCTGAGCGAGGAGGCCGCGCGGGAGGCGGGGCCGATCGAGGTCTATGCGACCTCTTTCAAACCGATGCAGGGCGCTTTTGCGGGCAAGGCTGACCGGGTGCTGATGAAGCTCATCGTCTGCGCCGACACGCGGGTGGTGCTGGGCTGTCATATCGTCGCACCCAATGCGGGCGAATTGATCCAGATGGTCGGCATCGCGGTCAAGATGGGCGCCACGAAAGAGCAGTTCGACGCCACCTGTGCGGTGCACCCGACCATGTCCGAAGAACTGGTGACCATGCGTAATCCGACTCGCACGGCTTGAATATCACGCGAAAGCGTACAATTTTTGGAACGATAGGCCGCATGGGCGGCCCAGAGGGGAACATATCAATGGCAGGAAATTCGCAAGGCCCCTGGGGGGGCGGCGGAGGCGGCAACCGGGGCAACGGCGGAGACCGGGGCAACGGGGGCCGCAACGACGGGCCGCAGGGCCCGCAGGGTCCACGCGGGCAGGGCGGTGACCGCCCGCAGATGCCCGAGATCGACGATTTGGTGCGCAAGGGCCAAGAGCAGCTGCGCGTTCTGATGGGGGGCCGTGGCGGCGACCGGGGCAATGGCACCGGCGGCGGCGGCCGCGGCACTGGTGGGCCGGGCGTGACACGTTCGACCATTGGCATCGCGCTTTTGGCCGGTGTGGCGCTTTGGGGCTTTGCCAGCTTTTACACCGTGCGGCCCGAACAGCAGTCGATCGAACTGTTCTTGGGTGAATTTTCCGGCATCGGCACCGAGGGTCTGAACTTTGCCCCATGGCCGCTGGTCACGGCAGAGGTATTCGACGTCACCACCAACCGCACCGAGGAGTTGGGCGTGCGGCGCGGCGGCGGCGGCAACGAAGGCTTGATGCTGACCACGGACGAGAACATCGTCGACATCGACTTCCAAGTGGTCTGGAACATCAAGAACGCGCGCGACTTCAAATTTTCGCTGCGCGATCCCGAAGCCTCGGTCAGGGCGATCTCGGAATCCGCCATGCGTGAAGTCATTGCGCAATCCGAACTGGCGCCGATCCTCAACCGGGATCGTGGCGCGGTGGCGGATCGGGTGAAGGAGTTGATCCAGAACACCCTCGACAATCGCAATACCGGCATCAACGTGCTGCGTGTCAACGTGAACAAGGTCGACCCGCCCAGCCAGACCGTGCAGGTCACCGATGCCAATGGCAACACCACCACGCAGTCGGTCGTCGATGCTTTCCGCGACGTGCAAGCCGCCGAGCAGGAGCGTGACCGGGTGGAGCGTCAGGCCGACGCCTATGCCAACCGGCGCACTGCCGAGGCGCGCGGTGAATCCGCGCAGCTTCTGGAAGCAGCCGAAGGTTACCGCGCCCGCGTCGTGAACGACGCTGTGGGTGAGGCCAGCCGCTTTGAAGCCGTGTTGGAAGAATACCGCAACGCCCCCGATGTGACGCGCAAACGTCTGTATCTTGAGACCATGGAAAAGGTGCTGGGCGACGTGGATAAAATCATCCTCGAAAACGGCAGCGGCCAAGGTGGGCAGGGCGTCGTTCCCTATCTGCCACTCAATGAATTGCGGCGCGGCGGAGGGTCGAACTGATGCGGAAAACAAGTCTTATCATCCCCATCGTGGTGATCGCCATCGTGGGAATCCTGTCGGCTGTCTTTGTCGTGGACGAGCGTGAAAAAGCGCTGGTGCTGCGTTTTGGCCAGATCAAACAGGTCCGCAACGAGCCGGGCATCGGGTTCAAAGTTCCGCTTTTGGATGAAGTCGTGCGCTACGAAGACCGCATTCTGTCGCTGGAAACCCCGGTGATCGAAGTCACCCCCGCCGATGACCGGCGCCTTGAGATAGACGCCTTCGTGCTCTACCGCATCGACGATATGGTGCAGTACCGGCAAGCTTTGGGTGCGGGCGGCGAACGTCAGGCCGAAAGCGAGATGGGCGGCATCATGGAAAGCCAAATTCGTGCCGTGCTCGGCTCGCAGGGCGTGACCTCAAACACCATCCTGTCGCCCGAACGGGCCGACCTGATGGAGCAGATCCGCGTCCGTGCTGATGCCCGCGCGCAGGCGCTTGGCCTCAAGGTTGTGGATGTGCGTCTGCGTCAGACAAACCTGCCCGAGCAGAACTTCGACGCGACCCTGCAGCGGATGATCGCCGAGCGTGAGCGTGAAGCGACCGACGAACGCGCCCGTGGCCGCGAAGCCGCGCAGCGTGTCATCGCCCTTGCTGATCGTACCTACGAAGAGATCCTCTCGGAGGCCCGTCGTGACGCGCGGATCATCGAAGGTGAGGCGGACGCGCAGCGGAACAACATCTTCGCGCAGGCCTATGGCAAGGATCAGGAATTCTTTGAATTCTACCGCTCGCTCAGCGCCTATGAGCAGGCTTTGCAGGGGCAGAACTCCACTATGGTGATGTCGCCGGATAGTGAGTTCTTTAACTACCTGCGGTCGGATCGCAGCGCCACGACCTCGGTCGATGCGGTTGCACCACCGCAGACCCCCGCCGCCGATGCGCCCGCGGCTGATCCTGCGCCGGAGGCAGATAACACCACCGCGGCAGAGGATACGCAGGAGGAGGCTACCCCCGCGGCCCCTTCCACGCCAGCCCCCGCCGCACCGGAGGCTGAGACTGATCTGCCAGCGGCACTAGAAGAATGACGCTGGTTCTACTGGCTTTAGGGTCGGTTCTGATTTTCGAGGGGCTGGTGTACGCACTGGCCCCTTCGTTTTTGGAACAGATGCTCGAAATGCTCCGCCGCATCCCAGAGGCCGCGCTGCGCCAGCTTGGCGCGCTGGCGGTGGTGGTCGGGTTGATCTTGGTTTGGCTCGCCTTTCAACTGGGGTTTTGACGCCGCGCGGGCGGGGTGAAACGGCGTCCGTTTTGCCCACGACCTCGCAGGGCGGGGTCGCAAATCGTCACACGCCCACCCGTTGAAATGCCCGTGATCGGCCCCATCTTTGCTGTTGCAGCGCGTCCTTTCGGAATGCACTCTGCCCACGTTGGCAACAACAGGAACAATCAGGAGACGATGAATGCAGGCCAAGGCGGTTTCCCTGTCCACAACAGCACAACACACCCAATGGATGCGAGCGATGGCAATGGGGGTGATGGCGCTGACCCTCCTGATCCTGCAAGCCAGCATGGCGCTGGCCAAACCCGAAAGCCTCGCCCCGCTGGCCGAGAAAATCAGCCCCTCGGTGGTCAATATCACCACCTCCACCACGGTTGAGGGCCGCACCGGGCCGCAGGGCATCGTGCCCGAAGGCTCGCCCTTCGAAGACTTCTTTCGCGAGTTTCAGGACCGCAACAATGGTGAGGGCAACCGGCCCCGCCGTTCCTCGGCCCTTGGCTCGGGTTTCGTGATTTCCGAAGACGGCTATGTGGTGACCAATAACCACGTCATCGAAAGCGCGGATGAGATCACCATCGAATTCTTCTCAGGCGAGGAATTGGTCGCCGAGGTCATAGGCACCGACCCCAAGACCGACATCGCGCTTTTGAAGGTCGAAGCGGACGCGCCGTTGCCCTTCGTCTCTTTCGGTGACAGCAACGCCGCGCGGGTGGGGGACTGGGTGATTGCCATGGGCAACCCGCTTGGGCAGGGCTTTTCGGTCTCGGCTGGCATCGTGTCAGCGCGCAACCGGGCGCTGTCGGGCACCTATGACGATTACATTCAGACCGACGCCGCGATCAACCGCGGCAACTCCGGCGGGCCGCTGTTCAACATGGATGGCGAGGTGATCGGGGTGAACACCGCGATCCTGTCGCCCAACGGCGGCTCTATCGGCATCGGCTTTTCGATGGCGTCGAATGTGGTCACCCGCGTGATCGACCAGTTGCAGGAATACGGCGAGACCCGCCGCGGCTGGCTGGGCGTGCGCATTCAGGACGTGACCGATGACGTGGCCGATGCCATGGGCCTCAAGAAAGCCGTCGGCGCCCTGATCACCGATGTGCCCGAGGGGCCTGCGCGTGAAGCGGGGCTCAAAACCGGCGACGTGATCAAATCCTTCGACGGTGTCGAAGTGGTCGATACCCGTGGTCTCGTCCGTCAGGTGGGCAACAGCCCCGTGGGCGCGACGGTGCGCGTGACCGTGCTGCGTGACGGCAAGACCCAGACCATCAAGGTCGTACTTGGCCGCCGCGAAGAGGCTGATGGCGCGGTTCCTGCCGGTATGGATGACAACGCCGATGAGGGGGCCGAGGCCGAGCCGCAGTCGACTATGCTGATGGGCCTGACCCTGATGCCGCTGACAGACGAGCTGCGCGCAGAACTCGGGGCCGATGACGATATGACCGGTCTTGCCGTGACGGATGTGGATCAAACATCGGAGGCCTTCGAGAAGGGCCTGCGCATGGGCGATATCATCACCGAAGCGGGGCAGGAGCAGGTGTCGAGCATTGCCGATCTCGAAGCCCGGATCGAGGCGGCAAAAGAGGCGGGCCGCCGGTCTCTGCTGCTGTTGGTCCGCCGCGGAGGCGACCCGCGCTTTGTGGCACTCTCACTGGCAGAGTGACCTTGCATCAAGGTTTGGGGAAGGGGCGCCTACGGGGCGCCCTTTTTTGTTGCGGGTTCAGCCGCCCTGACGCGGCACCGCCACAAGTCCAAGCGCGCGGGCGGTGTTGAGCGACAGCACCTCGCTGTTCGGCCCTTGCCGCGCCTGATAGCGCCGCACCGCTTGCCGCGTGGCCGCGTCCATTTCACCCGTGATCGGTCCCGCGTAGAACCCGCGCGCCTCTAGCGCCCGTTGCAGGCTGCTGTTGAACTCGGGCGTCAGCACATCGGGGCAGGGGGTTTCGAACCAATTGTCGACCCGCGCGCGCACAATCTCTTGCCGGGTTTCTGTCTTATAGACGGGCGGTTTGGCGATGCTGCCATCGGGGTTCATCTTGGCCGGGGTCACTTCGACCTGTTCGGTCACCGTCTCGATCACTGCAGGGCTGACCGTGCGGCCCCAGCAGCTTCCCTCCGGCGCGCCTGCGGGGCCGTTGCGGGTGGCCTCTAGCACCCCCGGCTCGGGGCGGGGCGTAGCCGGTGCCGCTGTCTCGCAACCCGTCAAGGCCGCGACGGTCAGCAGCAAAGCGGCGCAGCGCCGCGCGGTTCTGGGGGGGAGGGGCTGTGTCATGCCGGTCTCTCGGGCTCGCCTGTTGTTCGCGGGCAGACTAGCCGGATGCGCAGGCCTTGCCCACCGCAATGTCGGGCGCGCCGTGACCTTGCGAAAAGGGGGCTGGAACCGGCTGCAATAGCCCGTTAAACAAGGCCGAACTTTTAGGACGAAAGGGCATCATCATGGCCAAAATCACCTATGTCGAACACTCCGGCACCGAACATGTGGTCGAGGTGGCCAATGGTCTCACCGTCATGGAAGGCGCGCGGGACAATAACATTCCCGGCATCGAAGCCGACTGTGGCGGGGCCTGCGCCTGCTCCACCTGCCATGTCTATGTCGATCCGGCTTGGGCCGAAAAACTGCCGCCGATGGACGACATGGAAGAAGACATGCTCGACTTCGCCTTTGAGCCCGATCCCGCGCGCTCGCGTCTGACCTGCCAGATCAAGGTCACCGATGCGCTGGACGGTCTGCGCGTGCAGATGCCGGAAAAGCAAATCTGATGCGAGCGGTCGGCGCGGCACTGCTGGCGCTGATCGCAACGGGCGCGGCGGCGGAGACGATCACCGCCGCGCATTACATCGCGCCCACGGGGCGCTACGCCCACGGCATTCTTGGCGACGCGCTGGAATGGGGCGGCTTGCAGGTCTCTCTGGCAAATGGCGGTGCGCGGCGCTTCCATCTGCCGCGCGACCATGTTTTCGAGGATATCGCCCCCCGGCTTGTAGATGTGACCGGCGATGGCGCGCCCGAGGTTCTGGTGGTCGAGACGGACGTGAATCGTGGCGCGGCGCTGGCGATCTACGGCCCCGAGGGCAAGATCACCGAGACCCCGCATATCGGCCAAAGCAACCGGTGGCTCGCCCCCATAGGTGCCGCTGATCTGGATGGCGATGGCGCGATTGAGATCGCCTATGTCGACCGGCCGCATCTGGCGCGGGTGCTGCGGGTCTGGCGCTTTGCCGATGGGCATCTCAGCGAAGTCGCGCAAATGACGGGGCTGACCAATCATCGCATCGGAGAGCGGCATATCTCAGGCGGTCTGCGCGATTGTGGGGCAGGGCCGGAGATGGTGCTGGCGGATGCCGATTGGGAACGTGTGGTGGGGGTGCGCCTGACAGGCGGACAGCTGACGAGGCGCGATATCGGCCCCTTCGCGTGGGCCGAGAGCTTTGCCAAGGCGCTGGCCTGTGAATGAGGGGCGGCTGCGGCTCTGGTAGAGCCGCCACCCGTCAGCTCAGCGCGCGCCAGCCGATGTCGCGGCGGCAGAACCCTTCGGGCCAATCGATCCCATCGACCATCGCATAGGCACGTTCCTGCGCCTCGGCCAGCGTGGCCCCGCGCGCGGTGACGTTCAGCACGCGCCCGCCATTGGCCAAGATCGCCCCGTCCTGCGCCTTGGTGCCTGCGTGGAACACCATATTCGCGCTGTCCTCTGGGAGGGCGGAGAGGCCCTTGATCTCACTGCCCTTTTCATAGTCACCGGGGTAGCCTTTGGCGGCCATCACCACGGTCAGCGCGTGATCTTCGGCCCAGTTCACCTGCATATCGGCAAGCGCCCCCTTGGCCGTGGCCTGCATCAGGTCGAACGCTTGCGCGCCGAGGCGCATCATCAGCACTTGGCATTCCGGATCACCGAAACGGACATTGTATTCCACCAGACGCGGCTGGCCGTCTTTGATCATCAAACCGGCATAGAGCACGCCCTGATAGGGCATTCCGCGCTTGGCCATCTCGGCCATACAGGGGCGGATGATCTGATCTAGCGCGCGTTTGGCGATCTTGTCGCTCAGCACTGGGGCGGGGGAGTAGGCGCCCATGCCGCCGGTGTTGGGGCCGCTGTCGCCGTCGCCGACGCGCTTATGGTCTTGGGCCGTGCCGATAGGCAGCACCGTCTCCCCGTCGCAGAGCACGAAGAAGGACGCCTCTTCGCCCTCCATGAACTCTTCGATCACCACTTCCGCGCCTGCCTCGCCAAAGGCACCGTCGAACATCTCATCCACGGCGGCCAGCGCTTCGGCGTCACTCATGGCGATGATGACACCCTTGCCCGCCGCCAGACCGTCGGCCTTGATCACAATCGGCGCGCCTTGCTTTTCGACATAGGCGCGGGCGCTGGCGGCATCGGTGAAATGGCCATAGCCCGCCGTGGGTGCATTGCAGGCGTCGCAGATTTCCTTGGTGAAGGCTTTGGAAGCCTCCAGTGCCGCCGCTGCTTTGGAGGGGCCAAAGACATCGAAACCCGCCGCGCGCAGATCGTCGCCCACACCCGCGGCAAGGGGCGCTTCGGGGCCGATGATGACGAAATCGATGTTATTGCCCTCGCAAAAGGCCACAACCGCCGCGCCATCCATGATGTCGAGCTTGGCGCATTGCGCGATGGCCGCGATCCCCGCATTGCCCGGTGCCACGATCAGCTTGTCGCATTTGGGGTTCTGCATGACCGCCCAAGCAAGTGAATGTTCGCGGCCACCGCTGCCGAGGATCAGGATATTCATGCCGCGCACTCCCTTGGACTTCGTTGCTCCGCGTTCTAAGCTGGGGGGCCCACAGACACAAGGTGCCCAGATGGATCTGTTCGACGACCCCGCCCCCGGTGGCAACAGCCCCGAATTCACGGTGACCGAGCTTTCGGGCGCGATTAAACGGGTGATCGAGGGGGAGTTCGGCCATGTGCGGATTCGCGGTGAAGTGGGCCGCGTCAGCCGCCCGCGCTCGGGGCATGTCTATCTCGACCTCAAGGATGACCGCTCGGTCATCTCGGGCGTGATCTGGAAAGGCGTGACCGCGCGGCTTGAGACTCAGCCCGAAGAGGGGATGGAGGTCATCGCCACCGGGCGCATCACCACCTTTGGCGGTCAGTCGAAATATCAGATCGTCATTGAGGACATTAAACCGGCGGGCATGGGCGCGCTGATGGCGCTGTTGGAGAAACGAAAGGCGGCGCTGGCGGCGGAGGGGCTGTTCGCCCCCGAACGCAAACGCCCGCTGCCCTATCTGCCTGAGATCATCGGCGTTGTGACCTCGCCCTCGGGGGCGGTGATCCGTGACATTCTGCACCGGCTGCGGGATCGTTTCCCGCGCAAGGTGTTGGTCTGGCCGGTCGCCGTTCAGGGCGCGAAATGCGCGCCCGAGGTGGTGCGCGCCATCCAAGGGTTCAACCGGCTCACCCCCGGTGGCGCGTTGCCCCGGCCCGAGTTGATCATCGTGGCCCGTGGCGGTGGCTCGGTCGAAGACCTCTGGGGCTTTAACGAGGAAAGCGTCGCCCGCGCGGCGGCGGCTTCGGACATTCCGCTGATCTCTGCCGTGGGGCATGAGACCGACACGACGCTGATCGACTTCGTCTCGGACAAACGCGCGCCCACGCCGACAGCGGCGGCGGAATTGGCGGTGCCCGTGCGGCATGAATTGGCGGCATGGCTGGAGGGGCAGGGTGCAAGGATGCGTCAGGCGCTGAGCCAAGGATTGACCCGTCGCAGCCAGCGGATGCGGGATCTGGCGCGGGCCTTGCCCCGGGCCGACACGCTGCTGGAGGGGCCGCGCCAGCGTCTTGATCGCGGGGGGGAGAAACTGGCCCCCGCGCTGATTGCGGGCGTCCAAGGCCGCCGCGTCAAGCTGGCTGATATGTCTGGCGCTCTGCGCCCCGGCACCCTGCGCCGCCAGTTAGAGGCGGATCGCCAACGTCTGGCGCAGCTCTCGGCACGGATCGACCCTGCGTGGCAACGCAATTTGGCCGGGCAGCGCGAGCGGCTGGCCGCGCGGATTGACCGGTTCCACCCCGAGGTGCTGCACCGTCAGATCCTCCGCCGGCGCGAGCGGTTGGTCGATCGCACGCAAACCTTCCGCCCCGAGGTTTTGCGCCGCGACCTGTCGCGCCAAGACCAACGGTTGAAAGAGGTGTTGGCCCGGCTGGCGCGCGCAGGCCGCGCCGATCAGGACCGCCGCCGCCGCCAGATCGACGCGATGGGCCGCACGCTCGGCACGCTCGGCTATCGCGAAACGCTGGCCCGTGGTTTCGCCGTGGTGCGGGGCGATGGGGATGTGGTGACCAGTGCGGAGGCTGCCAAGAAGGCGGCGCATCTGGAGATCGAATTCGCCGACGGTCGGCTGCCCGTCAAAGGCGAGGGCTGAACTGGCCTAGACCCCGACCTGCGGCCCAAGGCACAGCAGCGGCTCGGTCATTTCCCGCGCCTCATAGAGCGCGGTCTCGGTCGGGTCATTCTCGAACCGCGCGACCAGCCCGGTCGGGCTTTCGGTAAAGCTCCAGCATTGCGGGGTGGGGTCGTCTTCGTAGACAAAGCAGATCAGCCCATCGGCCTCATACCAGCGCCCCTCTTTGCAGTGGCCATCGAGAAAGGACCACTGCACGCGCCGGTCCTCGTGGTAGATTTCCGCCCCATAAGGCGCGCCGGATTGGCCGAAGTAGAGGGTTTTGCCCTCAGTATAGGCTTCGAACTCCGCCGCCGACATCTCTGCCAAGGCAGGCAGCGGAAGGAAGACGCAGATCAGGGCGAGGGCATGTCTCATACTCTCAGCCTGCCAGAAGCCCGCGCGCCGCGCCAGTGGGATCAATGCTGGCCCCACCGGGCGAGGCGGCGGTCCATCACCCGCCGCCAGAGCGGGGGGACGAGGGCGATCACCGCCATGACAGGCAGGGAATAGGGCAGTTTCGGCATCTCCTGCGTCACTTCCAGCGCTGGAAAAGCGCGGGCGGGGCGCATGTGGTGATCCGAATGGCGCGGGGCGTTCAGCATCATCGCGGCGGAGTACCATTTGGGCGCGTTCCAACTGTGCTGCGGGCCCATCGGCTCAAGCCGGCCATCGGGGCGCTGCTCTCGTCGCAGCCCATAGTGTTGCACATAGTCCGACAGCAGCAGTTGCATCTGCGCATAGGCCGCCAGCCCGATATAGGCGAGCAGCACGGCGACCCCGCCCAGCAGCAGCGCCGTGTGCAGCGCCAGCGCCGCACCCCCGAGGTAGAGCGTGTAAGGGTGCAGCCCCTGCGCCCCCCTCTTGCGCGCCCGCTGCGCGCTGTCGGCCTGCCACCCGGCGCGAAACTCCCCCCAGCTTGCGCTCAGCAGAAACCGCCAGAACCCCATGCCCCTGGGTGCGGAGTTGGGGTCAGCCGGGGTGGCGGCGGCGGGATGATGCACCCGCAGATGGGCCGAGACGTGATGCCCGTGCAGCAATGAGATATAGATCGCCGTGCCGATCCGCCGGGGCAGGCGGCGGCTGGCGTGGATCAACTCATGGGCGTTGGAATTGCTGATCTGGCCCAGAAACAGGCCAAGGGCGGCAAAGATCAGGGCGCGGTCCAACCCCTCAAGATGCGGGGCTGCGCCAATCGCCCAGACCCCGAGCGGCAGCAGCAGGAAATGCGCGGCGGCCAAGGTCAGCGTCAGGGCGCGGCCTGAACTGTCGGAAAGGCGCAGCGCGCGGCCCAATCGGTCCATGAAGACCACATGCACCGTGATCGACAACAGTGCCAGCACGGGCCAGACCCCGCCCCAGAGGGCGGCGGCGATCAGCACCGCCGGTGTCAGACTTGCGATCACATACCACAGCATGCGTTTTCCCCTGCGACCCCGGCCAATCGGCTCGGCACCCGTATTCTGCCCGCCGCAGGGGCCGTGCACAACGCAAACACCCGCGCGATTGTCGCTTTTTGATCGCGCCTCGGGCTTTGGATTTGTTACCAAGGCGGAAAGCAAGGCGGGGGGGAGAGACATGGCGCTGGACGATCACGGCAAGGCTGCGGCGGGGGCGCCGCGAAAGGGCGTTTGGAAATCCGGCAAGGGCAAGGGGCGTCATCACCCCAAGGGGCGGCAGTTGCAGGATACGGCGTGGGAGGAGGTCCGCGCGCTGTTGGGCGACCGTCCGCGCGCCCGCGATCTGCTGATCGAGTTTCTGCATCTGATCCAAGACCGCTTTGGCCATCTGTCGGCCGCGCATCTGCGCGCCTTGGCCGAAGAGATGCGCCTGTCGATGGCCGAAGTCTATGAGGTCGCCAGTTTCTACGCCCATTTCGACGTGGTGAAAGAGGGCGAGACCCCGCCGCCCGCGCTGACCATCCGGGTCTGCGATTCGCTGTCTTGCGAGTTGGCCGGGGCGCAGGCCTTGAAAACCGCGTTGGAAGAGGGGCTGGACCCGACCGAAGTGCGCGTCCTGCGCGCGCCCTGCATGGGGCGCTGCGACACGGCGCCGGTGCTGGAACTGGGGCATAACCATATCGACCACGCGACGCCCGAGAAAGTCCTCGCGGCAATTGGCGCCGGAGATACCCATGCCCAGCTGCCCGACTATGAGGCTTACGAAACCTACGCGGCATCAGGGGGTTACGACGCGCTGTTGAACCTGCGTCAGGGGGGCGATTGGGAAGCGGTGCAGGAGCAATTGTTAGAGGCCGGGCTGCGCGGTCTTGGCGGAGCGGGTTTCCCCTCGGGCAAGAAATGGGGCTTCGTGCGCGGCAATCCCGGCCCGCGCTATCTGGCGGTGAATGGCGATGAGGGCGAGCCGGGCACCTTCAAGGACCGCTGGTATCTCGAACGCAGGCCGCATCTCTTCCTCGAAGGTATGTTGATCGCCGCTTGGGCGGTGGAGGCGGAGAAGGTCTTTCTCTACATGCGCGATGAATACCCGGCGGTGCTGGAGAGCCTGCGCCGTGAGATCGCCGCTCTGGAAAGCGCGGGCCTCATCGCGCCCGGCTATGTCGATCTGCGCCGCGGGGCGGGCGCCTATATCTGCGGCGAGGAAAGCGCCATGATCGAAAGCATCGAAGGCAAGCGCGGCTTGCCGCGCCACCGCCCGCCCTATGTGGCGCAGGTCGGTGTCTTTGGCCGCCCGACCTTGGTGCATAACGTGGAGACTCTGCATTGGATCGCCCGCATTTTCCGCGAGGGGCCGCAGGTGTTGAACGGGGTCGAAAAGAATGGACGCAAGGGGCTGCGGAGCTATTCCGTTTCGGGCCGTGTGGCGCGCCCGGGGATGTATCTGCTGCCCGCAGGCTCGACCATCACCGATATCATCGCCACGGCGGGGGGCATGGCAGAGGGCCATCTGTTCAAAGCCTATCAACCGGGTGGCCCGTCCTCGGGGCTGTTGCCCGCGTCGATGGCGGATCTGCCGCTGGACTTTGACACGTTGCAGCCGCATGGGTCTTTCATCGGCTCGGCGGCGGTGGTTGTCCTGTCGGAACACGACAGCGCACGGGCCGCCGCCCTCAACATGCTGCGGTTTTTCGAGGATGAAAGCTGTGGCCAATGCACGCCCTGTCGGGTCGGCTGTGAAAAGGCGGTGAAGCTGATGCAGGAGGACCGCTGGGACCAAGCTCTGCTGGAAGAGTTGTCGACCGCCATGGTCGATGCTTCGATTTGCGGGCTGGGGCAGGCGGCGCCGAACCCGATCCGGCTGGTGATGCAGCATTTCCCCGATGAAATCTGACCCCGCCCCCTCCCGGCGGGCTTGATCTGCCCGGGCGCCCTTCCATCTGCGCGGGCAAGCCTATAGATCAAGACGAAACTGCATGGGAGACGCCGATGGCCTTCTTCACGAAGCTCAAGGACCGCTTGTTCAAATCCTCGTCCAAACTCGACGAGGGGTTGGAGGCAATCGTCAGCGATGGCGGGGAGGCGGAGGCCGAAGCGGGCCCCGTGGATGCGGTGATGGACCAGCCCGGCGCGGCCTCTGACGTGATGCCCGATAGGCAGGAGGACAGCGGCCCAATGTTGGCGGCAGAGCGGGAGGCGGAAGAGCCGACCCCCGCGCCTGAACCCGCCCCGGAACCCGAGACGCTCCCAGAGCCCGAGCCGCAGCCTGCGCCTGAACCGCAGCCCGAACCGACTGAGCCCCAGCCGGACCCCACACCCGCGCAGGAACCACCCGCCGCTGATCCTGAGCCCGCCCCGGCCACGGAGGAAGTTCCCGCGGCGACCGACCTGCGCCAAGCGATGACACCCGTCGCCCCGGCGCTGGACGAAACCCCAGCCGAGGCCGCCCCCGCCAAACCGGGCCTTTTGGGCCGTCTCATGGGGCGCGGCGCCGCGCAGCCCGTGGTGCGCCGGACGCTGGATGACGAGATGCTCGAACAGCTCGAAGAGTTGCTGATCAGCGCCGACATGGGCGTCGACACGGCGCTGCGGGTCACCGCGAATATGGCCGAGGGGCGCTTTGGCAAAAAACTCTCGGTGGCAGAGATCAAACAGCTGCTCGCCAGCGAAGTCAGCCGCATCATGGAGCCTGTAGCGCGGCCCCTGCCGCTCTATGCCAAGACCCCGCAAGTGGTGCTGGTGGTCGGCGTGAACGGCTCGGGCAAGACGACGACCATCGGCAAATTGGCCTCGCAATTTCGTACGGCGGGTAAGAAGGTCGTGATCGCCGCGGGGGATACCTTCCGCGCCGCCGCGGTGGAGCAATTGCAGGTCTGGGGCGAACGCGCAGGCGTGCCAGTACTCACCGCGCCTGAGGGCAGCGACCCGGCGAGCCTTGCCTTTGATGCCATGGGCCGCGCGCAGGAAGAGGGGGCCGATCTGCTGCTGATCGACACGGCAGGCCGCTTGCAAAACCGGGGCGACCTGATGGAGGAATTGGCCAAGATCGTCCGCGTCATCCGCAAGAAGGATGAGACAGCGCCGCATAACACCCTATTGGTGCTGGATGCGACGACGGGGCAGAATGCGGTCAATCAGGTGAAGGTTTTCCAAGAGATCTCCGATGTCAGCGGTCTGGTGATGACCAAGCTCGACGGCACCGCCAAGGGCGGGGTGCTGGTGGCGCTGGCGGACCGCTTTGGCCTGCCGATTCATGCCGTGGGTGTGGGTGAGCAGATTGACGATCTGTCGCCCTTTGACCCGGATGAATTCGCCGCCGCCTTGGTGGGCACGGATGGCTGAGAGTACACTGGCCGCCGAGAGTGGCGGCCCTGTTCAGTCATGGGTGCCAAGCTTTCGTTCGATCCAGCGCAGAACGGTCAGAACCAGCACCACGACCCCTGCGGTCAGACAGGCCAGCAGGATTTGCCCCGCGCCGCAGGACAGGCCGATGGCCCCGGCCAGCCACATCGACGCGCCGGTGGTGATGTTGCGCACCTCGCCGTTAGAGGTAAAAATGATCCCCGCCGCGAGGAAGGCGACACCTGCGGTCACCGCTTCGATCAGACGCAGCGGATCAAAGCGCATCTGGTCACCTTCGCCGAACTCCAAACTGCCCAGCTCTTGTCCGATGATGATGAAGAGACAGGCGGCGATGGCCACCATGATGTGCGTTCGCAGACCCGCAGGTTTGTCGCGCCGCTCGCGTTCATACCCGACGATACCCGCCAGAAAGGCCGCCATGAGCAGCCGCGCCGCGGCCACGGTAACCGGCACTTTGGAAAAACTGTGGGTGAGATCCGCGATCAGGCTTTCAAACATGGAATTTCCGTTGGTTATAAAGGCTTTGAAGTATAAACCTCTCGCCGCGGTGGTGGTTCCGCGATGACCGATTGGATCCTGTCGATCGAAGGCACCCCCGCGGGCCATACCGCGGCCCTGTGGCTGGCGCTTTCCGCAGCCTTCCTGCACGCGGTTTTCGGCGCGCTGCAAAAGGGGCGGCATGATCCTTGGCTCACGCGCGGGGCGATCGATGTCTCTTATGGCGTGATGGCGGCCCCCTTTGCGCTTTTCGTCGTGCCATGGCCCGAACCGCATATGTGGGTGATCTTCCTCGGCGCTTTCGTGATCCATGTGATCTACAAGCTGTTGCAGGCATGGGCCTATACCAAGGGCGCCTATACGGTGGTCTACCCGGTGGTGCGCGGCACGGGGCCGCTCTTTGCCGTGGTCGGCGCATATTTGATTTTTGGTGAGCGGTTCAACGCGGTGCAATGGCTTGGCGTGGCGGTGCTGCTAAGCGGCATCTTTGGCCTTGCTCTTTATAACCTGCGCAATCTGGTCGCCGCGCGCGACACGCTGCACGCAGCGCTCGGGCTGGCGGTGCTGACGGGCTTGTTCGTGGCGCTTTACACCACATATGACGCTTACGGCATTCGCGCCACGGCGGATCCTTTCACCTTCCTTGCATGGTTTTTCATGATCGACGGGCTGGTGATGCCGGTGATCGCATGGCGGCGCTGGCATAGGATGGAGAACCCGCCCGAAGTTGCCCCGCTGATGCTGCGCGGCTTTATTGGCGGGATCATCGCATTCGCGAGCTTTGGGTCGGTCATGCTGGCCACGCGGCTCGACAAGGTGGGCGAGGCGGCGGTGCTGCGTGAGACCTCGACCGTCTTTGCCGCGCTGATCGGGGTGCTGGTGCTGAAAGAAACCGTCGGCCCGCGCCGCATCGCGCTGATGGCGCTGATCGCAGCCGGGGCGGTGATTGTTGAAATGGGCGGCTGAAGGAACAGGCATGTCAGAACCAAGAGAGATCAACCCAGTGCTGCGGGCAGGCTTGGAATACGGGCCGGTCTTGGCCTTCCTCGTGGCCTATCTGTGGCTCAAGGATAACACCTACACTTTCGGCGGGACGGAGTATGACGGCTTTATCGTCGTCACCGCGATGTTTGTGCCGCTGCTGGTGCTCTCGACCGGCGCGCTTTGGGCGCTGACGGGCAAGCTTAGCCGGATGCAGGTCGCCACCGTGGTGCTGGTGGTGATCTTTGGCGGGTTGTCGGTCTGGCTGAACGATGACCGCTTCTTCAAGATGAAGCCGACGCTGATCTATGTGCTCTTCGGCGGCCTTTTGGCCGTCGGCCTGCTGCGCGGGCAGTCCTACCTGAAATACGTCATGGAAGAGATGATGCCCCTGCGCGATGAGGGCTGGATGCTGCTGACCAAACGGCTGATGTATTTCTTCTTTGGGCTGGCACTGGCGAATGAGGTGATTTGGCGGTTCTTTTCGACCGACACATGGGTCTACTTCAAAACCTTCGGCCTGACGGCGGCGATTTTCGTTTTCTTCATGGCGCAGGGCAAGCTGTTCGAAGCCTACGGCGAAAAGAAAGACCAAGGCTGATCCGCGCAAATTTAACGAAGGCCCCGCGCGAAACTGTTGACCTGTAGCGTCGCGCGGCGTAATCCACCCCGCGTGGCGATTTGTTACCGGATTGTGGGCCACGTTAAACATGCCGCTAAAAGGTCAGGATGAAAGACCCCTTTCGCTTGGCCGCGTCTGGGGTTTTTTTATGCCCGCGAGTCCGGGCCGGAAGGATGAGATTGATGAACAACGACCGTCACGCGCGCACCCAAGCGATCCACGCAGGCACCCGCCGCAGCCAATATGGCGAGGTCAGCGAGGCGATCTACCTGACCCAAGGTTTCGTTTACGACAGCGCCGAACAGGCCGAAGCCCGGTTTGAAGAGATCGGCCCGGATGAGTTCATCTATGCCCGCTACGGCAACCCGACGGTGGCGATGTTCGAAGACCGTATCGCCACGCTGGAAGGCGCCGAGGATGCTTTTGCCACGGCCAGCGGCATGGCAGCTGTCTCGGGTGCGCTGATCTCGATGCTGAAGGCGGGCGATCATGTCGTCTCGGCCCGGGCGCTATTCGGGTCTTGTATCTATGTGCTGGAAGAGATCCTTGGCCGCTACGGGGTAGAGGTCACTTTCGTCGACGGCAGCGACCTTTCCGCTTGGGAGGCCGCGATTCGCGAGGACACCCGCGCGGTCTTCTTCGAATCCGTCGCCAACCCCACGCTTGAAGTGATCGACATCGAGGCCGTTGCCAAACTCGCCCATGCCAAGGGCGCGCTGGTGGTGGTCGACAATGTCTTTGCCACGCCGGTCTTTTCGCGCGCGATCTCGCAGGGCGCGGATGTGGTCGTCTATTCCGCGACTAAACATATCGACGGGCAGGGCCGTGCGCTTGGCGGTGTGGTGCTGGGCAGCCGCGAGTTCATCCGCGGCACGCTTGAGCCTTACATGAAACATACCGGCGGCTCGATGAGCCCCTTCACGGCTTGGATCATGCTTAAGGGGTTGGAGACCATTGACCTGCGGGTGCGGGCGCAGGCGGCCAGCGCACAGGAATTGGCCGAGGCGCTGGAAGGTCACGCGGCATTGGCGCGGGTGCTTTACCCGGGCCTTGCGGGCCATGCGCAGAACGCACTGGCGATGCGCCAGATGGGGGCAGGGGGCACGGTGCTGTCCATTGACCTCAAGGGCGGCAAGGCGGCGGCTTTCGCTTTCCTGAATGCGTTGCAGGTGGGGGTAATCTCAAACAACCTTGGCGACGCCAAGACCATCGTCACCCATCCGGCCACCACCACCCACCAGCGTCTGCCGCAGGACACCAAAGACCTTTTGGGCATCACGCCGGGGCTGGTGCGGATCAGCGTAGGGCTGGAATATAGCGGCGATCTCAAGGCCGATTTGCTGCAAGCCTTGGATGCGGCGGCGCAAGCCTGACCTGATGTGTCGCGGGCGCGGTGGCATTTTGGCCCCGCGCATCATACATTGAGAGCGACAGACCGGAGGGCCGCGCAATGAACATCGTGACTGAGATGTCCGAGACACCGGACCGGGAGGCGGCGCAATCCGCGCTCGCCACGCTGCGCGCTTGGGCCGAAACGGCCACCCCGGCTGAGATTGCGGCGCTGGACCCGGCCATGGCCCGGATGCTCGCGCCCGCCGAATATCCCGCCCTTAGCCGCGCCTATCCCGAAGATTTCACGGCGGGCGACAACTACCGCGCCAGCCTGCCGGATCTGCAAAACGGCCCCTCCAGCCTGATCCGCGGCGCGCAGCAGTTGATCCAGCATGTCGGTATCTCGAACTTTCGCCTGCCGATCCGCTATCGCAGCCGAGAGGGCGGGGATCTGCGGCTTGAGACTTCCGTGACCGGCTCGGTCTCGCTCGATGCGGAGAAGAAGGGCATCAACATGTCCCGCATCATGCGCAGTTTCTACCGCCATGCCGAGGCGACCTTCAGCTTCGAGGTGATCGAAGCGGCGCTGGACGATTACAAGGCCGATCTTGAGAGCTTGGACGCGCGAATTCAGATGCGCTTTTCCTTCCCGATGAAGATCGGTAGCCTGCGCTCGGGCCTCACGGGCTATCAGTATTACGACATCGCGCTGGAGTTGGTCGAACAGAACGGCGAGCGCAAGAAGATCGTGCATCTCGACTATGTCTATTCCAGCACCTGCCCCTGTTCGCTGGAACTGAGCGAACACGCGCGCCAGACCCGCGGGCAATTGGCGACGCCGCATTCGCAACGCTCCGTCGCGCGGATATCGGTCGAGACGCGGGACGAGGGCGATTGCCTGTGGTTCGAAGACCTGATCGAGATTTGCCGCCGCGCCGTGCCGACCGAGACGCAGGTCATGGTCAAACGCGAAGACGAACAGGCGTTTGCAGAGCTTAACGCCGCCAATCCGATCTTTGTCGAGGATGCCGCGCGGCTGTTTTGCGAACAGCTTTTGGCCGATGACCGGGTGGGCGATTTCCGCATCGTCGCCAGCCATCAAGAAAGCCTGCACAGCCACGATGCGATCAGCGTGCTGACCCAAGGTGAGACCTTTGCCGCGCAGAGCATCGACCCCAAGCTTTTCAACACCCTCTTCCACGTCGGCTGACCCCGCACGGCGCGGCAATCGCGCGACGGTTGTTCGCAGCCCGCGCCGCGCCTCTTTGCGGGGTATTCCGCCTGTCTTAGCGCACAATCTGCGAATGTCGCCCTGTCAGCCCTGCAACTCCCGACCAGCGGCTATGCGAAAACGTCGGTTCTGCTGCGGCGCAGCATTGCCTATCTAACGGTCATCGAAATACTGGAAATTGCAAAGGCAATCAGATGACCTACCAGAGCACTGCTCACCCCGCCCACTCCGTCTCTCCCCTCGAAGGGCTGCGGCGCGCCGGCGCCGGTCTGCGCCGCTTTTTCGCGGGGATCGGCCATGGCATCATGATGGGCTCCACCGCCCAACGCCGTTTTGAGCAGGTCCAAGGCCTGCAAGTGAAAAGCGACGAAGAACTGGCCGCCATGGGCATCAAGCGTGACGACATCGTTCACCACGTTTTCAAAGACCTCTACTACATCTAAGACGACACGGACCGGGGCCAAATCGCGCCCCGGTCCCGTCTCGGCTTGACAGCGACGAGCGGCCAAGCCAACGCTGCGCGCATGTTGGATATACGACCTGTCGGATATGTCGTGGGCCTTTTGGTGGCCGTGCTCGGCCTTGCCATGATCATCCCGATCTTGGTCGATCTGGCCGAAGGCCGGGGCCAGTGGTGGGTCTTTGTCGAAAGCGCGCTGATCACGACGCTGGGTGGCGGTATGATCGCCCTCGCTAGCGCCAATGGAGTCCGCGAAGGGCTCACCATTCAACAGACATTCATGCTGACCACCGGCGTCTGGCTGATGCTGCCGCTGTTCGGGGCTTTGCCTTTCGTGCTGGGCGCGACCGAGGCCAGCGTGACCGACGCGATGTTCGAGGCGATGTCGGGGCTGACGACCACCGGGGCCACGGTGCTGACCGGGTTGGAAGACCTGCCCAAAGGTCTGCTGATCTGGCGTGGGATCCTGCAATGGCTGGGCGGCATCGGTATCGTCGTTGTCGCCATGGTCTTTCTGCCCGAGCTGCGGGTCGGTGGTATGCAGATCTTCAAATCCGAATCCTTCGACACTTTCGGGAAAATCCTGCCCCGCGCGGGGCAGATCGCAACGCAGATTTCGGTGATCTACCTCTGGCTCACGCTGGCCTGCATGCTGAGCTATCTGGCCCTTGGGATGTCTACCTTTGACGCGACGGTGCATGCGCTGACCACGGTCTCAACAGGTGGGTTTTCTAACTACGACGCCTCCTTCAGCACCTTTTCCGGCCCCGCCGAATATGTCGCCGTGATTTTCATGATCCTCTCCGCGCTGCCCTTCGTACGCTATGTGCAGCTGATCAACGGCAACCCCGTGGCCCTGCACCGCGACCCGCAGGTGCGCGGCTTTTTCATGACGATGACCTTTCTGGTGGTGATCGTCTTTTTCGTTCTGCGCAGCGGCACGACCTATGAATCCGAGCGGGTCTTGCGCGAAGCGCTGTTCAACATCACCTCGATCATTTCGGGCACCGGCTATGCCTCGGCGGACTATATGCAATGGGGCAGCTTTGCCGTGGCGCTGTTCTTTTTTATCGGCCTGATCGGCGGCTGCGCGGGCTCGACTACCTGTTCGATCAAAATCTTCCGCTATCAACTGCTCTTTGCGTCGATCCGCGCGCAGCTGCGGCGGATCCGTTCGCCCCACGGTGTCTTTACCCCGCGCTACGATGGCCGCCCGGTGGGGGCGGACGTGCTAAGCTCGGTGATGTCCTTTTTTATGTTCTTCGTCGTATCGCTCGGCCTGATCTCGGTCGCGCTGAGCCTGACGGGGTTGGATTTCGTCACCTCGGTTTCGGGGGCGGCGGCGGCGCTGGCGAACATCGGCCCGGGCTTGGGAGAGATCATCGGCCCGGCGGGGAACTTCAGCAGCCTCAACGACACGGCGAAGTGGATTTTGATCATCGCCATGTGGATCGGGCGGCTGGAGCTGATGGCGGTCTACGTCATGTTCACCGCCAAGTTCTGGCGCGCTTGAAACGTAAAAGGGCGGCGCTGATGGCACCGCCCTTTGTCTTTGTCGCTAGGGGCTGAGCCCCCCGCGTTATTCCCAGCAGCTGACCAAGACGGTCATGCCCTGCGCGCGCAGCGTCAGGTCGCGCGGCGCGATCGGGCCTGTGGCCCCCTGCGCCTGTTTGCTGCCCAACCCGGCATCCTGCGCTGCCTTTAGGATCACATCGCCATCAAGGGCAAAGCTAACGTCTTCGGGCAGTTTGCGGTCCGCTTCCGTCTGGGGCAGCAACATGCCCACGACATGGCCATTCTCGTCGAATACCGGACCCCCGGCATCGCCGGGCTGGGCCTTGACCGACAGGCGCTTGAGGGTCTCATCCCCGTTCAGCCCCTTGAGGTCCGACAGCGCGCCAAATGTCAGTGTCGCGGCGCTCAGCACGCCCTCGTAGGAGTAGCCCGCGACGGAGATTTCCGATTGCAGGCGCGGGGCCGCGTTGCTGAACTCGGCCACCGCCAGCGGGGCGAGGCGGCTTTCGGGCTTGAGCAGGGCAAGGCCGCGCGCCTCATCGGTGGCGACCACCGTGGCATCGGTATCGGCGTCCAGCGTCACCCGCCCGCAAGAGGCCACGACTTCGCTGGTGGTGACCACTGCGCCATTGCCATCGATGAAAAAGCCGCTGCGGGCGATCTTGGGCTGGCGGATTTGCAGACCGGCGACCAGATCAATCGCCTGCGCGTCGCTGTTGCCTGCGCCGGCGTCGAGCACGCCGGGCAGGCGCGTGAGGCTTTTCGACATCTCGGCCACCACGCGGCGGCGGCGGTCTTCGTCCCCGGCGGGCCAGATCAGCGTGAAGCCCTTGATCTGACCGTTCTCCAGCGAGACCTGCGTCTGGCTGATGATGCTGCCGTTCTCGCCGATCAACTCAAAGGAATTGCGCTTGCGCTCGCGCGGGCCATCCAAGGGGACGATCTCAAGCGTTTGCATGATGTCATAAAGGCCATAGAGCGTATCTTGATTGCCCGGCTGGCTGATCAACAAGACCCGCGCGCCGATGTTGCCACTGCTGTCGTAATGGGCAAAGGGCGGCTCGTAGCGGGCGAAGTCGACCTCGGCGGTGGGCATCATGATCTCGATCCCGGCCTTTTCGTCGCGCACCAGTTGCAGCCCCAGCCCGTCGAGCACGGCGTTATACTGCGCCATCAGCGCGGCGCGCTGGCGCGTGGTCAGCACACCGGTCGGCTCATAGCTGTTGGCCCCTTGCCACGCGCGCATGGAGGCACGGGTGCCCCGGCCAAAGGCACCGTCAATCGCGGCATCGTAAAAGCCCGCCCATTGCAGGGCGATTTGCAGGTCCTTGCGCTCCTGCGCCGAAAGGGCGCGTTCCGAGCGGCGCGCCTCTGCTGGGGTTTCATCCGGTTCGGGCGGGGTGGGGGCCGGTGCGGTCTCGGCCTCTGCGGCTTGGGTTTCACCCTCCGTCCCTGCCGGATCAAGCGGGGTTGTCGTGACATCGGGGGTGCTGCTGCCCGCGGCGGCTTCCTCTGGCGCAATGCCATCCACGCCCACGGGGGCGTCGATCACGCCGGTTTCCAGAACGTTGTCACCAACGGGCCAGAACTGCTGCTGGAAACGGTTGGATTGCTGGATGAAGCTGTCGCGCGGCACCAGACCGTCGCGCACATAGCTGCGCAGCACCAGTTCCGCATCCTCGCGCCGGTAGGGGCCCACGGCGATGCCGTACCAGCCACCGCCCAAGGCAAAGCCATTCACGTCATCCAACAGGGTCTCATAGGCGCGCGCCCGGTCCGTGGCTTCGGCCAAGGACGGCTGCGCCTCGATCTGAACCCAAACGACATCCTCTGCCGATTGCGCCCGCGCAAGGCCCGCCCAGGTCAGGCTCAGGGCCAAGAAGATCGCCACGGGGGCAGGTAGAATTCGCTTCATCGTCACTCAACTCTCGCAAAACCAAATCCGAGCCAGATTACGCCGGAAAGCGGCGCAAATGCCATGCCAAAGGGGGCGAAATTCTGATAAAGCTGTGATTGACCCCCATGGTTTGCAGACGTAGGAAAGGCGCGCATCATTAAGGGGCAATCACCATGTCTGACGCAGCGCAGAAACCACGCTCTTTCCAAGAGATCATCCTTGCTTTGCAGAGCTATTGGGCGCGGCAGGGCTGCGCGGTGCTGCAACCCTACGACATGGAAGTGGGCGCGGGCACCTTTCACCCGGCCACCACGCTGCGCAGCCTTGGCACGCAGCCTTGGGCCGCAGCCTATGTCCAGCCCTCGCGCCGCCCCACGGATGGGCGCTATGGTGAGAACCCGAACCGTTTGCAGCATTACTACCAGTATCAGGTGCTGATCAAACCCAGCCCCCCCAATTTGCAAGACCTGTACCTCGGCTCGCTCGAAGCCATCGGCATCGACATGGCGCTGCATGACATCCGCTTTGTCGAGGACGACTGGGAAAGCCCGACGCTCGGCGCTTGGGGGCTGGGTTGGGAGGTCTGGTGCGACGGCATGGAAGTCTCGCAGTTCACCTATTTCCAGCAGGTCGGCGGCCATGACTGCCACCCGGTTTCGGGCGAGCTGACCTATGGGCTGGAACGTCTGGCGATGTATGTGCTGGGTGTCGATCACGTCATGGACATGCCCTTCAACAGCCCCGACGCGCCGATCCCGCTGACCTACGGCGATGTTTTCAAACAGACCGAAGAGGAGTTCGCGCGCTGGAACTTCGATACGGCCAACACCGAGGTGCTGCTCGATCAGTTCAATGAGGCTGAGGCGCATTGCAAATTCATCCTCGAACAGCCCGCCGAAGACCCCAAGACCGGCAAGCGCATCGTCATGGCGCATCCGGCCTATGACCAATGCATCAAGGCGAGCCATATCTTCAACCTGCTGGATGCGCGCGGCGTGATCTCGGTCACCGAGCGGCAGGCCTATATCGGGCGGGTGCGGGCGCTGGCCAAGCAATGCGCGGATGCCTTCGTGCAAACACGTGCGGGCGGCTGGACGCCCGAGGCGGACAGCGCGGCATGAGCGGCAAGATTGTTGGCATCGTGATCCTCGTCTCCGCAGTGATCGCCGGTGCGGCGCTCTATTACCTTCAGATCTACGGCTTTTACCACGATGTGCCCGAGGCCAAGGTTGAACTCGTCTCTCTGACGACGGAGGAGCCGGAGGAGATCGCGGCGGAGAACCTACAGGCCATCGACGCCGACAGTTCCCCGATCCGGTTTCGCGCCTGTTTCGAGCATGACATCAGTCTCGCCATGGCGACCGAGACCTATGAGATGACCGACCATACCGATCCGCGCAACGCGCCGGGCTGGTTCGATTGTTTCGACGCCCCCGCCATCGCGGCTGAGATCGAGGCGGGCAGCGCGCTGACCTTCCTCGGCGGCAAAAACGTGCACTACGGCGTCGACCGGATCGTGGCACTGACCGACGACGGGCGCGGCTATATCTGGCATGAGCTGAACGACTGTGGTGAGAAGTCCTATGACGGCACCGTGGTGGGCGAGGCCTGCCCGGAACGCCCCGCCGACTGATCTTATCCCCGCGCGCGGACCCTTTCGGCGGAACCTTTTGACGCTGCCGAACGCTTGTCCCCACATAGAACGGGGGCGAAAATGTCAGAGAAAACACATGAGGGGCTGAAATGGGTGATGCGCGCAGGCTATGGCGCGCGCGGGGTGATCTATACGATCATCGGGGGGCTGGCGCTTTTGGCCGCCCTGAAACGCACCCAAGCCTCGGGTACGAAAGACGCCCTCGCGGCACTGCGGGATGAGCCCTATGGCATCCCCGCGCTATTTGCCATCGGCATCGGGCTGCTGGCCTATCTGGTCTGGCGTGTGGCCGCGGGTGTGAAGGATGTCGAAGACCACGGCACCGACGCCAAGGGGCTGATCGCGCGGCTGGGGCAGATCACGACCGGGCTGATCCACGGCGGTATCGGCGTCTCGGTTCTCGCTCTGGCGCTGAGCGGCAAGAACTCCGGCGGCAGTTCCGCGCAGGACTGGACGCAAAAGCTGATGGCCATGCCCGCCGGGCGCTATATCGTGGCCGCGGGGGCGTTGATCCTGCTGGGCGCAGGGATTTACTACGCCTACAAAGGGCTGAGCGGGAAGTATAAGGGCCATCTGGCCCGCACCCATTTCACCGAAAGCATCGACCCCATCGTGAAAATCGGCCTTGTCATCTATGGCGGCATTCTCGCGCTCGTCGCCTTTTCGCTGGGCTATGCGGCGCTCACGGCCAACCCCGAACAGGCGGGCGGTCTGGGCGAGGCGTTGCAAGACCTGCGCGGCATGGCCTTTGGGCGCTTCCTTCTGGGCGGGGCCGGGCTGGGGCTGATCGGTTTCGCGGTCTATAACTTCGTCGAGGCGGGCTACCGCGTGGTGCCGAAATTCTCCGACCCGGATATCCGCACCTTGTTGGATTAAACGCGGGGCGGGGGGCTAGACCCTCCGCCTAGCACTCGTTATCCAAGCGCCCGATGAGACGCCGCCGTCGCGGCAAGAATTGGGGGCCCCCCGTGCCAGATCTGCTGATTGAACTTTTTTCCGAAGAAATTCCCGCGCGGATGCAGAAACGCGCGGGCGAAGACCTGCAAAAGCTAGTGACCAATGGTTTGGTCGAGGCCGGTCTGACCTATGGCTCCGCCGCCGTCTTCACCACCCCGCGCCGCCTGACGCTGGCGCTTGGCGACATGCTCGCCGCCAGCCCCCGACAGGTGGAAGAGCGCAAGGGCCCCAAGGCGGACGCGCCCGAGAAAGCCATCGAAGGCTTTTTGCGCGGCGCGGGTCTGACGCGCGACCAGCTTGAGGAACGCGAGACACCCAAGGGCAAAGTGCTTTTTGCCAAGATCGAGAAACCGGGCCGCCCCGCCGCCGAGATCGTGGCCGAGGTGCTGGAACAGACCATCCGCAACTTCCCCTGGCCCAAGTCCATGCGGTGGGGCAGTGGTAGCCTGAAATGGGTCCGCCCGCTGCATTCCATCCTCTGCGTGATCAGCGACGAGGCCGGGGCCGAGGTGGTGCCGCTGACCATCGACGGGATCACCGCCGGGAACACCACGCGCGGGCACCGTTTCCTCGCCCCCGCCGAGATCGAAGTCGCGGGCTTCGAGGATTATCAGGACAAGCTCAGCCGCGCCTTCGTCGTGCTCAACCCCGCCGCGCGCGCCAATACGATCTGGCATGACGCCACCAACATGGCCTTCGCCGCCGGGCTCGAAGTCGTTGAGGACGCAGGGCTTCTGGCCGAGGTCGCGGGACTGGTCGAATACCCCGTCGTGCTGATGGGCCGGATCGGCGAGGATTTCCTTGGCCTGCCGCCAGAGGTGCTGCAAACCTCGATGAAAGAGCATCAGAAGTTCTTCTCGGTCCGCAACCCGAAGTCGGGGCAGATCGAGCGGTTCATCACCGTCGCCAACCGCACCACCGCCGACGAGGGCGCCACGATCCTTGCCGGGAACGAGAAGGTGTTGGGCGCGCGGCTCTCGGATGCGAAATTCTTCTGGGACAACGACCTGCGCACCGTCACCGCCGGGGGCGGGATGGAGACTTGGGTCAAAGCGCTGGAAAACGTGACCTTCCACAACAAACTCGGCACGCAGGCCGAGTTGATCGACCGCATGGCGACGCTCTCGCGCGAATTGGCGCCGCTGGTAGGTGCTGACGCTGACGAGGCCGAGAAGGCCGCCCGCGTCGCCAAGGCCGACCTCAGCTCCGAGATGGTCTACGAATTCCCCGAGTTGCAGGGCCTAATGGGCAGCTACTACGCGCGCAAGGCGGGGATGTCGGATGCCGTGGCCGATGCGGCCAAGGACCACTACGCGCCGTTGGGGCCGTCCGACGACGTGCCGACCGCGCCGATCTCCATCGCCGTGGCGCTGGCCGAGAAGATCGACAAGCTTACCGGCTTTTGGGCCATCGACGAGAAGCCGACCGGTAGCAAGGACCCCTTCGCGCTGCGCCGGGCGGCCTTGGGCGTGATCCGGATTTTGGTGGAGAATGATGTGTCGCTGTCACTGAACGACGTACTGGGCCAAAGCGCCGAGATCGTCGGCGACCGTGACGCGGGCCGGGCTGACACTGCCGACATTCTGGGCTTCATCCACGACCGCCTCAAAGTCTACCTCCGCGACCAAGGCATCCGTCACGACGTCATCGACGCCTGCATCGCCATGGACGGCAGCGACGACCTGACCCTCTTGGTAAAACGCGCCCGCGCCTTGTCGGACACGCTCAAAACCGACGATGGCGAAAACCTGATCCAAGGCTTCAAACGAGCCAACAACATCCTCAGCCAAGCCGAAGAGGCCGATGGCGTGGAATACTCCTTTGGCGCCGATCCGAAGTTTGCCGAGACGGAGGCCGAAAAAGACCTCTTCGCCGCACTCGACAAGGCAGAGGCCAAGATCACCCCGGCAATGGCGGCGCAGGATTTCTCGACCGCGATGGCGGCCATGGCGGAATTGCGCGGGCCGATCGATGCCTTCTTTGAGGCGGTACAGGTCAACGCCGAGAACCCCACGGTGCGGCGCAACCGGCTTAATCTGCTGAGCCGCATCCGCACGATCTGTAGCGCCGTGGCGGACTTGACCAAACTGGACGGCTGACCCCAGAGGGGGCGAGATCCCTTGCCCCTTCTGCCTCAACCCCTATGCTGCATCGGAACGATTAAGGTGCTGCAGTGCAGAACGATCCCCATACCACGCTGGTGACCCCCACCGCGCCGATTGCCAATACCACCCACGGCGGGCGGGCCAAATGTTTGCAACGTCTCGTGCGGCTCGACCTGCCGGTGCCGCGCACCATTGCGCTGTCCTTTGACGCGGTGCAGCAGATCGCGCGGGGCCAGATGCCCGACGTGCAAGCGGTGGTCGATCAGTTTCCCAAGGGTGCGCTGCTTTGCGTGCGACCCTCCAGCCAAGACCCCGATTGGGGCGGGCCGGGGGCGGTGCTGAACATCGGGATCAACGACGCGCTGTTTGAAAGCTATGCTGGCACCATCGGCGAAGGGCCGGCGGCGGCGCTTTATTCGCGTTTCGTGCAGTCCTATGCGGTCAATGTCGCGCGGCTGGATCCCGATATGTTCGACGAGGTGAACGGCGATGGTCGCGCGGCGCTGATGGAATCACTACGCGCCTATGAGGCCGAGACCGAAGAGCGTTTTCCCCAAGACCCGGCGACCCAGCTTGCTGCTGTGCTGCGCTCCATGGCGCGGGCGTGGAACGGCACCTCGGCGCGGCTGCTCCGGCAGGCTAAGGGCGCGCCTGCGGATGCGGGGCTGGGGCTGGTGGTTCAGGAAATGGCCTTTGGCGTGGGGCAGGGGCAGTGCGGTTCGGGCGTGTTGCAACTGGTCGATAGCGATACCGGCCTGCCGCAGATCACCGGGCGATACCTCAGCCAAAGCCAAGGGCGCGATGCGCTCGAAGGCGATGCGGCGGCGATGTATCTCACCCGTGATCCGCGCGGGCCATCGCTTGAAGAATTGGTGCCCGAAGCCTTTGCCGAGTTGAAGGATCACGCGGCGCTGATGCGCAAGAGGCTGCGGGCCGAGATGCAGGTCGAGTTTGTGATCGATCAGGGCAAGCTGCATATCTTGGACGGTGTGAAGGTTGCGCGTTCCTCTCGGGCTGCCGTGCGCATCGCCGTGGCGCTGGCCGATGAGGGGATCATCAGCCGCGAGGAAGCGCTCATGCGGGTGCAGCCGCGCACGCTGTCGGAACTGCTGCACCGCCAAGTCGACCCAAGTGCCAAGCGGGACGTGATCGGGCGCGGCATCGCCGCCAGCCCCGGCGCGGCCACCGGGCGGATCGTCTTTTCCGCCAGCGACGCGCAGGCAAGTGCTGCACGCGGTGAGCCTTGCATCCTCGTCCGGCGTGAGACGTCGCCCGAGGATATTCGCGGCATGCATGCCGCCGCCGCCGTGCTGACCGAACGCGGCGGCATCACCAGCCATGCGGCGGTGATCGGGCGCGGCATGGGGCTGCCTTGCGTGGTTGGTGCCTCGAACATGCGCTTTGTGGTGACCCAACGGCAGATCATTGCCCCCGACGGGCGGGTCTTTGTCGAAGGCGATCAGGTCACTGTCGATGGCTCCACCGGGCAGGTGCTGGCGGGGGTGGCCAAGATGCAGGAGGCCGCGCTTGACGATACCTTTAACCGGCTGATGGGCTGGGCGGAGGATGTGGCCGACATCGGCATCCGCGCCAATGCCGACACGCCGACCGATGCGCAGACCGCGCGCAACTTCAATGCCCATGGCATCGGCCTGTGCCGGACCGAGCATATGTTCTTCGAGCCGGGCCGCCTCACCGTGATGCGCGAGATGATCTTTGCCGAAAGCGGCGAAGACCGCCGCGCGGTGCTGGAACGTCTGCTGCCCATGCAGCGCGAGGATTTTACCCAGCTTTTCCGCATCATGCAGGGTCAGCCGGTCTGCATCCGCCTGTTCGACCCGCCGCTGCATGAGTTCCTGCCCTCCGACAAAGCCGGGCAGCGCGAATTGGCCGAGGCGCTTGGCCTTCAGATGTCCGACGTGACGCGGCGTGTGGCGGCGATGACGGAGTATAACCCGATGCTGGGCCTGCGCGGCGTGCGCTTAGGGGTCACGGTGCCCGAGATCTACGAGATGCAGGCCCGCGCCATTTTCGAGGCCACGATTGAGGCCAGCCGCGATGGCGAGCCGGTGGTGCCCGAGATCATGATCCCGCTGGTCAGCGCCCGGCGCGAGGTGGAACTGGTCAAAGCCAGCGTTGATGCCGTGGCCGCCGCAGTGCGCAGCGAGCGTGACGCGAGCTTTACCTACCGCCTTGGGGTCATGGTGGAGACCCCGCGCGCCTGCCTGCGCGCCGATGATATCGCGCCGCATTGCGCCTTCCTCAGCTTCGGGACCAACGACCTGACGCAGATGACCTACGGACTCTCGCGCGACGATGCGGGGCGCTTCATGTCGAACTACGTGCAACAGGGGGTCTACCCGGAGGATCCGTTCCATGTGCTCGACACCGATGGGGTCGGCGAATTGCTGCAACTCGGGGCGGAAAGAGGGCGCAGGGCGCAGCCCGGAATCACCCTTTCCATCTGTGGGGAGCATGGCGGCAACCCCGAATCCATTGCCTTTTGTCGCGAATCGGGGTTCGATTATGTTTCCTGTTCGCCATTTCGCGTGCCAGTTGCACGTTTGGCCGCCGCCCAGCTCGCCATTGCCCACAAGATCGGGTAGGGGCGGCGGGCGCCAGCCCAATTTATACCATAATTCGGCGAGTTTCTGCACATAACGTCTGATTGGGTTTACCGCCGGGAACCTTTTGGCTATCCGCCCCGCAGCCCTAACAATGATGCGAGGCGCATAATGCGTTTTATCCGGTCGATCTCTTTTGCTCTTTCCGTGGCGCTGTGCAGCAGCCCGCTGGCGGTTCAGGCCAGCTCTGAAAGTGCGAGCGATCTTGCGCAGATTGAAATTCAAGGTCTGAAGTCCGCCGGTGCGGCGCGGCTTCAGGAGATGGTCGCACAGCCCGTGTCGGCCAGCGAGACAGATGTGAAATTCTCCACGGCTTGGATCGACAGCCAGCCCAAGGCCGAAGGCAACGCCGAATTGCAGTGCCTTGCCGAAGCGCTTTACTTCGAGGCGCGCGGTGAGACGGTCAAAGGCCAGTTCGCCGTGGCCGAAGTGATCATGAACCGGGTGAAATCCGCCCGTTTCCCCGGCACGCTCTGTGGCGTGATCAATCAAGGGACGGGGCGCAAGTATCAGTGCCAGTTCACCTACACCTGCGACGGCCACAAAGAGGTCATCAATGAGCCGCGTGCCTTTGCCCGTGTCTCAAAAGTCGCGCGTGCGATCATCGACGGCAGCGCGCCGAAGCTGACCAATGGCGCGACCCACTACCACACCACCGCAGTGAACCCCAACTGGGCGCGGGTCTATACCAAGACCGCGCGGATCGGGCAGCATCTTTTCTATCGCCACACATGGAAGACCGCTTCGAACTAAGGTCCGGGATGTGCCTTCGGGTGCTGGCCTGCCGCCGGTGGGCCTGCTAAATGTGCAACGAAGCGCCCCCGACGGGGCCCGTTACCCTGATCCGATAGGCGCTGCCGATGTCCGACGACGAAATTCGACTTGCCTTTGCCCACCCTTCCGAGCGGGCAGAGACGATGGCCGGCCCCGAGCCGCGTGATCGTATCTCCCTGCGCGATCATATCGTCGAGGTTGAGATCGGTGCCTTTCAGGCCGAGCGGGACGTCACCCAGCGGGTCTGTTTCAACGTGGTGGTCGAGGTGGCCCCCCTGACGGGTGTGGTGGACGACGATGTCGACCGTATCCTGTCCTACGACCGCGTGACCGAAGCCATCGCCGCCGAGCTTGCCGCCGAACGGCTCAACCTTTTGGAAACGCTGGCCGAACGGGTGGCCGACCGTATTCTGATCGAGCCGCAAGCGATGCGGGTTTTCGTGCGGATCGAAAAGCTCGACCGGGGCCCCGGTGCGCTTGGCGTCGAGATCGTCCGCGCGCGGGAGGAGGCGGCAGCGCATGACGCAGCCCAAAAGTCCCCGCAGCCGCGCGTGGTATACCTCTCCAATGCGGCGATTGCCTCGACGCGTTTGGCGGAATGGCTGGATCAATTGGAAGGGGCGGCGGAGCCGGTAATCCTCTGTGTCGGCCCCCCCGACACCCCTTTGCCACAGGCCGAGGATGAGAAAGCGCAGCGCCACATTGACCTCTTAGCCATCGAACAGAACGCTTGGATGCTTTCAACCCGCGATCCGCGCGGCGCGGTGGTCGGCAGCCGGACGGAGTTGGATTGGGCGACGAAAAACGGCCAGATCAGCATCTGGGCGCCTGCGCGGATCGTGCTCGACGCAGTGGACGGCCCCGCCGCCCCGCCAAGCGCGGCACCCGCCTTGGCCGCATGGTTCGCGGAGAGTTCATCGGCCTGCGAATTGGTGCTGATTGGCGCGGAGCGGCCCGAGGGCACGGCGCTGCCTATGCGCCTGATTGACGTCGACAGCGCGGAGATCGTTTGATGACCGAGTACCATCGCCCCTTGGTTCAGATCGGCCCCGCACGGCCCGAAGGCGCGCTGACCCTCGCGGGCGGTTGGGGCTGGTTCACCCATGTTGAAGTCCTGTCGCGGGGGCAGGCGCCGCGCGTGATCCCGGCAGATGCGCTCCCCTCCGCCGCGCGCGATGCCCTAACCGCGCCGCGCCCGGCCATCGCGGGGTTAAGTTTCGACCGCCCCCGCGTGATGGGCATCCTCAATGCCACGCCTGACAGTTTCTCCGACGGGGGCCGCCATGTCGACCCGCAGGTCGCGGTCGCCGCGGGGGTGGCGATGCGGGCGGCGGGGGTCGATATGCTCGACATCGGCGGGGAATCCACCCGCCCGGGCGCGGAGACCGTGCCGGAGGAGGAAGAAATCGCGCGTGTCCGGCCGGTGATCGAAGGGCTGCGGGCGGCCGGGGAAGGGGCGATCAGCATCGACACCCGCAAAGCTGCCGTGGCCGAAGCCGCCGTGGCGGCGGGGGCGGATCTGGTCAATGACGTGGCAGGGCTGACCTTCGACCCGGCGCTTGCGCCCTTCTGCGCGGCGCGGGGGCTGCCGGTCTGTGTGATGCACGCCCAAGGCGACCCGGCCACGATGCAGCGCGACCCGCGCTATGATGACGTGCTGCTCGACGTCTATGACTATCTGGTCGAGCGGATCGCGGCGCTTGAGGCGCAGGGCATCCCGCGCGCAAATATCATCGCCGATCCGGGCATCGGCTTTGGCAAGACGCTGGAGCACAACCTTGCGCTGCTCGCGCGGCTGAGCCTGTTCCACAGCCTCGGGGTGCCGATCTTGCTCGGTGCGTCGCGTAAACGTTTCATCGGCACGATCGGCGGCGGCGCGGCGGGGGAAGATCGCGCGCCCGGCTCTATCGCGGTGGCCCTGGCGGCACTGAACCACGGGGTCCATGTCTTGCGCGTCCACGATGTGGCGCAAACCATTCAATCCATTTTACTTTATCGTTCGGCATTGGCAGGAAAAGAGATATGACAAAGCTCTTTGGTACAGACGGCGTGCGCGGCACCGCCAATATTCACCCCATGTCCGCCGACATGGCGCTGCGCATCGGTGCCGCCGTCGGGCGCTATTTCCGGCGTGAGAAACGCGGCGTGCACCGTGTGGTTATCGGCAAAGACACGCGGCTGTCGGGCTATATGTTCGAGAACGCGCTGACTGCGGGCCTCACCAGCACCGGCATGAACGTGTTGCTGCTGGGGCCGGTGCCGACACCGGCGGTGGGGCTTTTGACGCGCTCCATGCGGGCCGATCTGGGGGTGATGATCTCAGCCAGTCACAACCCGGCCAGCGACAATGGCATCAAGTTCTTCGGCCCGGATGGGTTCAAACTCTCCGATCAGGTCGAGCAGGAAATCGAAGCGCTGGTTGCCGAAGGGGTCGAGCCATCGGCACCGGATCAGATTGGCCGGGCTAAGCGGATCGACGACAGCCGCTTTCGCTATATCGAACGGGTGAAATCCTCTTTCCCGCGGCAGATGCGTCTTGATGGGCTCAAGGTGGTGATCGACTGCGCCCATGGCGCGGCCTACCATGTGGCGCCGATGGCGCTGTGGGAATTGGGCGCGAATGTGATCCCCGTGGGCGTGGACCCGAACGGGTTCAACATCAACGACGGCTGCGGTTCCACCCAGCCGCAATCGGCGGCTGAGGCTGTGGTGGCCAATGGCGCCGACGTGGGCATCTGCCTTGACGGCGACGCTGACCGGGTGATCCTGATTGATCAGAATGGCCGCATCGGCGACGGCGATCAGTTCATGGCGCTGATGGCCGCGCGTTGGGCCGAGGAGGAGCGTCTTGCGGGCAAGGCGCTTGTCGCCACGGTGATGAGCAATCTGGGGCTGGAGCGTTTCCTGAACGACCGTGGTGTGCGGCTGGAGCGGACCGGAGTCGGCGACCGCTATGTGGTGGAGCGGATGCGCGAAGGAGGCTTTAACCTCGGGGGGGAGCAGTCGGGCCATATCGTGATGACCGACTATGCGACCACGGGCGACGGGCTGATGGCTGGAATGCAGTTTCTGGCCGAGATGGTCCGCTCGGGCAAACCTGCTTCGGAACTGCTCTACCAATTCGACCCGGTGCCGCAGCTGCTGAAAAACGTGCGCTTCTCCGCCGGGCAGACCCCGCTGGAAGACGCGCAGGTCAAAGCCGCCATCGCGCAGGCCGAAGCCGATCTGGCGCAGGGTGGGCGGCTGTTGATCCGCAAATCGGGCACGGAACCCTTGGTGCGCGTCATGGCCGAACATGAGGACGCGGCACTGATGGAGCGTGCGGTCGATAGCGTGGTCGAAGCGGTGAATACGGCGGTGGGCAGCTAAGCTGTTCTACCCGCGCTGGAACAACCGTTTCAGCGCGCCGTATTGGCTGAGCCCGACCCCCGCAAGGATCAGCGCCATCGCGTAAAGCAGCGACATTGGCAGCGGCTCTGACAGGACCAGCGCACCCAGAAGGACCGACCAGACCGGCACTTGGTAGTTCACCAGTGACATGAAGACCGGCCCCGCGGTGCGCACCACATAGACCCGCAAAAACGCCGCGCCTGCGGTGGGGATGAGGCCGAGAAAGGCCAGCACGGCCAGTATCTTGGGCGTGGGCAGGGGCGGCGGACCCTCGCTGAGGAAGGCTGCGGGCAGCATCACCGCGGCGCCGATCAGCATCAGCACCGTCCCCAGCCCAATCGGATCCACAGAAGGCAGCCGGCGCATGAGGATCGAGCTGACCGCATAGCAAGAGGCCGCGGCGACGCAGGCCATCCGCCCCGCCGTTTCCATCGCAGCGCCAGTGCTTTCAAAGGCTTGCCCGCCGATCAACACGACGACACCGACAAAACCGATGACGAAGCCGCCGACTTTGCACGGGGTCATGCGCTCTCCCGGCAGCAGGAAATGGGCCATGGGTAGGACGATCAGTGCGACAGAAGCCATGGTCACCCCGGCAAAGCCCGAGGTCACATATTGCTGCCCCCATGCCAGCAGCGAAAAGGGCAGGGCCGAGCTGATGATGCCGATCGTCACCAGCACGAGGATGTCGGAGGCCGAGGGGCGCGCGGTGAAAAGCGCGAACCCCCGCAGGGCCCAGAGCGCCAGCATCACCACCGCCGCCAACCCGATCCGCGAGGCGGCGAGCCAGAAGGGCGTGATCCCGGTGAGCGCCACTTCGGTAAAAAGAAAGGTGCCCCCCCAAACAAACCCCAAAAGGGCGATCAGCAGCCAGCTTGTCAGCGTGATTTGAGGCGTGGTGTTCATCGGGGCTCCGGCGTAAAGGCAAAGACCCCGGCGCGAGGCCGGGGTCGATGTCGTCTTATCTTTGGGGAGATTTGGCTCAGTTCTTGGCCTTGTCCACCATCTTGCCTGCGGAAATCCACGGCATCATCTCACGCAGCTTCTCGCCGACCTGTTCGATGCGGTGCTCGTCGTTGATGCGACGGGTCGCTTTGAACGAAGGCTGGCCCACAGCGTTTTCCTGCATGAAGTCACGCACGAATTTGCCGTTCTGGATGTCGGTCAGCACGTCTTTCATGCGCTTCTTGGTCTCGTCGTAGGGCAGAATGCGGGGGCCGGAGACATATTCGCCGTATTCCGCGGTGTTCGAGATCGAGTAGTTCATGTTGGCGATGCCGCCTTCGTAGATCAGGTCCACGATCAGCTTCACCTCGTGCAGGCATTCGAAATAGGCCATCTCGGGGGCGTAGCCCGCCTCGACCAGTGTCTCGAAGCCCATGCGGATCAGTTCGACCAGACCACCGCAGAGCACGGCCTGTTCGCCGAAGAGGTCGGTCTCGCATTCCTCGCGGAAGTTGGTCTCGATGATGCCGGAGCGGCCGCCGCCGATGGCGGAGCAATAGGAGAGGCCGATTTCCAGCGCCTTGCCGGAGGCGTCTTTGTCGACGGCCACAAGGCAGGGCACGCCGCCGCCTTTGGTGTATTCGCCGCGCACGGTGTGGCCGGGGCCTTTGGGGGCCATCATGATCACGTCCACGCCTTCTTTCGGCTCAATCAGGCCGAAGTGGACGTTCAGACCGTGGGCAAAGGCAATGGCGGCACCCTCGCGGATGTTGTCATGCACGTATTTCTTGTAAGTTTCGGCCTGAAGTTCATCGGGCATGGTGAACATGATCAGGTCGGCCCAAGCGGCGGCTTCGGCGATGCCCATGACCTTGAGGCCTTCGCCCTCGGCTTTGGCGGCGGACGCGGAGCCTTCGCGCAGGGCCACGACGAGGTTCTTGGCACCCGAATCGCGCAGGTTCAGCGCGTGGGCGTGGCCTTGGGAGCCGTAGCCGAGGATCGCCACCTTCTTGTCCTTGATGAGGTTCACGTCGCAGTCGCGGTCGTAGTAAACGCGCATGATCTTGTCCTTTGGTTTGTCTCTTTCTGGGTCTCACCATAGCGAAGTTGTGCTTAGTGGCCATTGTCATCGCAGAGGTATTTGTGAAAGGATGAAGATAGTTATTCGTGGTATCGCTATAAAACGGAAAAATCATGCTTGATGATCTGGATCGCCGTATTCTGCGCTATTGGCAGGCGGAGCCGAGTCTCAGCCCCGGGGAGTTGGCGGAGCGGTGCAATATCACCTCCGGCAAAGCGGCGCGGCGGATTGCGCGGGTCCAAGATCAGGGGATCGTGCAGGGCAGCGGGGTGGTGATTGATTGGGCGGCGCTTGGCTATGCTTTGGAGGTGTCCTTGCGGGTGACCTTGGACAAGACGCAGGCGAATGCTTTTGATGTTTTCATGGCCGAGGCGCGACAGGTGCCTGAGGTGATCGAGTTGCAGACCTTTTTGGGGCGGGTCGATCTGCGGCTGTCGATCATTGCGCGGGACATGGGACATTATCAGCAGATTTACCGCAGTCGCATCCTGACCCTGCCGCATATCGCCGAGATCGAGGCGCTGATGCATGTCGCGCGGATCAAGACGCAGGAGGGGCTGCCGCTGTGATCGATCTTGATGATATTGACCGCGCCTTGCTGCGGGCGCTGGCGCGGGACGCCAATCAAAGTGCCAGTGCCTTGGGGCGCCGTTTGGGCCTGTCGCAGCCTGCGACATGGCGGCGGATCAAACGGCTGGAGGAGGGCGGCGCGATTGCCGGGCGGCGGTTGCGCTTGAATGCCGAGGCTTTGGGCTTTGGCGTTACGGTGTTTCTGGGGATCAAGCTGGCCACGCGCGGGCGGGTCAGCTTGGAGGATTTCGAGCGGGCGGTTTCGGCCATTCCCGAGGTGCAGACGGTGGAGCATGTTTTGGGGCTGTTCGACTATCGTCTGCGGGTCGTGGCGCGAGACCTGCCGGATTTCGAACGTGTTCTCAGGCGGCGGATCATGACCCTGCCCGGCGCGGGCGAGGTGGAGGCCAATGTGCTGTTGAGCGAAGAGCGCCTGCCGGGGCCGCTCTAGCCGTATTTGCCTTTTGCCGTGGCGGGCCATATGCCTTTGCTTCGAATGATGGAGGAAGAACAATGGCATTGCTCGACACGGTAGACCCTTCGGGGCTTGATGAATTCAGCGTGGTCTTTACCGACCGATCGCTCAACCACATGTCGGCGGAGTTTCAGCAGGTCATGCGCGACCTCTCGACCTGGCTGGGTGAGGTCTATAACGCCGATGCCGTGGCGCTGGTGCCCGGTGGCGGCACCTATGCGATGGAGGCCGTGGCGCGGCAGTTCGCGCGGGGGCAGGATGTGCTGGTGGTGCGCAACGGCTGGTTTTCTTACCGCTGGAGCCAGATCATCGAGAGTGCCGATCTGACCAATAGTGCCGAGGTGATGAAGGCGCGGATGCAGGGCAATGCCAGCCCCGCGCCCTTCGCGCCCGCCCCGATCGACGAGGTCACCGCCGCGATCCGCACGCAGAAGCCACAGGTGGTGTTCGCCCCGCATGTGGAGACAAGCTCGGGCATGATCCTGCCGGATGACTATATCAAGGAAATGGCCACGGCGGCCCATGAGGTGGGCGCGCTGATGGTGTTGGATTGCATCGCCTCGGGCTGTGTCTGGGTGGATATGAAGGCGCTTGGGGTCGATGTGCTGATCTCGGCCCCGCAGAAGGGGTGGAGCGCCTCGCCCTCGGCCGGTTTGGTGATGATGTCGGCGCGTGCCGAGGCGCGGCTGAATGAGACCACGTCGGACAGTTTTGCCATCGACCTGCGCAAATGGCGCGACATCATGAAGGCATATGAGGCGGGCGGTCATGCCTATCACGCCACCATGCCGACGGACGCGCTGCGCGTTTTCCGCGATACGGTGAAAGAGACGCGGGACTATGGGTTCGACCGGCTGAAAGAGGCGCAGTGGCGTTTGGGCGAAGCGGTGCGTCAGGCCTTGGCCGACCGCGGTGTGACATCCGTCGCCGGAGAGGGGTTCGCCGCGCCGGGGGTGGTCGTGTGCTATACTGCTGATCCCGATGTGCAAAACGGCAAGGCTTTCGCCGCCCATGGCATGCAGATCGCCGCCGGGGTGCCGTTGCAGGTGGGGGAGCCGGATGATTTCCGAACCTTCCGTCTGGGGCTGTTCGGATTGGACAAGCTCTATGACGTCGACGCGACCGTGGCTCGGCTGACAGCGGTGTTGGACGAGGTTCTGTAAGACCCTCTGCGCCGCGGTCAGCGGCGCAGGCCAAGCCCCATTTGCATCAACATCTTACGCACCGGGGGCAGGGCGTAGAGCGCGTTGAGCCCCGCCGCGCGCGCGTCTCGGGCGAGCGGGCTGCTGGCTTGGCTGGCGCGGTTCAGCAGGTCGATGCCCCGGACCCTGAGCGCGATATCGGCGTGGCGGGCCTTGTGATAGGCCTCCAGCATCTCGGCATCGCCGAGGCGTTCGGGCGCGGCGCGGGCGAGCTCCAGCAGAGTCGCCATATCGGTCAGCGACATGTTCAACCCCTGTGCCCCGATGGGGGGCAGCACATGGGCGGCTTCCGCCACGAGAGCCAGCCGTTCGGCAGAAAGACGTTTGGCCTCTTGGCTGATGATGGGCCAGAGGGCACGGGGGCTGGCGAGGGTGAGCGGGCCGAAGAGATTGGCCGACCGGGCGGTCGCCTCGGCCTCAAAGGCGGCGGGATCGAGCGTGGCGCGGGCTTGGGTTGCGGGCCCATCGTCCATCCAGACCACGGCGGAACAGGGCATCCCGTCGCGATCCGGCAGGGGTACGAGGGTGAAGGGCCCGCCCGAGCGGTGTACCTCGGTCGAGACATTTTCATGCGGGATCGGGTGGGTCACGCAGAAGGCCAGCGCCTTTTGCCCGTAGCGGCGGGTGGTGACCTCGATCCCGGCGGCCTCGCGCATCGGGCTGTTGCGTCCGTCGGCGGCGATCACCAAGCGTGTTCTGATCCGGCTGCCGTCGCTCAGGCCCACGCGGGCCTCGCTTTGCCGGGTGAAAAGTGTCGTGGTGCCGGTGCCGGGGCGAAAATCGACGTTGGGCAGCTCGTTTAGGCGGGTGAGAAGTTCACGGCGCAGCAGCCAATTTGGGAAGTTCCAGCCGAAGGGTGCATCTGAGATATCGGCGGCGTCGAACTCGCGCGTGACCCGCGGCGTCGGGTCTTCGCCGCCCGCATCGACGATCCGCATGATTTGCAGCGCGGCGGCATGGGGGGCAAGACGGTCCCAAAGACCCGCGTCCTCCAGCAGGCGCCGCGCCGGTTGCAGCAGCGCGGTGGAGCGCATGTCGGCCCCCTTGGCGGCGCCATCGGTGACGGGCGGGGTGGGGTCGACGCAGATCACATCGAAGCCCGCCGCGCCAAAGGCAGCCGCCGCGGTCAGCCCGGCGATGCCGCCGCCGGAAATCAGGATATCGCAATCGAAGGTCATCAGCCCGCCACCCGTGTTAAGAATTCGCAAAGGTCTTGCGTATGGTAGTGGATGTGATCGCCTTCGCCACGTTCCGGGGCCACATGCACCGTGCGCATCCCCAAAGCGTGGGGCGCGGCGAGGTTGCGCGGATCATCCTCGAACATGGCGGCGGATGCGGTCTGGAACCCGTCGATGCCAAAGACCTTGTCATAGGCGGCGGCTTCGGGTTTGGGCAGGAAATCGGCGTGTTCGACACCATAGACCGCGTCGAAAAGCCCCGAAAGGCCGCGGGCCTCAAGCACCCGTTCGGCGTAAGGCGCGCAGCCGTTGGTGTAGACGATCCGCCGCCCCGGCAGCACGCGAATGGCCTGAGCGAGCAGCGGGTCGGGGGTGAGCCGATCCATCGGGATGTCGTGCACCTCGGTCAGGTAGGGGCCGGGGTCGACGCCGTGTTCGCGCATCAAGCCGGCCAGCGTGGTGCCATAGGTCTGCCAATAATGCTGGCGCAGGTGGTTGGCCTCGGCGCGGTCGACCTTGATCGCGCGCATCACCCAATCGACCATACGGGCTTCGATCAGGTCGAAAAGCCGCGCCTCGGGCGGGTAAAGCGTTTGGTCGAGGTCGAAGACCCAGGTGGTGACATGAGAAAAAGCATCGCGCGGCATGGCGCAGAGGTAGGCCGAGACGCGCAGCCGCGCAAGCCCTGCCGGGTTGCGCAAATGGTCGCGGTGAGTAAGGTGGCGCAACTTTCAAGGACTGATAGCTGATGCCCGACCCCAAGACCGGCCCGACCGACGCCTATTCGATGATTCTGGAGGCCATCGACATTGGCACCTATCGCCCCGGTGACCGCTTGGTGGAAAGCGAATTGGCCGAGCGTTTCGGCGTCTCGCGCACGCCGATCCGTGAGGCATTACAACGGCTTGAGACGCAGTCTCTGCTCATGCGGGACGGGCGTAGCCTGATCGTGGCCTCGCTGGATCACAACCAGATGGCCGAGCTTTACGTCGTCCGGGGCGAGCTGGAGGGGCTGGCCGCGCGTCTGGCCGCGCGCCATGCCACCGCCGAAGAGGTGCGCGTGCTGCGTGAGATGGTGGATGCCGACAATGCGCTGGCGGGCAATCCCAATGCGCTGGCACGGGCGAACAAACGGTTTCACAAGCAGATCCATCTGGCGTCGCACAACCGCTATTTGGTGCAGCAGCTTGACCTTGTGCATCGCTCCATGGCCCTGATGGCGACCTCATCGCTCGCGGTGGAGGGGCGGGGGGAGATTGCGCAGGCCGAACATAACCGCATCGTGGAGATGATCGAAGCCCGGGATGAGGATGGCGCGGATGAGGCGCTGCGCACGCATATCTCCGTCGCTTTCATGACCCGGTTGAAGCAGGAAGCGGCCCGGCGCGAGGATGATTTTTGAGCCTTTTGCGCGGTTTCACATAGCGCGGCAGGGTGTGACCATGGGCAGTTTTGTCCCAGAAATGTGGGCTGCGATAGAGCTCAAACAGTGCTTTGGCGGCGGCTAAGGCGCCTAATGCGAAGTAGAGCGGGCAGGTGATGACCCAAGGCAGCAGATGCCGTTGACCCCGGTTTGAGACCGCGATGGTGGCGGCGCAGAAGTTCAGCAATTCCGCCATAATGAACAGCGCGAAGATCGCCGTCAGGACGGGTGGCGCAAGGCAGTCCGTGACCGGGTGATACAGCCCGAAAAAACTCAGCCACAGCGACCAGAGAAGTGGCGCGAGGGCGAATTGCGAAACCGTGGCGAGAAAGATCGCCTGTACGCCGATGAACCGCAGGGGGCCGAGGTCTTTCAGCAGGGCGCGCGGTCTTTGCATATGGACCGCCCAGGTGATGAGATAGCCCTTCAGCCAACGGGATCGTTGCCGCACCCAAGGCCAGGGGCGGCAATTGGCCTCTTCATAAGTGGTGGTGCGCATCAGTTCGGTCACATAGCCGCGCCGCGCCAGCCGGAGGCCCAGATCGGCATCCTCGGTCACGTTATGGGCGTCCCAAGCCCCGATCCGTTCGAGGATGTCGCGCCGGAAAAACAGCGTGGTGCCGCCCAGCGGGACGACCAGCCCCAGCCGGGCCACGCCCGGTAGGACCACCCGCCACCAAGTCGCATATTCGATCGAAAAACAGCGGGCCATCCAATTGCCGCGGCCGTTGTAGAAATCCAGAACCCCCTGCAAACAAGCGGTATTTTCGGGTGCATTGTGAAAGCGGGTGACAATCTGTTCGATCTGGTCGGGCTCCGGCGCATCCTCCGCATCCCAAACGCCGATGATGCTGCCGCGGCAGAAATCGAGTGCGTAGTTCAGGGCGCGGGGTTTGGTTTTGAGCGCGCCGGCATCGGGCACTTCGATCACGCTGATCCATGGCGGCAAGGGCGTGCGTGCGATGGTCGCACGGGTGAGCTTATCGCTCGCTTCGAGGACCAGAACCACCTCCAGCAGCGATTTCGGGTAGGTGAGCCGCGAAAGCCGCGCGATCAGCGCCTGCGCGATCTCTTCCTCATGCAGCAAGGGCACGAGGACCGAGACACGGGGCAGGCGAAATCCCTTAATCTCTGCGGCATTCGGCGGCGACCGTGGGGGCTTGGGCCGGGTGAGTGAGGCCCAAAGGGCCGCGGCTTTGAGCCCGCTGGTTAGCAGCAGAGTGAGCGCGCCACAGAGGAGAGCGAGGATAAGAACGGCGGAGGGGGAGAACATCAGTAGCGCAAAGAGCGACAGCAAAACAGCTCGCAGCGCAAACCGTCGTTTCCAGCTGCGCACGCCCCAGTTCCGACAGCTTTCCGCATCCGTGACGCGGGTGACGGCATGTTCCGCCAGTTCCGCGGCATAGAGCCTGCCGATCTGGGTCCGCACCTGCCGGGGGTCGGCGACGACCAACACCAAGGTTTTCCCACGCTCCCCCAAAGCCTTGCAAAGCCGAGGAAATTCCCCGGGGCGACCGCTGGCCACGAAAAGCCGGTCCCCAAGTTCCAGCCATGGCACGGCGCCGTATTGCAGACAGAGACGCGCGGGTATCCGAGCCGCAAGGCGTTGATCGCAGGGGCTGCGGGACAGGTCGACAGGTTGGGCGCCATACTGCCGGGCAAGCGCTTTGACGATGTCATCGGGGGCGACCAAGCCTTCGGTGGCCAGAACTTCGCCAAGAGGGGCGTCGATGCGGCGCTGTAGGTCAAGCCCGTGCAGCAGATCGCGCGGGCCAATGACCCCTGCGGCGATCAAATGTTGGCCCAACCGCATCCGGCGGGCGGGCGCGGTGGCCATCCGCGGCGCTGAGAGTTTCAGGCGAAGGTTGCTCATTCCGTGCCCCGTCGAGGTTCCGGATTGAGACTGGCAGGCGACCGTTAATCGAGAGTTAAAAGTCGCCTGTGCAATCAGTGCATGTAGAGAATTTTACGCGCCGCGCTCAGCCATCGCCTCGCTAAACCGTTCGAACAGGTAGTAGCTGTCTTGCGGGCCGGGGCTGGCTTCGGGGTGGTGCTGGACCGACCAGATCGGGCGGCCATCGACGCGGATGCCACAGTTCGACCCGTCAAAGAGCGAGACATGCGTCTCGCGCACGCCCTCGGGCAGGGATTGCCCGTCGACAGCGAAACCGTGGTTCATCGAGGTAATCTCGACCTTGCCGGTGTCGTAATCCTTGACCGGGTGGTTGGCGCCGTGATGGCCGTGGCTCATCTTAACGGTGGTCGCCCCAAGCGCTAGCGCAAGCATCTGGTGGCCAAGGCAAATGCCAAAGACCGGCAGATCGGTTTTGTCCAGAACCTCGCGGATCATCGGCACGGCATAGGCGCCCGTCGCCGCCGGATCGCCGGGACCGTTGGAGAGGAAGACGCCATCGGGCTCATGGGCCATGATGTCCTCATAGGTCGCGGTGGCGGGCAGAACGGTCACATCGCAGCCCGCAGAGGCGAGGCAGCGCAGGATGTTGCGTTTCGCGCCATAGTCCACGGCGACGACCTTGTGCTTGGCTTCGGTCTGTGGCGCGTAGCCGTCGGGCCATGCCCACCGCATCTCATTCCAGCGATAGGTCTGGGCGCAGGTCACGTCCTTGGCCAGATCCATCCCTTCGAGCCCGGCAAAATCGCGCGCGGCGGCGACCAGCGCTTCGATGTCGAAGTTGCCATCCGGGTCGTGGGCGAGGGCGGCGTGCGGCGCACCTTGCTGGCGAATTGCGCGGGTCAGGCGGCGGGTGTCGACACCGCCGATGGCGATGCGGCCGCGCGATGCCAGCCAATCCGACAGCGGCTGAATGTTGCGCCAGCTGCTGGGCGTAGTGGGCATCCATTTGACGACCATGCCCGCGGCGACCGGATCGCCGGTCTCATCATCTTCGGGGTTGGTGCCGACATTGCCGATATGCGGGAAGGTGAAGGTCACGATCTGGCCCGCATAGGACGGGTCGGTCATGATCTCTTGGTAGCCGGTCATCGCGGTGTTGAAGCACAACTCCGCCACGGTCTGGCCGGTCGCGCCAAACCCCATGCCGTAGAAAATCGATCCATCCGCAAGGGCAAGGCAGGCGGTTGGGCGTGGGCGAGCGGGCGCGGACATGGGGCAGTCTCCGGGCAGAAAGGGGCGGGTAAACGGGTGGCAACCTAATCCCGCGCGGGCGCGGGGTCAATAGGCGGAGGGAAATGAGATATCGTTTCAGAACAGGGGTTTACCTGTGGTCGCCCCCCATTGCTCCGCAGCCAGAGAGCCGCTAAGCTGCGACCCTTGGATTTAGCGAAACACAGGAAACCACCATGTCATTGCGGATGCGCATCTCGGATGCTTTGAAACAGGCCATGAAAGACAAGGCGGCGGACCGGCTTTCGACGCTGCGGCTGATCAATGCCGCGATCAAGGACAAGGACATCGCCGCCCGGGCCAACGGCAAGGATGAGGGCGTGTCGGATGCCGAGGTGCTGGGCATCCTCAGCAAAATGGCCAAACAGCGTCAGGAATCGGCGCGCGCCTATGAAGAGGGCGGACGGCTGGACCTTGCGGAGCGCGAGCGCGAAGAGGTCGAGGTGATCGAAGAATTCCTGCCAAGGCAGCTCAGCGTCACCGAAACCGCCGCCGCCGTGGATAAGGCCGTGGCCGATGTCGGTGCGACCTCGATCCGCGACATGGGCAAGGTCATGGGGCTGTTGAAAGAGCGGTATACCGGCCAGATGGATTTCGGCTCAGTGGGCCCGGTCATTAAAGACCGCCTGAGCTGAGCCGCGCTTGAGTTGAAAAACAGAGGGCTGGGCCGCAAGGTCTGACCCTTTTTAGTGTCTGGCCCTTTTCAGTTTTGCAGATGACGCGCCAGATCGTCGTAGAGCGCGATGCGCTCTTCTTCGCTGAGAAAGGCGCCGATCTCAACCTCGCGGCCCTCGCCGCGTAGGGTGACGTAATGCGGCACGGGGCCGTCATCGTCGTATTTCTTCACTTGGGTCCAGTAGCGGTTACAGTCCCAATCCTTGACCTCGCCCTTGGCGGTGGTGTGCACCAGCCGCGCCGTGGTGTCGTCGAGGGTCAGCACCTCTTCGATCTGGCGGGCGCGGTGATTGTGTTGCAAGGCCCAATAGACCGCCCCCAAGGCCAGAAGCACGAAGGGCAGCAGCCCCCAGAGCAGGGCGGTGCCGAGCATGGCAAAAAACGGAATCATCGCCAGCGTAAAAGTGGCCAGCATGAAGGCCGCAAAACCGCGCGCAGGCAGGGATTGATGCGGCCAAAGGCGCATCTGCTGCGGAGTGGCGCGGGGCGGGGTGGTCCATTCGTAGGGCATGGGATCGCTCAGGCTCAGTCAAGGGCCAAGATAGCGGTCGGGCGGGCAATGGCAATGCGGCGCGGAGCCGCGGGCGGGGTCAATCACCCAGCAAATCCCAGCGGTTTCCGAAAGGATCGCGAAAAACGGCCACTTTGCCATAGGGCTCATGACGCGGTTCTTCTTCGAAGGTCACGCCCGCAGCGGTCAGACGGTCGAATTCCGCCGCGAAATCCTTAACCTTCAAGAACAGCCAAACACGCCCCGCGCCCTGATTGCCGATGGCGGCGCGCTGCGCCTCTCCGTCCGCCCGGGCCAGAACGAACCCCGTCTCGCCGCCGGGCGGGGTGACGCGGACCCAGCGTTTGCGGCCTTGGTCGACGTCCTCGGTCAGTTCGAACCCCATGACGCCGCAGTAAAAGGCGATGCCGGCGTCATAGTCGGGGACGATCAGGGTTATCGCAGAGAGGTGCATCGGCTCGCTCCTGGTGGGGGCGCGGCAAGGGACCGCGCCCGGGGGGTGATTTACTCTAACTCGACGAGCAGGTCCTTCGCATCGATCTGGCCACCGGCCTGCACATGCACAGCCTTTACCACTGCATCGCGTTCCGCGTGGAGGCCCGTCTCCATCTTCATCGCCTCGATGGTCAATATCAGGTCGCCCGCCTTGACCGGCTGGCCCGCCTTCACCCCGACGGAGGCCACAACCCCCGGCATTGGCGCGCCGATGTGGTCGGGATTGCCCGCCTCGGCCTTGGGGCGCTGCACCGTGGCATCCTTGACCAGCCGGTTCGCCACGCGGATCACCCGCGGCTGGCCGTTGAGTTCAAAGAAGACCTTCACCTCGCCATCCTCTCCGGCCTCGGATTCGGCCTGAAGACGGATTTCCAAGGTTTTGCCGGGGTCGATCTCGGCCGAGATCTCCGCCCCCGGTTCCATGCCGTAGAAGAAGGTATGCGTGGGCAGGGTGCGCACCGGGCCATAGATGCGGTGGCGGCCCATGTAGTCGAGGAACACCTTGGGATACATCAGGTAGCCGCAAAGGTCTTCGTCGTCGATCTGCATGCCGTCCAACTGCTCGGACAGTTCCTTGCGAACGGCCTCAAGATCGACGGGTTCCAGATGTTTGCCGGGGCGTTCGGTGTTCGGCGTCTCGCCTTTCAGCACCTTCTTGACGATGCCCTCCGGGAAGCCATTCGGCGGCTGGCCGAGGTTGCCGCGCATCATGTCGATCACGCTGTCGGGGAAGGAGACATCGACATTCGGGTCTTCGACCTGCGCCCGGGTCAGCCCTTGGGAGACCATCATCAACGCCATGTCGCCTACGACTTTGGACGAGGGCGTGACCTTCACGATGTCGCCGAACATCTGATTCACGTCCGCATAGGTGCGCGCCACCTCGGGCCAGCGGTCCTCCAGCCCCATAGAGGCGGCCTGCGCCTTGAGGTTGGTGAACTGGCCGCCGGGCATCTCGTGCAGGTAAACCTCGGAGGAGGGCGCCTGCATCCCGGTCTCAAAGGCGGCATAATGGCCGCGCACTTCTTCCCAGTAATCAGAGATTTCGCGCACGGCTTTCATGTCGATCCCGGTGTCGCGGTCGGTATGTTGCAGGGCCGAAACCACTGTGCCGAGCGTCGCCTGAGAGGTGTTGCCCGAAAGCGCATCCATCGCGCAGTCGACCGCATCGACGCCCGCCTCGGAGGCGGCGAGGATGGTGGCCGTGGCACTGCCTGCCGTGTCATGGGTGTGAAAATGGATTGGCAGACCAACCTCGGATTTCAACGCCTTGACGAGCGCGCGGGCTTGGGCGGGTTTCAACAGGCCTGCCATGTCTTTCAGCCCCAGCACATGCGCGCCGGCGGCTTTCAGATCCTTGCCCATGTTGACGTAATACTGAAGGTCGTATTTCGCGCGGTCCGGGTCAAAGATGTCGCCCGTGTAGCAGATCGTGCCCTCGCAAATCTTGCCGGATTCGACGACCGCATCCATCGCCACGCGCATGTTCTCAACCCAGTTGAGACTGTCGAACACGCGGAACACATCGACGCCGGTATTGGCCGCCGTGGCCACGAATTTCTGCACCACGTTGTCGGGGTAATTGGTATAGCCCACCCCGTTGGAGGCGCGCAGCAGCATTTGGGTCATCACATTGGGCAGGGCCGCGCGCAGGTCGCGCAAGCGTTGCCACGGGCATTCCTGCAAGAAGCGATAGGCCACATCGAAAGTCGCCCCGCCCCAGCATTCGACCGAGAAGAGCTGCGGCAGATTGGCGGCATAGGCGGGGGCCACCTTAATCATATCGAGGCTGCGCATCCGCGTGGCCAAGAGCGACTGATGCGCATCGCGCATGGTAGTGTCGGTGATGAGCAGTTGACGCTGTTGGCCCATCCACTCGGCCACCGCCTCGGGGCCCTTTTGTTCCAAGAGGTTACGCGTGCCCATCTGCGGCTCGCCGCGCAGCGCGGGCGGCCTCGGGTCACGGACATGGGCGGCGGGCAGGGCGTGGCCCTTGGTCTCTGGATGGCCGTTTACGGTGATGTCGGCGATATAGGTCAGCACCTTGGTCGCACGGTCGCGGCGTTGCTCGAACTGGAACAGCTCGGGCGTCTCGTCGATGAATTTGGTGGTGTATTCATTGCTCAGAAACGTCGGATGTTTCAGCAGGTTCTCGACGAAGGCGATGTTGGTGCTGACCCCGCGCACCCGGAACTCGCGCAGAGCGCGGTCCATCCGGGCGATGGCCATCTCGGGCGTCGGCGCCTTGGCGGTGACCTTGGTCAGCAGGCTGTCGTAATAGCGCGTGATGACCCCGCCCGCGTAAGCAGTGCCACCGTCGAGGCGGATGCCCATGCCGGTGGCCGAGCGGTAGGCGGTGATGCGGCCATAGTCGGGGATAAAATTGTTCTGCGGGTCTTCGGTGGTGACGCGGGTTTGCAGGGCGTGGCCGGTGAGGGTGATGTCCTCCTGCCGCGCCTTGCCCGTCGCTTCGGCCAGCGGTTTTCCCTCGGCGATGAGGATCTGGGCGCGGACGATGTCGATGCCGGTGACCTCTTCGGTGACGGTATGTTCGACCTGCACGCGGGGGTTTACTTCGATGAAGTAGAAATTGCCGGTTTCCATATCCATCAGGAATTCGACGGTGCCCGCGCATTCATAGTTCACATGGGCGCAGATTTTGCGGCCCAATTCGCAGATTTCGGCGCGTTGCTCCTCGCTCAGATAGGGGGCGGGGGCGCGTTCGACGACCTTTTGGTTGCGGCGCTGGACCGAGCAGTCGCGCTCGTACAGATGGTAAATGTCGCCCTGTTTATCGCCGAGGATCTGCACTTCGACATGGCGGGCGCGCAGGATCATCTTCTCCAGATAGCCCTCGCCATTGCCGAAAGCGGCTTCGGCCTCGCGGCGCCCTTCGCGCACTTTCTCCTCCAGTTCCTTTTCGGACATGATCGGTCGCATCCCGCGCCCGCCGCCGCCCCAAGAGGCTTTGAGCATCAGCGGGTAGCCGACCTCGGCCGCCTCGGCGCGGATCGCGTCCATGTCTTCGCCCAGTACTTCGGTGGCGGGGATGACCGGCACGCCCGCCTCCATCGCGACGCGGCGGGCAGAGGCTTTGTCCCCCAAGGCGCGCATCGTCTCGGCCCGCGGGCCGATGAAGGTGATGCCGTTCTTCTCGCAGGCATCGACGAATTCCGGGTTTTCCGACAGCAGGCCATAGCCCGGGTGGATGGCATCGGCACCCGCCGCCTTGGCCACGCGGATCATCTCGTCAATGCTGAGATAGGCCGCGACGGGGCCGAGGCCTTCACCGATGCGATAGGCCTCATCCGCTTTGAAACGGTGCAGGCCCAGCTTGTCCTCCTCGGCGTAGACCGCGACCGTTTTCTTGCCCATCTCATTGGCGGCGCGCATGATGCGGATCGCGATCTCACCACGGTTCGCGATCAGGATCTTTTTAAAATCGGTCACTGGCTGGTCTCCCCTGCTGGTTTTAAAGGCAGCTTAGGGATGCTGCGGTGCAGCGCAAGAGGGCTGTGGCCGTCTTTGTCACATTTCTGCAAGCTTTCCGATCAGAGCGGCGACAGATCAAAGGGGGGAGGGAGGTCGCGCAGGTTCTGCGCGCCCAGCTGTCCCATATTGGCGGTCAGGTCGCGGGCAAGCACATCAATCAGGTGATCGACCCCGCGCGGCCCAAGGGCGGCGAGGGCAAAGTGGAAGGCCCGGCCCAGCATGATAAAATCCGCGCCGAGCGCGAAGGCACGCAGGATATCAAGGCCCGATTCCACGCCGCTGTCAAAGATCACCGGCAGTTTCGTGGCGGCACGAATGGCGGGCAGCGCCTCGGCGCTGGCGGGGGCCGCGTCGAACTGACGGCCCGCGTGGTTCGAGACCCAGATCGCATCGGCCCCGGCCTTTTCCATTTTCGTGGCGTCTTCGGGGCGCAGCACGCCTTTGATCACCAGCGGACCCTGCCAGTGGTCGCGCAGCCAATGCAGATAATCCCAATCGGGCGCGGTGCGCAGCAGATAGCCCACATGGGCGGTGGGCGGCAGGTTCGCGGTGGCCGTGCCGTCGGTGTATTTGTCGAGCATTTTCATATGCGGCAGACCCCGGCGGGCCATGCCCATTGCCCAAGCCGGGCGCATCGCAACCTGCGCCATCAGCCGTGGGGTCAATTTGGGCGGGCTGGTCAGGCCCGAACGGGTCTGCCGCTCACGGCGCGAGGCGACCGGCACGTCGACGGTCAGGACCAAAGTCGTGAAACCCGCAGCCTTGGCCCGCGCCAGCATATCGGTCCGAATTTCCGGGTCGCGCGGGGGGTAGAGTTGGAACCAACCATGCGCGCCCAAATGGGGCGCTACATCTTCCGGGCAGGTCGCGGCCACGGTGGAAAGGCCAAAAGGAATGCCGGCGCGATCCGCCGCGCGGGCAAGATGGGCTTCGGCATCGGGCCAGATCAGGCCGGACATGCCCAAGGGGGACATGCCGAAGGGCAGGGGGAGTTTTTGCCCCATCAGATTAACGCTGAGGTCAGGCGTGAATTCGCCGTGCAACACCGAGGGCATCAACCCGACGCGGTCTAGGGCCGCGCGGTTGCGGTGTTTGGTGGCCTCCGTCCCGGTGGCGGAATCAAGGTATTCCCAAACGAATTTAGGCAGGCGCGACTGCGCGCGGCTGCGAAGGTCCGAAAGGGCGGGGTAGGTTGCATGTAGGTCCATGGCGGCATTTGCGCCAAAGGGTTACGGATTGTCCAGATGGCGTGGCTGCGTCGGAGCCGGGGTGAGGGTGCTGCCGTCCGGGTGGGGCGCAACCAGTTACTGTCGGAAAATGGACCGGGCGAGCGGTGCGGCCTCGCTTACCTTGCGGCCCGGCGGTGTCGGTAGGTTGTCGGCCATATCCACAAGCGCCGCGATGGCTGCTTCGATTTCGTCACCTTCGCTGGCGGCGGCGCCTTCCATGTCGATCAGGTGGACGGTCGGATTGGCCTCGGCATCCAGCCGTTCCTGCGCGATGGAGCGTAGCTCTTGCATGGTGCTGTCGATGGCGCGGCAGAGCCCGGCCAGCATCCCTGCCGACCCGGTAAGCTTCGCCGGATCGATCAGCCCTTTTTCGGCGGCATCCAGCACCGTCGAGATTTGTTCGAGTTTGAACGAGGATGTCGCCGCGAAATAGCGGACATCTTCAAAAGCGAGGGTATCGCGGTTGTCCCGCTGCACCCGCTCCACAACGATGGCGCTGCCCACCACCCGGTCAAGACCGCGGTAGGATTGCACATGATGCAACGTGGTGTCCCAAATGAGCGGCCCGCGGGGCATATGCAGCATCTCGCGATAGCGGATTTGCCCCGCGTTCGAGACGCAGCGCGCATAGCGTTCATTGACCGCCTCAGCCTCTTCATGGGGCATGAAACTGTGCAGGGGGCGGTTTATCACCTCACTCATCACCATGCCGCTATGCGCCTCATGGGCGGTGTTGAGGGCCAAAAGTTCGAAATGCCCGCTGTCGGCGTTCAATTCCGCAATGAACATCGGCAGTTTGAACCGGTCAATCTCTCGGCGCAGTACCGAAGTATCATCGTTTCTGAACATGAGCGGTTCCTCTCGTTTATCGTTGTGTCAGCACATTGCCGCCAAAGCATTATCAACGGGTAAAGATTTCCCCCGCATTTTAAATTCACCCGGTTTTGCCCGCAGCGACGCCAAATCGGGACTTGAATATCTTTCGAAAGAACATTTGAGGAACGTCTCTTTATCTCGTACCCCGGACGCGCTAGATTGCGGGCATGAGTGATTTTGACGAAATGCACGCCTTTGAGGGCGCCTCCCTGTCCGCCCGCGCCATGGCCGCGCGTCCGCAGCCTTATCTGGAGGGGTTGAACCCCGCCCAACGGGCCGCGGTCGAGACGTTGGATGGCCCCGTGCTGATGCTCGCCGGGGCGGGCACCGGCAAAACGCGGGCGTTGACGGCGCGAATCGTGCATCTGCTTAACACCGGGCGCGCGCGCCCGCATGAGGTTCTGGCGGTCACCTTCACCAACAAGGCCGCGCGGGAAATGAAAACCCGCGTGGGCCAGATGCTGGGCCAGCAGGTTGAGGGGATGCCATGGCTCGGCACCTTTCACGCGATTTGCGTCAAACTGCTGCGGCGGCATGCGGAATTGGTGGGGCTGAAAAGCAACTTCACGATTCTCGATACGGATGACCAGTTGCGCCTGCTCAAACAATTGGTCGCCGCCGAAGGGATTGACGACAAGCGCTGGCCCGCGCGGATGCTGGCGGGGATCATCGACGGCTGGAAGAACCGCGCGCTGACCCCGGACAAGATTCCGAGCGCGGATGCCGGGGCATACAACCACCGCGGGCCGGAGATTTACGCGCAATATCAACGCCGTCTGATCGAATTGAACGCGACCGATTTCGGCGATCTGCTGCTCAATATGGTGACGATTTTCCAGGCGCACCCGGATGTGTTGGCGCAGTATCAGCGTTGGTTCAAATACATCCTCGTTGACGAATATCAGGATACCAACGTGGCCCAATACCTGTGGCTGCGGCTCTTGGCACAGGGGCACAAGAACATCTGCTGCGTGGGCGACGACGACCAGTCGATCTATGGCTGGCGCGGGGCTGAAGTGGGCAACATCCTGCGGTTTGAAACGGATTTCCCCGGCGCCCATGTGGTCAAGCTTGAGCAGAATTACCGCTCCACCCCCCATATCCTCGCCGCCGCCTCGGGCGTGATCGCGGGCAATGAGGGGCGCTTGGGCAAGACGCTCTGGACCGAAGAGACCGAGGGCGAAAAGGTCCGCCTGATCGGCCATTGGGATGGCGAGGAAGAGGCGCGTTGGATCGGGGATGAGATTGAATCCGCGCAGCGCGGCACAAGAGGGCTCGACCCCTTCTCGCTTGACGATATGGCGATTCTCGTCCGGGCGAGCCACCAGATGCGCGCCTTTGAGGACCGGTTTTTGACCATCGGCCTGCCTTATAAGGTGATTGGCGGCCCGCGATTCTATGAGCGTTTGGAAATCCGCGACGCCATGGCCTATTTCCGCGTGGTCACCAGCCCCGATGATGATCTGGCTTTCGAGCGGATTGTGAACACGCCCAAGCGGGGTTTGGGCGAAAAGGCGCAGCAGAAAATCCAGCGCACGGCGCGGGATCATGGGGTGAACCTTGTCGAAGGTGCGCGAATCCTTCTCGCCCATGGCGGGATCAGCGGCAAAGGGGCGGCGCAACTGCGGCTTTTGATCGACGGGATCGACCGTTGGTCGTCCATGCTGCAAGGTCCTCGGATTGAGATCAGCGAGGACGACTCGGTGCTCGATGATGGTGCCGCACCGCTGCGGGTGGATTACGGCCCGCCTGAAGTGTCTCATGTCGAACTGGCCGAGATGATTCTCGACGAAAGCGGCTATACCGGCATGTGGCAGAATGACAAAACGCCCGAAGCGCCGGGGCGGCTGGAAAACCTTAAGGAACTCGTCAAAGCCTTGGAGGGGTTCGAGAACCTGCAGGGCTTCCTCGAACATGTTAGCCTGATCATGGATAATGAGCAGGAAGGCGATGGCGAGAAGGTCTCGATCATGACGCTGCACGCGGCCAAGGGCTTGGAATTCCCCATGGTTTTCCTGCCAGGCTGGGAAGATGGGCTGTTCCCCTCGCAGCGTTCGATGGATGAAAGCGGGATGAAGGGGCTCGAAGAGGAGCGGCGGCTGGCCTATGTCGGCATCACCCGGGCGGAGCAGATTTGCACCATCTCTTTCGCCGCCAATCGCCGGGTCTTTGGCCAATGGCAGAATGCGATGCCGTCGCGTTTCATTGATGAGCTGCCCGAAGAACATGTGGATGTGCTGACTCCGCCGGGGCTTTACGGCGGTGGCTTTGGCGCGGCCATGCCGCAATCGGACCTACATGACCGTGTCGCAAGCGCGAATGTCTATAATTCACCGGGTTGGAAACGCCTGCAATCACGCAGCGGGGCGCGGGGCACCAGCCAGCCGCGCGAAAGCCGCAATGTCACGATCGATATGCAGGCGGTCGCCGCGTTTGAGATGGGCGAGCGCGTTTTCCACGATAAATTCGGCTATGGCGAAGTGATTGGCATCGAAGGTGACAAGATGGAAGTCGCCTTTGAGAAGGCCGGGACCAAAAAGGTCGTCTCACGTTTTTTGACCGGCGGGAAAGACGTGCCCTTCTAAATTGCACCCTGTGGCGGGCTGCCAAAAGCCTGCCTGCACAGGACCTTACAAACAAAAACGACGACACCTTGGGAGGAAGGTGCCGCCGTTTCTATGTCGGCCCGAAGCGTCGAGGGAGGGTCGGCTTCGGGTCTCCTTGCGGGGTCCGCCTCATTCAGGGAGGAGGAAAGTGACGCGCACCCCGGCTTTCAGACGGCAGAACAGGGAGGGGTTCTGACGTCCGATCTCTATCTCTGCTTAGCCGCGGGAAGATTCCCACGCGACGCGGCGCAGTTCGGAACGGCTCAGGCCAAGGTCGGCCAGTTCGCGGTTGCTCAACGCGCTCAGACCGTCGAAAGTTTCACGGTAAAGACGGTGCTGTTTGTAGCGGGTTGCCAGTGCTTCGAATACGCCGCCGATACGGGCAAAGACGGAAGTTGTGTTTGCAGTGGTTGTGTTCATGTAAGCCATTTCGGCGCCTCTTTTTTCATCTGTGGATCATCTCGTTGCCTGCTATTTACGCCCTTTCTGCATTTGCACAACGGGCATAAAGTCAATGCCGCTATGCAGAAAGCGCATAGGTTCTGAGTGGCGCAACTTGTTGATAAAAAACGGTTTTGCCCGCGCGGCAAAAGGGCGCAGGGTCATAAAGCTGTCATATATGGGGAGGGGGGAAAGGGGGCGACAACATCTGGGAGGAGGTAGATGTCGCCGCCAATAACAGACACATCCGGGAGGAGGATGGACGCGTCTGGTCTTTCCAAACTTGCCTGCATCCGGGAGGAGGAGTGGATGCATCCAAGTCTTGGTAAAATCAGACACATTCGGGAGGAGGAAGAATGTGTCTGGTCTTTCCGAAAGCGGGGCGCTTGGCCCTGCCTATGAACCCAAGTTAGCGCTAATTGCTGCGCGTGCACAATATTTCTTTTTGCAATGCTGCTATGCGGCAAAAACATGGTACCCCTGCGTAATCCTTGGGCATTGCGCCTCTTTCCTATGCAAAAAGGGCCGTCCCCTTGCGCTTGGCGCAGAACCTGCCATTTCAGAAGCCGTAATAGAGGAGAATTTGCGCATGTCTGTGACCAAAGCAGAAGTCGAAGCGGCGCTGGCGCGGGTGCAACTGCCCGACGGCAAAAGCCTGCTGTCCCATGATCTGGTCCGCGCGCTGGTGGTCGAAGGTGATAAGGTGCGATTCGTCATCGAAGCGCCCAATGCCGATGTGGCGCGGCAGATGGCACCGTTGCGCGACGCGGCAGAGCAGGTGGTGCGCGATCTGCCGGGGGTGGGTGATGTGTCGGTCGCGTTGACCGCGCATGGCCCCGCACCGAAAGCGCCCAGTCTCAAGGTCGGTGGGCATCCCAAGCCGCAAGAGGGGCCGATGAAACCCAGCGGCGTGAAGCGCATCCTCGCCATCGGCTCTGGCAAGGGTGGTGTGGGTAAATCCACCGTCAGTTCCAACCTTGCCGTGGCGCTGGCGCGGGCCGGGCGCAAGGTGGGGCTGCTCGACGCCGATATCTATGGGCCCAGCCAGCCGCGCATGATGGGGGTCAACAAGCGCCCCGCCAGCCCCGACGGCAAGACGATCATTCCCTTGCAGGCCCATGGCGTCACCATGATGTCGATCGGCTTCATGTTGGAAGAGGGCAAGGCCGTCGTCTGGCGTGGGCCAATGCTGATGGGCGCGCTGCAGCAGATGCTCGGGCAAGTGGAATGGGGTGAGCTTGACGTGCTGCTCGTCGATCTGCCCCCCGGCACCGGCGATGTGCAACTGACGCTCTGTACCAAGTCCGAGCTTTCGGGCGCCATCGTGGTCAGCACTCCGCAAGACGTGGCCTTGATCGACGCGCGCAAGGCGCTCGACATGTTCGCCACATTAAAAACCCCGGTGCTGGGACTGATCGAGAATATGTCGACATTCGTCTGCCCCGATTGTGGCTCTCAGCATGAGATCTTTGGCCAAGGCGGTGTGGCGGCGGAGGCCGAGAAGATGGGCGTGCCGCTTTTGGGCAGTCTGCCGATTGATCTCGATACCCGTTTGGCCGGGGACAGCGGCACGCCGGTCGCCACGGGCGAGGGGCCGATGGCCGATGCCTATGCCCGGCTCGCGAAGGGCTTGATCGAGGGTGGCATGGCCTGAGGAGGGCGGCGCGGGCGGTTAACCCAGCTCGCGCCCTTCGATCAGGTGGCCGTAAAGTGTGGTCAGCATCGAGACGAAAACCAGCCCCTCTATAAGGTAGAGCAGGGAATCCAGCATCAGCCGCAGGCCGGGGTCGGCGGGCAGCAACATGCTGGCGATCACGCCGAGCAACGTATTCACCACCGCCAGCAATACGGCCAGCGCCCAAAGCGTGCCGGCCAAAGGCTCGGTCGCGCGCCAGCTGTCGCGGACCGACATGACGTGGCCCAGAGCGGCGGCGGGCAGCACGAGGCTGAGCCGCAGCGCCAGCCAAAGGAAGGCCACCCCCGCCACCAGCCCGATCAACAGCAGTGCCGCCGGGCTCGACCCGGTCAGCCCGCCCAAGAGTAGCATGGCAAGGCCGATGGGAATGGCCGCGAGAAACTGCGCGAAGCCCAGAACGATAGCCCGCCAGACATAGGCCCAGAACAGCCCCATGCCCGGGCGCAGGGCGCTCCCGTCGTGATCAAGCAAGACATAGCGGTGCCAGAGGATGGCCATCAGCGCATAGCCAAGGATGCCCGCCAGCCCGCAGGCGATCAGGATCAGAAGTTGACCCGCAGGCGGCGGGGCGGCGTTCTCGATCACCTGATCCATGGCCCCAAGCGCATCCCCCGCCAGCAGGCCCGCGGCAGCGGCGGCCCCCATCACCCAAAGCACGGCAGGCAGGATCACCCGCAGCGTGGTTGAGGGCGCGTGAAAAAGCATGTTCAGCGCGTGGGTAAATAGAGCCGTGGCTTGGATCATGAAGCACTCCCTCCGTTTCGCGCCATTACATGCCGTGCGTGGGCCGAAAGGACAAGATACCGCTGTCAGGAGGGGCTATGCGGCTGGGAAGGCATGGGCCGCTGGGAGGCCATGGGAAAAGTCGCGGGAATGCATGGGACGTCTGGGAAATCATGGGCGCCCCTTGCGCCATTGGGGGGCTTGCCCGATTCGCAGCCACGGGAATTGGCGTGCAATTCGAACGCCCTGGACGCATTCTGCGGAACAGGCAACGAACACGTCCTGTGGATAACTATGTGAGCAAATTTTAGTGGGAAACTGTGGGATATTGTGCAGGTCGCAATTCGTTAACAAGATATAGTGTTTCAGGCTTAAGCGATCCCAAATTAAGCCACGCTGCGCCCGAAAAGTTATACCAGATGTTGTTCTCACAGCCTGTGCAAAACAAAATATTGGGCGGAAATCCAAAAAATATCTAGACGCCCATCAATTCCCATGGCATCCCTAATGCATCGGATGAGAACGGGACACGGGGCAGCAAACGACCCCAAAATAAATCAAAACCTAGCAGGTTTCATACAGGCACCTCGCTTTCATCAGACCAAAGAGATCCGGCGCGCGAGCGAGCAGACATCCCCCCAGGTGGCGCGCGCAGTCGGACTTCCCCCGCCAAGCTGCGGGACGTGGGCGGCGGGTTGATCAGTGGCAGCAGATCAACCCGCCGTTTCCATTTCCGGGGCAGGGGATTGAGGCGGACAACGAGTTTAAGCGCAAAGGCGCAAGAGGCAGGGACAACAAGTGAGCCGCAGGTTCAGAGGCGAAAGCCACCACAAGGTCGATACGAAGGGGCGGGTGTCTATCCCAGCCTCTTTTCGGCGTGTGTTGGAGGCTGGCGACCCGAACTGGAAGAACGGCGACAATCCCGAACTGGTCATCGTCTATGGCGACCACCGCCGGAACTACCTTGAATGCTATACCATGGAAGCCATCGAAGAGGTTGACGCCAAGATCGACCGCATGCCGCGTGGCTCCATGCAGCGCAAGGCGCTTCAGCGTCTGTTCCATGGTCAGTCTTTCCCCACGACGGTAGATGAGACAGGCCGTTTGGTGCTGCCCGCCAAGCTGCGCAACAAGATTGAACTCAACGGCGAGGCGTTCTTTATCGCCGCCGGTGACACCTTCCAAATCTGGAAGCCCGAAACCTACGAGACCGAGGAAGAGGCGTGGCAGCAAGAACTGCCCGACGATGTCGATCCGCTCTCGTTCCTTGATGGTGATATGGAGATCTGAGGGAATGGTTGCTGCCTCTGACCCTTCCGCCCCTCACACCCCCGTTCTGCTGCGCCCGATCCTATCTGCCGTGGCGCCCGTGGAGGGGGTTTGGCTGGATGGCACCTTTGGCGCGGGCGGCTACACCCGTGGCTTGCTTGAGGCCGGTGCCGCGCGTGTGGTGGCCGTCGACCGCGATCCACTGGCCTTTGAGATGGCGGCGGCATGGGCCGGTGACTATGGCGATCGGATCACCATGCAGCAGGGCGTCTTCTCGCGCATGGATGAATATGCCCAAGACCTCGATGGTGTGGTGCTGGACCTCGGCGTTTCCTCCATGCAGCTCGATCAGGCGGAGCGTGGCTTTTCCTTCATGAAAGATGGCCCGCTCGACATGCGGATGAGCCAAGATGGCCCCTCGGCTGCCAATCTGGTCAACGAGGCCGAGGAAGAGGTAATCGCCAATATCCTCTTTCAATACGGTGAAGAGCGCGCCTCGCGCCGGATCGCCAAGGCGATTGTCCGTGCCCGGGAAGAAGCGCCGATCACCACCACGTTGGAATTGGCAAAGCTGGTCGAAGGCTGCCTGCCGCGCGCTAAGCCCGGTCAGAGCCATCCGGCAACCCGCAGTTTCCAAGCGCTTCGGATTGCGGTGAACAATGAATATGGCGAACTCTTTCAGGGTCTTATGGCCGCCGAGCGGGCGTTGAAGCCGGGCGGGAAGCTGGCCGTGGTAACCTTCCATTCGGTCGAGGACCGCATGGTCAAACGCTTCCTCACCGCGCGTGCCGGGGCCGGGGGCAATGCCAACCGTTTCGCCCCCGCGCTTGAGCAAGCGCCGCCGCAGTTCACCCTGAAATCCCGCAAGGCGATTGGCCCTGACGCGCAGGAATTGGAAGAGAACCCGCGCAGCCGGTCGGCCAAGCTGCGGGTCGCCACGCGCACCGATGCGCCCAGTGGTGAGATTGACGCGAAAACCATCGGCATGCCGATGGTCAGGGGGATCTGAGTGATGCGCACGGTGATGTATATCCTCACCACCATTGCCGTGGTTGGATTGGCCTTCTGGGCCTACCGCGAGAATTACGCGACCCAGCAGGCGCTGAGCGATGCCGACAGGCTGCATGCCAATATCCGCGCGGCCCATGCCCGTCTGGCCGTCCTGCGCGCCGAATGGGCCTTTCAGAACCGCCCGGACCGGCTGCGCGATCTGGCGGATCTGAACTTTGACCGTCTGGGCCTGTTGCCGCTGCATCCCGGCCAGTTTGGTCAGGTCGATCAAGTCGCCTATCCGCCCCAGCCCATGCTGCCGATCACCGATCCTGTGGATGTCTCGACGATGAATTACGAGGCGCTGAACGGTCTTTCCGAGGAGAAGGTTGAATGATCCGCACCCCGCTGCGCCCGCTGGCCCGCATCCTCGAGGCCCGCGAGAAGGGGGAAAACCCCGATGCGATCGAACGTGAGAACAAGCGCATCCGCCACGAGCAGATGCGCGACAAGGCGCGGATGCGCGCCGAGGGGCGGCTTCTGGTGCTGGGGGTTTGTTTTCTTTGTGCCTTTACCGTGATTGGCGGACGCATGGGGCTGCTGGCGATGTCGGAACCGTCTGAGCCGCGCGGCCATGCGCCGGGGGCCGTGATCTCGGCCTCGCGTGCCGATATCACGGACCGGAACGGCAACCTTCTGGCCACCAATTTCGAGACCCACGCGCTCTATGCGCAGCCGCGCCACATGATCGACCCGGAGATGGCCGCGAAAAAGCTGGTCAAAATTTTTCCCGATCTGAAAGAAGAGCGCCTGATTAAGGATTTCACAGGCAAGCGCAAGTTCCTGTGGATCAAGAAGAAAATCAGCCCCGAACAGATGCAGGCCGTGCATGATATCGGCGATCCGGGGCTTTTGTTCGCGCCGCGCGACATGCGTCTTTACCCCAACGGCTCGCTTGCAGCCCATGTGCTGGGCGGAGCGAGTTATGGCAAGGAAGGCGTCCATGCCGCCGAGGTGATCGGCGTGGCGGGGGCCGAGAAGTATTTCGACGATTATCTGCGCGACCCGGCCAATGGCAACAAACCTCTAGAGCTGTCGCTCGACCTCACCGTGCAGGCCGCGGCGGAGCGGGTGCTTTATGGCGGCATGAAGCTGATGAACGCCAAAGGGGCCACCAGCATTCTGATGGATGTGCACACGGGCGAGGTGATCTCGGTCGCCTCGCTGCCGGATTTCGACCCCAACAACCGGCCCCGGCCCTTGACCCAAGGCGATGCCTCCGACAGCCCGCTGTTCAACCGCGCGGTGCAGGGGGTCTATGAACTGGGCTCCACCTTCAAGATTTTCGCCGCTGCACAGGCGGTGGAACTGGGGCTGTTCAACGCCGACACGATCATCGACACCTCCGGCCCGATGAAGGTTGGTGGCTTCCGCATCGGTGAGTTCCGGAACAAGAACTACGGCAAGCTGAGCGTCGCCGACATCATCGTGCATTCCTCGAACCGGGGCACGGGCCGGATGGCGCTGGAAATCGGTATCGAACGGCAGCAAGAGTTCCTCAAAAGCCTCGGTTTCTTCGAGCCGACCCCCTTTGAGATCGTCGAAGCCTCGGGCGGCAAGCCGCTCTTGCCGAGCCGTTGGACTGAATTGTCCAGCGTGACGATCTCCTACGGCCACGGGCTGTCGAGCACGCCGATGCACCTTGCCGCGGGCTATGCCGCCATCGCCAATGGCGGGCGGGCGGTAAAGCCCACGCTGCTGAAGCAATCCGCCCCCCAACTCGGCCCCCGCGTCATGTCCGAAGAGACCGCCGCGCAGGCCCGGATGATGCTGCGCAAGGTGGTGACCGATGGCACGGCCAGCTTTGCCGAGGTGCCGGGCTATCAAATCGCGGGCAAGACCGGCACCGCTGACAAGCCCAAGCCCACGGGCGGCTATTACGACGACAAGGTGATCAACACTTTCGCCAGCATCTTTCCGATCAACGATCCGAAATATGTGCTGATCGTCACGCTGGACGAACCGGTCGAGACCTCGGGCCCGAAACCGCGCCGCACGGCGGGGTGGACCGCCGTGCCCGTGGCCGCCGAGATGGTGCGCCGCATCGCGCCTTTGCTGGGGCTGCGCCCCGCTGTTGAACCGGTGAGCGACGCTGTGCTAACGCTGACCAGCAGCAACTGAAAAGACATTTCTATGACCGACCGGGCCGTACCGCTTTCCTCTCTCGGGCTGACCGCGCGGGCGGGGGCCAACCCTATGATCACCGGCATCGCGGTCGACAGCCGTGAGGTGCGCGAGGGCACGCTCTTTGCGGCTCTGCCCGGCAGCCGTGTGCATGGGGCCGAGTTCATTCAATACGCCCTGCGCATGGGCGCGGCGGCGGTGCTGACCGATGCGGCGGGCGCCAAACTCGCCGCCGAGGAACTGGCAGGCTCGGATGCCGCGCTGGTGGTCTCCGACCTCCCGCGTGAGGCGCTGACGCGCACGGCGGCGCTTTGGTTCGGCGGCCAGCCCGCCACGATGATCGCGGTCACGGGCACCAATGGGAAAACCTCGGTCTCGACCTTCGTGCGCCAGATTTGGGTTGAGATGGGATTGCCTGCCGTGAACCTTGGCACCACCGGGGTCGAAGGCGCATGGGCCGCCCCCTTGACCCATACTACGCCCGAGCCGATCACCCTGCACCGCACGCTGGCCGAGGCGGCGGCGAATGGGATCACCCATGCCGCGATGGAAGCGTCCAGCCATGGGCTCGACCAGCGGCGGCTGGATGGGGTGACGCTCAAGGCGGCGGGCTTTACCAACTTCACCCAAGACCATCTGGACTATCACGAGACATTCGAGGCCTATTTCGCCGCCAAAGCCGCGCTTTTCGCCCGTGTCCTGCCTGAAGATGGCACGGCTGTGGTCAATATCGACGATGAAAAAGGCGTCGACATCGCGGCCATCGCCCGCGCGCGGGGCTGTGAGGTGATCACCGTGGGCCGCGACGGGGGCGATCTGCATCTGCAAGGCCAGCGGTTCGATGCGACGGGCCAAGACCTGCGCTTTAGCTGGCGCGGCAAGACCTATCAAAAGCGGCTCAACCTGATCGGCGGTTTTCAGGGCGATAACGTCTTGCTGGCCGCAGGGCTGGTCATCGCCTGCGGCGCCGACCCGCAGGAGGTTTTTGACACGCTGCCGCATCTCACCACCGTCCGGGGCCGGATGCAGCTTGCCGCCACCCGCGACAATGGCGCTGCGGTTTTCGTCGATTACGCCCATACGCCCGATGCAGTGGCCACCGCACTCGCCGCCATGCGCCCGCATGTCATGGGCCGGCTTGTCGCCATCGTCGGCGCGGGCGGTGATAGGGACCGGGCCAAGCGCCCCTTGATGGGGCAGGCGGCGGCGCAACATGCGGATATGGTCATCGTCACCGACGACAACCCGCGCAGCGAAGACCCGGCCAGCATCCGTGCCGCCGTGCTGGGCGGCGCACCCGAGGCTTGGGAAGTCGGCGACCGGGCCGAAGCCATCCTGCGTGGGGTGGACGCGCTGGAGCCGGGCGACGCGCTGCTCATCGCGGGCAAGGGGCATGAGACCGGGCAGACCGTGGGCGACGACGTGCTGCCTTTCGACGATGTGGAACAGGCCAGCGTGGCCGTGGCGGCACTGGACGGGAGATTGGCATGAGCCTTTGGACAGCGAGCGAAGCGGCGGAGGCCACGGGCGGGCAGGCGCAGGGCGATTGGGCTTGCAACGGTGTCTCGATCGACACGCGGACCTTGCAGCCCGGCGATCTCTTCGTCGCACTCAAGGCCGCGCGGGACGGGCATGAATTTGTGGCCCAAGCGCTCAGCAAAGGGGCCGCTGCCGCGCTCGTGACCCATATCCCAGAAGGCGTGGCCACTGATGCGCCGCTGCTGATCGTTGAGGATGTGCAACAGGCGCTGGAAGCGCTTGGCCGGGCAGGGCGCGCCCGCCTCGGCCCACAGGCAAAGGTGGCGGCGGTGACAGGCAGCGTCGGCAAGACCTCGACCAAGGAAATGCTGCTGGCGATCTTTGGCGATCAAGGCCGGGCCCATGCCAGCGTCGACAGCTATAACAACCACTGGGGCGTGCCGCTGACCTTAGCGCGGATGCCGCGCGATACCGATTACGCGGTGATCGAGATCGGCATGAACCACCCCGGCGAGATTGCCCCCCTCGCCAAACAGGCGCGGCCCGATGCGGCGATGGTGACCAATGTCGCCGCCGTCCACCTCGAAGCCTTTAAGGATGTCGCCGCCATTGCGGTTGAAAAAGCCAGCATCTTTGACGGGATGGAGCCGGGTGGCGTGGCGGTGATCAACGCGGACCACGAGCACAGCGATATCGTCTTGGCCAAAGCGCTGGAGCGCGGCCTGCGCGAGACGACCTTTGGGCAGGCAGGGCATCACTACAAGCTGGGCGAGGTCAAGGTTCAGGGCGATGCCACCGTGGCACAGGCCGAGGTCGAAGGCGCACCGCTGATCTTCAAGATCGCCACGCCGGGGCGGCATTTCGCGATGAACGCGCTTGGCGCACTGGCAGTGGCCGAGGCGCTTGGCGCGGATCGGGCGCTGGCCGTACAATCGCTGGGCCGCTGGTCGCCCTATGCCGGGCGCGGGGTGCGCGAGCGTATCCAGTTCGACCCCGTAGACACCTATCTGGCGCTGGAATTGATCGACGACAGCTATAACGCCAACCCGACCTCCATGGCCGCCGCGCTTGAGGTGCTGGCCGCCTCGGAAGTGACACATGACATTGGGCGCGTCAGCAAGGGGCGGCGGATTGCCTTTGTCGGCGATATGAAAGAACTCGGCCCCGAGGCTGTGGCGCTGCACGCCGGTCTCGCCGATCTCGAAGCCACCCGCGCGCTTGACGTGGTGCATTGCGTCGGCCCGTTGATGAAAGCCTTTTACGACAATCTACCCGAACATCAGCGCGGCGATTGGACGGAAACCGCCGAAGAGATGTTGCAAGGACTCCGCGCAAGGCTCGATTCCGGCGATGTCGTGCTGATCAAAGGGTCGCTTTCGATGAAGCTGGGCGGTATTGTTGACGCCATCCGCAAAATGGGCCATCCGGTCCCGACCGCCTGATCGGCGATTCACCCCACATGATGAGTTAGGACGCGATATATGCTCTATTGGTTGACGCTGCTGTCGGATGGCGGCGATTTTTTTAACCTGTTTCGCTATATCACCTTCCGCGCGGGCGGGGCGTTTCTGACGGCATTGGTGTTCGGCTTTATCTTCGGCAAACCGCTGATCGAAGTGCTGCGCAAGCGGCAGGGCAAGGGCCAGCCGATCCGCGATGACGGGCCAGAGGGGCATTTCGCCAAGGCGGGCACGCCCACCATGGGCGGGCTGCTGATCGTGGGGGCCTTGCTGACCTCGACCCTGCTTTGGGCGCGGCTCGACAATCCCTTTGTCTGGCTGGTGCTTTTCGTCACCATGAGTTTCGCCGCCATCGGCTATGCCGACGACCACGCCAAGGTCAGCAAGCAAAACACCGATGGCGTGCCGGGTAAGCTGCGGCTTTTGCTAGGTTTTCTGATCGCGGGTATCGCGGGCTATTGGGCCGCGCAATACCATCCGGCAGAGTTGCAGTACCAGCTGGCGCTGCCGGTGTTCAAAGACACGCTGATCAACCTCGGCGTGCTCTTCGTGCCGTTCGCCATCATCGTGATCGTCGGCTCCGCCAATGCGGTAAACCTGACCGACGGGCTTGATGGTCTGGCCATCATGCCGGTGATGATCGCCGCCGGAGCGCTTGGCGTCATCGCCTATGCCGTGGGACGGGTTGATTTCACCGATTATCTTGACGTGCATTACGTTCCGGGCACGGGCGAGATCCTGATCTTCACCGCCGGTCTCTTTGGCGGGGGCCTCGGGTTCCTGTGGTACAACGCGCCGCCCGCCGCCGTCTTCATGGGCGACACCGGCTCGCTGGCGCTTGGCGGGGCCTTGGGCGCCATCGCTGTGGCCACCAAGCACGAGCTGGTGCTGGCGGTCGTTGGCGGGCTCTTCGTGGTTGAGGCGCTTTCGGTGATTGTGCAAGTGCTCTACTTCAAACGCACCGGCAAACGGGTCTTCCTGATGGCGCCGATCCACCACCATTACGAGAAAAAGGGCTGGGCCGAACCGCAGATCGTGATCCGTTTCTGGATCATCTCACTGATCCTCGCCCTGCTGGGTCTGGCGACGCTGAAGGTGCGCTAAGCCCTTAGAAAATCGACCAATCCATGTGACGCGCCAAAAGGGCCAGTGCTTCGGTGCCCTTTTGGCTGTTGCCATAGCGGTTCAACCCCGGTGACCAGACCGCGATGCTGGCGCGCCCCGGCACGATCGCCAGAATACCGCCGCCCACACCTGACTTCCCCGGCAGGCCAACGCGATAGGCGAAATCGCCTGAGCCATCGTAATGCCCGCAGGTCAGCATCAGCGCGTTGAGCCGTCGGATGCGGCTGGGGGCCACCAAGCGCGGCACGTCCGGCGCTTCGATCAAGAAACGGCCTGCCATGGCCAGTTGCTCCACCGTCATCTCCATCGCGCAATGGTGGAAATAGGTGCCAAGCGTCCGTTCCGGCGCGTTGATGAGGTTCCCGTAGCTCGCCAGAAAATGCGCCAGTGCAAAATTGCGGTGGCCAAAATCGGTCTCTGACGCGGCGACGGTGTCATTGATGTGGATGTCGTCGGTCCCCGCCGCTTCGCGCACGAAACGCAGGATCTCGGCCAGCGCCTCGCGCGGCTCGCGGTTGCCCAAGACTTCATCCGTGGTGACGATCGCACCTGCGTTGATGAAGGGATTGCGCGGGCGGCCCTGTTCCTGCTCCAACTGCACGATGGAGTTGAAGGCCCGCCCCGAAGGCTCGCGCCCGACGCGGTGCCACAGTTGGTCGCCCGAGCGGCCAAGCGCAATGGCCAGCGTAAAGACTTTGGTGATGGACTGGACCGAAAAGGGCACCTGCGTGTCGCCCGCCACATGACATTTGCCATCCGCCGTCACCACGGCGATGCCGAATTGCGCCGGGTCCACCTTGGCCAGTTGCGGAATATAGGCCGCCACGTCACCCCAGCGGTCATCCTCGCGCATCATGGCATTGAGGCGCGGCAACACATCGTCAAGGTCAGGTTTGGCGGGGCTGGACATCTTCGGCGGCCTCTGGCTTGTGATGGGCGCATCATGCCCCCATTCTGGGGTCAACGGGTAGCAGGGGATTGCAGATGATTCCAGTACAGGGCTTGGAAGGCACACGCGTGGCGGTGCTGGGATTGGGCCGCTCGGGCCTGAGTGCGGCGCGCGCGTTGCAAGCGGGCGGGGCCAAGGTCAGCTGCTGGGACGACAACCCCGCCGCACGAGCACGGGCCGAGCGGGAAGGCTTCGCCTGTGTTGATCTGAACGCCCCCGGTGCCTTGGACAAGATCGCCCGGCTGATTGTCAGCCCCGGCATCCCACATCTCTACCCCGCGCCGAACCCGGTGGTGGCATCGGCGCTTGCCGCAGGGGTGCCGGTGGACAATGACATCGGCCTTTTCTTCCAAAGCTTCGCCACGCTGGCATGGGATCATTACGACGTGGCCCCGCGTGTGGTGGCGGTGACCGGCTCGAACGGGAAATCGACGACTTCGGCGCTGATCCATCATATCCTTGAGCATGTCGGGCGGCCTTGCCAATTGGCGGGCAACATCGGGCGCGGGGTGCTGGACCTCGACCCCGCCGTGGATGGGGAGGTCGTGGTGCTGGAGCTTAGCAGCTACCAGACCGAACTGGCGCGCGCGCTGACACCCGATGTGGCGGTCTTCACCAATCTCAGCCCCGACCATCTGGACCGCCATGCGGGCATGGGGGGCTACTATGCCGCGAAGCGTCGCCTCTTTGCCGAAGGTGGCCCGGACCGCGCGGTGATCGGCGTGGATGAGGCCGAGGGCCGCTTCCTTGCCGGGCAACTCAGCGAGGGGCCGAGCGACGACCGTGTGATCCGCATCAGCGCCGAGACCAAGCTTTCCGGCCCCGGCTGGCATGTCTTTGCCCGCAAAGGGTTCTTGAGCGAATATCGGCGCGGCAAGCAGGTCGGCGCGATCGACCTGCGCGGCATCCAAGGGCTGCCGGGCGCGCATAACCACCAGAACGCCTGCGCCGCCTATGCCGCCTGCCGCGCGCTTGGCCTTGCCCCGCGGGTGATCGAGGCGGCGTTTCACAGTTTCGGTGGCCTGCCGCACCGCAGCCAGACCGTGGCCGAGGCGCATGGCGTCCGCTACGTCAATGACAGCAAGGCCACCAATGTCGACAGTGCGGCCAAGGCGCTGGCGGCGTTCAAGAACATCCGCTGGATCTGCGGCGGGCTTGAGAAAGAGGGCGGTCTGAAAGGGTTGGCAGAGGCGCAAGGATCGGTCCGCAAAGCCTATGTGATCGGGCGCGAAGCCGCGCATTTCGCCATGCAACTCACCGCAGAGACCGAAGTCTGCGGCACGATGGAACAGGCCGTGGCGCGGGCGGCGGCAGAGGCCGAAGAGGGCGATGTGGTCCTGCTGGCCCCGGCGGCGGCGAGTTTCGATCAATACGACAGTTTCGAGCGCCGCGGTGAGGATTTCGTGGCGCAGGTGCAGAAGGTGCTGGCGGAGTAGGGCGGTGCCTAGCCCGCAATCGCCCGCGCGGCGGCCATGCCCGAAGACCACGCCCACTGAAAGTTATAGCCGCCGAGCCAACCGGTCACATCCACGGCCTCGCCGATAAAATAGAGCCCCGGCACCCCTTTCGCCGCCAGGGTCTTGGAAGATAGCCCGTCGGTATCGACCCCGCCCAGTGTGACCTCTGCCGTGCGATACCCTTCGGTCCCGCCGGGGTGAAGCTGCCAGTTCTCGATGCCTGTAATGAATGCGGAAAGCCGTGCGTCGGACCAATCCGCCAGATTGCCCGACAGGTCGAACGTCTGCCCCAGATGTTCCACCAGCCGCGCGGGCAGATGTTGGGCGAGCACGGTGGTGAAGTTCCGCCGCCCCGCGCGTTGCCGCTGGTCGCGGAGCGCGTCCAGCAGGGTGCCTTCGGGGGCAAGGTTCACGGTGATTGCCTCGCCTTCGCGCCAGTAGGAGGACGCCTGCAAGACGGCGGGGCCAGAGAGGCCGCGATGGGTGAAGAGCAGTGCCTCGTCAAACGCGGCCTCTCCGGCGGTGATACGCGCCGGGGTGGCCACACCGGCCAGCGGCGCGAAGCGGCCTTCAGCAAAGGTAAAGGGCACCAGCCCGGCCCGCGTATCGGTGACGCTCAGCCCAAATTGGCGCGCGATGTCATAGGCGACCCCGGTCGCGCCCATCTTGGGGATCGACTTGCCCCCGGTGGCGATCACGAGGTTTCGGGCCGTGACTTTCACCGACTTATCAGGCGTTTGCAGGTCGAAGCTGAACTGCCCATCGACCTTCGTGAAATTGCTGGCACTGCTCTTCAGTTGCAGATCGACCCCGGCCTGCTGCATCAACCCGCGCAGCATGGCGATGATCTCTTTCGCGCTGGTGTCGCAGAAAAGCTGGCCTAGGGTTTTCTCATGCCACGCGATGCCGTGACGGTCGACCAACTCAATGAAATCCCACTGCGTATAGCGGGCCAAAGCGGATTTGGCGAAATGCGGGTTCTGGCTCAGAAACGCCTGCGGCTCGCAATACATATTGGTGAAATTGCAGCGCCCGCCGCCAGAGATGCGGATTTTCTCGCCCGCGGCTTTGGCATGGTCCACCACCAGCACCCGCCCGCCCGCATGGGCAGCGCACATCATGCCCGCGGCACCGGCTCCGATAATGGCTGTATCGACTTGCATGGGCGCGCTCTGCCTCAATGTGCCGCCCCGGTCAAGAAGACGTGAGACCGGTTGCCGCTTTGCCAAGGCGCCATAGCTGGGGTGCAACGCAACTGACGAAAGGAGCAGAGAATGACCAAACTGACCGCAGAACAGGATTTTCCGAAGATGGACGTGAGCAAGCTCGGCGGCGGCACGCTGACCTTGGGCCAGCCACAAGAGGGGCGCGATTGGCAGTTGGTGGTGGTCTACCGCGGCCTGCACTGCCCGATTTGCAAGAAATACCTCGCGCAATTGGAAAAGCTGCAAAGCCAGTTCCATGAGATCGGCGTCGATGTGATCGCCGTTTCCGGCGACCCCGAAGAGAAGGCCAAGGCCATGGCCGAGGAAGACAGCCTGACCCTGCCCATCGGCTATGATCTGAGCCTCGACCAGATGGCGGACCTGGGGCTCTACATTTCTGACCCGCGCAGCCCGCAGGAGACCGACCGGCCCTTCGCCGAACCTGCGACCTTTGTCATCAACGACAAAGGCAAGGTGCAGATCATCGACATTTCCAACGCGCCCTTCGCGCGGCCTGAGTTGGAAGGTCTGCTGAACGGCCTCAAATTCGTCCGCGACAAGGGCTACCCGGTGCGCGGCACCCATAAGGCCGCCTGATCGCGCGCGTTGAAGGGGCGAGCTGATCGCCCGTCAGCGGGGCTTGGCAAAGCCCCGCTGACCCCGCCCGCCTTAGCGGGGTGAAATGCACTAGCTTCATATGACAATTCGGGCTATTCTGCCCGGATGAGACCCCGCAAAGGGGCCGTTGAGGCAGTTAAGGCAGATACCCATGACAGAGATGGTCTATGGCGCGGTCCCGGTGCGGGATGGTGAACCGATCCTTCCAAAATGGTGGCGCACGGTCGACCGTTGGGCTTTGTCCTGCGTGTTGATCCTTTTTGCCGTCGGCATGCTTTTGGGGCTGGCCGCATCCCCGCCCTTGGCTGCGAAAAACGGCTTTGATGCTTTCCACTATGTGCAGCGGCAGGCGTTCTTCGGCGGATTGGCGCTGATCGCGATGCTGCTGACTTCGATGATGTCCCCGGTGCTGGTGCGGCGTCTGGCCGTGCTGGGCTTTGTGGTGGCCTTTGTGGCGTTGGCGTTGCTGCCTTTCTTCGGCACCGATTTCGGCAAGGGGGCGACGCGCTGGTATTCGCTGGGCTTCGCCTCGTTCCAGCCTTCCGAATTCCTGAAACCCGGTTTCATGGTCGCCGCCGCATGGATGATGGCTGCTGCGACCGAGATTAATGGCCCTCCGGGCAAATCTTGGTCCTTCGCGCTGTGTATCTCCATCGTGCTGATGCTGGCGATGCAGCCCGACTTCGGGCAGGCTTGCCTCGTGCTGTTCGGCTGGGGCGTGATGTATTTCGTCGCCGGTGCGCCGATGGTGCTGCTGGTCGGCATGGCGGGGCTGGTGGTTCTGGCGGGCACATTCGCCTATTCCAATTCCGAACACTTCGCGCGGCGCATCGACGGTTTTCTCAGCGTCGATGTCGATCCGACCACCCAGCTTGGCTATGCCACCAATGCCATCCGCGAGGGCGGGCTTTTCGGCGTTGGCGTCGGCGAGGGTGAGGTAAAATGGTCGCTGCCCGATGCGCATACCGACTTCATCATCGCCGTCGCCGCCGAGGAATATGGCCTGATCATGGTCGTCTGCATTATCGCCCTATATACTGTCGTGGTCGTCCGGTCGCTGCTGCGTCTGGTGCGCGAGCGTGACCCCTTCATCCGGCTGGCTGGAACCGGGCTGGCCTGCACATTCGGAGTACAGGCAATGATCAACATGGGTGTGGCAGTGCGGCTTTTGCCTGCCAAGGGCATGACCCTACCTTTCGTGAGCTACGGCGGCTCTTCGGTGATCGCCAGCGGCATCGCCGTGGGCATGTTGTTGGCCTTTACCCGGACCCGCCCGCAGGGTGAGATCAGCGATATTCTGGGCCGGGGCCGCCGCTGATGGCCGCCCCACTGTTGATCATCGCCGCCGGGGGGACCGGTGGGCATATGTTTCCTGCGCAGGCCTTGGCCGAGGTGATGTTGAAGCGCGGCTGGCGGGTGAAGCTCAGCACCGATGCGCGCGGCGCGCGCTATACCGGCGGCTTTCCCGAAGCGGTCGAGATCACCCAGATCAGCAGCGCCACCTTTGCCCGGGGCGGGGTGGTGGCCAAGGCGCTGGTGCCCTTCCGCATCGCCGCCGGTGTGGTCCGCTCGGGCCTCAACATGCTGCGCGACCGGCCTTCGGCTGTGGTGGGTTTTGGGGGCTACCCGTCGATCCCCGCACTCGGCGCCGCTTGGGCGTTGCGCATGCCGCGGATGATCCATGAGCAGAACGGCATTCTGGGCCGCGTGAATGAGATTTTTGCCAAACGGGTCCACGCCGTGGCCTGTGGCATCTGGCCCACGAAACTGCCCGAGGGCGTGCAGGGCTGGCATGTGGGCAATCCGGTTCGCGCCGCCGTGCTGGACCGCGCCGGTGCCGCCTATATCCCGCCGGGTGACTACCCAATGGAGGTTTTGGTCATGGGCGGCAGCCAAGGCGCGCGCATCCTTTCGGACGTGGTGCCCCCGGCGCTTGCAGCCCTGCCGATGAACATGATCCGCAACATCCGTGTCAGCCATCAGGCCCGCGACGAAGACGGCCAGCGGGTGGCGGACTACTACGCCGAATCCGGCATCAGCGCCGATGTGCGCCCCTTCTTTGACGATGTGCCCCGCCGCATGTCCGAGGCGCAGCTGGTGATCAGCCGCTCCGGGGCCTCCAGCGTGGCCGACCTATCGGTGATCGGGCGTCCGTCGATCCTGATCCCCTTTGCCGCCGCGGCGGGGGATCACCAAAGCGCCAATGCCCGCGGCTTGGTTGAGGCCGGGGCAGCGATCATGGTGCCCGAACGCAAAGCCAATCCAGATATCATGACCGACCAGATCCTCGCCGTGCTTGAGATGCCCGAAGGGGCGATGCAGATGGCGCGCGCCGCGCTTTCGGTCGGCAAACCCGACGCGGCCGAGACATTGGCCGATATGGTTGAGCAGCTTGCCGCCCAAGGCACGCTCACCCCCGCAGAAGAGGAACACCCGCAATGAACGCCGCCGCCACCAAACTGCCGACCGATGTTGGCCCGATCCATTTCGTCGGCATCGGCGGCATCGGCATGTCCGGCATCGCCGAAGTGCTTTTGAACCACGGCTACAAGGTGCAGGGGTCGGACCTCAAAACCACCAAGATCACCGTGCGGCTGGCCGAATTGGGTGGGCGCATCTTCGAGGGGCAGGCGGCTGAGAATATCGAAGGCGCGGCTGTGGTCGTGATCTCCTCGGCGATCAAGCCGGGCAATGCTGAGTTAGACGAGGCCCGTCGCCGTGGCTTGCCCGTCGTCCGCCGGGCCGAGATGCTGGCCGAGCTGATGCGGCTCAAGTCCAACATCGCGGTGGCGGGGACCCATGGCAAGACGACGACCACCACGCTGGTCGCAGAACTGCTGGTCGCGGGCGGCATTGACCCCACCGTCGTCAACGGCGGCATCATCCACGCTTACGGCTCCAACGCGCGCATGGGGCAGGGCGACTGGATGGTGGTTGAGGCGGATGAAAGCGACGGCAGTTTCAACCGCTTGCCCGCCACCATCGCCATCGTCACCAATATCGACCCCGAGCATATGGAGCATTGGGGCGACTTCGACACGCTGCGGCAGGGGTTCTTGAACTTCGTCTCGAACATCCCCTTTTACGGGCTGGCGGTCTGTTGCACCGATCACCCGGAGGTGCAGTCGCTTGTGGGCAAGCTCACTGACCGCCGCGTGATGACCTATGGGTTCAACGCGCAGGCCGATGTGCGCGCCGTGGGGCTGCATTACAAAGACGGGGTGGCGCATTTCGACGTGCATCTTCAGTCCGAAGACAAGGTGATCGAAAACTGCGCCCTGCCGATGCCCGGCGATCACAACGTATCGAACGCGCTGGCGGCGGTGACCGTGGCGCGGCACCTTGGGATGAAGCTTGAGCAAATCCGCGACGCTTTGGGCAGCTTTGGCGGGGTGAACCGCCGCTTTACCCGCGTGGGCGAGGTGGACGGCGTGACCATCATTGATGACTACGGCCACCACCCGGTTGAGATCGCCGCCGTGCTGAAAGCCGCGCGGCAGGCCAGCGCGGGCCGCGTGATCGCCGTTCACCAGCCGCACCGTTACTCTCGACTGTCGCATCACTTTGACGAGTTCTGCGCCTGTTTCAACGATGCCGATGTCGTGGGCATTGCCGATGTCTATGCCGCGGGCGAAGAGCCCATTCCCGGTGCCGACCGTGACGGGCTGGTCGCAGGATTGATCCAGCACGGCCATCGCCATGCCTATGCGGTCGAGGATGCCGAGGCGCTGACGCAGCTCGTCCTGCGCGAGGCGCGCCCGGGCGATATGGTGGTCTGCCTTGGGGCGGGTACGATCAGCGGCTGGGCCAATGACCTGCCCGAGGCGCTGCGCGCGGCCAAGGGGGCGGCTGCGTGACCCTCGTCTGGCTGTCGATCCTCTGGGTCTTCGCCGCCGTGACCGTGGCCATGCTGCCGCTGCGCTCTCAATACCTGCCGGGGGTGGTTCTGCTGATTGCCGCGCCCTTGCTGATCATCGCCATCGGTGTGACCCAGTCTTGGGCCTATGCGCTTTTGGCGCTGCTGGCGTTCCTGTCGATGTTCCGCAACCCGCTGCGCTATCTCTGGGCGCGGCTGCGGGGCCAAAAGCCGGAGCTGCCGAAATGAGCCTCTCTCTCATCCTCGCCTGTTTCTGGTTCGTGATCGCGAACATCCTTGCCATGACGCCCAGCAAGGATTCCCATTGGCGCAGCGCCTATCTGCTGATCGCCGTGGGCATACCGATCGTCGGTTTCGTCACTGCGCAGCACGGCCCGTGGCTGGGCCTATTGGTGCTGGCGGGGGGCTGTTCGGTGCTGCGCTGGCCCGTGGTCTATTTCGTGCGCTGGCTGCGCCGCGGGGCAGGCCGGGTCAAAGGCCCGGCGGAATGACCCTGACGCCAACCCTTGTGGCGCTGCTGTCGGTCTTTGCCGTCTGGATGATCGCCTGTATCTGGACCGGTTTTCGCGCCCGTGTGCTGTGGTTCTTTCTCGTGCTGGCGATCGGTCTTGCGCTGAATGCCACATGGATGGTCTTCGGGCTGAACGCACGGGTGTTCGAGCCCCATGCGCTTTTGGCGCAGCTTTCCGTCCTGTTCTATGCCGTGGGCGGTTTCGGTCTGGGCTGGCTCGCCGGACGGGTGGCGAAACGCTGGCGCGAGAGCCGTGTCGATCCGCCGTCTTCTTGATGGTTTGCCCTGCCTTATAAATGCGCTAAGTCCGGCGCCATGATTAAGCTGAACATTCCCGACCTGCGCGGCAGGCTGACCCCAAATCGCGCCCTGAGCGACCTGACATGGCTACGCGTCGGCGGCCCTGCGGATTACCTGTTCCAACCCGCCGATGTGGAGGACCTGTGCCTTTTCATGCGGCGTTTGCCGCAAGGGGTGACGGTTTTCCCCATGGGGGTGGGCAGCAACCTCATCGTGCGCGATGGCGGGCTTCGGGCGGTGGTGATCCGGCTGGGCCGCGGTTTCAACGGGATTGAGATTAACGGCGATCAGGTGACGGCGGGGGCGGCGGCACTCGATGCCCATGTGGCACGCAAGGCGGCGGATGCGGGGCTGAACCTGACCTTTCTGCGCACCATTCCCGGCAGCATCGGCGGCGCGTTGCGCATGAATGCGGGTTGTTACGGCAGCTACACGGCGGATCACTTCGTCTCGGCTCAGGCTGTGACCCGCGCGGGCGAGGTGGTGACCCTTACGGCGGATGACCTCAACTTCCGCTACCGGCAGAGCGATCTGTCGCCCGGCGCGGTGCTGATCGGGGCAACATTTGCGCCGCTTAAGGGAGAGCCGGAGGAGTTGCACGCCCGGATGGAGCAGCAGCTTGCCAAACGGGATGAGAGCCAGCCCACGAAAGACCGCAGCGCCGGATCCACCTTCCGCAACCCGGCGGGCTTCTCTTCGACCGGGAAGGCGGATGATGTGCATGATCTGAAGGCGTGGAAAGTGATCGACGACGCCGGGATGCGTGGGGCCACCGTAGGCGGCGCGCAGATGAGCCCGAAACACTCAAACTTCCTGATCAACACCGGCGGCGCTACGGCCCATGATCTTGAGACATTGGGCGAAGAGGTGCGAAAAAAGGTTTACGCTTCAAGCGGTATAAGGCTAGAATGGGAAATTAAGCGCGTCGGTGAGAAATTGGGCGATCCGGCGCCGCAAAGCTAAGCCGCGGCGCAGCAGCTAAGCCACGGCAGAAGCAAAGAAAACAACGATAGGGGCCGCAAACGGTCCGAGGCGAAGAGGCACTTTGGTGGGTAAGTCGAGCGGACAGACCCCGACAGTGGCGGTATTGATGGGTGGCCCCTCGGCCGAGCGTGAGGTGTCCCTGTCCAGTGGGCGTGCATGCGCCGCTGCCTTGCGGGAACATGGCGGATATAACGTGATCGAGGTCGAAGCCGACCGCGATCTTCCAGCCGTTCTGGCCGATCTCAACCCCTATGCCGTTCTGAATTGCCTGCATGGCCGTTGGGGCGAAGATGGCTGCGTGCAGGGGCTGCTGGAATGGCTCAAGCTGCCCTACACACATTCCGGCGTGCTGGCCTCGGCGCTTGCGATGGACAAACAGCGCTCCAAAGATGTCTTCCGCCACGCGGGGCTGCCTGTGTTGGAAAGCGTCATCGCGCCCAAGGCCGATGTGATGGCCGCCCATGTCATGGCGCCGCCCTATGTGGTGAAGCCCAATAACGAAGGCTCTTCGGTCGGGGTGTACCTCGTGGCTGAGGAAAACAACGGCCCGCCGCAACTGTCCGAAGACATGCCCGCCGAGGTGATGGTCGAGACTTTCGCGCCGGGGCGTGAGCTGACCACCACCGTGATGGGCGACCGGGCGTTGGCGGTGACGGATATCATCACCACCGGCTGGTATGACTATGACGCGAAATACAAGCCCGGCGGCTCGCGCCATGTGGTGCCCGCCGATCTGCCGCAAGAGATCACCGATCTGTGTTTCGATTATGCCCGCCGCGCCCATGCGGCGCTTGGCTGCAGGGGCATCAGCCGCACCGATTTTCGCTGGGACGAAGCGCGCGGGCCCGAGGGGCTGATCCTGTTGGAGACCAACACCCAGCCCGGCATGACCGCCACTTCGCTCTCGCCCGAGCAGGCCGCAGCCTGCGGCATTTCATTCCCTGAGCTATGCGCTTGGATGGTGGAGGATGCTACATGCGATCGCTGATCCGCCGCCGCCCGGAAACGGTCAAGGCCGATCCCGCCCCATCGCGGTGGTCATGGCGCATGCAGCGGTTGATGCTGACGCCGGGTTTCCGCTTTGCCCTCCGCGTGGGGCTGCCCTTCACGCTGAGCCTGCTGGCGGGCACGATCTATATGGCGGACGAAGAGCGGCGCGGCACCGTGGTGCAGGCCATCGCCGACGTGCGCGCCAGCATCGAAGAGCGGCCCGAGTTCATGGTCAAACTCATGGCCATCGACGGGGCGAGCGACATGCTCTCGTCCGAAATCCGCACCGCGCTGCCGCTGGAATTTCCGCTGTCCTCCTTCGATCTCGACCTGCCGCAGATACGCGAGAAGATCACCGGCATCGACGGGGTAAAACAGGCCAATGTGCGCATCCGCCCCGGCGGCGTGCTGCAAATCGACGTGACCCCGCGCGTGCCCGTAGCCGTATGGCGCAGTGAAACGGGGCTGGCGTTGGTGGACAATACCGGTGCCCATGTGGCACGGATCGAGGCGCGGCGCGATCATGCCAACCTGCCGCTGATCGCCGGGGCAGGGGCCGACAAAGCGGTGCCCGAGGCGCTCAAGCTGATCGGGGCCGCGAATGTCTTGGGCGACCGGCTGCGCGGCTTGGTCCGCGTCGGCCAGCGCCGCTGGGACGTGGTGCTGGACCGCGATCAAACGATCATGTTGCCCGAAGAAAACGCGCTGCAAGCGCTGGAACGGGTGATCGCGCTGGAAGGCGCACAAGAGGTTCTTACGCGGGATGTGGCGCGTGTGGACATGCGGTTGGCGGCAAGACCGACCCTTAGAATGAACGAAGATGCCACCCGCGAATGGTGGCACATCAGGCAGCTTTCCGGCCAGTAAGATGGCCATTGGACTCGGGACAGTAACGAAATGATGGACCTATACGACAGTCAGCGTTCGATGCGGCACATGCGCAAATTGGCGATCCAACGCGGGGTGGTCGCCATTTTGGATGTGGGCAGCTCCAAGATCGCCTGTTTGGTGCTGCGCTTTGACGGTGCGGGGCTTGATAGCGACAGCGGCGACATCGGGTCCTTGGCCGGGCAGTCGGGGTTCCGGGTTATCGGGGCGGCCACCACCCGCTCACGCGGGGTCCGTTTTGGTGAAATTTGCGCCATGGGCGAGACCGAGCGCGCGATCCGCACCGCGCTTCAGGCCGCACAGAAAATGGCTGGCATCCGCGTCGATCACGTCATCGCCTGTTTCTCGGGCGGGGAGCCGCGCAGCTATGGGCTCGACGCCTCGGTCGAGTTGGAGGGGCAATCGGTCTCGGAGCAAGACGTGGCGCGGGTGCTGGCGGGCTGCGACGTGCCGGAATATGGCGAGGGCCGCGAGGTGCTGCACGCCCAGCCGGTGAACTTCGCGCTGGATCACCGCAGCGGTTTGGCCGACCCGCGCGGCCAGTTGGGCAACAGCCTCTCGGTGGACATGCATATGCTCACCGTCGACGCCGATACGGTGCAGCATCTGGCCCATTGCATCAAGCGCTGTGATCTGGAACTTGCCGGGATCGCCTCATCATCCTATGCCTCGGGCATCTCGGCGCTGGTCGAGGATGAGCAGGAGCTCGGTGCCGCCTGTATCGACTTTGGCGGTGGCACCACCGGCCTGTCGATCTTTATCAAGAAACATATGATCTATGCCGATACGGTGCGGATGGGCGGGGATCACGTCACTTCCGACATCTCCATGGGCCTGCAAGTGCCGATGGCCAATGCCGAGCGGATCAAGACCTTCTACGGCGGGGTGCATGCCACCGGCATGGACGACCGCGACATGATCGAGATCGGCGGCGAGACTGGTGATTACGAACACGACCGCCGCACCGCCAGCCGGGCGGAGTTGATCGGCATCATGCGCCCCCGGGTCGAAGAGATCCTTGAAGAGGTCCGCGTTCGGCTGGATGCCGCCGGTTTCGACCACTTGCCAAGCCAACAGATTGTGCTTACCGGGGCGGGCAGTCAGATACCGGGCCTTGACGGGCTGGCCAGCAAGATCCTGGGCCAGCAGGTTCGTCTGGGGCGCCCGCTGCGCGTGCATGGTCTGCCGCAGGCCGCGACGGGGCCGGGCTTCGCCTCTGCCGTGGGGCTTGCGCTTTTCGCGGCGCATCCGCAGGACGAATGGTGGGATTTCGACATTCCCGCCGATCGCTACCCGTCCCGCTCGCTCAAACGCGCGGTGAAATGGTTTAGAGACAACTGGTGACCCCAATATCGGGTGAGAAGCCCGAGATAAGGCGGAAACTGGCAAGTTTCTGCCCATATTTAGCGTCAAAACGATGTTTTTTAGGTGACGATGCGGCCCTAGCCCGGTAGGGTCGGGTAAATTTGGTCGAAAAACTCCCGCAGAACGCGGATAACTGGACAGGCGGACAGCACATGACACTCAACCTTTCAATGCCAGGACATGATGATCTGAAACCCCGTATCACCGTCTTCGGTGTTGGCGGGGCAGGCGGCAACGCGGTCAACAACATGATCGAAAAGCAACTTGACGGTGTTGATTTCGTCGTGGCCAACACCGACGCGCAGGCGCTGCAACAGGCGCAGGCCGAGAACCGCGTGCAACTGGGCATCAAAGTGACCGAAGGTTTGGGCGCAGGCGCGCGCGCCTCTGTCGGCGCCGCCGCTGCCGAAGAGAGCATCGAGCAGATCGTCGACCACCTTGCGGGCGCGCATATGTGCTTCATCACCGCTGGCATGGGCGGCGGCACCGGCACCGGGGCGGCTCCGATCATCGCGCAGGCCGCGCGTGAACTGGGCGTGCTGACCGTCGGCGTCGTGACCAAGCCCTTCCAATTCGAAGGCGCCAAGCGCATGCGTCAAGCCGAAGACGGCGTCGAGACGCTGCAAAAGGTCGTCGACACGCTGATCATCATTCCGAACCAGAACCTCTTCCGTCTGGCGAACGAAAAGACCACTTTCACCGAAGCCTTCTCGCTTGCCGATGACGTGCTGTACCAAGGTGTGAAGGGCGTGACCGACCTGATGGTCCGTCCGGGTCTCATCAACCTCGACTTCGCCGATGTCCGCGCCGTGATGGACGAGATGGGCAAGGCGATGATGGGAACGGGCGAGGCCGAGGGCGAAGATCGCGCCATCCAAGCTGCCGAGAAAGCCATCGCCAACCCGCTGCTGGACGAAATTAGCCTGCGCGGTGCCAAGGGCGTGCTCATCAACATCACCGGCGGTCAGGACCTTACCCTGTTCGAACTCGACGAAGCGGCCAACCGCATTCGCGAGGAAGTGGACCCCGAAGCGAATATCATCGTCGGCTCCACGCTGGACGAAAGCCTTGGTGGCCTGATGCGCGTCAGCGTTGTCGCCACTGGCATCGACGCCACCGATGTGAACACCGAAATCCCGGTCCCGCGCCGCTCCATGAGCCAGCCTTTGCGTCAGAACGTATCGGTTGACGATGTGGCACAGGTTTCCGCCGCGCAGGCACCGGTTGCCGCATCAGTTACTGCCGAAGCGCCGCAGGAAGTTGAACAGGCTGCCCTGTTCCAAGACCTCCAGCCGACACAGCGTGAGCAGGACCAGTATGAGGACGAGAACGTTGTCGAAGATGACGACGGTCTGCCCGCACCGGCCTACCAGCCCGAAGTGGCCGCATTCGAGCCGCGTCAGGAAGAGAACATCGAAGCGGAGCCTGAAGCCTTCGTCGCACCGCGTGCGCCGACCCCCGGCACACCGTCCCCCGAAGCGCTGGCCCGTCTGCGCGCCGCCGCTCAGAAGGCCGCGCCTGAGCAGCACCGTCAGGCCCAGCAGCAGCAGGGTGAGCAGGGCGACAAGGGCCGTTTCGGCATCAACTCCCTGATCAACCGGATGACCGGCCACGCCGAAGGCGAGGCGCAAGCCCGCCCCGCGCGTCAGCAGCCGCCGGTGCAAACCCGCGCCTCTGCCGCCGCGCCGCAGCCGCAGGAAAACAACGATCCCGATCAAGAACGCATCGAAATCCCCGCGTTCCTGCGCCGTCAGGCCAACTGAACTGATCACGATAGATGACGAAAGGGCTGCCTTAGGGCGGCCCTTTTTCTTTTTAGAACAACGCCTTGCTCCCGGATAAGCGCAGCCGCGCTCAAATGTTGCAGTGATGTTTCAGACCGTTGCAAAGATTGAGTTGAGCAAAACGAACCCGCCCCTTAATCCAGAGTTCAACACACAAGAAGATGTTCGAAGCTTGAGGATGACCCGGTGCAGACAACGATCAAATCAGCGGTAAGTTTTACTGGCACAGGCCTGCACTCCGGTCTGCCTGCGACGGTGACACTGCGCCCGGCGTCGGCCCATCACGGCATCTGGTTCTCGCGCAGCGATGTGGCGGTCGGTGACCGTCTGATCCCCGCCCGCTGGGACGCGGTGAACCGCTCGCCGCTCTGCACCAAGCTGGAAAACCCCACCGGCCTGTCGATCTCGACCGTCGAGCATCTGATGGCCGCCGTGGCGGGCTGCGGCATCCACAACCTTTTGATTGAGATCGACGGCCCCGAAGTGCCGATCCTCGATGGTTCCTCCGTGCCTTTCGTGCGCGGCATCATGCAGCGCGGTCTGCGCCAGCTTGCAGCCCCCGTGATGGCCTTCGAAGTGCTGAAAACCGTCACCGTGCAGGATGGCGACGCGGTTGCGACGATCTCGCCCGCCGATACGCTGCGCATCGACTTTGAGATCGACTTTGCCGATGCCGCCATCGGCCAGCAGCGCAAGTCGCTGGTGATGAACAATGGCTCTTTCGCGCGCGAACTCTGCGACAGCCGCACCTTCTGCCGTCAGGCGGATGTCGAGGCCATGCAGGCCAATGGTCTGGCGCTTGGTGGCGAAGCGGGTGAGAACGCGGTGGTTTTTGACGGCGATGCCGTCGTCAGCCCCGGCGGCCTGCGCCACGCGGACGAACCTGTGCGCCACAAGATGCTCGATGCGCTCGGCGATCTGGCGTTGGCCGGGGCACCGCTCTTGGGCCATTACGAAGGCAAACGCGCGGGCCATTCGCTGACCAACACGCTGCTGCGCGCGCTCTTTGCCACGCCGGACGCCGTGCGTCTGGTGGCCTGCGATGCGGCGCAAACGGCGCGGCTGCCCGGCTCCGGCCTGATCTGGGATGAAATCCCGCAGGTTGCCTGATCCCGGGGAAGGGGAACAGCACCGCGAAGCGCAGGGCGCTTAGGCGGCGAAGTGCCATTGAACGCCCTGCCAATGCCTTGTATTCACTAAGCCGAAGTGACAAGCCTGACCCAGCGATGCGCCGCCGCGCAGCCGCCTGCGGGCGGGGGCGGAATGGGCGTTTTGCAACGCAGTTTATTGTGCTAGTCACATGCGCAAGAGGGTCAAAGACCATGGGTTGGACGATGCAAGGGGTGCGGGCATGACGGTAGCGGGATCGCGCAAGCGGACGATCAGTGCGGTGCTTCTGGTCGCGACATTGGCAGCCTGCGGCGGTGGTGACGGACGCTCTGACGGGAACTTCTTTAACCCGCAGGAAATCCCGCTTGAAACCTATTCGGCTGAGCAGATTTTCGAGCGTGGCGAATATGAGCTGACCAACAACAACCCCGGCGAAGCGGCATTTTATTTCGCCGAGATCGAGCGTCTCTATCCCTATTCCGAATGGGCCAAACGCGCCCTGATCATGCAGGCTTTCGCCTATCACAAGGATCAGGACTATCCCAATAGCCGCTCCGCCGCGCAGCGCTTCATTGATTTCTACCCCGCCGATGACGATGCCGCCTATGCGCAGTACCTCTTGGCGCTGAGTTATTACGATCAGATCGACGAAGTGGGCCGCGATCAGGGGCTGACCTTCCAAGCGTTGCAATCCCTGCGCGCCGTGATCGAAGGCTACCCGGACAGCGAATATGCCCGCTCTGCGATCCTGAAATTCGACCTCGCCTTCGACCATCTGGCGGGCAAGGAGATGGAGATCGGCCGCTACTACCTGCGCCGCGATCACTATACCGCCGCGATCAATCGCTTCCGCGTCGTGGTCGAGGATTTCCAGACCACGACACACACTGCCGAAGCGCTGCACCGTCTTGTCGAAGCCTATCTTTCGCTCGGCCTGAACCATGAGGCGCAGACGGCGGGGGCCATCCTTGGCCACAACTACCGGGGGTCTGAGTGGTATGAGGACAGCTACAAACTGCTGACCGGGCGCGGCCTTGAGCCTGCCTTCTACAAAGACAATTGGCTGGGTGCAGCCTATCGCCAGACCATCAAGGGCGAGTGGCTTTAAGGGGGGTGGGGTCGCCCATCCAACGGTTCTAGATGCTGCGCGGACTTGATATTTCAGACATGCTGATCATCGACCGGCTGGAGCTTGGCTTCCAGCCGGGGCTGAACGTGCTGACCGGTGAGACCGGCGCGGGCAAGTCCATCCTTTTGGATTCGCTCGGCTTTGTTCTGGGCTGGCGCGGTCGTGCCGATCTGGTGCGTCAAGGGGCCGAACAGGGCGAGGTGACCGCATGGTTCGATCTGGCGCCCGACCATCCGGCCCATGCGGTGCTCGAAGATGCGGGGCTGCCCGCCGGGGATGAGTTGATCCTGCGGCGCATCAACACTTCCGACGGGCGTAAGACCGCTTGGGTCAATGACCGCCGCTGCTCGGGCGAGGTGCTGCGCCGCCTGTCGGAGACATTGGTGGAACTGCACGGCCAGCATGATGACCGCGGCCTGCTGAACCCACGCGGCCACCGTGCCATTTTAGACGACTACGCCGGAAATGCCGCTGCGATTGCCAAGGTGCGCGAGGCGTGGAACGCCCTCGGCGCCGCCCGCAAAGCCGCCGCCGCCGCTGCCGCCGAACGCGAGGCCATCGCCGCTGAGGAAGAGTTCCTGCGCCACGCCGTGGCCGAGTTGGACAAGCTCAACCCCGAAGCGGGGGAGGAGGCCACCCTCGACACCCGCCGCCGCCAGATGCAGGGGGCCGAGAAAATCCGCCGTGACGTGGTCAACGCTTATGAGTTGTTGGGCCAAGGCGGGGCAGAGACCGCCATGGGCGACGCGCTGCGCTGGCTCGACGGGGTGGCCGACAAGGCCGAAGGCGCGCTGGAGGGCCCGCTCGCCGCGCTCAACCGCGCCATGGTGGAGCTGGACGAAGCGATGTCTGGCGTGGCCGATGCGATCGACGGCATGTCGTTCGACCCCTATGAGTTGGAAGCCTGCGAAGAGCGGCTCTTTGCAATCCGCGGCTTGGCGCGCAAACATGACGTGCAGCCCGATGAACTGGCCGGTTTCGCCGACATGCTGCGCGCCAAGCTCGACGCGCTCGATGCAGGCGAAGCGGCGCAGGAGGGGCTGGAGAAAGCGGTTCGCGACGCGCAGGCGCTTTACGACGAACGGGCCACTGCGCTGACCGAGAAGCGCCGCAAGGCAGCGGCCAAGCTCGACAAGTCCGTGGCGGCAGAGCTTGCCCCGCTCAAGATGGAACGCGCAGTGTTCCAGACGCAATTGACCGAAGAACCCGCAGGCCCCGAGGGGCGCGATGCGGTCTCTTTCACCGTCGCCACAAACCCCGGCGCGCCTGCCGGGCCCTTGGGCAAGATCGCCTCGGGCGGTGAACTCAGCCGTTTCCTTTTGGCGCTAAAGGTTTGCCTGACCCAGACCCAATCCGGCCTCACCCTGATCTTTGACGAGATCGACCGCGGGGTAGGGGGCGCGACCGCCGACGCCGTGGGCCGCCGCCTGAAGGCGCTGGCCGCCGAGGGGCAGGTCTTGGTCGTCACCCATTCGCCGCAGGTCGCAGCCCTTGGCGCGCATCACTGGCGTGTGGCGAAATCGGTGACTAAGGGCATGACCACCTCCACCGTCACCCCCCTTGCCGCCGAAGAGCGCGTTGATGAAGTCGCACGAATGCTCGCGGGCGATACGATCACCGATGCGGCCCGCGCGGCGGCGGAGGCATTGCTTAACGGGCAACAGGGCGCGACGACTTCTTAAATGGCGGTTTTACCCAAGGTCAGCTTGCCCTAGACAGAAAGGGTTCAACTGGTCTTAGTCCCATGCCCCTGCAAGATAACGCATTCTTTTCCCAACAACTTCAGCAGGCGCTCGGCGGCTGCAAACAGGGCTGGACGGTGCTGCGCACCCGCGGGCCGGGGAAGGTCACATTCTGGTTTATCGCGCTGCTGGCGGGCATCGCCGCGGGCTTTGCCGCCCTGTTCTTTCGCAAGGGGATCAACTGGTTGCAGGCCACGCTTTATGGCACGGACGATGTGCAATTCCTGCACAGCTTCCTTGCCGGGCTGCCGTGGTATTGGGTGGTGCTGATCCCCACCTTGGGTGGGTTGCTTGTGGGATTGATCCTGCACCGTTTCACCCGCGACGGGCGCGCGCGCAGCGTGGGCGATGTGATCCTCGGCGCTGCCATGCACGACGGTCGGGTCGAGACGCGGGCCGGGGTGGCCTCGGCGCTGGCCTCGCTCATCACCTTGTCCACGGGCGGCTCATCGGGGCGCGAAGGGCCGGTGGTGCATCTCGCCGCCGTGATCTCGACCAAGATTAGCCGCTTTATCAAGGCCGATGGGATCACCGGGCGGGATCTTTTGGGCTGCGCCGTGGCGGCGGCAGTCTCGGCCAGCTTCAACGCCCCCATCGCTGGCGCGCTTTTCGCCCTCGAAGTGGTGCTGCGCCATTTCGCCGTCCATGCCTTTGCCCCCATCGTCATCGCCTCCGCCGCGGGCACGGTCATTAACCGGCTGGAGTTCGGTGGGCTCACGGAATTCGTCCTACCGGGCCTTGGCGACGTGCAATTCTACGTCGAACTGCCCGCCTTCCTGCTTTTGGGGCTGACCTGCGGTCTGGTCTCGGTCGTGCTGATGCGCGCGATCTTCTGGGCCGAGGATTTCGGCAACTACTTGCAAGCCCGCACCGGCCTTGCCCGCTGGCTGCGCCCGGCGGTGGCGGGGGCGATCCTTGGCGTCATCGCGCTCTGGTTCCCGCATATCATCGGCGTGGGCTATGAGACGACTTCCCGTGCGCTGGTCGGCGAACTGGTGCTGCATGAGGCGATCATCTTTGCCGTGCTCAAGGTCGCCGCCGTGGCGATCACGCTTGGCGGGCGGATGGGCGGCGGGGTGTTCTCGCCCTCGCTGATGCTGGGCGCTTTGACCGGGCTTGGCTTCGGGATCATCGCCACCGGTGTCTTCCCCGAGATTTCGGGCTCTTCCTCGCTCTACGCTCTGGCGGGGATGGGCGCGGTGGCCGCCGCCGTGCTGGGCGCGCCGATTTCAACCACACTCATCGTATTTGAGATGACGGGCGACTGGCAGACCGGTCTGGCCGTGATGGTCGCCGTCAGCATGTCGACCGCGCTGGCCTCCCGGCTGGTCGACCGGTCCTTCTTCCTCACCCAGATGGAGCGGCGCGGCATCCATCTGGCCGCAGGTCCGCAGGCCTATCTGCTCTCGATGTTCATGGTGGGCCGCATCATGCGCCGCCCCGATGATGAAGACGCGGCCTCGGAAGACGCCTGTTGGGATTTGATCGACAAGGGTACCTATATCGACGGCAGCGCTACGCTAGAGGCCGCTTTGCCGCTGTTCGACCAGACCCATTCCGACTTTATCCCGGTGGTCACCCTCAGCGCGGATGCGCCGCCCGAATTGCTGGGCGCGCTGTTCCACGTCGATGCGCTGAAAGCCTATAACCGCGCCCTCGCCGCCACGGCAGCTGAGGAGCATTCCTGAGCCGCGCTCAGATCCGTTCGATGGCGATTTCCTCCATCGGGGTGAAGGCCAGATAGCCCTTGATCTCGGCCACATCCGCCTTCGGGTCTTCATAAGACCAGACGGCGTCTTGCAAGGTCCGGCTCTTGGTCACCACCGAGAAATAGGTCGCATCGCCCTTATGCGGGCAATGGCTGGTCTTCTCAGTGCCATCGAGGAAAGCCATGGCGATGTCGCCACGCGGGAAATAGATCACCGGCGGATAGTCCCCCTCGCGCAGTTCCAGCGCGCCCGTGGACTCGCCCAATACGGCCCCGCCAGCGCGAACAACCCATGTGCCCTCAGCCGGAGTAATCTTGATATGGTCGGCCATGCCGTACCCCCCTTTACTTAAATCGGACGCTCACAGGGGCGCCGTTGCCGCATCCAACCACAGTTTTGTAACAGGTGATACCCGCGGCCCGATCTTTTCCGCCACGTCGCGGTGATAGGCGTTCAGCCAGTCCCGCGCCTCGGGGCTGAGCGCCTCCACATCAATCAAACGCCGATCGATCGGCACCAGCGTCAGCGTGCGCCAATCAAGCATCTTGCGATGCGCATCACCGCCGGGCAGGGCGGGGGCTTCTTGCACCACCAACAGGTTCTCGATCCGAATGCCAAAAGCCCCCTCGCGGTAATAGCCCGGCTCGTTGCTGAGGATCATACCCGGCTCCAGCGGCACATGGCTCATCCGGCTCAACCGCTGCGGCCCCTCATGAACCGACAGATAGGCGCCCACCCCATGGCCCAAACCGTGATCGAAATCCTGCCCCGCCATCCAAAGCGGCAAACGGCCCAGCATCTCGATATCCCGCCCTGCGAGCCCGCGCGGCCAGCGCAGGCGGCTCATGGCGATCATCCCTGAAAGCACCCGCGTGAAAGCCGCGCGCGCCTCCGGATCGGGGCTGCCGATGGCGATGGTGCGGGTGACATCGGTGGTGCCGTCCAGATACTGACCGCCGCTGTCGAGCACCAAAAGATGCCCCTCCTGCAACACGCTGTCGGTCTCTTCATTCACCCGGTAATGGATGATCGCCCCGTTGGGCCCGGTGCCCGAAATCGTCTCGAAACTGATGTCACGCAGGGCGGGATCGCGGCGGCGCAGGCCTTCCAACTGCTGCACCACCTCCGTCTCAGTGACCGTGCCGGGCGCCTGTGCATCCAGCCAAGCGAGCAGCTCGACCATCGCGGCACCATCGCGCAAATGCGCCTCTGCCGCCCCGGCAATCTCGGCGTCATTCTTGCAGGCTTTGGGCAAGGCGCAGGGGTCTTCACCAGCCTGCGCCCGATCCCCCAGCAAATCCGCGAACAACAGCGGGGCCGACTGCCGATCAAGCCGCACCGGCCCCTCAAGCGCGCGCAGGTAATCGGGCAGCCCCTCAGGATCCCGCTGCACCACCTCTGGCCCCAGATGCTCTTCCACATCTACCAGTTTCTCAGCCGCCATGAAAAGATCGACCCGCGCATCGTCATGCAATACGGCAAACCCATGCGCGACCGGGTTGCGCGGAATGTCTTGCCCGCGAATGTTCAGCAGCCAGTTGTGGCTGTCGGGCAGGGTGATCAATGCCGCCTTCTGCCCAGCCGCGCGCAAATCCGCGGCCAAACGCCGGCGCTTGGCCTCATGGCTTTCGCCGGCAAAACGCTCAGGATGCGCCGCCACCTTGCCCATCGGGGCATCGGGCTGGTCTTCCCAAATACGGTCGACCATATTCGAGACGCGCCGCATCTCGATACCAGACCCCGCCAAGGCCTCGAACAAAAGATCCATCTGCGCGGGCGTATGCAACATCGGATCAAAACCAACCACACCGCCCGCGGGCAATTGATCTTTCAACCAATCGGCCAAAGACACCTCGGGCCAAGGCACCGGGGTAAAGACATCCGCCACCTGCGCTTTGACCTGCGTCCGATAGCGCCCGTCGATGAAAACCCCGGCCACATCGCGCAGCGCCGCACAGAACCCGGCAGAGCCGGTGAACCCCGTCAGCCAAGCCAGCCGATCATCCCGCGGAGCGACATACTCACCCTGATGCGCATCGGCGCGCGGCACGAGAAACCCATCCAACCCCGCCGCCTGCAACTCCGCCCGCAGCGCCGCCAAACGCGGGGGACCCTGTTCCGGACGCGCGGTGACCTCGAAACTCTGGAACACGCGGCCCCTCCTTCATCCTTTTTCAAATACCGATCCGACGGTTCAGCCGACGCGGCGCATGCCCATGACACGCGCCCGTTTCCGCGGATCGCTGTCAAACAGCGCTGCAAGCTGTTCCGTCATCGCCCCGGCAAGCTGATCCACATCCGTGATCGTGACGGCGCGGTCGTAATAACGCGTCACATCATGGCCAATCCCGATCGCCAAAAGCTCGACCGCGCGGCGTTTCTCGACCATTGCGATCACGTCGCGCAGGTGTTTTTCCAGATAGTTGGCCGGGTTCACCGACAGGGTGCTGTCATCCACCGGCGCGCCGTCGGAAATCACCATGAGGATCTTGCGCGCCTCATGCCGGGCCAGCATCCGCCGGTGCGCCCATTCCAGCGCCTCGCCGTCGATATTCTCTTTCAGCAGACCCTCTTTCATCATCAGACCCAAGTGGTCGCGCGTCCGGCGCCACGGGGCGTCGGCGCTTTTGTAGATGATGTGGCGCAGATCGTTCAGCCGACCGGGCTGCGCGGGGCGGCCATCGTTCAGCCAAGCCTCGCGGGCCTGTCCACCCTTCCACGCGCGGGTGGTAAAGCCGAGGATCTCGACCTTCACGTTGCAGCGCTCCAGCGTGCGGGCCAGCACGTCGGCGCAGATCGCGGCGATGGAGATCGGGCGGCCCCGCATGGAGCCGGAGTTGTCCAAGAGCAGCGTCACCACGGTGTCGCGGAACTCGGTGTCCTTTTCGATCTTGAAGCTTAGCGGCGTCGTGGGGTTGGCCACCACCCGCGCCAGACGGCCCGCGTCCAACGTGCCCTCTTCAAGGTCAAATTCCCACGAGCGGTTTTGCTGCGCCTGCAAGCGGCGCTGCAATTTATTCGCCAGACGGCCCACAGCGCCTTTCAGCGGCTCGAGCTGCTGGTCCAGATAGGCGCGCAGGCGTTCCAATTCGATCGGCTCGGCCAGTTCCTCGGCCCCGATCACCTCGTCATGCTCGCCCTGATAGACACGGTATTCCGGGTCGGCGTCCGAGACGGGCGGCGGGGGCGGCGGGTCCATCGGCGCGTCGCCCTCGGGCATCTCCGCCTCGTCGCCTAGCTCCTGATCGGCCTCGTCATCCATCGAGACCTGCGCCTGACTTTCGTCCTGCTGCTGCTCTTGGCTGTTTTCGGGGGTGCCTTCGGCCTCTTCCTCGTCCTGATCGTCTTGGCCGGTGCTGTCGGGATCCTGCTCCTCTTCGGTGCCCTCTTCGGCCTGATCCTCTTGATCCTCGTCTTGGCTGTCGGGATCGTCGCCCAACTGATCGCCATAGCCGAGGTCCGAGATCATCTTGCGGGCCAGCCGCGCGAAATCCGCCTGATCGGCAAGGCTGCCGTCGATCCCTTCGAGCGTGCCGCCCGCCTGATCTTCGATAAAGCCGCGCCAGAGTTCCATGGCGTTCTCGGCCCCCGCGGGCAGGTCCCGCCCGGTGGCCAGATGGCGCACCATATAGCCCGCCGCGACCGAGAGCGGCACGTCGCTGGCCTGTTTGGCCTGATCGTAGCCGCGGCGCAGGGCCTCGTGCTTGATCTTGACGTCGATGTTGCCGGCGGTGCCGGGCATGTCGCGTGCGCCCATGGCCTCGCAACGCGCCGTCTCCATCGCCTCGTAAAGCTCGCGCGCCATGTCGCCTTGGGGCGCATAACGGGCGTGGGTCGCGGCATCGTGGTAGCGGCGGTTCAGCGCCAGCGCATCGGCGGTGCCGCGCGCCAGCAGCACCTCTTCGCGGGTCATCCGGCGGCTCACTTGCGGCAGGCGCATCGCATCGCCCGAAAGCCCCGAAGGGTCGACCGAGTAGCTGACCGTCAGTTCGGCGTCATCGGCCATGACCTTGGTCGCCTCGGCCAGCGCCTTTTTGAACGCGTCAGCGGGGTTGTCGCTTTGTTTACTCATGCCGGTCCCCTTGTCTGTCAGGCAGGCGCGCGTCTGGGAAGGGCAGGGCGCCTTTGCGTGCCGAAACGCGTCCTGCAGGGCGGCGGGCGAACCCGCCGGGGCGGCTTAGCCCAAGCTCAGGCTGGCCGCGCTTTCGGGCAGTTCCTCGTCGAACAAACGCTGATAGAACTCGGCCACGGTCTGACGCTCCAGCTCATCGCATTTGTTGAGAAAGGACAGCCGGAAGGCATAGCCCACATTGCGGAAGATCTCGGCGTTCTGCGCCCAAGCGATCACGGTGCGCGGGCTCATCACGGTCGACAGCTCGCCGTTCATGAAGGCGGTGCGGGTGAGGTCGGCCACGGTGACCATCTGCTTGAGGGTCTTGCGGCCCTTCTCGGTGTTGTAATGTGGGTTCTTGGCCAGCACGATGGCGGTCTCGGCGTCGATGCTGAGGTAGTTCAACGTGGCGACAAGGCTCCAACGGTCCATCTGCGCTTGGTTGATCTGCTGTGTGCCGTGGTAAAGCCCGGTGGTGTCGCCCAAGCCCACGGTGTTGGCCGTGGCGAAGAGGCGGAAATAGGGGTGCGGGGTGATGATCTCGTTCTGATCCATCAGCGTGAGCTTGCCGTCATGCTCCAGCACGCGCTGGATCACGAACATCACATCGGCGCGGCCCGCGTCGTATTCGTCGAAGACAATCGCGGTCGGGTTGCGCAGCGCCCAAGGCAGGATGCCTTCGTGGAATTCGGTGACCTGTTTGCCGTCGCGCAGCTTGATCGCGTCTTTGCCGATGAGGTCGATCCGGCTGATGTGGCTGTCGAGGTTGACGCGCACGGTGGGCCAGTTCAGCAGGGCGGCGACCTGTTCGATATGGGTCGATTTGCCCGTGCCGTGATAGCCTTGAATCATGACGCGGCGGTTGTGGCTAAAGCCTGCGAGGATCGCCAGCGTGGTGTCAGGGTCGAACTTATAGGTGCTGTCGATGTCCGGCACGCGAGAGGTGCGCTGCGGGAAACCCTTGACGACCATATCGGTGTCGATGCCAAAGACATCGCGCACCGAGACCTCTTCGGTGGGTTTCATGTCATGTTCCAGTGCACCGTCGGCCATCGCTCGTCATCCTTTTCCTTAGGCGCGCGGTCGGGGCCGCGCGCGTATCTGGTGCAACATATCGTGCATATCCGCAAGGGGAAGGGGGCAACTGGCATTATCCGCAACCGGCCGCTGGTCCGGTCGCGGGATCAGTCCTTGAAGTTGCGGCTGCCTTTGATCTGGTCCCATGCCCAGACGACCAGTTGCAACTGCTCTTCCTGACTGCGGTCACCGCCGTTCATATCGGGGTGCAGCACCTTGATCAGCGCTTTGTAGGCTTTGCGGACCTCGGGCTTTGTCCAAGTGTCCTTGGCCTCGAGAATCTCGATCGCGCGGCGTTCGGTGGGCGGCAGGCGGCGGCCCGCTTGCTGGCCCTTGCCGGGGTTCTGGGTTGCGTTCTTGCCCAGCACCTGATGGGGGTCTTCGATGCCAAGACGCGCCCATGCGCGCTGCTCGGGGTCGCCCAGTGGTTTGGTGCTGCGCTCCCAGACCTTGTCCTTGGACATCTGCGCGTTCAACTCGGCCTCTGTGGTACCGTCGAAAAAGCTCCACTTCGCGTTATATTCGCGCACGTGTTTCTGGCAGAACCAGAAGTAGTCATCCAGCACATCGGGCGCTTTGGGCGCGCGGAACTTGCCCGGCTCGTCGCAGCCTTCGTGGTCGCAAATCCGGGTCGAGGTTTCCGACGCACCGGACATGCCGCGGCGGCCGCGGGGGTTTTTCTTTTTGGAGGACGACACGGACATGTCGAATCCGAAGGGATCAGGTTTTGGCATGTGGATAGACCTTTCCGACTCAGGCCGGTCACCATATACCCTGCGTCGCAGGATTGAAGGGGGCCGGGGGTAAAAACATGTCCACAACACAAGAGATTTCGGATCGGCTGGAAGCCGCTTTTGCGCCGCGTGAACTGGAGGTGGTGGATGACAGCGAAAGCCATCGCGGTCATGCCGGATTTCAGGAGGGGGGCGAAAGCCACTTTAACGTGCGCATCCGGTCAGAGCGTTTCAAGGGCCAGAACCGGCTGGCGCGGCACCGGGCGGTGCACAGCGCGTTGGGGCCGGACCTGATGGGGCGCATTCACGCGCTGGCGCTTGACCTGGACGAATAAGCGCCGCGTTTAGGGCTTTGTTTTATCGTCGTCTTCGTCGCTGCCTTGCGGCGAAGCTTCATCCGCTGAGGGGCCGGACAGAAACGCAGGCGGCGTCGCCGCTTTGGCGGGGTCCTCTTTCGCGGGCGCGTCATCCTCGGGCGTGATGGAGGCGGGCGCATCGGCCTGAAGCGCGGTATCTTCGCCTTCGATCGTGGCGGCCAAGGCGGGCGTTGCGGCAGCAGTGGCGGGCGGCAGCAGATCGCCATCCTCCTGCGGACCCGCAGCAGTCGCCAAGCGGCGGAACACGAGCACATTGCGCCATTCCGTGGTGGTCGAGGTCAGACCCGAACGCTCTTGCGAAGGCAAGGTCTCGGCCCGCTGGTATTCCCAGCCCTCGGCGGCCTGTTCGTTGAGGCATTCTTCCAAGGTTTTGGCGAAACGCGCTTCGGGGGCCTTCAGACCTTTGGCTTTCTGCCCTTTGCTGGGGGCGGGAAGGATCTTGTATTCGTAGCGCATAGGGGCCTCGGCTGGGTTGGCGACATGAGCCGCGTCAGGTGAGTTTCAGACGGATTTGCGGCGGATGCCGATGCTGCGACCGGCCTGCGCCGGTTTGGGCAGTTTGGCATGGTTTTGCCGCATCGCGTCAAGACGGGTCAGGATGTGCTCCGGCATGGGGGCCACACGCGGGCCGGACTGGTCCACATGCAGCGTCAGCCCCTCGGCGGTGGCGGCAAGCCAGCCGTCGACGTGCCACAGCTCCTGAAAGCTGTGAAACCGCTTCTCGTCATGGTCGAGCAATTGGAAGGTGGTATAGACGCGGTCACCCTTATGCAGTTCGCGCAGGTAGCAGACGTGGAATTCAGCCACATAGGTGGTGCAACCCGTGCGTTGATACTCCGGCCCCAGACCGATTTCGCTATAGGCTTGGTCAACGCCCTGATCGAACAGGACGTTGTAATAGGCCATGTTCAAATGGCCGTTGAAGTCGATCCATTCGGGGAGAACCGTCATCTCGCCCGAACGGAAGGGGGCCGGGGTGTCGCTCATTGCTGGGCGAGCTTGCGCGACACGATTTCGTTGACGGCCTTGGGGTTGGCTTTGCCGCCCGTGGCCTTCATCACCTGACCGACGAACCAGCCCGCGAGCTTCGGGTTCTGCTGGGCCTTTTCGACCTGCGCGGGGTTGGCGGCGATGATCTCGTCCACTGCCGTCTCAATGGCGCCGGTATCGGTCACCTGCTTGAGGCCCTCGGTCTCCACGATCTCTTCCGGCTCGCGCCCGGTTGTATAGGCGATTTCAAAGACTTCCTTGGCGATCTTGCCGGAAATCGCATCCGAGGCGATCAGATCGACAATGCTGCCCAATTGCGCCGGGGTGACCGGGCTTTCGGTGATGCCCTTGTCGTCTTTCTTCAGACGCCCGAAGAGTTCGTTGATGACCCAGTTCGCGGCCATCTTGCCGTCGCGGCCCTTCGCCACGGCTTCGAAATAGCCCGCGCTGTCGAGATCGGCGGTCAGCACAGAGGCGTCATAGTCCGACAGGCCGAAGTCATTGATGAAACGGGATTTCTTTTCGTCCGGCAGTTCCGGCAGGTTGGCCTTGATGTCGTCCACCCATGCCTGTTCGATTTCCAGCGGCAGCAGGTCGGGATCTGGGAAATAGCGGTAGTCATGCGCCTCTTCTTTGGAGCGCATGGAGCGTGTTTCCTGCTTGTCGGGGTCGAAAAGGCGGGTTTCCTGCACCACCTCGCCACCGGCTTCGACAATCGCGATCTGGCGTTTGGCTTCGACTTCGATGGCCTGCTGGATAAAACGCATGGAGTTCATGTTCTTGATCTCGCAGCGGGTGCCGAGATGCGAGAAGTCCTGCGTTTCCTGATACTTCTCATACTGACCCACACGGCAGACCGAGACGTTGACGTCCGCGCGCATCGCGCCCGACTGCATGTCGCCGTTGCAGGTGCCAAGGTAGCGCATGATCTGGCGCAGTTTGGCGAGATAGGCGGCGGCCTCCTCCGGCCCGCGAATGTCGGGGCGAGAGACGATCTCCATCAGGCAGACGCCGGTGCGGTTCAGGTCGACGAAGGACATGTTCGGGTCCATGTCGTGGATCGACTTGCCCGCGTCCTGCTCCATGTGGATGCGCTCGATCCGTACCAGCCGCGCGGTGCCGTCGCCCAGTTCCACCAGCACTTCGCCTTCGCCCACGATGGGCTCATAAAGCTGGCTGATCTGGTAGCCCTGCGGCAGGTCGGGGTAGAAGTAGTTCTTGCGGTCAAAGGCGGACTTGAGGTTGATTTCGGCCTTGAGGCCCAGCCCCGTGCGCACCGCCTGTTCGACGCAATATTCGTTGATCACCGGCAGCATCCCGGGCATCGCGGCATCGACAAAGGCCACGTTGCTGTTGGGCTCGGCGCCGAACTTGGTCGAGGCGCCCGAGAAGAGCTTGGCGTTCGACGCGACCTGCGCGTGCACCTCCATCCCGATGACCAGTTCCCAGTCATGTTTGGCACCGGCAATCACGCGCGGTTTCGGGGTGTCGTAACTCAGATCAAGCATCGCGGCCGCCTTCGGTCAATTGGAACTTGGCCGGTCATACTGGAGCGCACCACGCGCTTCAAGAGGCAGGCTTAGCCCGGCACGGCAATCTGGCGGCGGCCTTCGGTGAAAATGACCCGTTTGCCCGCTTCGATCTCGCGTTGGAACAGGCCGGTGATGATGCGCATGGCCTCGTCCCGGCCCGAGGCGGCGAAACGCCGGGCAGAGCGGACGCGCAGGTTGTTGTCAAAGCCGCGCGCGGCATGGGCCCAGAGCATCGGGTGCAGTTCGGTCATGTGATCCCGCACGATCCAACGCGCGCAATCGGCAATCTCGGCCCGCACGGCCCCGGCGGCATCCTCTGTCTCTGGGGCCTGACCGATGGCGCTGGCGCAATAGGCGGCCAGCAGGTTGGCGGTATGCGGATCGGGGCGGCGGGCGAGGATGTCGTGCAGCCCTTCGATGAAAAACGGCACATCAAGGTTGGCACAGGCCTGCGCATCGCAGCTGATCGCGTCGAATTGCACCCAAGTGTAGCCGCCCGCGCCCCATGTCTCTTGGGTCCGCGCGGCGGTGCGGCGGGCCTCGAGTTCCAACTGGTCATATGAGCCATGCCACCGCGGCAGAAGGTGGTTGCCCATGGCCCGCATGGGGCGCGGGTTTGCGGGGTTCAGGTCGATGAGCCGGGCGTAGCGGTCTGCCACGGCGCGGGCGTCACCGCCGGTTCCCCCAAGCAGGGCACAGTGCGTCGCCGCGAGCAGGGGCGAGGCGGCTGTGTCCTTGTCGAATGGCGCGAGGATTTGCTCGGCGCGTTCAAAATGCGCGGCGAAGGCCGCATGGTTGCGGGCGGGCACGTCGCTGTCCCAGCCCGTGCCGCGCCAGGCCCAGCCGATGTCCATATGCGCCTGCGCTACGATGGCGGCGATCATGGCGCTCCCGGCGTGATCGGCCAGCACATGTTCCAGCGCTTCGATCCCGGCCATGAGGGGCGCGTCACTCGCCGGTTTGCCGTCGTAAAGCGCATGTTCCGCGGCGAGAATCACATCCGCCCGCGCGCCAAAGGCCATCAGCTCGGCCACCGGCATGGCGCCCGGTGTCATCTCGCGGTTCTCGTCGGCCTCCTGCAAAAGCTCTGCCATCTCCTCCCAACGTTCTTGGCGCACCAGCCATTGCGCGCGGTACTGGTGACGGTCGCGCTGCATCTCTTCGGCGGTGGGGTCGGGGCAGGAAATGCGCAGCAGCGCGTCGCGCGGCGCACGGCGGCGCAGGAGCGGCATTTCCAGCGGCTCGAACTCGGGCGCTTGCGGTGCGGGCTTGGCAAAGAACCCTTGCAAGGCGGACGGGATCATATGCGAGAGTTTCTTCATCGGGGCCGGTCCTGCCTGCTGTTTGTCGATGATTTAGGTTTGACCGGGCAATGGGGCGGAACCGTGTCCGGCGTGCGGAGCTTTCGGGAAAATTCTGCAGCGCAGTCGGGCAGGCGGGTGCGATCCATCGCGACAATCCGGCGGCGCGGCGGGCGCTGTTTCCCGATCAGAGGAAATCTGCCGACCCCGCGCCCCCGCCGCGCTTGCCAAGCGCGTTTTGGGGCGGTCTTATACGCGCCATGAAACCTGCCATGATTGCCCTCTTGCTCTGCGCCAGCCCCACCATGATTTGGGCCGAACTGCCCAAACAGCCCGCCCCGGTGGTGGAGGTGGATAATGTGGTGCAGACCGCCGCCACGTCTTTGTCCTTCCCCGATGAGGTCGAGGCCGAGGACGAACCGCCCGCGCTTGAGACTGCGCCCTTCACCACAACGCTGCGCCCGCCCGCGCGTCCGGGCAACCTGCCGCGCACACGCTGGCAGCATATGCGGGGGCATTCGCTTTGGACCCGCGCGGCGATCTCGGCGCTGAAATCCCATGGCAAGCCCTTGGTGGATATGGTGCCCGCCGATGTGGCGGAGTGGTGCCCGGCCTATCCCACGGCATCCGACAGCCAGCGCCGCGCTTTTTGGGTCGGCTTCATGTCGGCGCTGGCAAAACATGAAAGCACCTATCGGTCTTGGGCCGTGGGTGGCGGGGGCCGCTGGTACGGGTTGTTGCAAATCCTGCCGGGCACCGCGCGGGGCTACAAATGCAATGTCGGCAGCGGTGATGCGCTCAAGAACGGCGCCGCGAACCTGAGTTGTGCCGTGCGGATCATGGCGACGACCGTGCCGCGCGACGGGGTGATCGCCGGAAACGGGCGGCGCGGCGTCGGGGCCGATTGGGGGCCGATGCGCAGCGCGTCCAAACGGGCGGATATGTCTCGCTGGCTCCGGCGGCAGTCCTATTGCAAACCGTTGAACGCGACTCGACCCCGCAGCCGTCCCTAGATTACTGGATCAGCGTGAAGTGATGCCGTTCCGTCGTGATGCCGCGCGCCTGAAGCGCGGCTTCCAATGCGCGGTGCGGTGGGGTGGCCTCGAAAGGCAGTTTGATCTTGCGCCCGGTGCGGAGAATGACCGCGGCGCGCACGGACATATCCAGGCGCGTATCGAGCCGAACCCGGTCGACCTGCGCCAGCGCGATTTTCGCATCCCGTTTGCCGGTGAACCACGACAGGCTGTTCTGATCGAGCGTCAAGCCGCTGGCCGGATTGCTAAAAACCTCCCATAGCGCGGGCAGGGTAAAAAGCCCCAGCAGCCCGATGATCCAGCCCGAGGCGTCGAGCCAGAGCCACGCCGCCGTGAGGGCCGCCCAGATCATGGGCAACAGCAACAGGGCCGTTCGGCTGCGGGCACGGCGGCGGTAAGTGAAGGCCGCCATGCCCTCTGTTTGAGCAGGCGCGTCAGGCACCGCGAATGCGGCTGAGCATCTCCGACGTGTCCCGGCTGAGGTCGGGGCTGGCGAGGATGCGGTCGAGCTGCTTCTCAATCATCTCTTGCCGCGCCATGTCATAGCGCCGCCATGTCTGGAAGGCCGAGCACATCCGCGCCGTTGTCTGTGGGTTGACCGGGTCTAGCTTGATCAGCCAGTCGGCCAGCAGGGCGTAGCCCTTGCCGCTCTCATGGTGGAACCCTGCGTGATGCATGGCAAGGCTGCCAAAGACCGCGCGGAAGCGGTTGGGGTTCTTCCAGTTGAAATCGGCATGCTCGGTAAGCCGGCGCGCCACTTCGGCCGCCTCTTCCGGCGCGGCTTGGCTGACTTGCAGCCCGAACCATTTGTCCATCACCAGACGGTCCTCCCGCCACAGCGCCTCAAAGGCGGCCAGCGCCTTGTCGCCTTGGCCCGCGCGCAGCAGGGCGGCGAGGGCGCTGAGCTGTTGGGTCATATTGTCGGCATCGTCGAACTGCGCCTGCGCGCGCGCCGGTCCCTCAACCCGGGTCAGCAGGGCAAGTGCTGCATTGGTCAAGGCGCGTTTGCCCGCTTGCGCCGCATTGGGCTGATAGGGGGCGTCGACCCTGTGGCGGTCATAAAGATCGCCCAGCAGCGCGGCAAAACGCTCGGCCATGGCATTGCGGGTGGCCTCCACCGCCTGATGGATCGCCGCCGGATCCGGCGTTTTGCCTGCGTCATGCAGGGTGCTGGCCAGATCGGCATGGCTGGGCAGCCCCAGCATCAACGCGCGGTAGGCAGGCTCAAGGGTCTCATCCTCCAACACGGCCCGCAGGGCTTCGAGCCATGCGTCATCCGGCGCGCTGCCTTCGGTGATCACGGCCAGCAAGGATTGCCGCGCCAAGGTGCGCCCGGCCTCCCACCGGTTGAAGGGATCGCTGTCATGGGCGAGCAGCAGCAGGCGCTCTTCTTTCGAACGGTCTTGCTCCAGCACCACCGGGGCGGAGAAGCCGCGCAGCACCGAGGCTACGGGGCGCGCATCCAACCCGTCGAAGGTAAAGCTCTGTTCGGCCTCGGTCATCTCCAACACGCGAGAGGGGGCCACTTCGGCTCCATCCGCGCCGATCAGCCCCACGGTGATCGGCAGAACCTGCGGTTTCGGCTGGGGCGTTGCGGTGCTGGGCGGGGTGTGCTGTGTGAAGGTCAGCGTGAAGATGCCTTTACCCGCATCCCAAGCCTCCACCACCGAGAGGCGCGGCGTGCCCGCCTGCGAATACCAGCGTTCGAACTGGGTCAGATCACGGCCCGTGGTGTCTTCGAAGACCTTCAGCCAATCTTCGATCGTCGCCGCATCACCGTCGTGACGCTCGAAATAAAGGTTCAGCGCTTTGGCATAGGCGTCATCGCCCACCAAGGTCTTGAGCATGCCGATCACCTCGGCGCCCTTCTCATAGACGGTGGCGGTGTAGAAGTTGTTGATCTCTTGAAAGCTTTCGGGCCGCACCGGATGGGCCAACGGGCCTTGATCCTCGGCGAATTGGCGTGCGCGCAGGTCGATCACATCGCCGATGCGTTTCACCGCCGGAGAGCGCATGTCGGAGGTGAACTGCGCGTCGCGGTAGACGGTCAGCCCTTCCTTGAGACAGAGTTGAAACCAATCGCGACAAGTGATGCGGTTGCCGGTCCAATTGTGGAAATACTCATGAGCGATGATCGCTTCGATCCGCTCGAAATTATCATCCGTCGAGGTTTCGGGCGAGGCGAGAACGGCGGCGGAGTTGAAGATGTTCAGCCCCTTGTTCTCCATCGCGCCCATGTTGAAATCATCGACCGCAACGATGTTGAAGATGTCGAGGTCGTATTCACGACCGTAAACCTCTTCGTCCCATTTCATCGAGGCTTTGAGCGCCTCCATCCCGAAGGCGCATTTGCCTTCGTCGCCGGGGCGGACATAGAGGTTCAGATCGACCTCGCGGCCCGACATGGTGGTGAAACGGTCGGAATGGGCGACCAGATCGCCCGCCACCAGCGCGAAAAGATAGGCAGGCTTGGGCCATGGGTCATGCCACTCGGCATGGTTCTGCCCCTGCGCCACGGGATTGCCGTTGGACAGCAGAACGGGATGCGGGCCGTTGATGGTCACGGTGAAGACGCTCATCACATCGGGGCGGTCGGGATAATAGGTGATTTTGCGAAAGCCTTCTGCCTCGCATTGGGTGCAATACATGCCGCCCGACATATAAAGCCCTTCGAGGGCGGTGTTGCCCTTGGGGTCTATCTCAACCTCGGCCTCCCAGATAAAGGGGCAGTCGGGCACATCGCAGGTCAGACCGCGTTCTGTCACCTTCGGGGTGACCGGCTTGCCGTCGATCTGCGCAGAGACAAGCTTGAGTTGTTCACCATGCAAGAAAAAGTCAGCCTCCTGCGCCGCCGGGTTGGGGCGAAAGGCGATGCGGCTTTTAACCCGCGTCTTATGGGGATCGAGGTCAAAGGTCAGGGCCACCTCATCCACCAGAAAGCCGAAGGGCTGGTAGTCACTGAGATAGATCGTTTGGGGGGTGGCGTCGCGCATTGGGCCTCCAGTCGCGGGAACGTAATTGGTCTGGGAAATGTTATGTCTCCAGAAGGCGGCCTGCAAGCCGAGCTGCCCCAACTTCGAGCAATGAGGTGTATCCATGTCCGCCCCCGACACCGATACCGAAACGCAGAAGAAACGTCATCGTCCCGCTTTGATCGGTATCAAAACCGCGATCATCGCAGGGGCGCTCTTGATGATTGCCGGCATCGTCTACGCGGTGTTGCAGGCCACCGACCCCTCGCCGGAAGGTGAGGTTCAGCCCGTCGATGCCCCGGCGGACGCCGAGCCTGCGATCGCCACCCCGGAGCCGGTGGCCGACTAGCGGCGCTACCGCCTGCCTGCCCGCGCTTGCGCCGCTTTGCCTTTCTGCTAGACCTTTCACCAAGGTATCCAGCGCGGGAGAGGGCGGAGAATGACGGGTAGAATTGACAAGAACGGTTTGCAGGTAGAGCCTGCGCTGGTCGACTTCATCGAAGGATCGGCGCTGCCGGGCACGGGTGTAGACGCGGATGTCTTTTGGGCGGGGCTGTCGGACCTTGTGCATGACCTCGGGCCGAAGAACCGTGCGCTTCTTGAAAAGCGGGCAGAAATTCAGGCCAAGATTGATGAGTGGCATCGCGCGCGCGCAGGCCAGCCCCATGACGCGGAAAGCTACACCGCCTTCCTGCGCGAGATTGGCTATCTTCTGCCCGAAGGGCCGGCGTTCCAGATTGAGACGCAAAACGTAGACCCCGAAATCGCGCAGGTGCCCGGGCCGCAGCTTGTGGTCCCGATCACCAACGCACGCTTCGCGCTCAACGCCGCCAATGCGCGCTGGGGCAGCCTTTATGATGCATTCTATGGCACCGATGCGCTGGGCGATCTGCCGGTGGGTAAGGGCTATGACGCCGCGCGCGGCGCGCGGGTGGTGGCGCGGGCAAAAGCCTTTTTGGATGACGCCGTGCCGCTCTCGGCCGGCAGCCATGCAGATTTGGCGGGGTATCGCGTTGTGGACGGGCACCTAGAAGCTGTGATGGCGCAGGATGCCGCGCCCTGCGGCTTGGCTGATCCGGCGCAGTTTGCGGGCTACCGGGGCGCGGCAGAGGCGCCCGACGCGGTGCTTTTGCGCAACAACGGGTTGCATATCGAGATCAGGATCGACCCCGATCACGCCATCGGCGAGGACGACCCCGCCAGCGTTGCGGATGTGATCATCGAATCCGCTCTTTCGACCATCATGGATTGTGAAGACAGTGTCGCGGCGGTGGATGCCGAGGACAAAGTGCTGGCCTATGGCAACTGGTTGGGCCTGATGAAAGGCGACCTGTCGGAAACATTTGAAAAGGGCGGCGAGACCGTCACTCGGCGTATGGCCGAAGACCGTCGCTACACCGCGCCCGATGGGGAGGCGGAGGTCACGCTGAAGGGCCGTTCGCTGATGCTGGTGCGCAATGTCGGCCATCTGATGACCAACCCCGCCGTACTCGACCGCGAAGGGCGCGAGATTGGCGAAGGGCTGATGGATGCCATGGTGACCACGCTGATCGCCATTCATGATCTCAAACGCGCGGGCGGCAACTCGGTCACCGGCAGCGTCTATGTGGTGAAGCCCAAGATGCACGGGCCCGAGGAAGTGGCCTTTGCCGATGAGATTTTTACCCATGTGGAAAAGACACTCGGCCTGCCGCAATATACCGTGAAGCTCGGCATCATGGACGAAGAGCGCCGCACCAGCGCCAACCTCATGGAATGTATCCGTGCAGCCAAACACCGTGTGGCCTTTATCAATACCGGTTTCCTCGACCGTACGGGGGACGAGATCCATACCAGTATGGAAGCCGGTCCGATGGTGCCCAAGGGCGAGATGAAGAACAGCGCTTGGATCGCCGCCTATGAGGACCGCAACGTCGATATCGGCCTCGCCTGCGGCTTGCAGGGCCGCGCGCAGATCGGCAAGGGCATGTGGGCCATGCCCGACCGTATGGCCGAGATGCTGGAGGCCAAGATCGGCCATCCCCAATCCGGGGCCAATTGCGCATGGGTGCCATCGCCCACCGCGGCTACCCTGCACGCCACCCATTACCACAAGGTTAACGTCTTGGCGCGGCAGGAGGAGATTAAAGAGGGCGGCGCACGCGCCACGCTTGACGCGCTGCTGACCATCCCGGTGATGGAAGGTCGCAACCTCAGCACCGAGGAAATCACCCGCGAGATCGAGAATAACGCGCAGGGCATTCTGGGCTATGTGGTCCGCTGGATCGATCAGGGCGTCGGCTGCTCCAAAGTGCCGGACATCAACGATGTGGGCCTGATGGAAGACCGCGCGACCTGCCGCATCTCGGCCCAAGCGCTGGCGAATTGGCTGCATCACGGCGTCATCAGCCGCGAGGAAGTCGAGGCCGCGCTTAAAAAAATGGCAGCCGTGGTGGACCGTCAAAACGCCGACGATCCCAGCTACCGCCCCATGGCCCCGGGCTTTGACGGGGTGGCCTTTCAGGCCGCCTGCGATCTGGTGCTGAAGGGGCGCGAACAGCCCTCGGGCTATACCGAACCAGTGCTGCATGCGCGCCGGTTGGAGCTGAAGGCGCAGAGCTGAGGTTGAGACCGCGGCGCGAAGCGCCTATGTTCGGGCCATGGTGAATAAGAGGTAACTCATGGCCCGACCCGTCGTTGGTATCATTGGCAATTCCTACCTGCTGAACGATCAATACCCCGTCCACGCAGGCGGGCAGATGAACACCGAAGCGATTGCCGAGGTTTCGGGCTGTCTGCCGCTTATCGTGCCGAGCGATCCGCGCTTTGTCTCGGTCGAGGAATTGCTGGAGGTCTGCGACGGTTTCCTGCTGACCGGCGGGCGCCCCAATGTGCATCCCGAAGAATATGGTGAGCCTGAGACGGAGGCCCACGGTGCCTTTGACCGCGCGCGCGACGCCGTCGCGCTGGCGCTGGTACGGGCCTGTGTGGCGCGGGGCCAACCCTTCCTCGGCCTTTGCCGCGGGTTTCAGGAAGTGAACGTCGCCATGGGTGGGTCGCTCTATCCTGAGATTCGCGATCTGCCGGGGCGAATGAACCACCGGATGCCCCCCGATGGCACCATCGAAGAGAAATTCGAACTGCGCCATGACGTGAGCTTTACCGAAGGCGGCGTGTTCCACCGTGTGATGGGCGCGTCCAAGGTGCTGACCAACACGCTGCACGGGCAGGGGATCAAGGAACCCGGCCCGCGCGTGGTGATCGACGGGCACGCGGATGATGGCACGCCCGAGGCGATCTATATCAAAGACGCGCCGGGCTTTACCCTCGCCGTGCAGTGGCATCCCGAGTGGAACGCGGCCAATGACCCCGTCTCGCGCCCGCTGTTCGAACATTTCGGCGCGGCGGTGCGGGCTTGGGCGGCAGATGGATCGGCCATGCCGGTGATGACCGCCGCGCAATAGGGCCGGCCACAGGGCGCGCGCGTTGCACTCTCGATGACCGCGCGCCGCGCTTCTCGGGGCGCGGCAACCTGCATCGCGATGCAGTCGTTCTGTCGGCCCCCCGCGACCCCGATCGCGCCGTCAACAAGTGCCTTATCTCAACGCCTCTCAACTGTGCAGCCCGCTCAATGGCGCAACAGCTTGGGCCGCATGGTTCAGCGGCGTCACATCATCATCCAAGACCGCGTCCTCCTCTAGCGGCCCCGCCTCTGCGCCCTGAAGCGCTGCCGGACCTGAGCAGGCGCGGCGATAGGAGCTATAGGGCCAAGCCTCAGGACGATCACAATAGCCCGCGTGCACCGGGCTGAGGTGCACCAAACTGCAATGCCGTTCGAAATCCGCGGGGTCGCGGATCCGATGCTCCCAGAATCGCCGCTGCCAAATCCCTTTCTCGCCCCGTTTGATCTGCCGCAGACTGCGATGCGGGGCCGGGGGGAGATGGCGGGAAAACCGCCCCTTCCACATGCCGATCCGATTGCCGTAATCGGTATCGTCGGGCGGCAGGGTCCAGACCGTATGGAGCACATCTGGCAAGATGGCGATGGCATCGATCCGGAAGGGTTTGCGCGCCAAAGTCTCACGCATCGCTTGGCGCAGGGCCGTGATATGCCGCAGCAGCGCATCATCATCGCGCCGCGAGAGGCGCAGGGTAAAGAAATAGCTGTTCGGGCCATGGGGTGAAGGGCTGTCTCTCATGGCCCTGAGCTTGGCGCAGCTTGGTTAAAGCAACCTTAACGGCGCTACATTTGCCCGCCAGCGATTTCGATCGACTGGCCGTTGATGCTTTCGGAGCCTTCGCCAACCAGCCATGCCGCCGCAGCAGCCACTTCCGAGGGCGCGATCAGACGTTTGTGGCGGTTGGCATTAACCATGACATCGCGGGCCTTTGCCTCGGACAGCCCGGCGCGTTTGGAGATCGCCTGCGTATTGCGCGCGATGATCTCGGTATCGACGTAACCGGGGCAGAGCGCGTTGAAGGTAAACGGCTGGCCCATGTAATCTTCGCTGAGCGAGCGGATCAGCCCGATCATCCCGTGTTTCGAGGCCGAGTAGCAGGCCGCCCCCGGCAGGCCGCGCAGCCCGGCCATGGAGGACACGGCGATGACCCGGCCCCAATCGGTCTGGCGCATGGATTTCAGGCTCTCGCGGATGGTGAGAAAGGCCCCGTCGAGATTGGTCGCCATCATGTCACGCCAGAAATCGAGGTCGGTTTTATGCAGGGACCGGCCTTCGGCCACGCCCGCATTGGCCACGCAGATTTGCACCGGGCCATTGGCCTCGACCACGCGGGCGATGGTCTCGGTGACCTGCGCCTCGTCGCGCACGTCGATCGCCATGCCGCTGATGCCATCGCCTGACACGGCGTCGAGCACCTCCTGCCGCCGCCCGGTGATGGTGACCTTCGCGCCCTTGGCGGCCAAGTCCTGCGCGATGGCAAGGCCGATGCCTGTGCCGCCGCCGGTGATGAATGCGTGTTTGTCTTTTAGTGTCATAATGCCTCCCCTTTGCGGGCAGGGTGGCGCGGAGGGGGCGGCAGTACAATAGGCAGCTTGTGATGACGGGGCGTTATGTGCGGGGCGGCTGGCACGGCGATAGGCCAAATCTTGCCGCCCGCCGATCACATTTGCGGAAGCCTTACGCCTGACTATTGCAGCGCTCGCCGCCTTGGCGCACTGGTCGGATGGGTAACCTGATGACAGGGCCTTGCCAGAACCATTGGAGCAGTAAAATGAAACACATAGAATTTTCAGTTCTCGCCCTTTCCGCAGCCCTCGCTTTTGGGGCAACCACAGCGCAGGCGGTCGAAGTGACGGGTGGATCGGTCGGCCTTTCCTATTCCGCATTCGCGGACGACACCGATTTCAGCCGGCTTGGCCTTGATGGGTCGGTAGAGCTTGGCTTTAACCGCAACCTTAGCTTGCAGTTCGACGCCGGTTACAGCGACTTCGACTTTGTCGATGAAGACAGCCATTTGCTGGGCCTGCACGGCATTTACCACTGGGATGAAGCAACCTCTTTCGGGGCCTTCTACACCCGGGAGGAAGCCTTGGGCGGAGATGCGGATATCTTGGGTCTCGAAGCAGGCTATGAAATGCTGGATTGGGACTTCGAAGGCTATCTGGCCCATGTCGATACCGATGCAGGTGACGGCACGCTTGGCGGTATCAAGGCGCGTTATGCGCTGGCGGAAGGCTTTGGCATCAGCGGCTCCTATGATCGGCTAGGCAGCGATGGAGACGACCTGTCGCGTTTTGCCATGCGGCTCGATCGTGAGGTTTCCCCGACCACCAATCTGTTCTTGGAAGTCGGGTCTGCCAAGGTGGACGTGGGCAGCATCAGCGAGTCCGAGCCCTTCGTCGGTCTGGGCGGTGAGATCAACTTCGGCGCGGATCGTGGCACCACCTTTGACCAGCGCGGCTTGGCGCGTCTGATCCCCGGTCTTTGATCACGACTTAGCCGTCGTTTGACACTTCGGCATGGCCCTCGGGCCATGCCATTGGCGCAGGGTGGAACGGCTGTTCCATCTCTGCGCCGAAAACAGCAAACCGTTCTTCCGATGTCGCGGTGCAGCAATTTTGCACCGTTTCACCCCGCGGTTTGCTTGTACTATTGCTGCGCGCGCGCTATCGCTCTGACTAACAAAGTTGCGCCAGAGCGGCGCGACGGGCCAGCAAAGGGGGACTCTTGGTTTGAAGATCGGGACACCAAAAGAAATATTTGAGGGCGAGAACCGGGTCGCGATGACCCCGGAAAGCGCGCTGCAACTGCAAAAGCTCGGGCATAGCTGCGTCATCGAGAGGGGCGCCGGGGCGGCTGCGGGCTTTGACGATGCCGCCTATGAAGCCGCGGATGTCGAGGTGGTGCAATCCGCCGCCGCGCTTTACGAGACTGCCGATGTGGTCGCCAAGGTGCGCCCGCCCTCCGAGGATGAGGTCAAGCACCTGCGCGAAGGCCAGACGCTGATCTCCATGTTCAATCCCGCCGGCAACACCGCGTTGATGGAGGCCGCTGCCGAGAAGGGCGCGACCGTCATGGCGATGGACATGGTGCCGCGCATCAGCCGTGCGCAGAAGATGGACGCGCTTTCGTCGATGGCGAACATCGCGGGCTACCGCGCGGTGATCGAGGCGGGCAACAATTTCGGCCGTTTCTTCACCGGTCAGATCACCGCGGCGGGCAAGGTGCCCCCGGCCAAGGTGCTGGTCGTCGGCGCGGGTGTCGCGGGGCTTGCCGCGATCGGCACGTCAACCTCGCTCGGCGCGATCACGCTAGCTTTCGACGTGCGCCCCGAAGTGGCCGAACAGGTCGAATCGATGGGCGCGGAATTCGTCTATCTCGACTTCGAGGAAGAGCAGCAGGACGGCTCCGCCTCGGGCGGCTATGCCTCTGTTTCCTCTCCCGAATTCCGTGAAGCACAGCTCGCCAAGTTCCGCGAGTTGGCGCCGGATGTGGACATCGTCATTACCACGGCGCTGATCCCCAACCGCGAGGCGCCGGAGCTTTGGACCGAGGACATGGTGCAGGCGATGAAGCCCGGCTCGGTGATCGTGGACCTCGCCGCCGAGAAGGGCGGCAACTGCAAGCTCACCAAGATGGACGAGAAGATCGTCACCGACAACGGCGTGACCATCATCGGTTACACCGACTTCCCCTCGCGCATGGCGACGCAGGCCTCGACGCTTTACGCCACCAACATTCGTCACCTGATGGCGGACCTCACGCCCGAGAAGGACGGGGTCATCAACCACGACATGGAAGATGATGTCATCCGCGGCGCCACCATCACCCACGAGAAGGAAGTGACCTTCCCGCCGCCACCGCCCAAGGTCGCGGCCATTGCGGCGGCGCCGAAGAAGGAAAAGCCGAAGGAGAAGACGGCGGAGGAAAAACGCGCCGAGGAATTGGCGGCCTTCAAGCAGCAGACCAAGAACCAGGTCACGCTGCTGGCCGTGGGTGCGGCACTGCTGCTGGGTGTGGGCCTCGTGGCCCCCGCCAGCTTCATGCAGCACTTCATCGTCTTCGTTCTGGCGGTCTTCGTCGGTTTCCAAGTGATCTGGGGCGTGGCGCACAGCCTGCACACGCCGCTGATGGCGGTGACCAACGCGATCTCCTCGATCATCATTCTGGGCGCGCTGATGCAGATCGGCTCGGGCTCTTGGCTGGTGATCCTTCTTGCTGCCCTGTCGGTCTTCATGTGTGGGATCAACATTTTCGGCGGCTTCCTCGTGACACGGCGCATGCTCGCCATGTTCCAGAAATCCTGAAGGAGCGAGCATCATGGAATACGGATTCACGACAGCGGCCTATGTGGTCGCAGCGGTTCTCTTCATCCTGTCGCTCGGCGGTCTGTCGGGGCAGGAAAGCGCAAAACGCGCGGTGTGGTACGGGATCGCCGGCATGGCGCTGGCGGTTATCGCCACGCTGATCGGGCCGGGGGCGGGGCTGTGGCTCCTCTCGCTGATCCTGATCGCCGCGGGCGGGGCCATCGGTTACCAACTGGCCACCCGCGTGCAGATGACGCAGATGCCCGAGCTGGTCGCGGCGATGCACAGCCTCGTGGGCCTCGCCGCCGTCTTCGTGGGCTACAACGCCCATATCGAACTGGGCAACGTGCTGGCGATGGACGATGTGGCGCGCAAGGCGACCGAGGGCTTTGCCGCGCTGCTGGCCAAGAAGGACAGCGTCGAGATCGCGATCCTGCGGGTTGAGCTGTTTCTCGGCGTCTTCATCGGTGCGGTGACCTTCACCGGCTCTGTCATCGCCTATGGCAAGCTCGCGGGCCGCGTCAGCTCTGCGGCCACCAAGCTGCCGGGTGGTCACCTGCTCAACGCGGGCGCGGCGGTGATCTCGCTGCTCTGCCTGATCTGGTACTTCAACACCGGGGGCTTCCTGCCGCTGTTCCTCATGACGCTGGCGGCGCTCTTCATCGGGTATCACCTGATCATGGGCATCGGCGGCGCGGACATGCCGGTGGTTGTCTCGATGCTGAACAGCTACTCCGGCTGGGCCGCGGCGGCGATCGGCTTCTCGCTCGGCAACGATCTTCTGATCGTGGTCGGCGCGCTGGTCGGCTCCTCGGGTGCGATCCTCAGCTACATCATGTGCAAGGCGATGAACCGCAGCTTCATCTCGGTCATCCTCGGCGGCTTCGGCGGCAGCGCTGGCCCCGCGATGGAGGTCGAGGGTGAGCAGGTGGCGATTGAGGCCGACGGTGTGGCGCAGGCGCTCAACGAAGCCGACAGCGTCATCATCATCCCCGGCTACGGCATGGCGGTGGCACAGGCCCAAGGTGCTGTCAGCGATCTGGTCAAGAAACTGCGCGCCAAGGGCAAGAACGTGCGTTTTGCTATCCACCCGGTGGCGGGCCGTCTGCCTGGGCATATGAACGTGCTTCTGGCCGAGGCCAAGGTGCCCTATGACATCGTGATGGAGATGGAGGAGATCAACGAAGACTTCCCCGAGACCGACGTCGCCATTGTCATCGGCTCCAACGACATTGTGAACCCCGCTGCACAGGACGATCCCAACAGCCCCATCGCCGGGATGCCGGTGCTGGAATGCTGGAAGGCGAAGACCGTCATCGTCTCCAAGCGCGGGCAGGGCACGGGCTATTCCGGCATTGAGAACCCGCTGTTCTTCAAGGAGAACACGCGCATGTTCTACGGTGACGCGAAGGCTAGCCTCGACAAGCTGCTGCCGCTGATCGACTAACGTTTTCTTTTAAAGAAAACGGCCGGGAATTTTTGAAAAATTCCCGGCCCATCCCATGAACGCCCCGCCGGAAACGGTGGGGCGTTTTCCGTTATGGTCTTGCGGTATACCTCTGTATGCATCAACCCGTTGAAAAGGCGTGATTTTTCACTGTTCATCGGCGGCAATGGCGCTATTCTCGGTGAAATACACCCAACAGCGGACCCCGTCATGGCCCCGATCAAAGACCACCCGCAGCGGCTTGCCCTTACCGGCGAAATGCACGCGCGCCCGTTTCCGCAGCTTGCCGCGCCCTCGCGGGTTGCCTTTCTCGCGGTGAAACCCGCGCCCGATGCCGTGCCGCAAGCCGAGTTGAACGCGCTGCTGGCCCATTACGGCGCCCCGAGCGCCGATGCGGCGGCCACGCATTATTACGGAGAGATGGGCCGCTTCACCCTGAAATGGGAGCAGCATACCGAGTTCGTCACCTATACGGTCATCGCCCCCTCAGGGCGGAGCCTGCCCTTCGCCGCCACGGATTTCGACGCCTTCCCAGAGGATTGGCTGGCCGAGGTGCAGGGGGAGCGGATCACCTCGGCCCTGCTTGCGGTGCTGCCGAAGCCGGAAGCCGACGATGAGATCGCCGCGCATTTGCAAGACTGGTTCGTGCCCGAAAGCCTCGCCGTGGCGGAGGTGCTGGACGGGGCGGCGGTGGTGGCCAGTGACTTTCGGATTGATCCCGCCGGCCATCTGCGCCTCGCGCTTTTCACCGATGCGACGACCGGCCAGCGGCGGATTGGGCGGATCGTGCAGCGGCTCTGCGAGATCGAGACCTATAAGGCGATGTCGATGCTGGGGTTCATGCAGGCCCGCGACATGGCCGGGGCGTTGAACGATCTGGACGGGCAGCTCTCGACGCTCATGGGAGCGATGCGCAGCGGGGCGGGCACGGCGGCTGAGGAAACGCTGCACGCGCTTTTGGACGTGTCGGTCGCGCTGGAGGCGCTAACGGCGGAGACTGCCTATCGTTTCGCCGCCACGGGGGCCTATGAGGCCATCGTCTATGAACGTATCTCGGCCCTGCGTGAGGCGCGTTTTCTGGGGCGGCAGGGCTTTGGCGAGTTCATGATGCGCCGCTATGCGCCCGCGATGCGCACGGTGAAATCGACCGAGACGCGCTTGCACACCCTCGCCGCGCGGGCACTGCGGGCAGCGGATCTTTTGCGGACGCGGGTGGATGTCGAACGCTCGGCCCAGAACCAAGCGATCCTTGCCAGTATGGACCGCCGCGCCGACCTGCAACTGCGCCTGCAACATACTGTAGAGGGGCTGTCGGTCGTGGCGATCAGCTATTACGCGGTGTCGCTGGCAGGCTATTTGCTCTACCCGCTTGCTGGGCCATTGGGGGTCAGCAAGGGGCTGCTGACCGCCGCCGTCACTCTGCCGGTTGTGCTTGGCGTGTGGTGGACGCTGCGCCGTCTGCGGCGGAAGATCGGTTGAGCAGCGCCTGCATGGCCAAGCCGCCCAAAGCGATCATCACGATGGCCTCGATGGCTGCGACCGAAAGCGTCGGCACCCCGGAGAGCCCCGCGCCCAAGGTGCAGCCCCCGGCCAGCACCCCGCCCACGCCCATCATGGCGGCCCCGGTCAGGTAGCGCCCGGTCTGGCGGGGGGCGTCAAAGCTCTGCCACCGGAACTCCCGCGCGAAAAGGCTGGCAATCAGCGCACCGACAAAGACGCCGCCCAGAAGTCCGGTGCCAAAGCCCGCGGGGATCGAACTGCTGGCAATGGTCCAGAACAGCGTATCGGCGGAGGGGGAGGTGAAGCTGAGGCTTTCCATCGCGATCGGGTCGAATTCATCAAGCAGGATGAACCCGGTGCCGACCCATGCGGCAGGGACCAAAAGTCCGATCAGCGCAGCCATCGCCAATTGCCCCGGACGGTTGCCCGAGCGCAGCGCATAGGCCAGCGCCGCCACGGCGATCACACCAGCCCAGAGCAGCGCACCGCCGGGCAGGGCGGCGAGGCTCACGTTCTCTCCCATATTTACGGTGACGGAGCCGAGCGCCACGCGCAGCGGTGCCAAGACGCCTTTCAGCGTCGCATGGGCCACCACGGCAAAGACCAGCACCACCAGCGCCGCCCGCAGGTTGCCGCCGCCTGTCAGCACCGTGAGGCGCGAGATGCAGCCGCGTGTCAGCACCATGCCCGCGCCAAAGAGCAGCCCGCCCACAGCAATCGCCAAAAGCGGCACGTCGCTGGCCATGAAGCGATGCGCGTCAAAATTGATCCATCCGGCGGCCACGGCGGCCTGCGTGCCGATCACGGCCAGCGCCAGTGCGGTCAGCCAGATGCCAAGCGCTTGGCGCCGGTCTTCTCCCACGAGGCTGCGGCGAAAGCAAAACCGCGTGCGCTGCGCCAGCACGCCGAACGCCAGCCCGATGAGGGCCGCCAGCAGAACGGACGCCTCTTTTGCTGTCGTCTCTTCAAAGCCGAAAGACTCAAACATCGCGAAAACCCTCGAAAACGGAATTATTTCCCATTTGGAGCGGGTGCGGGTCACAATCAAGTGAAAGCGCACAGGGCCGACCCCCAGAGGGGTGAATTAAATTCCGTATTGATGAGAAAAGGGGCGACGCTGTCCACCCTGCGTCAAGGGGCGCAAAACAATCGGCCCCCGCCTCAGGGGGCAGGGGCCGGTCGGTTCTTATTTTGCTCAGCGTCCGCGAATGCGCGGGTCGAGCGCGTCGCGCAGACCGTCGCCGAGGTAGTTCACCGCAAGCACCGTCAGCGAGATGGCGATGCCGGGCAGCATCACCCGCTCGGGGAACTCCTGCATGCGGTCAACGGCATCGGCCAGTTGCTTGCCCCATGTGGGGAAGTCCGAGGGAAAGCCGACGCCAAGGAAGCTCAGCGCGCTTTCGGTGATGATTGCCGTGGCGAGGCCCAAGGTCGCCGAGACCATGATGGGCGAGATCACGTTGGGCAGCAGGTGGCGGCGGATGATCTTGCCCGGCGTGGTGCCGATGGAGCGCGCGGCGAGGATGAACTCACGCTCTTTCAGCGCCAGAATATCGCCGCGCACGATCCGCGCGGTCTGCATCCATGAGGTCAGGCTGATGACCGAGACGATGAGGATGAACATGCCACCCTCCGGCCCGAACTGCGCCCGCAGCGGTTGGCCAAAGAGCGTCACGGCGAGCAGGACCAGAGGCAGGATCGGCAGGCTGAGGATCAGGTCCGTGAAGCGCATCAGCCAGAAATCCATACGTTTGAAAAAGCCCGAGAGCACGCCCACGGCGGTGCCGATGATCAGCGCCAGCGCCATTGCCATCCAGCCCACGGCCATCGACACGCGCCCGCCAAAGAGCATCTGCGCAAGGATGTCGCGGCCCAACTGGTCGGTGCCGAAGGGATGGGCCCAGCCCGCCTTGGCATCGCCATCCCACAGCAGGGTATAGATCGGCCGCCAATTCTTGTTGCGGATGTCCAGCTTCTTGGCGTCAATGTCCCACAGATAGGGGCCAAAGATCACGGCCAGCGTGATGAAGATCAGGAAACCTCCGCCAAAAAGCGCGCCTTTGTGCTTGCGGAACTGGTCCCAAACATCGCGCCATTGGCTGCGCGGCGGCTTTTGCGGGCCCTTGTCTTGCAGGGCCTTCATGAACTCGAGGTCGGCTTCGACCGGGCTTGCGGGAATGGGTTGCTCAGTCATAACGGATCCTTGGGTCAAGCAGGCCGTAGAGGATATCTGCGATCAGGTTGAACAGCACGATCAACACTGCGAAGATGAAGGTTAGGGTCATCACCATCGGCAGGTCGTTGGCGCGTAGCGCGGTCAGCAGCAGTTGGCCGATGCCGTTCACCTTGAAGACGTTCTCGGTGATGATGGCGCCGCCGAAGATCGCGGGCATGCCAAGCGCGATGACGGTGACCACCGGGATCATCGAGTTGCGCAGCACATGCACCATGACCACGACGCTTTCCTTCAGACCCTTGGCGCGGGCGGTGCGCACGTAGTCTTGGTTGAGGTTGTCGAGCATGGCACCGCGCATGTAGCGGCTGATCTGCGCCGTAGTTTGCAGCGCCAGCACCATCACCGGCATGATCATCTGGAAGAACTGCACCTTGAAGCTCTCCCAATCGTTCACGACATGTGTCGTATCATAGATCGACGGCAGCCAGCCCAAAGAGACCGAGAAGATCACGATGAGCAGTGGACCGGTGAAGAAGGGCGGGATCGAAAAGCCGATCATGGTGATGAACGTCCCGGCCTGATCGAAGACCGAATAGTGCCGGTAGGCCGAGTAGATGCCGATCGGAATGGCGATGACGATGCCCACGATATAGGCCAGCCCCACGACCCAGAGGGTCTGCGGCATGCGCTGGATCACGATGTCCATCACGGGCGAACGGGTCTGCCAAGAGATCACGCGCAGCTTGCCGTCCGACAGGTTGGTGTCGGGCAGCCAGCTAAACAGGGCAGAGCGGTTGGTCAGGTAGTCGATGAAAACCTGCGGCTCGATCCAAAAGACCTGCACAAGCCATTTCCAATATTGGATATAGATCGGCTGGCCGAGGCCAAGCGCCTCGCGCATCTTCTCTTTCACCTCGGGCGGGACCGTCAGCGGCACTTGGGCCATCGGGTCGCCGGGGGCGAGTTGCAGCAGCAGGAAAATCACCAGGCTGATAAACAAAAGCGTCGGGATCGACAAAAGAAGTCGTCGGATGGTGAAGGTCAACATGGGCGTCGCCTTTGTAGGTCAGTCTGTGAGGGGGTGGGGGCGAGACGGGGGCGCGCGGATGACGCACACCCCCGAAGGTCGTTGAAGGGAGGCGCGGGCCAGCCGCGCCTCCGTCCTAGATCACTCTTCCATGCGGTACCAATCGGCGGCATTCCACAGTTCGGAGTCCCATGTGTTCAGCACAACGCCACCAAGGGTGTTGGAAGCAGCCGAGACGCGACCACGGTCAACCAGCGGCAGGATCGAGTAGCTGTCTTTGGTCAGCATGTCGTTCAGCTTTTTGGCCAGTTCGCCACGCTTTTCCATTTCGCCGGTGCGGCCCAGTTCGGCCACCATCGCATCATACTCTTCGTTACAGAAGCGGTTGATGTTCTCGCCCTGCCACTGTGTCTCGGGGCTGGGGAACTTGGCGCAGGTCCGCTGAGCCAGATAGCTTTGCGGGTCGGTGCCGTCGAAGTTGTTGGCGTACATTTCAACGTCTGCATAGAAACGCTGGAACGTGTCGGTCGAACCGGGGTCGCCACCGAAGAAGACCGAAGAGTCGATGTTGCGCAATTCGGTTTCAACACCGATCTGGCTCCACCAATCCTTGATCAGCGCTTGGAAATCCTGACGCACGGCGTTGGTCGAGGTCTGGTAGAGCAGGGACAGTTTCTCGCCGTCCTTCTCGCGCACACCGTCGCCATCGCTGTCGACCCAGCCCGCTTCGTCCAATAGCGCCTTGGCGCCTTCGATGTCTTGGGTCAGACAGTCGGTGTTGTCCGAGGCGTAGAGCTCAGGCGCAGGCACCATGTTGCAGGTGGCGCGGCCCGCTTGGCCGTAGCCGACCTCGACCAGCAGTTCGCGGTCGATCGCCATGGAGAGCGCCCGGCGGACTTTCTCATCGCTCAGGATCGGGTGCGGATGTTTAGCTGTGGCGCGTTCACCTTCGGGAAGGTCTGGCGAGGCATCGGTCATGTTCAGCTCAAGACGCTCAACCAACGTGCCGAATGCCGACATGGGCTTGCCTTTGCCGCCTTCGGCCATCTTGGCGATGACATCGGGGGCCAGCTGCAGGTTCCAGGCGTAGTCGAACTCACCCGTTTCCATCACGGCACGGCCCGCCGCTGTCGCGTCACCGCCGCCTTTGAAGGTCAGCGTGGCGAAGGCAGGTTTGCTCGGGTCGCGGTAGTTCTCGTTCGCGGCCATGGTGATCACGTCGTTCGGGCGGAACTCGGTGACGGTGAAGGGGCCGGTGCCGATGGGGTTGAAGTTGGCCTCGGTGCACTCAGGCGCTTTGGCGCCGGTGCAGTCGGCAAACTGTGCCGCCTGAATGATCGGGGATTGGCCGCCCATGAAGGGGCCGTAAGGGTTCGGCATCGGCTCGGAGAAGGTAACTTTGACTGTCTGGTCATCGACCACGTCAACCGAGGAGACACCTTCGAATTTGGCCAGCTGCGCACAGCCGCCTTCGGGGTTCATGCAGTAATCGGCGGTGAACTTGACGTCATTGGCGGTGACGGGGGTGCCGTCGGACCACATCAGCCCGTCTTTCAGCTTCCATGTGATGGTCTTGAGGTCTTCGCTCACGCCGCCGTTTTCCAGCGTCGGAATCTCGGTCGCCAGATAGGGCACCAGCGCGCCGTTCTGGTCGTAGCGGCCCAGCGGTTCGAGAACCAGCGAGGAGGCTTCCACGTCTTTTGTGCCGCTCGACAGATAGGGGTTCAGGATCGAAGGCGCCTGCCAATAGATGATCTTGACTTCGCCGTCGCGGCCCCGCTCGCCCTCATGGGCTTCGGCAAAGGCCATAGGGGCAAGCGCCGTCGATGCGACAGCCCCCATCAATAGGGTCTTCAATTTCATATCTTACTCCATGTTGGACACGTGGGCGTGCCGCTTATTGTCGACGGGATGTTCCCCGCCTTGTTGTTGTCGCCCCGGAAAGAACATGAGCTTCGCCAGCTAAACATAACAAAACAAGCAATATTCAACCTGTGATCGAAGCGCTCTTTCCAAACCGCATGGGCTATATCGAAACAGGTTTGCCGGAAATTGCAAGGGCGGACGTGGCGCAATTATGACAAAGCTCGAACTCTGCGCGTCAGGTTTGACAGTCTCGTGACATTCGCCGTAGCGTCGGGCAAAATCTGCGCCAATAAAAACAACAGGGAAACAGATGCTGGATCACACCAATGGGGCGCCAATCGCCCAAATTCAGGGCCTGCGCGTCGAATTTCAAACCAAAGATGGCCCCGTGGTCGGTGTTGAGGATGTCAGTTTCGACATCAATCCCGGTGAGACGGTTTGCGTGGTCGGAGAATCAGGATCGGGCAAATCGGTGTCCTCCCTGTCGCTGATGCGACTGGTTGAGTATGGCGGCGGTGAAATTGCAGGCGGTCGCCTGCTTTTTGAGCGCGGTGAAGAAGGCCAGGTTGATCTCGCGGCCAGCGGCGGCAATCTGATGCGCAAGATTCGCGGCAATGAGATCGGCATGATCTTCCAAGAGCCGATGACCGCGCTGAACCCCGTGTTCACCATCGGCAAGCAGATGACCGAAGGTCTGCGCCTGCATCTGAACATGACCCGCAAACAGGCCGAGGCCCGCGCGCTGGAACTGATGAAACAGGTCCGCATCCCCGAGCCGGAGCGGCGCCTCAAGCAGTACCCCCACGAACTTTCAGGCGGCATGCGCCAGCGCGTGGTAATCGCCATGGCACTGGCCTGCGAGCCGCGTCTCCTGATCGCGGACGAGCCCACCACCGCGCTCGACGTGACCATTCAGGCCGAGATCCTCGCCCTGATGGACCGGCTTAAGCGCGAGACCGGCACGGCGGTGATGTTCATCACCCATGACATGGCCGTGGTGGCGCAGATGGCCGACCGGGTGGTCGTGATGTTCCGCGGCAAGAAGGTCGAGGAAGGCACCGTCGAGGAGATCTTCGAGAACCCGCAGCACCCCTATACCAAGGCGCTGCTGGCCGCGGTGCCGAAGCTCGGCGAGATGACGGGCAAGCCATACCCCGAGCCGATGAAACTCTTGGGCACACCCGACAAGGAGATCGTGCCGATCAAGGGCCGCGAAGAGACGCTTCTCTCGGTCAAGAACCTCACCACGCGCTTCCCGGTGCAGGGCGGTTTCCTGCGCCGCACCGTGGCCAATGTGCATGCGGTCGAGGACCTGTCGTTTTCGCTCAACAAGGGCCAGACGCTCAGCCTCGTCGGCGAATCGGGCTGCGGCAAATCTACCGCAGGGCGCTCGATCCTGCGGCTGGTAGAGCCGATGTCGGGGGAGGTGAAGCTTGACGGCGTCGACATCATGTCGCTGGACCAATCGGCGCTGCGCACCGCGCGGCTCGACATGCAGATGATCTTCCAAGACCCCTTCGCCTCGCTCAACCCGCAGATGCAGCTAGCCGATCAGGTGGCCGAACCGATCCACAACTTCGGCACGCTCAAGGGCGGGGAGATCAACAAGCGGATCGAGATGCTGTTTGACCGCGTGGAACTGCCGCGCAGCTTCATGCGCCGCTTCCCGCATGAGCTTTCGGGCGGCCAGCGCCAGCGCGTGGCCATCGCCCGCGCGCTCGCGCTGAACCCTAAGCTCATCATCGCGGACGAAGCGGTCTCGGCGCTGGACGTGTCTGTGCAGGCGCAGGTGCTGAACCTGATGATGGAGCTTCAGGCCGAGATGGAACTGTCTTTCCTCTTCATCAGCCACGACATGGCCGTGGTCGAACGCGTCAGCCACTATGTCGGCGTCATGTATCTGGGTCGCATCGTCGAGATGGGCTCGCGCCAGCGGGTCTTCGAGAACCCGCAGCACCCCTATACGCAGGCGCTGATGAAGGCCGTGCCGATTGCCGATCCGCGCCGCCGCAAGTCCGAGAAGGATTTGAACTTCAAGCCGATCCCCTCGCCAATCCACCCGGTCAGTTACCGGCCCGAGCCTTCGGTCTACCGTGAGGTGGAGCCGGGGCACCATGTGCTGACCACCGACAGCGGCTATTGAAAGAAGACCCATGACCGAACGCCTGACCCCGCTCGAGTTGATGACCAAACTCATCAGCTTTCCCACCGTGTCGCGCGACACCAATATCCCGCTGATCGACTGGGTGGCCGACTACCTCGCCTCGCACGGGATCGAGAGCCACCGCTACATCGATCCCGACCAGCCGAAACATGCGCTTTTTGCCCATGCGGGCCCGTGGGAGGAGGGGGCCGTGGTGCTCTCGGGGCACACGGATGTGGTGCCGGTCGACGGTCAGGCTTGGGACACCGATCCCTTCACCGTGACCGAGAAGGAAGGCCGCTACTACGGGCGCGGCACCTGCGACATGAAGGGCTTCGACGCGTTGGCGATCTGGGCGCTGGTCGAGGCGCATTATGCAGAAGTCAAACGCCCGCTGCAGATCGCACTCAGCTTCGATGAGGAGATCGGCTGCACCGGCGCGCCGCCTATGATCCAAGCGATGCAGGGCGTGGTGCCCAAGGGCTCGGCGGTGATCGTGGGCGAGCCCTCGACCATGCAGGCGGTGACCGGCCACAAGGGCGGCATCGGCTTCAACACCCATCTGGTGGGTTTCGAGGTGCATTCCTCGTTGCTGCACACCGGGGTCAATGCGATCATGGCGGGCGCGAAGCTTATCGAATGGGCCAATGACGTGAACAGCGACAACATGGCCGCCAAACCGACCGAGACGGCGGCGATGTTCGATCCGCCCTTCACCACCGCCCATGTCGGCGTGATCGAGGGCGGCACGGCTCACAACATCACCGCCAAGGACTGCAAGTTCGCGATGGATTTCCGCGTGGTCCCGGGCGAGGACAAAGACAAATGGGGCACCGCCTACCTCAAAAAGGTGCGCGAGGTCGAAAAGCAGATGCAGGACGTGGTGCCCGAGACCTATATCGAGACCTCGACCCGCTTCGACGTGCCCGCGCTGCAGCCCGAGAAGGACGGCGAGGCCGAGCAGATTGTGCGCCAGATCACCGGCGACAACGCCAGCCACAAAGTGAGCTACGGCACCGAGGCCGGGCAGTTCCAGGAGGCGGGCTATTCCGCCGTGATCTGCGGCCCCGGCGACATCGCGCAGGCGCATCAGCCTAATGAGTTCATCGAGGTGGCGCAATTCGACGCCGGCCACGACTTCATGCGCCGTCTGCTGACCCGCTTGCAGGGCTGAGCTTTCCCTGACAGACCTGTGGCTGGCCCCGGGCGGGGCCAGTCCTTTTCACGGCCGCCCGGTGCAGCCGCGCGGCGTCAGCCACCGGGGTCCGCATGTCCGCCTTTCCTATCACCCTTGCCACCCCCGCCAGCTACCCGCGCACCCCGCCGCGCGAGAGCGAGGTCGTCGTCATCGGCGGCGGCGTGATCGGCGTGTGCACTGCGCTGTTTCTGGCCCGCGCGGGCAAACAGGTGACCCTGCTTGAAAAGGGCCGCATTGCCGCCGAACAATCCAGCCGCAACTGGGGTTGGATACGGCAGCAGGGGCGCGACCCGGATGAACTGCCGATCATGGTCGAGGCCGCGCGGCTGTGGCGCGAACTGGCCCCGAAACTCGACCGCGATATCGGCTTACAACAGACCGGCGTGACCTATCTGGCAGGCTCGGACGCCAAAATGCCGGGCTACGCTGACTGGTTGCCCCATGCCAAGGCCAATGGTGTCGACAGCCGGTTGATGGACGCGGGCGAGGTCGCCGCCGCCTTTCCGGGGCTGAGCAAAAGCTACGCCGGGGCGCTGGTGACCCCTTCCGACATGCGCGCCGAACCTTGGGTGGCGGTGCCAGCGCTGGCCGCCTTAGCGGCCAAGGAAGGCGTGCGCATTATCGAGAACTGCGCGGTCCGCAAGCTCGACCTTGCCGCCGGACGGGTTGCGGGGGTGGTGACCGAAGCGGGCGCGATCCGCACGACATCGGTCGTGCTGGCGGGCGGGGCGTGGTCGGCGCTGTTCCTGCGCGCCCATGGCGTCAGCCTGCCGCAGCTTTCGGTGCGCGAGAGCGTGCTGGCCACCAATGTGCTGCCCGAGGTCCACGCCGGGGCCGCCGCCGAGGCGGGTCTTGCCTTCCGCCGCCGCGCCGATGGCGGCTATACGCTGGCGCCCGGCGGGCGTCCCGATCTCTATGTCGGCCCCGATGCCTTCCGCGCGCTGCGGCACTACCTGCCGCAACTGCGCCAAAGCCCCTTCGGTCAGCGTCTGCGTGCCGCGGCCCCGCGCGGCTTTCCCGATGCGTGGCGCACGCCCCGGAACTGGGCGGCTGACGCGCACAGCCCCTTCGAGGCGATGCGCATCCTCGACCCCATGCCGGACCACCGCGCGCTGCGCCGGGCGCGCAAACGTTTTGCCGCGCTTTATCCCGATCTGCCGCCCGTCACCGCCCGCGCCTCATGGGCCGGGATGATCGATGTGATGCCCGATATGGTGCCGGTAGTGGACACCTGCGCGCAGATCCCCGGCCTTGTCATCGGCACCGGCATGTCCGGCCACGGCTTCGGCATCGGCCCGGCGATGGGGCGGGTGTTGGCGGCACTGGTCATGGGCGACGCGCCGGGCCATGATCTGAACAGATTCCGCGCCGACCGTTTCAGCGATGGCAGTGCCATCCGCCTCGGTCCGACGCTCTGAGCATATTTCGAGAAGGACATTCCATGCCGATCAAGAACCGCTTTGCCGAGACCCACGCCGAGATCACCGCCTGGCGCCGCCATCTGCACCAGCATCCGGAACTGATGTTCGACCTGCCCGAGACCTCGAAATTTGTCGAGGAGAAGCTGCGCAGCTTCGGCATCACCGACATCACCACCGGCATCGCCGAGACCGGCGTGGTCGCGGTGATCGAGGGGCAGAGCAACACCTCGGGCCGCACCATCGGGCTGCGGGCGGACATGGATGCCCTGCCGATCACCGAGGCGACGGGGCTGCCGCATGCCTCGAAGAACCCCGGCAAGATGCATGCCTGCGGCCACGACGGTCATACGGCGATGCTGCTGGGGGCGGCGCAATACCTCGCCGAGACGCGCAATTTCGACGGGCGCGTGGTGCTGATCTTCCAGCCCGCCGAGGAGGGCGGCGGTGGCGGCAACGTCATGGTGCAGGAGGGGCTGATGGACCGCTGGGGCATCGATGAGGTTTACGGCATGCACAACATGCCCGGCCACCCGACCGGGCAGTTCGCCATCCGCGAGGGCGCGCTGCTGGCGGCGGCGGACGAGTTTGCCATCACGCTGACGGGCCAAGGCGGCCATGCCGCGGCCCCGCATGAGGCGGTGGACACGAACCTCGCCGCCGCGCATGTGATGATCGCGCTGCAATCCATCGCCAGCCGCAACACCGATCCGCTGAAACAGGTCGTCGTCTCGGTCTGCACCCTGCGCAGCGACACCGACAGCCACAACGTATTGCCGCATCAGGTGCTGTTGCGCGGCACGGTGCGGACGCTGGATCCGGAGGTTCAGGATTTGGCCGAGCGTCGGCTGCACGACCTCACACGTCTGACGGCGGAGGCACATCAATGCCGGGCCGAGATCGACTACCAGCGCGGTTACCCGGTCACCCGCAACCACGCCGATCAAACCCGCTTTGCCGCTGAGGCCGCCGACAAGGTCACTCCCGGCACCGACCGGGACACGCCGCCGATCATGGCCGGAGAGGATTTTTCCTATATGCTCAATGCGCGACCGGGTGCCTATATTATGATCGGCAACGGCGAAGGGGCGACGGTCCATCACCCAGAATATGACTTTGACGATGCCGCGATCCCGGCGGGCTGCTCATGGTTCGCGCAGGTGGTTGAGGACCGGCTGGCAAGGGCGTAAGCATATGGCAGATAAATGCGACTGCATGAAAACAGCGCCCAACCCAACTCCGGAGGATACTTCCTAAATGCCCGTTAAGAACCGATTTGCCGAGCTGCACGCCGACATCACCGCATGGCGCCGCGACCTGCATGAAAACCCCGAGATCCTGTTCGAGACCCACCGCACCTCGGCCACCGTGGCCGAAAAGCTGCGCAGCTTCGGCTGCGACGAAGTCGTCGAGGGCATCGGCCGCACCGGTGTCGTTGGCGTGATCAAGGGTAAGGAGACCGGCTCGGGCAAGGTCATCGGGTTGCGCGCCGACATGGACGCGCTGCCGATCCACGAACAGACCGGGCTGGACTATGCCTCCAAGACCGACGGCGCGATGCATGCCTGCGGCCATGACGGCCACACCGCCATGCTCTTGGGTGCCGCGCAATACCTTGCCGAGACCCGCAACTTTGACGGCACTGTCGTGGTGATCTTCCAGCCCGCCGAAGAAGGCGGCGGCGGTGGTCGCGAAATGTGCGAAGACGGCATGATGGAGCGTTGGGGCATCCAGGAAGTCTACGGGATGCACAACTGGCCGGGCATGCCCACCGGCTCCTTCGGCATCCGCGCAGGCTCCTTCTTTGCCGCGACCGATCAGTTCGACATCACCTTCGAAGGCCGCGGCGGCCATGCCGCCAAGCCGCATGAGACCGTCGACACCACCGTGATGTCCGCTCAGGCCGTGCTGGCGCTGCAGACCATCACCGCGCGCAACGCCGACCCGGTGGAGCAGATCGTGGTCTCCGTCACCTCTTTCGAGACCTCCTCGAAAGCCTTCAACGTGATCCCGCAGAAGGTGCAGATCAAAGGCACCGTGCGCACCATGTCCGCCGAGATGCGGGAACTGGCCGAAAAGCGGATCAACGAGATCTGCACCGGCATCGCAGGCACTTTCGGCGGTAGCGCCGATGTGACCTACCATCGCGGCTACCCGGTCATGGTGAACCACGAGGAGCAGACCGAGTTTGCTGCCGACGTGGCACGCTCGATCTCGGGCCAATGCGAGGAAGCGCCGCTCGTGATGGGGGGCGAAGACTTTGCCTTCATGCTGGAGGAGCGCCCGGGCGCCTATATCCTTGTCGGCAACGGCGACACGGCGGCGGTGCACCACCCGGAGTATAATTTCAACGACGAAGCCATTCCGGCGGGGTGTAGCTGGTGGGCAGGCATCGTCGAGCAACGGATGCCTGCGGCCTGATCCTACCTTCAGTAATGACTAGAGCGCGCCTCCCTTGGGGGGCGCGTTTTGCTTTGGGGGCTAGCCGCGCTCCCAAAGCGCGTTGTAGACGGCTTCGATCCCATCAGCCTCGGCCCGGGCGCTGAAACGCTGTTCGGCCCAGTGGCGCGCGGCCTCGGAGAGGGCGGCTTGATCCTCGCGCTCTAGCAAGGAGAGCGCGGCTTGGGCCGCAGCCTCTGCCGCACCCAGTGGCACGACCTTGCCCACGCGGCCCCCGTTCGAGAAAGCGCCGTAATAGCCCGCATCGCTGCCCACGAAAGGCACGCCCGAGGCCAGCGCTTCGAGCGGGACCATGCCATAGCCCTCGTAGCGTGGCAGTTGCACCACCAGCGACAGGGCGCGCATCAGTTTCGGTAGATCGGCGGCGGGATATTCGCCGATGAAAAGCAGCCGGTTGGCAAGGCCCGCGGCCTCGACCTGCGCCTTGAGCTTGGTCAAAAACGCCTCATGTTTGCCGCCCGCCCGGCCAATCACCAGCGCCACCGCGCCGGGGCGTTGGGGCAGCAGGCGCAGCATGGCCTCGACGAAAAGGTCGGTGCCTTTCTCAGGCCGGATGCGCCCCACGGTGGCGATGCCATGGGTGCCGCCAAAGCCCAATTGCTCCCAAGCGTTCGCCCGGTTGGTGGCGGGGGAGAAGACATCGGTATCCACCCCATGCGGCACCACGGCGCGGACATGGGGCACAAACTCCGCCGCGCGTTCGGTCGTGGCGATTACCGCGTCCATCTGCCGGATCAACCAACGCGGATAGGCCGAATGCAGCCGCTGCGCGGCAGAGGTAAAGACGATCCGGATATTTGCCCCACGCACATCGCGCAGCCAAAGCGCGCTGCGCATTTCCGTGTTGCGGCGCACATGCCAAATGGCGAAGGGGCGCTCTTGGGGGGGATGTTTGCGGGTGATCCGCCCCGCCGCGACGCGGGTCAGCGGCACCGGACAGCCGGGCAGGGGCTGGCCCACCAGCGTCAAGTCATGCCGGTCGACCTGTTGCCGGACCACATTGGCCGCCGTGGCCGAGACCCCGGTGAAATTACGGTTGTAGTTGGTGACGAAAAGCTCAGGCATCGCTGTCCCCTCGCAGGCGCAGGGCCGTGATCAGCCGCTCGGCAATACTGTCGAGCTTGTCGGTCTGCCCGGCGGCATAGGCCTTGGCCGCGGCCACGCCAGAGGCGCGGGCGACATCGTTGCGCAGCAGAGCCCCCACACGGTCCGCCAAATCCTGCGTGCCCGCTACCAGACGCGCGGCGCCCTCGGCTTCCATCTCTGCATAGGTCTCGGCAAAATTGGCGACATGGGTGCCCGAGAGCACCATCGCCCCGGCCTGCGCGACCTCATAGGGGTTGTGCCCCCCAATCGGGTGCAGCGACCCGCCCAGAAAGACGATGTCGGATAGCGCGTACCATGTGCCCAACTCGCCCAGAGTGTCGGCCAGATAGACCTGTTCGCGCGGCATGTCGCCCCGTGTTCTACGCCCATGCGTCAGACCGTAGCTGGCGATGAGACCGGCGACTTCGTCACCCCTCTCGGGGTGGCGGGGGGCAAGGATCAAGCACAGCTCGGGGATGCGCTCCAGCAGTTGGCGATGCGCCTCTAACACCGCTTTCTCCTCGCCCGGGTGGGTTGAGGAAGCGATCCAGACAGGGCGGCCCTCCAAGGCCTCCCGCGCTTCGGCAATGGTCCCCTCGTCCTGCGGCAGGGGGCCTGCCATGGACTTGAGGTTGATCCCCGGCGTGACCCGGTCAGCCGGGGCGTTGATCGTGGCCATGGCCCGGGCCATCGCGTCATTCTGCGTCAGGATCAGGTCGAACACGCCAAAGAGGAACCCCGCCAGCGCGGGCCGTTTCTGCCAGCTTTCGATTGAGCGTTGCGAGAGGCGGGCGTTGATCAGCGCCATCGCCGTGCCCCGCGCATGGGTCCGCCGCAGCATCTGCGGCCAAAGTTCGCTTTCCACAAAGAGCGCCGCATCGGGCCGCCAATGGTCAAGGAACCGCTTCAGCGGGCCGGGGGCGTCGAGCGGGGCGAACTGATGCCGCGTGCGCGGGGGCAGGCGGCTGCCCACCAAACGGGCCGAGGTGGCGGTGCCGGAGGTGATGAGGAAATGCGCCTGCGGCAAAGCGCGCCCCATCCGGTCGATCAGCGCCAGAACCGACAGGCTCTCCCCAACCGAGGCTGCGTGAAACCAGATTAGCTGCCCCCCGGGGCGGGGTTGGCTGGCATGGCCCAGCTTTTCGCGCGCGCGTTCCGGTGTGACCTCGGCGCGGCGCAGTTTGGCCATGGAGCGCCGCCCGGCCACGGGCAAGATCATACGGCTCGCCGCGACCCATGCCCGGTAGAGAAACGGCACAGCCAAGGGCTCAGCCGCCCGTGTGGCTCATGTGGCGGGGCATCTGCCCGTCAACACGCTGCCGCGAATAGTCGAAATCATGGCCTTTGGGCTTGCGGTCGATGGCCGCGCGAATGGCCTCCTGCAACGGCAGATCCGTGTCCGGGTGATCGCGCAGAGGCTTGCGCAGGTCGGCCACATCCTCTTGGCCCAGACACATGAAAATTTCGCCGGTGCAGGTGACCCGCACGCGGTTACAGCTTTCGCAGAAGTTGTGGCTCAGAGGCGTGATGAAGCCGATCTTTTGCCCGGTCTCCTCCAGCCGCACGTAGCGCGCGGGGCCGCCGGTGCGCTCGGCCAGATCGGTGACGGTGTAATGCTCGGCATAACGGGCGCGCACGGCGCGCAGCGACCAGTATTGGCCGAAACGATCCTCGTTGCCCAAGTCGCCCATCGGCATGACCTCGATCCATGTGAGGTCAATGCCCCGCTCGGCGCACCATTCGGTGATATGCAGCAGTTCCGGCTCGTTGAAGCCCTTGAGCGCCACGGCGTTGATCTTGATCTTGAGGCCCGCGCGCTGCGCTGCGTCGATTCCGCGCAGCACCTGCGGCAACCGGCCCCAGCGGGTGATATCCGCGAATTTCTGCTCGTCCAGCGTGTCGAGCGAGACATTCACCCGGCGCACCCCGGCGGCATAGAGATCGTCGGCGAAACGCTCCAACTGGCTGCCGTTGGTGGTCAGCGTCAGCTCCTTCAGCTTGCCGCTGTCGAGATGCCGTTTCATGCCGTCGAAGAAAGTCATGATGCCGCGCCGGACCAGCGGCTCACCCCCGGTGATGCGCAGCTTCTCGACGCCGAGGTCGATAAAATTGCTACACAGGCGGTCGAGCTCCTCCAGCGTCAGCAATTCCTTCTTAGGCAGGAAGGTCATGTTCTCCGACATGCAGTAGACGCAGCGAAAATCGCAGCGGTCGGTGACGGAGACGCGCAGATAGGTGATCGCGCGCATGAAAGGGTCAATGAGGGGTGCTGTCATGCTTCATAGGTAATGCCCCGCCCAACCCGGGGCAAGCGCCATTTGGGCGATTGATAAGGGGGCAGGGCGCGGATAGGCTGCGTGGATGACACGTATAATCTTACCGCTTTTCATTGCCGCCGCCACCGCCGGTTGCAGCAACCTGACGGAACGCCTCGGGATGGATGCTAGCCAGGCTGAGCCTGCACCCGCATCCGCATCGGTCGATGCCACGGCTGAGGTTGCAACGCCGAGCGGACCGGCCCCTGCATCGCCGCCCGCCGCCTCTCCCATCGCCACCGCGGGCAGCAGCGCCGAGGCGCTGGATACCACCACGGCGGCAGAGCGCGAAGCGGCCGCCCGCGCGCCTGCCAGTGCCGGTGCCGCCTTGGGGTCGACCGTGGTCAGCTTGGGCAGCGCGACGGAGCCGGGGCTGTGGTTGAAAACACCTCTGGTCGACGCGGAACAGCCGGGGCGGGTGACCAACCCCGCGACGGGCAAATCCGCCGCCGTGACGCTGATCCCGCTGGAGGGGCCCGCAACCGCAGGCAGCCGCATGTCGCTGCCCGCCTTGCGTTTAATCGGGGCGTCGCTGACCGACCTCACCACGGTCGAAGTCTCGACCGAGGGGTAGGGGGTCAGCCTGCGCCTTCTGACTTTTTCAGCAGGCGCAGCGCTTCTTTCACCGCGAAAGGTTTCATCGCCTCCCCATGGGTGGCGATGAAAGCGCGGGTGCGGTCAGCGTCGTGTTTTGACAGGTCGCGCAGCCACCAGCCGATTGCCTTCTGAATGAACCAGCGGTGATCCGGCACCATCGTCGCGGCCCAGCCGAGGATACGGTCGCGGGCGGCCAGTTCCTCAGGCTTAGGATTGTTCTGTTTGGTCCATGGCAGGGTAGAGACGAGCGCGGCGCGCCGGGTCCAAAGGTGATCTGAGGCGACCCAATCTTCCACCTCGTCCAAACGGGTGGGGTCGGCCACCAAACGTTTCTGCGCCGCCATGCTGGCATGATCGGCAATCGCCCAACTGTCGAAATCCGCGGTCCAACTTGCAATCAACGCCCAAGCGGCCTGATCATCGGGGCGCAGCCGCGCTTGGGTCAGCAATTTGGCCGCCGCCACACGCGCCTCGAAAATGTCGGACTGCCAGAGCCCATAGGAGAGAGCGACACGCCCTTCGATGTCAAGCGCCGCGCGCCAGTTTTGCGCAAGCGCTGCGATCTGTGGGTTGGTCAGGCCGAGATAGCGCCGGTCAACCTTGTGATAGGCGCGCATCTCTTCCGCGCGGGCCGGGTTGGCCTGCGCTTCGAGCTCCTGCAAAGCGGTTTCGGGGGTCATTCCACCGTCACCGATTTCGCCAGGTTGCGCGGCTGGTCCACATCCGTGCCCTTCGCCACGGCGGTGTGGTAGGCCAGCAACTGCGCCGGAACCGCATAGAGGATCGGCGCCAGCGCATCCGGCACCGGGGGCATCTCGATGCTGAACCAGACGCCGTCATTGGCCTCGGCCTGACCTTTGGCATCGGAGATCAAGATCACCTTGCCCTTGCGCGCCATGACCTCTTGCATGTTGCTGACGGTCTTGTCGAAGAGCGCGTCGCGCGGGGCCATGACGACCACCGGCACATGCTCATCCACCAGCGCGATGGGGCCGTGTTTCAGCTCACCCGATGCATAAGCTTCGGCGTGGATGTAGCTGATTTCCTTGAGTTTCAACGCGCCTTCAAGGGCGAGGGGGTACATCTGGCCCCGGCCAAGGAACAGCACGTCGCGGGCATGGGAAAGCTTGAGCGCGGCCTCTTGCATCGCGTCGTTCTGTTCAAGCGCGGTGCTGATGGTCGCGGGTAGCCCCCGCAGGGCTGAGATGTGATCGGCGAAGGCATCGGTGCTGATCACCTCGCGGTCCCGCGCGGCTTTGAGCACCAGCGCGAAAAGGACGACCAACTGGCAGGTGAAGGCCTTGGTTGAGGCCACGCCGACTTCGACACCGGCGTGGATCGGCAGCGCCAGATCGCTTTCGCGGGCGATGGAGCTTTCGGGCACGTTGACGACTGACAGGATACGCGCGGCCTTGCCCTCGCAATAGCGTAGGGCGGCCAGCGTGTCGGCGGTCTCACCCGATTGGCTGACGAAAACCGCCAATGTGCGGGGCGGGATCGGCGGTTCACGGTAGCGGAATTCCGAGGCAACATCGATCTCGACCGGCAGGCGGGCGATCTGCTCAAACCAGTATTTCGCGGTAAAACAGGCGTAGGAGGCCGTGCCGCAGGCCACCATGAGGATCCGGTCAAATTGCGTGAAATCAATGTCCTGCGCGCTGATGTTGATCTCGCCTTCGGGGGTGAGGTAATGGCCGATGGCCGCGCCGATCACGCCGGGTTGCTCGGCGATTTCCTTGGCCATGAAGTGTTTGTGCCCCGCCTTGTCGATGCGGGTATTGTCGATCTGCACGGATTTGATCGCGCGGTTGGCGAGCGCCCCGTTGCGGTCGGTGACCTCGACCGAGGTCCGGGTGATGACCGCACAATCCCCTTCTTCGAGGTAGGCGATCTGGTGGGTCAGCGGGGCAAGCGCGATGGCGTCACTGCCCACATACATTTCACCCTCGCCATAGCCGATGGCCAAGGGCGAGCCCTTGCGCGCCGCAATCATCAGGTCGTCGTGCCCGTCAAAGAGAAAGGCCAGCGCGAAAGCGCCTTCGAGGCGGGCAAGCGTCTGGTTGGCGGCCTCCACCGGGCCTGCGCCCTGCGCCATGTGATGCTGGGTCAGGAGGGCAACGGTCTCGGTATCGGTCTCAGACACGAATTGCGCGCCATGTTCGGCCAGTTCGGCCCGCAATTCACGGAAGTTTTCGATGATCCCGTTATGCACCACGGCCACTGGTCCCGCCTGATGCGGGTGGGCATTGGTGACGCTCGGCGCGCCATGGGTGGCCCAGCGGGTGTGGCCGATGCCTGACTTCCCCGCCAGCGGCTCATGCACCAGCGCGTCCGAGAGGTTTACCAGCTTGCCCAAGGCGCGACGGCGCTCAAGCTTGCCTTCGTTCAGGGTCGCGATGCCCGCGCTGTCATAGCCGCGATATTCCAGCCTTTTCAGTGCTTCTACCAAGATCGGGGCGACTTCATGGGTGCCAAGCACCCCAACAATTCCACACATTATTAGCTGCCCCTCTGCATTTTTGCCTTTTTGGCCTTTAAAATTTCGAACATTTTGCGCGCCATGCCGGGCTTCTCGACCTGCGGTGCGCGTGACAGGGCCAGCGCTTCGGGCTCCACGTCCGAAGTGATGACCGAGCCCGAGCCGGTCATAGCACCCTCGCCGATGGTCACCGGGGCCACGAGCATGGTGTTGGACCCGATGAAAGCGCCAGCGCCGATGGTCGTGTGATGCTTCATCACCCCGTCATAATTGCAGGTGATCGTGCCCGCGCCGATGTTGCTTCGCGCGCCGACGGTGGCGTCGCCGATATAGCTTAGGTGGTTGACCTTGGCCCCTTCGGCGATTTGCGCGTTCTTCACCTCGACGAAATTGCCGATGCGCACGTCTTCGGCCAGTTCCGCGCCGGGGCGCAGCCGGGCGTAGGGGCCGACGACCCCGCCGCGTGAGACATGGCAGCCTTCGAGATGCGAGAAGGCGCGGATGGTGCTGCCGGATTCCACGGTGACATTCGGGCCGAAGACGACATTCGGCTCCACCACCGTATCGCGCCCGATGAAAGTGTCGCGCGACAGGAAGACGGTTTCGGGGGCGACCAAGGTCACGCCGTCTTCCATCAACAGATCGCGGGCGCGGGATTGGAACGCGGCCTCGGCCCTCGCCAGATCGGCGCGGGAGTTGACGCCCATGGTCTCGGCCTCGTCGCAGGTAACAACCGTGGCGCTGCGGCCCTCGGCGCGGGCGATGCCGATGATATCGGTGAGGTAGTATTCTTCCGAAGCGTTGTCGTTGCCGACCTTGTCGATCAAGTCGAAGAGCAGTTCGGATTTGCAGGCCACCACGCCGGAGTTGCACAGGGTAATGGCGCGCTCTTCGGCGGAGGCGTCTTTGAACTCGACGATCCGTTCCAAGGCGTCGCCCTGCATCACCAAACGGCCATATCGGGCGGGATCGGCAGCCTCAAACCCCAGAACCACCACGTCATGTGTCGCCAGCGCTTCCTGCATCTTTTCAAGTGTCTCAGGCTGGACGAAGGGCGTGTCACCGTAGAGCACCAGCGCCATGCCATCGAACCCGTCCAGCGCCGGGCGGGCTTGTGCCACCGCATGGGCCGTGCCCAATTGCTCGGTCTGTTCGACGACCTGCGCGTCTTCGTCAAAAAGCGTGGCGGCGGCGCGGACCTGATCGGCGCCGTGGCCTGCCACCACGACCGTATGGCGCGGGCCGAGCATGGCGCCTGCGGCCATGGCGTGTTCCAGCATCGGGGCGGAGGCCACGCGGTGCAGCACCTTTGGCAGGTCCGAGTTCATCCGTGTCCCCTTGCCCGCGGCGAGGATGATCAATGCAGTTTCCATGTAAATCTCTTTGTCCTTCAGCTTGCATTCTCTTTACGCGCTTCGCACAAAGGCGCAAGGTTGCGGCCCATCAAACTAGGTTGCGGACTGCAACACGATGCCATTTTGCAAGGCGGGGTTCCGCCCAAGGAGTATCCAGTGAAGACAGTGGTTTTCGATCTCGACGGCACCTTGGCCGATACCTCGGGCGATTTGATCGCCGCCGCCAATGCCTGTTTCCGTGACATGGGCGAGGGCGATGTGCTGGTCCATGCCGAGGATGCGGGCACCGCGCTGCGCGGCGGGCGGGCGATGCTGACCTTGGGGATGCAAAAGCTGGGCCGTGCCGATGACGCGGCGACGATCGACCGCTATTACCCGATGCTGCTTGAAGCCTATGGGCGGGACATCGACACCCATACCATCATGTACCCCGGCGCGATGGAGGCTGTGGCCGCGCTCAAAGCCGCGGGCTACCGCGTGGCGATCTGCACCAACAAACCCGAGGCTTTGGCGGAGTTGCTGCTGACCCGTCTTGGCGTGCGCGATGCATTCGGCGCGATGCTGGGGGCTGATACGCTGGCCGTGCGCAAACCTGACCCGGAACACCTGTTCGAAACCGCCCGCCGTGCCGGGGGCGATCCGGCGCAATGCGTGTTGATTGGCGACAGCGACACCGACCGCAAGACCGCCAAGGCCGCAGGGGTTCCTTGCGTGCTGGTGACCTTCGGCCCCTCGGGCGAAGACATGGCTGCGCTGGAGCCCGAAGCGCTGTTGGACGATTTCGCCGACCTGCCGGAGGTCATCGAACGTTTGATCGGCAAAGCCGCCTGATGGCCGAGCGGTTTACCGGTAGTTTCACGCAGCAAGAGCCGATCCCCGAAGATGCGATCGAGGCGGCAGTGGCGGTGATGCGTCACGGACGGTTGCACCGCTACAACACAGCCCCGGGGGAGGTGGCCGAGGTTGCCCTGCTGGAGCAGGAATTCGCCGCGATGACGGGGGCGAAATATTGTCTCGCTGTGGCCTCGGGCGGCTATGCCATGGCCACGGCGCTGCGCGCGGTGGGGGTGAAACCGGGCGACCGGGTGCTGACCAACGCCTTCACGCTCGCCCCGGTGCCGGGGGCGATTGCGGCATTGGGCGCGGTCCCGGTTTTCGTCGGCGTGACGGAGCAACTGGTGATTGACCTTGATGACCTCGCCGCCAAGGCGGATCAGGCCGATGTGCTGCTGCTCAGCCATATGCGCGGTCATCTGGTGGACATGGACGCCCTAATGGCGCTTTGCGATGCGCGCGGCGTCACGGTGATCGAAGATTGCGCCCATACGATGGGGGCGGCGTGGAACGGCAAACCATCGGGCACACAGGGAAAGATCGGGTGTTTTTCCTGCCAGACCTATAAACATGTGAACGCGGGTGAGGGTGGGCTGCTGATCACCGATGATGCCGAGGTCGCGGCGCGGGCGATTATGTTGTCGGGGTCTTACATGCTCTATGACCGCCACGCCGCCGCGCCGGGGCCGGAGGCTTTTGAGACGATCCGCTATGAGACCCCCAATATCTCGGGCCGGATGGACAACCTGCGCGCTGCGGTCCTGCGCCCGCAGTTGCGACGGCTGCCGGAACAGGTGGCCCGCTGGAATGAGCGTTATCGGGTGATCGAGGCGGGGCTGCGCGACACGCCGGGGCTCACGGTCATCGACCGGCCCGAGGCAGAGAGCATCGTCGGCTCGTCAATCCAATTCCTGTTGAAAGGTTGGTCGCCGGAGGATGTCGAGGCAGTGCTGGCGCGCTGCGCTGCACGCGGGGTGGAGTTGAAATGGTTCGGCAGGGCCGAGCCTATGGGCTTCACCAGCCGCTACGACACGTGGCGCTATGTGCGGGCTGAGAAAATGCCCGCCAGCGATGCGGTGCTGGCGGGGCTGATCGACATGCGTGTGCCGCTGACCTTCTCACTGGAGGACTGCGCCCTGATCGCGCGGATCATCCGGGCCGAGGTCAGCGCCGTTTTTCAGGGAGGGTAGGCTTAGAATCGGATGGTGCCATGTTTGCCCATGTCGGGCTTTTGGCCGGTCATCTGCGCCTTGCCGATCTCATAGAGGAACTTGAACCCACCATCGGTCGCCCAAACCTCGGCTTCGGTGAGGTCAAAGCGGATCAATTGCACATCCGGGTCTTGCTTGCCGTCCTCGAACCATGCGCCCGCGATGGCGTTCCAAATCTTGTCCAGCTCGGTCGGGTTGGTCACGGCGGAAACATGGCCGTCGATCCGCGCCCAGAGGGATTCGTCCTTGCTGGCGATCAGGTATTGGGCGGCGGCGCGTCCTTCGGCGGATTGCGCCAGATCGGTGCCTTTGGCGGTGATGAACCACAGCACGGCGGCGCGGTCGTCTTCGTCGATGTAGTGTGTCATTGGGATCGCGCGGGCGGTCTTGGTCATCAGCATCCCGGCGCGGGTGTCGTCCAGACGGTCCCAAAACTCTTTTTTCAGATCATCGCTCATTTGCATCTCGCTTTGTTGTAGTGTTCGCTTGGTCGCAGGGCCAACCCGCCGCGGCGCGGGGCGGTTCCACATCGCGCCGCTTGACGCAAAGCGGGTGGGGCGGTAGGTAATGAACAAGCGTTCAATAAATCGGGGGGAGAAGCCGTGTTCAACGCAAGTATGCAGTTTGATCTGGGAGAAGACGTCGCGGCCATGCGGGAGATGGTGCACCGCTGGGCGCAAGAGCGCGTCAAGCCGATGGCCGCCGAGATCGACAGCAAGAACGAATTCCCCGCTGAGCTTTGGCAGGAGATGGGCGAGTTGGGCCTTCTGGGCATGACTGTCGAAGAAGAGTTCGGCGGATCGGGGTTGGGCTATGTTGCCCATACCGTCGCGGTCGAGGAAATCGCCCGGGCCTCGGCCTCGGTCTCGCTGTCTTACGGCGCGCATTCCAATCTTTGCGTGAACCAGATCAAGTTGAACGGCACCCCGGAGCAGAAGGCGCAGTTCCTGCCCAAACTCTGCTCGGGCGAGCATGTCGGCGCGCTGGCGATGTCCGAAGTGGGCGCGGGCAGTGACGTGGTCAGCATGAAGCTGCATGCCGAGAAGCGGAACGACCACTTCCGCCTCAACGGCAACAAGTATTGGATCACCAACGGCCCCGACGCCGAGACGCTGGTGGTCTATGCCAAGACCGACCCCGAGGCGGGCTCCAAGGGTATCACCGCCTTTTTAATCGAGAAGTCGATGAAGGGGTTCTCGACCTCCAAGCATTTCGACAAGCTCGGCATGCGCGGCTCGAACACCGCCGAGTTGATTTTCGAGGATTGCGAAGTGCCCTTCGAGAATATCCTCGGCGAAGAGGGCAAGGGCGTGCGCGTGCTGATGTCGGGCCTCGATTACGAGCGCGTCGTGCTGGCGGGCATCGGCCTTGGCATCATGGCCGCCTGTCTCGATGAGATCATGCCCTACATGGCCGAGCGCAAGCAGTTCGGCCAGCGCATCGGGGATTTCCAACTGATGCAGGGCAAGATGGCGGATATGTACACCGCGATGAACTCGGCGCGGGCCTATGTCTACAGCGTGGCGCAGGCCTGCGACCGGGGCGACGTGACCCGTCAGGACGCGGCGGCCTGCTGTCTCTATGCCTCGGAGCAGGCCATGGTGCAGGCGCATCAGGCGGTGCAGGCGATGGGCGGCGCGGGGTACCTCAGCGACAATCCGGTGGGCCGCATCTTCCGCGATGCCAAGCTGATGGAGATCGGCGCGGGCACCTCGGAAATTCGTCGCATGCTGGTGGGCCGTGAGATGATGGGGGCAATGTGATGCGCGCCCTCCTGCTGGCCTGCGCGTTTCTGGCGGGGCCGGTGGCCGCGCAGGACATCACCTATTCCGATGCCGCCACGGCTGACTGTCTGGCCGGGGCCGAAGAGTTTGCAGACCAGCGCGCCTGCATTGGCCTGTCGGCCAACCTCTGTATGGAAGGGCCGGGCGGCTATTCGACCGTCGGCATGGGCGCGTGTCTTGATGCTGAGTTGACCTTTTGGGACGGCCTGCTGAACGAGAATTACCGCGCCCGCATGGTGCAGGCGAAATCCGCCGATGAGGAGAATGCCCTCTACCAGCCGCAACTGCCTTCGCAGGCCGAGGCGCTGCGTGACATGCAGCGCGCGTGGATTACCTTTCGTGATGCCGCCTGCGATTATGAACGCAGCCAATGGGGCGGTGGCACAGGCGGCGGGCCTGCAACCTTGGCCTGCCTGATGCAGATGACGGGGGAACAGGCGCTGCGTTTGGGGGCGGCCTATTAACCGCGTCTCGCTGTGTCGGCCAAACAGGACGGAGGGATCAGGATGGAAAACCTGATAGAACTGGAGACAGAAGGCGGTGTCCTGCACCACTTTCTGCCTTGGCTGATCGAAGGTTTCGAGATTCTCGCCGCGGTCATCGACATCGCGGCCATCATTCTGCTGCTGATCGGTGCGGCACGTTTCCTGACCGGGGTGACGATCGCCGAGATCGCCCAGAAGGGGCCAGAGCGCGTCCGCCGCACCAACCGCGAGCGGATCGAACTGGGGCGCTACATCCTCGCGGGGCTGGAGCTTTTCATCGTCTCGGACGTGATCCACACCGCGATCAGCCTGCGGTTTGCCGACCTGCTCTTCTTGCTGATGCTGGTCATCATCCGCTCCATCACCTCTTTCTTCCTTGATCGGGAGTTGGAGCAACTGAAGAAGGAACTCGGCCGTGACTGACTATTCCGATCTCAAGGCGCTCTACGTCAATTGCTCGCTCAAGAAGACCCCCGGCGACAGCCACACCCAGCTTTTGATGAACGCCAGCGCAGGCATAATGGAGACGCAGGGGGTGGGGGTGGAGCATCTCTACCTGCTGGATCACCAAGTGCCGCCGGGCGTCTATCCGGACATGACCGAACACGGCTGGGACCGCGACGACTGGCCCGCGATCTGGGAGAAGGTGCTGGCCGCCGACATTCTGATCATCGGCACGCCTTTGTGGCTGGGCGAGGAGAGCAGTGTCTGCCGCGTGCTGATCGAGCGGCTCTATGCCATGAGCGGTGAGCTCAACGACAAAGGCCAGTCGGTCTTTTACGGCAAGGTCGGCGGCACGGTGGTCACCGGTAACGAGGACGGCATCAAACATGTCGCCATGACCACCGGTTTCGCGATGAACCATCTGGGCTACACGATCCCTCCGCAGGCCGATTGTGGCTGGATTGGCGAGGCCGGGCCGGGGCCGTCTTACGGCGATGAGGTGGACGGCAAACGCGCGGGTTTCGACAATGAATTCACGCAGCGCAACACCACCATCATGACATGGAACGCCCTGCATCTGGCACGGATGCTGAAACACGCGGGCGGCTACCCGCGCGAGGGCAACGACCGCGAGGCCTGGGACGCGGGCGCGCGGTTCGATTTCGAAAATCCGGAGTACCGAAGCTGATATGAAGAACGAAGGCGACTGGCCCATCTGGCAGGGCAACATGGCGGCGCAATGTCTGGCACAGCCCGAGGACGCCGTGGCGATCATCGACCTGACTGGCCCGGATCGGCGCGACGTGAGCTATGGTGCGCTGCACGAGATGGTCAACGGTCTGGCACGAGCGCTGCAGGCCGAAGTGCGCCCCGGCGACCGCGTGGGTGTTTTGCTCAGTCAGTCGCCGTGGTGCGCAGCCGCGCATTTGGCGATCTGGAAGATCGGCGCGATCTCTGTGCCGCTGTTCAAACTGTTCAAACATGACGCGCTGGCCAGCCGGGTGGGTGACGCGGGCTGCGAAATCGTGCTGACCGATGCGGAAGGCGCGGAACTGCTCGGCGATCTGGCCACCCCGTGGATCGCGGCGGAGGCTGGCGTGGACGGTGAGGCGGTGGAATTCGCCGAGGTCGGCCCCGAAGACCCCGCCGTGCTGATCTACACCTCCGGCACCACCGGCACGCCGAAAGGCGCGTTGCACGGGCACCGGGTGCTCTCGGGCCATCTGCCGGGCGTGTCTATCAGCCATGACCATCTGGGGCAGACGGGCGATTGCCTTTGGACCCCGGCGGATTGGGCGTGGATCGGCGGGCTATTCGACGTGGCGATGCCCGCGCTGGCGCTCGGCGTGCCGGTGGTGGCCACCCGGATGCCCAAGTTCACCGTCGAGGGCTGCGCCGAGGTGATCGCGAAAGGCGAGGTGCGCAACGTGTTCTTTCCGCCGACCGCGCTGCGGATGCTGAAAGCGGCGGATGTCGCGCTGCCGGGCCTGCGCGCGGTCGCCAGCGGCGGTGAGCCTCTGGGAGCCGAGATGCTGGCATGGGGCAGCGAGGCGTTTGGGCTTGAGATCAACGAGTTCTACGGCCAGACCGAATGCAACATGGTCGCCTCGAGCTGTGGCGTCGATTTTCCCGCGCAGCCCGGCTGTATCGGCAAGCCGGTCCCCGGCTTCGAACTGGCTGTGCTGGACGAGAACGGTAAGCCCACCGATGCGGAGGGCGACGTGGCGGTGCGCAAAGGCGCGCCTTCGATGATGCTGCGCTACTGGAACCGGCCCGAGGAGACGGCGGCGAAGTTCCACGGCGACTGGCTGCTGACCGGCGACCGCGGCATCTGGGAGGGCGACTACCTGCGCTTCGTGGGGCGCGAGGATGACGTGATTACCTCCGCGGGCTACCGCATCGGCCCGGCGGAAATCGAGGATTGCCTGCTCACCCATCCCGCCGTGGCGACCTGTGGCGTGGTCGGCAAGCCCGATGCGCTCCGCACCGAGATCGTGAAGGCCTATGTGGTGCTGAAACCGGGTGCCGTGGTCGATGCGAAGGAATTGCAGGACTGGGTGAAGGACCGGCTCGCCAGCTATTCCTACCCGCGCGAGATTGCATTCGTGGAAGACTTGCCCATGACCGTCACCGGCAAGGTGATCCGCAAGGAATTGAAGCGTCTGGCGGCGCGAGAGAATGAGGACGTAACATGAAACTGACATCGCAAGCCCTGCCATCCTCGGATGCCTATAAGGCCAACGAGATGGCGCATCTGAAAGCGCTCAGCGAGGTCCGCGAGGCCGCCGAGGCCGCCGCCCTAGGCGGCGGCGAAAAATCCCGCGCCCGGCATGAAAGCCGCGGCAAGATGCTGCCCCGCGAGCGGGTGGCGAACCTTCTCGACCCCGGCAGCCCGTTTCTGGAGATCGGCGCCACAGCAGCGCATGGGCTTTATGGCGGCGCGGCACCCTGTGCGGGGGTGATCGCGGGCATTGGTCGGGTGCAGGGCCATGAGGTCATGGTGGTCTGCAACGACGCCACCGTGAAGGGCGGCACCTACTACCCGATGACGGTGAAGAAACACCTCCGCGCGCAGGAGATTGCCGAGGCGAACCATCTGCCCTGCATCTATCTGGTGGACTCCGGCGGTGCGAACCTGCCCAACCAGGACGAGGTTTTCCCCGACCGCGACCATTTCGGCGCAATCTTCTACAATCAGGCGCGGATGAGCGCCAAGGGCATCGCCCAGATCGCCGTGGTCATGGGCTCCTGCACCGCGGGCGGTGCTTACGTGCCCGCGATGTCGGACGTGACCATCATCGTGAAGGAACAGGGCACGATCTTCCTCGCCGGCCCGCCGCTGGTGAAGGCCGCGACGGGCGAGGTCGTCTCGGCCGAAGACCTCGGCGGTGGCGACGTGCACACGCGCCTGTCGGGCGTGGCGGATTATCTGGCCGAGGACGACGCCCATGCGCTGGCACTGGCGCGCCGCGCGGTTGGGCAGCTTAACAAGAGCAAGCCCAAGACGGTGGACTGGGCCAGCCCGGAGGAACCGGCTTACGACCCCGCCGAGATGCTGGGCGTAGTGCCCGCCGACCTGCGCACGCCCTACGACATCCGCGAGGTCATCATGCGGCTGGTGGATGGCAGCCGCTTTGAGGAGTTCAAGGCGCGCTTCGGCGAGACGCTGGTCTGCGGCTTTGCCCATGTCAAAGGCTGTCCCATCGGCATCATCGCCAACAACGGCGTACTCTTCTCAGAAGCGGCCCAGAAGGGCGCGCATTTCGTGGAGCTTTGCAGCCAGCGCAACATCCCGCTGGTGTTCTTGCAGAACATCACCGGCTTCATGGTCGGCCGCAAATACGAGAACGAGGGCATCGCCCGCCACGGCGCCAAGATGGTGACGGCGGTGGCCACCACCAATGTGCCCAAGATCACCATGCTGGTGGGCGGCTCCTTTGGCGCGGGCAACTACGGCATGTCGGGCCGGGCCTACCGGCCGCGGTTCCTCTGGACATGGCCCAACAGCCGCATCTCCGTGATGGGCGGCGCACAGGCGGCGGGGGTCTTGGCCACAGTCAAGCGCGACGCGATGGAACGCGCGGGCGAGACTTGGACCGAGGAGGAAGAGACCGCCTTCAAACAGCCCACGATCGATATGTTCGAGGAGCAGAGCCACCCGCTCTATGCCTCCGCGCGCCTGTGGGACGACGGGATCATCGATCCGCGCAAGAGCCGCGACGTGCTCTACCTGAGCCTCTCGGCCAGCCTGAACGCGCCGATCGAGCCGACGAAATTTGGATTGTTCCGGATGTGATCGGGCCGAGGGAACCGGGGGGGCAGCCCCCCGGACCCCCCGAAATATTTGGAGCAGAAAGAGATGAAAAGGGTAGGGCATGTTTGACACGATCCTGATTGCGAACCGGGGTGAGATTGCTTGCCGGGTGATGGAAACGGCGCAAGCCATGGGGGTGCGCTGCGTGGCGGTGTACTCGGACGCGGATGCGGGCGCGAAACATGTCGCCATGGCGGATGCCGCGGTGCATATCGGCGGCTCGGCGCCGGCGGAGAGTTATCTGAAGGGCGATGTGATCATCCAAGCCGCGCGCGATACCGGCGCGCAGGCGATCCATCCGGGCTACGGGTTTCTCAGCGAGAACCCCGATTTCGTGGAGGCGGTCGAGGCCGCCGGGCTGACCTTCATCGGGCCTTCGGCCAAGGCTATCCGCGCCATGGGGCTGAAGGACGCGGCCAAGGCGTTGATGGTCGAGGCGGGCGTGCCCGTGGTCCCGGGCTATCACGGCGCGGATCAGGACGATGCGCTGCTGGCGCGTGAGGCCGAGAAGATCGGCTATCCGGTGCTGATCAAGGCGGTTGCGGGTGGCGGCGGCAAGGGAATGCGTCTGGTCGAGGAGGCCGGAGGCTTTCAGGCGGCGCTGGAGTCTGCGCGCTCCGAGGCCAAGACCGCCTTCGGCAATGCGGACGTTTTGGTCGAGAAATTTGTCACCAAGCCGCGCCACATCGAAGTGCAGGTCTTCGGCGACGGGACCCATGCGGTGCATCTGTTCGAACGCGACTGTTCGCTCCAGCGCCGCCACCAGAAGGTGATCGAGGAGGCGCCCGCGCCGGGCATGACGGAAGAGATGCGCGCGGCCATGGGTCAGGCGGCGGTGCGCGCGGCCGAGGCCATCGGCTATGCCGGGGCGGGGACGGTGGAATTCATCGTCGACGGTTCGGGCGGGCTTTCGACCGACGGGTTCTTCTTCATGGAGATGAACACGCGCCTGCAGGTGGAGCATCCCGTAACCGAGCTGGTCACCGGGGTTGATCTGGTGGAATGGCAGCTGCGGGTCGCGGCGGGCGAGGCCTTGCCGAAAGCGCAGGATGAACTCACGATCGACGGCCATGCTTTCGAGGCGCGGCTCTATGCCGAGGACGTACCGAAGGGCTTTCTGCCCGCCACCGGCACGCTCACGCATCTGTCCTTTACGCCCCAGACCCGCGCCGACAGCGGTGTGCGGGCGGGCGATACGATCAGCCCCTTCTACGACCCGATGATCGCCAAGGTCATCGTGCATGGGCCCACGCGGGACGTGGCGCTGTCGCGGCTGCGCGCGGCGCTCAAGGGGTGCGAGGTCGGTGGCACGGTCACCAACCTCGCCTTCCTCGGCGCGCTGGCCGAGCATGAGGGTTTTGCCAAGGGCGACGTGGATACGGGCCTGATCGCGCGCGACATCGAGGCGCTGACAGCGCAGCCCGAGGTGCCGGGGCGGCATTTTGCGCTGGCGGGGATGGCGGCCTTGGGGCTGGACCAGCCGCAGGCCGAGGCCGGGTTCAACCTTTGGCGGCCGCTGCGGCTTCAGGTGATGCTGGGCCGCGATGGCGAGGAGCATTTGCTGAAGGTGCGGGTGCTTTCGGAGGATGTGCAGCTTTGGACCGTGGGCGATCACGAGGTGCGCGCCGAGCGCATCGCGGGCCGCTGGAAGATCGACGGCCATATAGCGCCCCCGGTCTCGGTCGCGGGCGACGTGGTCACGGTTTTCGACGCCTATGGCATCGCCTTTGACGTGATCGACCCGCTGGCGCGTGCCGCCGCCGCCCATGGCGACGGCAATATCGTCGAGGCGCCGATGCCGGGGCTGGTGCGTGCCATCGACGCCGAGGTCGGCCAGAGCGTCGCCAAGGGCGACCGTCTGGCGGTGCTGGAGGCGATGAAGATGGAACATTCGCTGCTCGCCGCGCGCGACGGCGTGGTGGCCGAGGTGTTGGCAGAGGCCGGTGATCAGGTCGAGGCGGGCGCGGCGCTGGTGCGTCTGGAAGCCGAGGAGGGCGCATGATTACGCTGCATCACTGTCCGCAGACCCGCTCGATGCGCACGCTCTGGCTGCTGCACGAGCTGGACGACGTGGAGTTTCAGGTCAAGATGCATGCCTTCGACCGCAGCCTGCGCGATCCGGAATACCTCGTGCTCTCGCCCGCGGGCCGGGTGCCGGCGCTGGAGATCGACGGTGAGCGCATGTTCGAGACCGGGGCGATCACCCAGTACCTTTGCGAGCGCTACAGCCCCGACCGGATGGGCCGCTCGGTGGGTAGCCCCGACCGGATGGCCTGGCTGGTCTGGGTGCACTTCGCCGAGACCATCAGCCAGCACGCGGCGGCACTCACCCAGCAGCACATCGCCCTGCGCGAGGATCACATGCGCAGCCCCATCGTGATGAAGCTCGAGGCGGCGCGGATCGGCAAATGCTACGACGCGCTCGAGGCGCGGCTCTCGACGCCGCTGGAGAACCGCGACTACCTGCTGACTTCCGGCTTTTCTGCCGCCGACATCTCGGTCGGGCAGGCGGTCTACATGGCGCGGCATTTCGTGAAATTGGATGACCACCCCTCGGTCGCGGCGTGGTATGAACGGATCACGGAGCGCGACAGCTTCGCGCAGGCGCTGCCCGAGGGAGCCAAGCTCTACGAGAAGGATTTCTACGCGCCATGGCCGGTCGAATGACCATGGCTCAGTCAGGGAAGGAAAGCGGCCAATGAGCCTTGGACCATGTGAGATTTTCGAGGTCGGCCCACGGGACGGTCTGCAGAACGAGAAACGCGAGATCCCCGTGGCCGAGAAGGTCGCGCTGGTGGACAAGCTGAGCCAAGCGGGCTTTGCCCGCATCGAATGCGCCAGTTTCGTCAGCCCCAAATGGGTGCCACAGATGGCCGGTTCGGGCGAGGTACTGGGGCAGATCTTCCGTGCCGAGGGTGTGCGCTACGCCGCGCTGACACCGAACATGCGCGGTTACGAGGATGCGGTAGCGGCCCGCGCCGACGAGGTGGCGATCTTCGCCTCCGCTTCCGAAGGATTCAGCCAGAAGAACATCAACGCCAGCATCGACGAGGCTTTCGAGCGTTTCGCCCCCATCCTCGAAGAGGCGCGGCACGTGGACATCCCGGTGCGGGGCTATGTCTCCTGCGTGGTGGAATGCCCCTATGACGGCAAGGTCGATCCCGGCGACGTGGCCCGCGTGGCCGACAAGCTCTTTGCCATGGGCTGCTACGAAATTTCCTTGGGCGACACCATCGGCGCGGGCACGCCCGACAGTATCGCGCGGATGCTGCTGTCGGTGCGCGACGTGGTGCCCGCAGGGCGGCTTGCGGGGCATTACCACGACACCCATGGCCGGGCGATCGCCAATATCGACGCCTCATTGTCGATGGGCCTGCGGGTCTTCGATGCCGCCGTGGGCGGCTTGGGCGGCTGTCCCTATGCGCCGGGGGCGGCGGGCAATGTCGCCACCGAGGCGGTGAACAAACATCTGACGGCGCTTGGCTACGACACCGGCGTCGATCAGGCGGTGGTGCTGGAGGCCGCCGAAATGGCACGGGCAATGCGAGGCTGACATGTACGAGACTTTGACGATCGAAACCGACGCGCGCGGGGTGGCGACGCTCACCCTCAACCGGCCGGAGAAACACAACGCCATGTCGGCGCAGATGCTGGCCGATCTGACCGCGGCGGCGGGCAAGCTGGCCGGGGATGACGCGGTGCGCGTGGTGGTACTGACCGGTGCGGGCAAATCCTTCTGTGCAGGCGGCGATCTGGGCTGGATGCGCGACCAGCGCGACATGGACGCCGAGACCCGCTCGGCCGAGGCGGGCAAACTGGCGACAATGCTGGGCGCGCTTAACGCGCTGCCGAAGCCGGTGATCGGCAAGCTGCAGGGCAATGCCTTCGGCGGTGGCGTCGGCATGGCCTCGGTCTGTGACGTGGCCGTGGGGGTCGATACGCTGAAGATGGGCTTCACCGAGACCCGTCTGGGCATCATCCCGGCCACCATCGGACCTTATGTGCTGGCGCGGATGGGCGAGGGGCGCGCGCGGCGGGTCTTCATGTCTGCGCGTCTGTTCGATGCGGCGGAGGCGGTCGATCTGGGGCTGCTGGCCCGCGCCGTACCGGCCGAGGAGTTGGACGCGGCGGTGGAGGCCGAGGTCGTGCCTTACCTCTCCTGCGCGCCGGGGGCGGTGGCAGCGGCCAAGAAGCTGGCGCAAGACCTGGGTGGAATCGCCACGCCCGAGGCGGTGGAAATGTCCATTGATGCCCTCGCGGCGCGTTGGGAAACCGATGAGGCCGCCGAGGGAATCGGTGCCTTCTTTGACAAGCGCAAAGCCGCTTGGGTGGTCTAGCTCAAGGCTTTGGCGAAATGGCTCTATTGCGGACCCGTGGGCGGCATTAACCGGGCTTGGCCCGTTGACCCTACCCACGGGCAGAGTTAAACCCGTTCCAAGTTTGTCTGCGCGGGCTTTTGGCCTTTGCCTCATGCCGCGCACCGCGAAAGGAGCATCCCCTTGGACGACATGCTGCGGGAATACCTGCCCATCCTCGTTTTTCTGGCCGTGGCGATTGGCCTTGGCCTTGTGCTGATCCTCGCCGCTGTGGTCGTGGCCGTGCGCAATCCTGACCCGGAGAAGGTCTCGGCCTATGAATGCGGGTTCAACGCATTCGACGATGCGCGGATGAAGTTTGACGTGCGTTTCTATCTAGTCTCGATCCTCTTCATCATCTTCGACCTCGAAATCGCCTTCCTCTTTCCATGGGCCGTGGCCTTTAAAGAGGTGAGCATGGTGGGCTTCTGGTCGATGATGGTGTTCTTGGGCGTGCTGACGGCGGGCTTCGCCTATGAATGGAAGAAGGGAGCGCTGGAATGGCAGTAAAAGATGACGCACTCGTCACCCCGGTGATGGGCGATGGCCACCAAAGCCCACGGGTTAAATCCGGTGCCTCCGCCCCTGCGGCCTACGGTCAATATGGCGCGGGGCCGGACCCTGAGTTCGCCACCCAAAGCCTGAATGCCGAGTTGCAGGACAAGGGCTTCCTGCTGACTTCGACCGAAGACATCATCAACTGGGCGCGCACGGGCAGCTTGCACTGGATGACCTTCGGTCTGGCCTGCTGCGCGGTTGAGATGATGCACAGCTCCATGCCGCGCTATGACCTTGAGCGTTTTGGCACCGCGCCACGCGCCTCTCCGCGGCAGTCGGACCTGATGATCGTCGCGGGCACGCTGACCAACAAGATGGCCCCGGCGCTGCGCAAGGTCTATGACCAGATGCCAGAGCCGCGCTATGTGATCTCGATGGGGTCCTGCGCCAATGGCGGCGGTTACTATCACTACAGCTATTCGGTCGTGCGCGGCTGTGACCGCATCGTGCCGGTCGATGTCTATGTGCCCGGCTGCCCGCCGACGGCGGAAGCACTGCTTTATGGTATCCTCCAGTTGCAGCGCAAAATTCGCCGCACCGGGACGATCGTGCGCTAAGGCAACCGCCTGCGCCGCAAGCGGGGCAGGCAGAAGGACAAAGCGCCAAAGGCGCGGGACAGTGAGATGGCGTTGATCGGCGCGTGGAAGGAAGATTTGCGATGAGCGAACAACTGCAGGAACTTGGGGCCTATATCGAAGCCAAACGCCCCGATTGCGTGCTCGGATGGGATGTCACCAAGGGTGAGTTGAACATGGATGTGGCGCTGGCCAATGTCGCCGGGCTTGTCGAGTTCCTCAAAGGTGACCCGACCTGCCGCTTCTCGACTTTGGTGGACATTACGGCGGTGGATTATCCGGGCCGGGCCAAGCGTTTCGACGTGGTTTACCACTTCCTGTCGATGTACCAGAACCAGCGCATTCGCCTGCGCGCCGCCGCGCGGGAGAAGGACATGGTGCCCTCCATCACCGGCGTGCACCCCAGTGCCGATTGGTTCGAGCGTGAAGTCTTTGACATGTTCGGCATCCTCTTTTCCGGGCACCCGGACCTGCGCCGTATTCTGACGGACTATGGTTTCCGCGGGCACCCGCTGCGCAAGGATTTTCCGACCACGGGCTATACCGAGGTGCGCTATGACGAAGGCGCCAAGCGCGTGGTCTATGAGCCCGTGAGCCTCGTTCAGGAATACCGCCAGTTCGACTTCATGTCGCCGTGGGAAGGGGCCGATTACATCCTGCCCGGCGATGACAAGTCGGCACCCGACGGTCATGCGAGCAAGGACGCGAAGTAATGGGCGGGTTCGGCTGGCTGATCCTTTCGGCGCTGACCGCCATTCCGATGGTCAAACTGCTGCCGTTCTTCGGCATCAACAAATACTGGGCGGTGGCCTGTCTGATCCCGCTGGGCACGATTGCCTTGCTGTGGTGGATGGGCATGAAGCTGCAAGAACTGGAGAAACGGTAATGGACGGCGACATTCGCACAAAAGCCTTTGACGACGGGTCGACCGACTTTGAGTCCGGCGAGCAGAAGATTCGCAACTTCAACATCAACTTCGGCCCGCAACACCCTGCCGCACACGGGGTTTTGCGTCTGGTGCTTGAGCTTGACGGTGAGGTGGTAGAGCGTTGCGACCCCCATATCGGCCTGCTGCACCGTGGCACCGAAAAGCTGATGGAAAGCCGCACTTACCTGCAAAACCTGCCGTATTTCGACCGGCTGGATTACGTGGCCCCGATGAACCAAGAGCACGCTTGGTGTCTGGCCATCGAAAAGCTGACCGACACGGTGGTGCCGCGCCGTGCCTCGCTGATCCGGGTGCTGTTCTCGGAAATCGGGCGCATTCTGAACCACCTTCTCAACATCACCACGCAGGCGCTGGACGTGGGCGCGCTGACGCCGCCGCTCTGGGGCTTTGAAGAGCGTGAGAGCCTGATGATTTTTTACGAGCGGGCCTGCGGCGCGCGTCTGCACGCGGCGTACTTCCGCCCCGGCGGCGTCCACCAAGACCTGCCGCCCGCGCTGCTGGACGATATCGAGGCCTGGTGCGAACAGTTCCTCAAGAAGTTCATGGTCGACATCGATGAGCTGCTGACCGAGAACCGCATCTTCAAGCAGCGCAACGTCGACATCGGCATCGTGACCGAAGAGGACATTCTCAACTACGGCTTCAGCGGTGTGATGGTGCGCGGGTCTGGCTTTGCTTGGGACCTGCGCCGCGCGCAGCCCTATGAATGCTACGACGAATTCGACTTCCAGATCCCCGTGGGCAAGAACGGCGACTGCTTTGACCGCTACCTCTGCCGGATGGAAGAGATGCGCCAGTCGACCTACATCATCCAGCAAGCGATCGAGAAGCTGCGCGCCCCCGAAGGGCGGGGCGATGTGCTGGCCCGGGGCAAGATCACCCCGCCGTCGCGCACCGCGATGAAGACCGACATGGAAAGCCTGATCCACCACTTCAAGCTTTACACCGAAGGGTTCCACGTCCCCAAGGGCGAGGTTTACTGCGCCGTCGAAGCGCCCAAGGGCGAGTTTGGCGTCTACCTTGTGGCCGATGGCTCCAACAAACCCTATCGCTCCAAAATCCGCGCGCCGGGCTTCTTGCACTTGCAAGCGATGGACCATGTGGCCAGCGGTCACCAGCTTGCCGATGTGGCCGCGATCATCGGCACCATGGACGTCGTCTTTGGAGAGATTGACCGGTGATGCCGCTGGCGTCACCCCGTTTTGAAGAAATTTACGCCGGGGGCATCATTTGCCTCCGCCTGACCATAGGTTCGAACTAATGCTCCGCCGTCTACACCCTGACCAGCCCGACAGTTTTGCCTTCACGCCCGCCAACCAAGAATGGGCCGAAGCGCAGATCACCAAATACCCCGAAGGCCGTCAGGCCAGCGCGATCATCCCGCTTTTGTGGCGCGCGCAGGAGCAAGAGGGCTGGTTGACCCGCCCGGCGATCGAACATGTCTCGGAGATGCTGGGCATGGCCTATATCCGGGGCCTCGAAGTAGCGACCTTCTACTTCATGTTCCAACTGCAACCCGTTGGTTCCGTGGCACATATCCAAGTTTGCGGGACCACCTCCTGCATGATTTGCGGGGCCGAGGATCTGGTCGCCGTCTGCAAAGAGCGTATCGCCGCCAAGCCGCATGAGTTGTCGGCGGACGGACGTTTTTCTTGGGAAGAGGTCGAATGCCTCGGCGCCTGTTCCAACGCCCCCATGGCGCAGATCGGCAAGGACTATTACGAAGACCTGACCACCGCGCGGCTGAACGAAATCCTTGATGAGTTGAGCGAGGGGCACGTGCCCGTGCCCGGCCCTCAGAACGGGCGCTATGCCTCCGAGCCTCTGGGCGGGTTGACCAGCCTCACGGATCACGAAAGCGGGCGCACGCAGTATAACGCCAGCGCGCAAGCGGCGGTCGATATCGGCGATACGGTTAAGCGCATCGACGGCACCGAGGTGCCGCTGCTGACCCCATGGCAGCGCAAGCCCGACGCGCCGCAGCCTGAAACCGTGGAAGAGGTCGAAGCCGAAGAGCCGCGTCCCGCCGAGGGCGAAAGCGCCGACAAGACCGGTATCACCGAGCAGGAGGCCGAGGCCGCCTCGAAAAGCAAGCCGCGTTCCAAGCGCGACCCCGCGGGTGAAACCGTCGATGCCGCCGAGGCCGAGACTGACACCCCCGCGACGCCCGGCCAAAAGCCGGCACAGTTGGACGGCCCGCGTGAGGGCGAGGCGGATGATCTGAAAAAGATCAAAGGCGTCGGTCCGAAGCTGGAGCAGATGCTTAACGGCATGGGTTTCTACCACTTTGATCAGATCGCCCAATGGGGCCCTGAGGAGGTCGCTTGGGTCGACCAGAACCTCGAAGGGTTCAAAGGCCGCGTCAGCCGCGACAATTGGGTAGAGCAGGCCGCGCGCCTCGCAGAAGAATAAGACGGAGATTAACAACGGGCCAAGGACGGCACCCACACCACCCCGCAGAGCCATAAGCCGCATCGCCCGCATCAAGGGAGAGAAGGACAGTCATGACGGATATTTCGGAACGAGAAGCCTGCACCAAGCGCTGCTGGTGGCTGGGTGCCGGTGTCGGTTTGCTGGTGGCATTCCTGTTGCTGGCTTTCGGCATCTGGGGTCTGTTGATGTCTATTTTGGCCGGTGTGCTGGTGGCGGTGATTGTGGGCTATCTGGCGATGACCCTGCTGTGCAAAGACGTGCCAGCCGCCGCACCGCAAGATAACACGCGCAGCGCGGCAGCAGCATCGGTTGCGGCGGCGCCGACAGCATCGGACAGCGTCTCGCCAGCGGTGGGCACGGTCCCTGCCGGTGACGCAGGCATCGGGGCCGCGCGAAAGGCCAGCGCGCCGGTTGAGCCTGTGGCAGAGACATCGCCGAATGCGCCGGTGGCCGATACGGCTGCCGTTGAGGCCGCGCCGGATGATGTTGCCGAGGTCGATGTGGCGGGCGAGGAAGAACCCGCCGAAACCTCCGAGGAAACAACGCCGACGCCGCCCGTGGCCGACACAGCCGCCGTAGAAGCCGCCCCGGAACAGGTTGTCGAAGCCGAAGAGGCGCCCGCCGTGGTGACTACCCCGGAAGAGACCGTCGAAACCGCGCCCAAGGGGGCGACAGGCAGCGCATCGACCGATGGCAAACCCGCGCTGCTGGATGCACCCCGTGCGGGTGGGGCGGATGACCTCAAGCGCATTGGCGGCATCGGGCCGAAGCTGGAACAGACGCTGAATGAATTGGGCATCTTCCATTTCGATCAGGTCGCGGCACTTGAGGGAGAAGAGATCGACTGGGTCGATTCCCGTCTGCGTTTCAAGGGCCGTATCCGGCGCGACGATTGGATCGGTCAGGCCAAGGCACTTGCCAGTGACGGCAAGGCCGAGGGCTGATCGGGGTAAGAGAGAGACATGAGCGAAGCCGAAGACAGAGCGCTTGCCCGCAAGGGCCGCACCGCAGGGCTGGTCATTGCCGTGACCATGTGCTTGTGGCTGGCCATGCAATGGGCCGGCCCGGCGCTTGGCCTGCCGGGGCGTTATGCGCTGCTCTTCGACTTTGCTGCACTGGCCGCGCTTTTCTGGGCGATGGTCGTGATATATCAAATGTGGCAGGCCCGCCGGGCCAGCCGTGAGAACCAAAGGTAGGCATCATGCTTCAGGACAAAGACCGCATTTTTACCAACATCTACGGCATGCATGACCGCACCCTGAAAGGCGCGCAGGCGCGCGGCCATTGGGATGGCACCGCCGGGATCATTCAAAAGGGCCGCGATTGGATCGTCGACCAGATGAAAGCCTCTGGCCTGCGGGGCCGGGGCGGGGCGGGCTTCCCCACGGGTCTCAAGTGGTCCTTCATGCCGAAGGAAAGCGATGGCCGCCCGGCCTATCTTGTGGTCAACGCCGACGAATCCGAGCCGGGCACCTGCAAGGACCGCGAGATCATGCGCCATGATCCGCATACGCTGATCGAAGGCTGCCTGATCGCCTCTTTCGCGATGAACGCGCATACCTGCTATATCTACCTCCGCGGCGAATACATCCGTGAGCGCGAAGCCCTGCAGGCCGCGATTGATGAAGCCTATGAGGCCGGTCTGGTGGGCAAGAACGCCAGCAAATCGGGCTGGGATTTCGACATTTACTTGCACCACGGGGCAGGGGCCTATATCTGTGGCGAAGAAACCGCGCTGCTGGAAAGCCTCGAAGGCAAGAAAGGCATGCCCCGGATGAAACCGCCGTTCCCGGCGGGCGCGGGCCTCTACGGTTGCCCGACCACGGTGAACAACGTCGAATCCATCGCCGTGGTGCCGACCATTCTGCGCCGTGGCCCTGAGTGGTTCGCGGGCTTTGGCCGCGCCAATAACGCGGGCACCAAGCTCTTTGCGATCTCGGGTCACGTCAACAACCCCTGTGTCGTTGAAGAGGCGATGTCGATCTCCTTTGAAGAGCTGATCGAGACCCATTGCGGCGGCATCCGCGGCGGCTGGGACAACCTCAAGGCGGTGATCCCCGGCGGGTCGTCGGTGCCGCTGATCCCCGGCAAGGATATGCGCGACGCGATTATGGATTTCGACTACCTGCGTGAGCAGCGTTCGGGCCTCGGCACCGCGGCGGTGATCGTGATGGACAACTCGACGGACGTGATCAAAGCGATCTGGCGGCTGTCGAAGTTCTACAAACACGAAAGCTGCGGCCAGTGCACGCCCTGCCGCGAAGGCACCGGTTGGATGATGCGCGTGATGGACCGTCTGGTCTCGGGCGATGCCGAGCCGGAAGAGATCGACATGCTGCTCGACGTGACCAAACAGGTCGAGGGCCACACGATCTGCGCGCTTGGCGATGCGGCGGCTTGGCCGATCCAAGGTCTGATCCGCCACTTCCGTGATGAGATCGAAGATCGGATCAAACACAAGCGCACGGGCCGCGTCAGCGCGGTCGCGGCGGAGTGAAACCCTGCGCGGCGGCGGGCCTCACCGGCTTGACGCTTGGCGCAGGAGCGGCGATAGCGGGCGCGCGTCAGGCGCGTCCGTCCACAACAGGCGCGGGGCGATCGGCAAGGCCGGGCCATGGCGCAGCGGAGTAGGTCTATGAAATATGCTTTGACGGTTCTGACGCTCAGCGCCCTGCTGGCGGGCTGCGCCAATGATGGCGAGCGGATTGCCTTTGACGGGCAGTATTTCAACACCAAACTGCGCAAGGTTGACGGCCAGCGGGATGTCTTTCAGGTGACGGTCAAGGACGCCGGCAAATCCATCGACGGCGCCCGTGCGGCGGCGCGCTATGAGGCGGTGAAATACTGTGTCGGCAACTACGGCAACTCGAAAATCGACTGGACCTTTGGCCCCGATGCCCCGGCAAGCGCGCTGCGGTTCGATGGCGGGGCGCTGACCTTTCGGGGGCGCTGCCCCCAGTGATCGCATCGGCGACATATCGCAGGCCTGCGGGTCTCGGGGGCGGTGATATTGAATATCACGGCCTGCGATCTCCATCTGTCAGACGGGCCGTTCCGGCCCGCTGCATGAAGGAGAATTGATATGCGCACCCTGATGATCGCCGTGATGGGCCTAAGCCTGACCGCCGCCACCGTGACACCGGTCGCCGCCAAACCGCCATTGCGCGAGGTGGCCGCCATCGACGATGCGCTCTTGGACATGGGCGTCGCCGACATCATCCGCAAAAACTGCCCCGACATCAGCGCGCGGATGCTGCGCGCGGTCAAGATGGCTTGGGACTTGAAAGGCAAGGCAACCGATCTGGGCTACTCCGACGCCGAGATCGACGCCTATATTGATAGTGACGCTGAAAAAGCGCGCATGAGAGCGCGGGGCGCCGCGTTTTTCAAGGCGAAGGGGGTCGATACTTCGGACCCGCAAAGCTATTGTGCGCTCGGACGCGAAGAGATTCAAAAATCGAGCCGGATCGGTTCGTTACTGAAGGCAAAGTGAGCTTATGAGCGATATCCGCAAGATCATCATCGACGGTAAGGAAGTCGAAGTCGAAGGGGCGATGACGCTCATTCAGGCCTGTGAGCAAGTGGGCATCGAAGTGCCGCGCTTCTGTTACCACGAGCGTCTGTCGATCGCGGGCAACTGCCGCATGTGTCTTGTGGAAGTCGTCGGCGGGCCGCCCAAGCCCGCCGCCTCCTGCGCCATGCAGGTGCGCGACCTGCGCCCCGGTCCCGAGGGCCAGCCGCCGGTCGTGAAAACCAATTCTCCCATGGTCAAGAAGGCCCGCGAAGGCGTGATGGAATTCCTGCTCATCAACCACCCGCTCGATTGCCCGATCTGCGACCAAGGCGGTGAGTGCGACCTGCAGGACCAGGCGATGGCCTACGGCGTCGACTTCTCGCGCTACCGCGAGCCCAAGCGCGCGACCGAAGATCTCGATCTTGGCCCGCTGGTCGAAACTCACATGACCCGCTGCATCTCCTGCACCCGCTGCGTGCGCTTCACCACCGAAGTCGCGGGCCAACACGTCATGGGCCAGACCGGCCGCGGCGAGGATGCGGAGATCACCACCTATCTCGGCGCGCTGATCGACAGCAACCTGTCGGGCAATATCATCGACCTTTGCCCGGTGGGCGCGCTGGTGTCCAAACCCTATGCTTTCACCGCGCGTCCGTGGGAACTGAGCAAGACCGAGAGCATCGACGTGATGGATGCGCTCGGCTCCAACATCCGCGTCGACACCAAGGGCCGCGAAGTCATGCGCTTCCTGCCGCGCAACCATGACGGCGTGAACGAGGAGTGGATTTCCGACAAGACCCGTTTTGTCTGGGACGGCTTGCGCCGCCAGCGTCTCGACACGCCGTATATCCGCGAAAACGGCAAGCTGCGCAAAGCCAGCTGGCCCGAGGTACTCAATGCCGCCGCCGCCGCGATGAAGGGCAAGAAGCTTGCCGGTCTCATTGGCGATCTGGCCCCGGTGGAAGCGGCCTTTGCCCTGAAACAGCTGATCGAAGGGCAGGGCGGTGTTGTCGAATGCCGCACCGATGGCGCGAAACTGCCCGCGGGCAACCGTTTCGGCTATGTTGGCAACGCGCGGATCGAGGATCTGGACAACGCCAAGATGATCCAGCTCATTGGCACGAACCCCGCCGTCGAGGCGCCGGTGCTGAACGCGCGTATCCGCAAGGCATGGAGCAATGGCGCCGAGATCGGCCTGATCGGCGAAGCGGCTGACCTGACCTATCCGCATCACCATCTTGGCAACGACCGCGCCACGCTCGACAAGCTGATGGGCAGCGACTTCGACGAAGTGCTGGAGCAGCCTTCGGTGATCGTCGTCGGCCAAGGCGCGCTGCGCGAAGCCGATGGTTCGGCGGTTCTGGCGAAAGCGATGGAGCTGGCCGAGAAGACCAAGAGCAAGCTGATGGTTCTGCACACCGCCGCATCGCGCGTCGGCGCGATGGACATCGGTGCCGTGGCCGAGAACGGCATGGACGACGTGAACGCGGCTGAGGTGATCTACAACCTCGGCGCCGATGAGATCGAGATCGGCGAAGGCCCCTTCGTGATCTACCAAGGCAGCCACGGCGACCGCGGCGCGCACCGTGCCGACATCATTCTGCCGGGTGCTGCCTATACCGAAGAGCCGGGGCTTTTCGTCAACACCGAGGGCCGTCCGCAACTGGCGCTGCGCGCAGGCTTTGCACCGGGGCAGGCGAAAGAGAACTGGGCGATTCTCCGGGCGCTTTCGGCTGAGATGGGCGCGCAACTGGGCTATGATTCCATCGCTGAGCTGCGCCGCAAACTGACCGAGGCCGTGCCGCATCTGGCGAATGTCGATGAGGTGCCGGAAAACGAATGGAATGCGCTGCCTGCGGGCAAGCTGGGCGATGCGTCTTTCGCGCCTGCGGTGCGTGACTTCTATCTCTCCAACCCGATCGCGCGGGCCAGCCAGTTGATGGCGGAACTGTCGGCGCTGGCCACCGCGCGCCGGGCCGAGCCGATGGCGGCGGAGTGAGAACAATGGCGCTGGCCCCCTTGATGCTACTGGCCGCCTGCGAACCGCAGGTGCCGGTGGCCGAGGATTTTATCCCCGATTACAAGGGGGTCGAAACCCAGCTTTTGGACGGTGATTTGGTGCAATTCAACGTGGCGATGACCAAGGCGCTTTCGGCGCAGGACGTGTCGGACTACGCCGAATGCGCCGCCGCGCAATACACGCTGATCCGGGGCTACGGTTTTGCGCGTCATGTGCGGACAAATGTGAGCGAAGAGGGTGGCATATGGCGGGCAGATGCTGTTTACACAATCTCGCCGAGCCTGCCCAAAGGCTTGAAGACAATTGATGCCGAAGTGACCGCGTTTCAATGCGCGGAACGCGGCATTCCGACGGTGTGAGGACTTATGGCTGATTTCTTTTACACGACCGGGCTTGGCATTGCCCTGCTGACGGTTGGGCAGGTGTTGCTGCTGGTGGTGCCGTTGCTGCTGGCGCTGGCCTTCCTCATGTATGCCGACCGCAAGATCTGGGCCGCCGTGATGATGCGCCGCGGCCCCAACGTTGTGGGCGTCTTCGGCCTGCTACAGAGTTTTGCCGACTTCCTCAAATATATCGTTAAGGAAGTGGTGGTTCCGGCGGGCGCAGACAAGGGGGTCTTCTTCCTTGCGCCGATGATTTCCTTTGTCATGGCGATGATCGCCTGGGCGGTGATCCCGTTTAACGACGGTTGGATCCTGTCGGACATCAACGTGGCGATCCTCTATGTCTTTGCCGTCTCCTCGCTCGAGGTTTACGGCGTGATCATGGGCGGTTGGGCGTCGAACTCGAAATATCCCTTCTTGGGCTCTCTGCGCTCCGCCGCGCAGATGATCTCTTATGAAGTGTCGATTGGTCTGATCATCATCGGCGTGATCCTCTCGACCGGGTCGATGAACTTCTCGTCCATCGTGGCGGCGCAGGATGGCGACTGGGGTCTGCTGAACTGGTACTTCCTGCCGCATTTCCCGATGCTGATCCTGTTCTTCATCTCGGCGCTGGCGGAAACCAACCGCCCGCCCTTCGACCTGCCGGAAGCGGAATCGGAACTCGTCGCGGGCTATCAGGTGGAATATTCCTCGACGCCCTTCCTGCTCTTCATGATTGGCGAGCTGGTGGCGGTGGTGCTGATGTGCGCGCTGGTGTCGCTGATGTTCTTCGGTGGCTGGCTGTCGCCGGTGCCGTTCCTGCCCGATGGCTTCTTCTGGATGTTCATCAAGATGCTGATGGTCTTCTTCATGTTCGCCATGGTGAAGGCAATCACGCCGCGCTACCGCTATGACCAGCTGATGCGGCTGGGGTGGAAAGTATTCCTTCCCTTCTCGCTCTTCTGGGTGGTCTTCGTGGCATTCGCTGCAAAATTCGATTGGTTCTGGGGCATCTACGCCCGCTGGACCGTAGGGGGCTGATATGGCTGCGACTGACTACACCCGCGCCGCGAAATATTTCCTGCTGGCAGATTACGCCAAGGCGTTCATGCTGGGGATGCGCTATTTCTTTGCGCCAAAAACCACGCTGAACTACCCGCATGAGAAGGGGCCGCTGTCGCCCCGCTTCCGCGGGGAGCATGCCCTGCGCCGTTATCCCAATGGGGAGGAACGCTGCATTGCCTGTAAGCTTTGCGAAGCGATCTGCCCCGCGCAGGCGATCACCATCGACGCCGAAGCGCGCGAAGACGGCAGCCGCCGCACCACGCGCTATGACATCGACATGACCAAATGCATCTACTGCGGTTTCTGCCAAGAGGCTTGCCCGGTGGATGCCATTGTCGAAGGCCCGAACTTCGAGTTCTCGACTGAGACCCGCGAAGAACTTTACTACGACAAGGCCAAGCTTTTGGACAACGGCGAACGCTGGGAAGCCGAAATTGCCCGCAACCTCGAAATGGACGCGCCCTACAGATGAGCGACCCCAAGAACCCTTTTGATGCGATGATGAAGCAAGCGCAGGAAATGGCGAAAGCCTTTCCAGCGATGGATGCTTTTTCGCCAAAAGGGTTCGAGGCGATGATGGGCACCATGCCGAAGGAAATGATGGATTTCTGGTTCGGCGACACGGTCAACAAAGGCGGGCTGGACGCGCGGACACGGCTGCTTCTGACCCTTGCCGGGCTGACCATGCAGGGCGCGCAGAATGACATGGCCCTTCGCCAAACCGTGCGCCACGCGCGCGAGGCGGGGGCCACGAAACAACATATCGTCGAGACGATCAGCCAGATGTCGGTCTTTGCCGGGCTTCCCGCGATGACCCGGGCCCTGGAACTGGCGCAATCGGTCCTAGACGAAGAAAAAGATACCAAGAAGGAAGACGGCGCATGACGGTCTTTTCATTTTACCTTTTCGCGATCAGCGTCATCACCGGCGGGCTGTTCACGGTGATCAGCCGCAACCCGGTGCATTCGGTGCTTTGGCTGATCCTGTCCTTCCTCTCGGCGGCGGGGCTCTTTGTTCTGCTCGGCGCGGAGTTCGTGGCGATGCTGCTGGTCATCGTCTATGTGGGCGCAGTGGCGGTGCTCTTCCTCTTCGTCGTCATGATGCTTGACGTGGACTTTGCCGAACTCAAGGCCGAGATGGCGCGCTACATGCCGCTGGCGCTGCTGATCGGGCTGGTGATCTTGATGCAATTCGTCATGGCCTTCGGCGCATGGGAGCAGAGCGCGGCGGCGGAAAGCCTGCGGGCCAATGCGATTGATCCCGCGCGGTTCAACACCGAAGCCCTCGGCCTGCTGCTGTATGATCGTTACTTCCTGCTGTTCCAACTGGCGGGTCTGATCCTGCTGGTGGCGATGATCGGGGCGATCGTACTGACGCTGCGTCACCGCAAGGACGTGAAGCGCCAAGACGTGGTGGCCCAGATGATGCGCGACCCGGCCAAGGCGATGGAGCTGCGCGACGTGAAGTCAGGGCAGGGCCTGTAACAGACAGAATTTTTTGAAAATTCCGGGGCCGTTCTCTTTGAAAGAGAACGGCTGAACCAAGAGAGAGAAGGGACGTCGAAATGTCGAGAACAACAATCGTGGTACTGGTCGTGGTGTTGATCGTCGTGTTTTTCGGCGGCTACAGCTTTATCGGCTAAAGCTTCGGCAATCCCGGTGGCAGCCGGGGCAAAGTGATACTAAAAGCCCCATCGAACGGGGCGCGACCAAAGCCCATCAAGGGGCGGGAACGTAAGGGACGACATGATCGGACTTGAGCATTACCTGACAGTGGCGGCGACGCTGTTTGTCATCGGCATCTTCGGGCTATTCCTGAACCGCAAGAACGTGATCATTCTGCTGATGAGCATCGAATTGATGCTGCTCGCGGTGAACATCAACCTCGTCGCCTTTTCCAGCTTCCTTGGTGATCTGACGGGGCAGGTCTTCACGCTTTTCGTGCTCACCGTCGCTGCTGCCGAGGCTGCCATCGGCCTCGCCATTTTGGTCTGTTTCTTCCGCAACCGTGGCTCGATCGCGGTGGAAGATGTCAACGTGATGAAGGGCTGAGGCAATGGAAACCACGATCCTATTCGCACCGCTGGTGGGTGCCATCCTCTGCGGTTTCGGCTGGAAGATCATCGGTGAGAAGGCCGCCCAGTGGGTCGCCACCGGGCTGCTGTTCCTTGCCGCCTTCCTGTCTTGGGTGGTCTTCCTGACGCTGGACGGCCCAGCCGAGCAAATTCAGATCCTGCGCTTTATCGAAAGCGGCACGCTGAGCACAGATTGGGCGATCCGGCTCGACCGTTTGACCGCGATCATGTTGATCGTCATCACCACGGTGTCGAGCCTCGTACACCTCTATTCCTTCGGCTACATGGCCCATGACGAGAACTTCCGCGATAACGAAAGCTATCGCCCTCGGTTCTTCGCCTATCTGTCTTTCTTCACCTTCGCGATGTTGATGCTGGTGACCGCCGACAACCTCGTGCAGATGTTCTTTGGCTGGGAGGGCGTCGGCGTGGCCTCCTACCTGCTGATCGGTTTCTACTTCCGCAAGCCGTCGGCCAATGCCGCAGCGATGAAAGCCTTTGTCGTCAACCGGGTGGGGGACTTTGCCTTCCTGCTCGGCATCTTTGGCCTTTACATGCTGACGGACTCGATCCGCTTTGACGATATCTTTGCCGCCGCACCCGATCTGGCCGAACAGTCCGTTACCTTCCTGTGGAACGACTGGAACGCAGCGAACCTGATCGCCTTCCTCCTGTTCCTCGGCGCGATGGGTAAATCGGCGCAGCTTTTCCTGCACACATGGCTGCCTGACGCGATGGAAGGCCCGACGCCTGTGTCGGCGCTGATCCACGCCGCGACCATGGTGACCGCGGGTGTTTTCCTTGTCTGCCGCATGTCGCCTGTGATGGAATTCGCGCCCGAGGCGATGGCCTTTGTCACCGTGATCGGCGCCACCACTGCCTTTGTTGCCGCGACCATCGGCCTTGTGCAGACCGATATCAAACGCGTCATCGCCTATTCGACCATGTCGCAGCTTGGCTATATGTTCGTGGCCGCGGGCGTGGGCATGTATTCGGCGGCGATGTTCCACCTTTTCACGCACGCCTTCTTCAAGGCGATGCTCTTCTTGGGCGCGGGCTCGGTCATCCATGCGATGCACCATGAGCAGGACATGACCAACTACGGCGGTCTGCGCAAAAGGATCCCCTATACCTTCTGGGCGATGATGATCGGCACGCTGGCCATCACCGGCGTCGGCATTCCGCTCACGCATATTGGTTTCGCGGGCTTCCTGTCGAAGGACGCGATTATCGAGAGCGCTTGGGGCGGTGGGTCGATGTATGGCTTCTGGCTTCTTGTGATCGCCGCGGCGATGACGAGCTTCTACAGTTGGCGCCTGATCTTCCTGACCTTCTTTGGCAAGCCGCGCGGCAACAAGCACACGCATGAGCATGCGCATGAAAGCCCGATGGTCATGCTGATCCCGCTTGGTGTTCTGGCACTCGGCTCGGTCTTTGCCGGGATGATCTGGTACGGCAGCTTCTTTGGTCACGCGGATCAGGTCGGCAAGTTCTACGGCATCCCGATGGCCGAGATGGCAGGCCACGGCGACGATCATGTCGAAGGGGCCGAGGATGACCACGGCGCAACTGGTCCGGTCGATGGCGACCATGGCGCGGATGCGCTGGTCGAAGGCCACCAAGACGCAGGCACCCATCACGAAGCCTTCGGCGGTGCGCCGGGCGAGGGGGCGCTTTACTTCGCACCCGACAACCATGTGCTGGAAGATGCCCATGCCGCGCCGAAATGGGTCAAGGTCTCGCCCTTCATCGCGATGCTGGCCGGTCTGGTCATGGCCCTGTGGTTCTATATCTGGAGCCCGACCGTCCCGGGACGGCTGGCGGCAAACCAACGCCCGCTTTACCTGTTCCTGAAAAACAAATGGTACTTTGATGAGGTTTACGACGTGATTTTCGTGCGTCCAGCCAAAACGATCGGCCGGTTCCTGTGGAAACGCGGCGATGGCACTGTGATCGACGGCACGCTTAATGGCATCGCCATGGGGATCATCCCCTTCTTCACCCGCCTCGCGGGTAAGGCTCAGACGGGCTATATCTTCACCTATGCCTTCGCCATGGTGATCGGCATCGCCGTTCTGGTGACATGGATGACGATGAGCGGAGGAGCGAACTGATGGATACGCATCTGCTTTCAATCATCACATTCATTCCGGCATTCGCAGCGCTGATCCTTGCGGTCTTCTTGCGGGGCGATGATGCTGCCGCCGGGCGCAATGCGAAATGGTTGGCCTTCATCACCACGACGGTCACCTTCCTGATCTCGCTTTTCGTACTGTTCGAGTTCGACCCGTCGAACACCGATTTCCAATTCGTGGATGAGGCCGACTGGCTTTTGGGCCTGAAGTACCGCCTTGGCGTTGACGGGATTTCGATCCTTTTCGTGATGCTGACCACCTTCATGATGCCGCTGGTCATCGCGGCAAGCTGGAACGTCGAGCATCGCGTCAAGGAATACATGATCGCCTTTCTGCTGTTGGAGACCCTGATGCTGGGCGTCTTCATGGCGCTGGATCTGGTGCTCTTCTACCTCTTCTTCGAAGCGGGCCTGATCCCGATGTTCCTGATCATCGGCATCTGGGGCGGGAAAGAGCGGATCTACGCGAGCTTCAAATTCTTCCTCTATACCTTCCTCGGCTCGGTGTTGATGCTGGTGGCCATGGTGGCGATGTTTACCGAAGCGGGCACAACCTGCATCGGTGGCTGCGAAATCAGCCTGCTCACGCATAACTTCGGCTCCGAAAGCTTTGAGGTTCTGGGCATCCAGATCGTCGGCGGCATGCAGACGCTGATGTTCCTCGCCTTCTTCGCCAGCTTCGCGGTGAAAATGCCGATGTGGCCGGTTCACACTTGGCTGCCCGATGCCCACGTTCAGGCGCCGACGGCAGGCTCCGTGGTGCTGGCGGCAATCCTGCTCAAGATGGGCGGTTACGGCTTCCTGCGCTTCTCTTTGCCGATGTTCCCAGTGGGTGCCGAGGTGATGACGCCGCTGATCCTGTGGATGTCGGCCATCGCCATCGTCTACACCTCGCTGGTGGCGTTGGTGCAGCAGGACATGAAAAAGCTGATCGCCTATTCCTCGGTGGCCCACATGGGTTTTGTGACCATGGGCATCTTTGCCGCCAACCAGCAGGGTGTCGATGGGGCGATTTTCCAGATGATCAGCCACGGCTTCATATCCGGCGCACTCTTCCTCAGCGTCGGCGTGATCTATGACCGGATGCACACCCGTGAGATCGACGCCTATGGCGGTCTGGTGAACCGGATGCCCGCCTATGCGCTGGTCTTCATGTTCTTCACCATGGCGAACGTGGGCCTACCGGGGACATCGGGCTTCGTGGGTGAATTCCTGACGCTGATGGCGACCTTCCAAGTGAACACTTGGGTGGCGGCTGTGGCGACCACGGGGGTGATCTTCTCCGCGGCCTATGCGCTGTGGCTCTACCGCCGCGTGGTGATGGGTGACCTGATCAAGGAAAGCCTCAAGGCGATCACCGACATGACCGCGCGTGAGAAGTGGATCATTGCCCCGCTGGTGGCGATGACCCTGATCCTCGGCGTCTACCCGGCGCTGGTGCTGGACATGATCGGGCCCTCTGTGGCGGCCCTGATTGAAAATTACGACATGGCGCTGGAGGCGGCTGATACCGCTGTGCAGACCGCCGATGCCTCGCATTAAGAAGGACTTGGCGCATGATATCCGCTGATCTGAACATCATTCTGCCTGAGATCGTCCTTGCGGGGTTTGCCCTGCTCGGCCTTCTCGGCGCGGTCTATACGTCGAAAGACAAGGCCGCCGGGGTGCTCGTCTGGGTGACCGCGGTGGTGATGGTGCTGCTGGCCGGTTGGGTGGCCATGTCTGGCGACGGCACCACCAATATCGCCTTCCACGGCATGTTCATCGACGACACTTTCGCCCGTTTCGCCAAGGTGACGATCCTGCTTTCGGCCGCTGCCGTCTTGGTCATGTCGGAAAACTATATGAAACTGCGCGGCTTGCTGCGGTTCGAGTATCCGATGCTTGTGGCCTTGGCTGTCGTCGGCATGATGATGATGGTCAGCGCAGGCGACCTGATGGCGCTCTACATGGGCCTCGAGCTGCAATCGCTGGCGCTTTACGTCGTGGCCTCCCTGCGCCGCGACTCGGTTAAGTCCACGGAAGCCGGTTTGAAGTATTTCGTGCTCGGCGCACTCAGCTCGGGCTTGCTTCTCTATGGCGCATCGCTGGTCTATGGCTACGCCGGGACCACGCTGTTTGCAGGCATCATCACCACGGCGCAAACGGGCGGCACATCGCTTGGCCTGCTCTTTGGTCTGGTTTTCCTGATCTCGGGCCTTGCCTTCAAAGTCTCCGCCGTGCCCTTCCACATGTGGACACCGGACGTTTACGAAGGCGCGCCCACGCCGATCGCGGCCTTCTTTGCCACGGCCCCCAAGGTTGCGGCGATGGGTCTCTTCGCGCGGGTGATGCATGACGCCTTTGGCCAGATCGTCAGCGATTGGACCCAGATCGTCGCGCTGCTGTCGGTTCTGTCGATGTTCTTTGGCTCGGTCGCCGCGATCGGTCAGACCAATATCAAACGTCTGATGGCCTTCTCCTCCATCGCGCATATTGGCTATGCGCTGATGGGTCTGGCCGCGGGCACCGCCTTTGGCGTGCAGGCGATGCTGGTCTATATGGCGATCTATGTAACCATGAACCTCGGCACCTTCGCCTTTATTCTGTTGATGCAGAAAGACGGCGCGCCGGTGACCGATATCACCCTGCTCAACATGTATGCCAAAACCAACCCGGGCCGGGCGCTGGCGATGCTGGTGCTGCTGTTCAGCCTTGCGGGCGTGCCGCCGATGCTGGGTTTCTTCGGCAAGTTCTATGTGCTGCGCGCGGCCTATGACGCCAATATGACATGGCTGGCCATCGCGGGCGTGATCGCCAGTGTGATCGGTGCCTATTACTACCTGCGCATCGTCTTTTACATGTACTTCGGCGAAGAGCGTTCGGACACGCTCGACCACCAGAACGGCGGCGTGCTGACCGTGGTGTTGATGGCCTCTGCCGTCATCATGATCGTCGGTATTGCCAATATGTTCGGCGTCGAAGGCTTGGCCGCATCGGCAGCGGCATCGCTGGTGAACTGAGCGGTGCGGCACGAGATCGGCCAGACCCGCGCATGACCCCTTGGCCGGAAGGCTATGGCCGGCGCGTCTATGACACGCTCGATTCCACCCTCTCGGAGGCGGCGCGGTTACAGCAAGAGCTGACCGCGCCGACTTGGATCTTGGCGCTGGAGCAGACGGCTGCGCGCGGGCGTCGGGGCCGGAGCTGGGCCACCCCCCGCGGCAATTTCGCAGCCACCCTGATGATGCCGCGCAAAGAGCCGCCGGGAGTCGCCGCGCTACGCTCTTTCGTGGCGTCGCTCGCGCTTTACCGTGCATTCGTGGCTGTGACGGGGCGGGAGGACGCTTTTGCACTCAAGTGGCCGAATGACGTTCTGCTGCGCGGGGGCAAGGTCGCTGGCATCCTGCTGGAGAGCGTGGGCGAGCATTTGGCCATTGGCGTCGGCGTGAACCTTGCCCATGGACCGGCGGCGGGCAGCCTTGAGGCGCGCGCCTTACCTGCGGTGACCCTGCGCGAAGCGGGGGCGAACGTGAGCGCGGAAGAGTTCCTTGACGTGCTTGCGCGGGAATACGCCGGTCTGGAAGAGCAGTTCACGACCTATGGGTTCAGCACGATCCGCAGCGCATGGCTGGCCCATGCCGCGCGGCTCGGAGAGGTCATCACCGCGCGCACCATGCGCGACGAGATGACCGGCGTTTTCGAAGATGTAGACAGCGCAGGCAATCTGATCCTGCGCACCCGCGACGGCGCGGTGCCCATCACCGCGGCGGACGTGTTTTTCTAAAATCGGGGGGAGGGGAGGCACCATGCTTCTGGCAATCGACTGCGGCAATACCAACACCGTGTTCTCTATCTGGGACGGGGATGCGTTTATCGCCACATGGCGCACGTCGACCGAATGGAAACGCACCGCGGACCAATATTACGTTTGGCTCAACACTCTGATGCGGCTCCAAAATATCGACGCCGACATCACTGATATGATCATCAGCTCGACAGTGCCGCGGGTGGTGTTCAACCTGCGCGTTCTGGCGGATCGCTACTTTAACACGCGGCCCTTCGTTGTCGGGAAACCGGGCTGTGCGCTGCCTATCGACGTGCGTGTGGATGAGGGGACGCAGGTCGGCCCGGACCGGTTGGTCAACACCGTGGCAGGCTATGACCTCTATGGTGGTGACCTGATCGTGGTCGACTTTGGCACCGCCACAACCTTTGATGTGGTGGCCGATGATGGGGCCTATATCGGGGGGGTGATCGCGCCGGGGGTGAACCTCAGCCTAGAGGCGCTGCACAACGCCGCCGCTGCCCTGCCGCATGTCGATATCTCGAAACCGCCCTCCGTCATTGGCACCAATACGGTGGCCTGCATGCAGTCCGGTGTCTTTTGGGGTTATGTCGGGCTGGTTCGTGAGATATGTGAGCGGATAAGGGCGGAACGTGCAAGACCCATGCGCGTTATCGCCACGGGGGGTCTGGCACCGCTGTTTCAGCAGGCAGTCGACCTGTTCGATGATTATCAAGATGAACTCACGATGCACGGGCTGACCGTGATCCACGATTATAATAAGGACAAAGCTGAATAATATGAGCAGCGAACGATTTATCTATCTGCCCCTCGGTGGGGCGGGTGAAATTGGCATGAACGCCTATGTCTATGGCTACGGCAAGCCCGGGAAAGAGCGGCTGATCGTCGTCGACATCGGTGTGGCCTTCCCGGATATGGACAGCACGCCGGGCGTGGACCTGATCCTGCCCGACATCACTTGGCTGAAGGAACGCCGCGACCAGATCGAGGCGATCTTTATCACCCATGCCCACGAAGACCACATCGGCGCCATCGCGCATTCCTATGAGGTGCTGAAGGCGCCGATCTATGCGCGCGCCTTTACCGCCAATATCGCGCGCCGGAAGATGTCCGAACACGGCCATCCCGAGGATGCGGTCACCACCGTCAGCGCATGGCCCGAGCAGATCACCGCAGGCCCGTTCAAAGTGGGCTTCCTGCCGATCTCGCATTCGATCCCGGAATCCTCCGCCATGGTTATCGACACCCCCGAGGGGCGTACGATCCATTCGGGCGATTTCAAGATCGACCGCACGCCGGGCGTCGGCGAAGCCTTTGACGACGCGCTTTGGGCCGAGGTTTGCAAGGATGGCGTGAAGGCGCTGATCTGCGACAGCACGAATGTTTTCTCTGCCCATCCCGGTCGCTCCGAAGCCACTGTGGGCCCGGAGATCGAAAAGCTGGTGAGCAGCGCCGAGGGCATGGTCGTTGCCACCACCTTCGCTTCCAACGTGGCGCGGGTCAAAACGCTGGCCGAAGCCGGTGCGCGGGCAGGGCGGTCTATCGTGCTCTTGGGCCGTGCGATGAACCGCATGGTCGAAGCCTCGATCCAGACCGGTGTGATGAAAGACTTCCCGCCCGTCATCTCGCCCGAGAACGCCCGCGCCATCCCGCGCGAGAACCTGATGTTGCTGGTCACCGGCAGCCAGGGGGAGCGCCGCGCGGCTTCGGCGCAACTGGCACGGGGCAAGTATCAGGGGATCGAGTTGAAAGAGGGCGATCTCTTCCTCTTTTCGTCGAAAACCATTCCGGGCAATGAGCGTGGCGTGATCGGCATCATCAACCAGTTCTCGGAAAAGGGCGTCGATGTTGTCGACGACTCCTCGGGCCTCTACCACGTTTCGGGCCATGCCAACCGTCCCGATCTGGAAACGCTGCATGCCATCGTGAAACCTCAGGTTCTGATCCCCATGCACGGGGAGCACCGCCACCTGCGCGAACACGTCAAGATCGCCGATGCCAAGGGCATCACCGGCGTTCTGGCGGTGAACGGGATGATGGTGGACCTGTCGGGCAACCAGCCCAAGGTGGTCGAACATGTGGACACGGGCCGCATGTATCTGGACGGCTCGGTTCAGGTCGGCGCGCTGGATGGTGTGATCCGCGACCGTATCCGCATGGCGCTGAACGGCCATGCCACAGTGACGTTGATCCTCGATACCGATGACGAGCCTTTGGGCGAGCCTTGGGTCGATCTGATGGGCCTGCCGGAAACGGGCCGCTCCAACGCACCGCTTGTGGACGTGCTGGAGCAAGATCTCAGCCAATGGCTGAACCGTCAGAAAGCCGCCACCCTGCGGGATGACGACAAGCTGAATGACGGTTTGAAAAAGGTCGCGCGCCAGTCGTCCTATGACGAAATCGGCAAGAAGCCCGAAGTCACCGTGGTGGTCAGCCGTCTGAGCTGACCTCCGCCTCACCGCTGCACATATAGACCGCGCCGCCCACCGCGACCACGCTTACGCCCGTGGCCGCAAGGGCGGCGGGGGTCGCCAGTGCGGTGGCCAGCGTGCTGCCTGTCGTCGCCAAATTGGCGCTGAGGGCAGAGGCCCCTCCCGTCAAAATGAACGCCCCCGATTTATGCGCCACGGCGCGGAGGTTTTCCGGCTGGCTGAGCCTGTCCACGACGGAGCGCGCGATGTTCTTGCTGATCTCGACGGTCTCTTCCTTGGTGGTGTTCACCCGCTCGCAGAAGGTCTTCTTGCAATAGCCGCGATAGTTCCGCGCGCCGGGGATCAGGAAATGCCCGTCTTCGGGCGTGGCGGTCAGGCAATAGCCGTCGATCTGATCCAGCGGCACAGTGGTGGCGAGGTAGTCGAACAGCACCCCGCTGTCGCAGGCGGGCGGCGTGCCCCAAAGCTTGCTCCACTTCCGCGCGGGCCAATTCAACAGACGCTCGCGGGTGCCGACCTCTTCGGCGAAATTGGCAAAATTCTCGGCTTCCACCACAACTTCGGCGCCATTGACCTCGGCCCGGCAGCGTTCCGCGCTGGCGGGGGCGGCGGTGAGGGCGGTCAGGGTAAAGGCAAGGGCGAAGAGGGCGGGGCGCAGCATGATGGTCCTATCTGAGGGGTTTCCCCTCACATAGCACAGACGAAAAAGCCGCCAATCCCGGCGGGGATCGGCGGCGAATTCATGCCCGCGGTGGCGGGGGTTAGATGCGTTCGCGGAAGCTTAGACCGATGAAGTCTGGCGTGTGATCGCCCAGACCGACGACACGGTTGTCGTTACCGCCCCGTTTGTCGCCCCGGCCACGTCCGCCGCGCGACTTCTTCTCGTCCTTGTTGCCGCGGCCCGACTTGCGCTCGTCCTGCGCGGCCTCTGCCTTTTCGGACTGCGCTTTGTCGTCGGTTTTGGCGTCGACCTTGGCCTCAGCCTTCTCGGCCTGCGGTAGCTTGTCCTCGGCGGGTGCCTCGACAGGTTTGTCGGCCTTGCGGCTGCGCGAGCGCGTCCGCTTGGGCTTGTCATCGGACTTGGCCGGCGCGTCGGAGGTCTCCTCGGCGGGTTTGGCTTTGCCAAGCGGGTTTTCGATGCGCGGGATTTCCTTTTGCACCAGACGCTCGACATCCTCGAAGTTCTTCTCGTCACGCGGCTGGCAGATCATGATCGCCTTGCCATCGCGGCCCGCGCGGCCGGTGCGGCCAATGCGGTGAACGTAGTCTTCGGCATGGCTGGGCACGTCGAAGTTGAAGACATGGCTCACGCTTGGCACATCAAGGCCACGCGCGGCAACGTCGGAAGCCACAAGGAAGCGCAGCTCGCCACCCCGGAACCCTTCGAGCGTTTTGGTTCGCTGGCTCTGGTCCAGATCGCCGTGGATCGGGGCCGCGTCATATCCGTATTTCTTCAGCGATTTCGCGACGATATCCACGTCCATCTTGCGGTTGCAGAAGATGATCGCATTGGTGCATTTCTCGCCTTCGGCATCGATCAGCAGGCGGAGCAGTTTGCGCTTCTCGCTCGCCTCGCGGTCCTTGCGCGAGCCTTTGAACATGACGACGCCCTGTTCGATATTCTCGCTCGTGGTCGCCTGACGCGCCACTTCGATCCGCTCAGGGTTGCTGAGGAAGGTGTTGGTGATCCGCTCGATCTCAGGCGCCATGGTGGCCGAGAAGAACAGCGTTTGCCGGGTGAAGGGCGTGAGGCCAAAGATCCGCTCAATGTCAGGGATAAAGCCCATGTCGAGCATCCGGTCAGCTTCGTCCACGACCATGACCTTGACGTCCGACAGGATCAGCTTGCCACGCTCGAAATGATCAAGCAAGCGGCCCGGTGTGGCGATCAGCACGTCGACGCCCTTGTCGATCAGCTTGTCCTGCTCTTTGAAGGAGACGCCGCCGATGAGCAGCGCTTTGGTCAGTTTCAGATGCTTGGAATAGGTGTCGAAGTTCTCGGCCACCTGTGCGGCCAACTCCCGCGTGGGGCAGAGCACGAGGCTCCGCGGCATCCGGGCGCGCGCCCGGCCACGGGCGAGAAGTGATAGCATTGGCAGCGTGAAGCTGGCTGTCTTGCCGGTGCCGGTCTGGGCGATGCCCAGAACGTCACGACCTTCAAGAGCGGGGGGAATGGCGCCCGCCTGAATAGGTGTGGGCGATTCGTAGCCAGCCTCATCAATAGCTTTGAGGACCTTGGCATTCAGGTTCAGATCGGTAAATTTTGTCATGTGCGTCCGAGTTGAGCGGACACTGACTTGGCCCGCGGCAGCAATACAAGCCGGCCCGAATGGCCCAAGGGGCGGCATTTGCCGCGGCATGTTGCGAAAGCGCATAGCAAGTTGCGGCCCAGCCGTCAAACACTTGCCCCTCAGGCGCTTAACTTGGGAAATGGCGCGACACCTTTGCATCAAGGTCGAGATCGGCGAGACGCAGCAGACCGTGGTCTTTCAACGTTTCGCGCAGCTCAGGCGTATCGGCACAGACCTCATCAAAAAAGGCGCGCAATCCCGGCTCACCTCCTTCGGATTCGATCATGGAAAAGAGTTCATGCATCGACAATCCGCCGCGATCGCGGGGGCGGTTGGGGGCCAGATCGGCGCGGTAGGAGCCTTTCTCCAGCCGGTAGCGATAGGCGGCGAGCCACTCCGGCCAGCTTTTCGCGTGAAGATGCGCCAGATCAATGCCGGGCTGCTGCTCTGGCCCGTCGATCATCGTATCGTTCTGAAAAGCGTTGTGGATCTGGAGCCGTACCTCTGCCATCCCGATGCGAACGAAAACTTTCCCGGCCAGATGGCTCAGAAAGCCACCTTTGACGTAGTCGCCATAGGTCGGATAAAGCGCCGAGACGATCTGGGCGCGCTCGGGGCCGTTCGGAATGAAGACTTTGAAAGCCGTCCCATCCCCAGCCAAAGCCTCCATCGGGCGGATGCGGGCGATTTTTTGTGCCGGGGGCAGGGTGGTAAGTACCTCGCCCACGGGCCGGTCAGAGACGAGGAATTCGTCCACATCCATATGGATTAGCCAATCCACATCATCTGCTCGGTTATAGGCGCGGGTCGCGTTCTGGCTTTGACGGACTTGATGCTTCTGCGGACGTTTGCCGCAAAGCCTTTGCCAATAGGCCTCGTCGCAGGTGGTGACACGGATTTTCGGATGGGCCTTCAGGCTTTCGAAAGCCTCTGGGTTCTCGGCATCGAGGTATAGGTAGAGGCGGTGCGCGCCCGCCTCCAAATGGTAGGCGGCAAAGCGTCGTATCTCCTCTGCGGGGGCCAGGATCGTGGCCACCAGCCCCCATTTCGTCGTCGTCGTCATCGCGTCTCCCCAGTTGGGGTTAGAATGCCATGATCGGCCCCGAAATCAAGGTTTTCTGCCCCCCGGAGGCGGGCCGTTTTACACCATCATTTCCTTGGTCGCGGTCAGCTTCACATCCGGGTAATCGCGTTCGACGCGGTCGATGTCCCATTGCAGACGGGTCAGGTAAACGATGTCGCCATCATGGTCATGCGCGATGTGCTGTTTGTTGCTATCGATAAACTTATCAACGGCTTGCTTCGTGCCGTTCACCCAACGGGCCGAGGTGAACTGAGACGGCTCAAACCGAACCGGCAGGCCATATTCCAACTCGATCCGGCTGGCGAGCACTTCGAATTGCAACTGGCCGACAACGCCCACGACAAACCCCGAACCGATCGAGGGTTTGAACACTTTTGCAGCACCTTCTTCGGCGAATTGCATCAGCGCTTTTTCAAGGTGTTTCGCCTTCAGCGGATCGCCCGCACGGACCGCTTGCAGCAGTTCGGGTGCGAAGGAGGGGATGCCGATGACGCGCAGCGCTTCGCCTTGGGTCAGCGTGTCGCCGATACGCAACTGCCCGTGGTTGGGAATGCCGATGATGTCACCGGCCCAAGCCTCCTCGGCCAACTCGCGGTCAGAGGCGAGGAACATCACCGGGTTGGACACCGTCATCGGCTTTTTCGTGCGCACATGGGTCATTTTCATGCCACGCTCAAAATGCCCCGAGGCGAGGCGGACAAAGGCCACGCGGTCGCGGTGCTTGGGGTCCATATTCGCCTGCACCTTAAAGACAAAGCCCGCGACCTTTTTCTCTTCGGGCAGGATCTGGCGTGGGGTGGCGGCTTGGATCTGCGGCTCTGGCCCGTATTTGGCGATGCCTTCCATCAATTCGCGCACCCCGAAGGAGTTGATCGCCGAGCCGAACCAGATCGGGGTCAACGTGCCTTCGTGCATCGCCTTGAGGTCCAGCGGTGGCAGCAGTTCGCGCGCCATTTCAAGGTCTTCGCGCAGTTTCTCCAGCAGCGCGGCGGGGACGTGTTCGGCCAGCTTTGGGTCGTCCAACCCTTCGATCTTGATGCTATCGGCGACGCGGTTCCGGTCGGCGCGGTCCATCAGTTCCAGCCGATCGCGCAGCATGTCATAGCAGCCCACGAAATCGCGGCCCACGCCGATGGGCCAGCTTGCGGGCGCCACGTCGATGGCGAGGTTTTCCTGAATCTCGTCAATGATTTCAAAGGTATCGCGGCTTTCCCGGTCCATCTTGTTACAGAAGGTGAGGATCGGCAGGTCGCGCATCCGGCAGACCTCGAAGAGCTTTTGCGTCTGGCTTTCCACGCCTTTCGCGCCGTCGATCACCATCACGGCGGCGTCCACCGCCGTCAGGGTGCGGTAGGTGTCTTCGGAAAAGTCCGAGTGGCCGGGCGTGTCAACGAGGTTGAACCGGTAGTTGGTGTCACCGCTATGAAAGTCAAAGGACATGGCCGAGGCCGAGACCGAGATACCCCGGTCCTTTTCCATCGCCATGAAGTCCGAGCGGGTGCGCCGCGCCTCGCCCTTGGCGCGTACCTGTCCGGCCATCTGAATGGCCCCGCCGAACAGCAGGAACTTTTCAGTCAGCGTGGTTTTGCCCGCGTCAGGGTGGCTGATGATCGCAAAGGTGCGACGGCGCGCGATCTCGGGCGGTAGGGCGGGGCGGTTTTGCGGCGTGTCCAACATCCGACCCATATAGGCCGCGCCGCGACCGGGCGCAATCTGGCCATTGCTGCGAATCGCTGGGTGGCGTAGGGTGAGAACATAAGGGGTACACGGAGGGGATGCGATGGAACTGAAAGAGATTGCCCGCGAATTGGTCGCGGGCTGCCGTGCGGGAAATGCTGCGGTGCGTGCGAACCTTGATCGGCTCTATGCCGACGATGCCGTCTCGGTCGAGGCCGCTGATATGGGCGGGCAGGGGCGAGAGACCCATGGGGTCAAGGCGATCCACGGCAAGCACGACTGGTGGGAAAATGCGATGGAGGAACATAGCACCGAGGTGATCGGCCCGTTCTACTTTGGCGACAGCCAGTTCAGCGCGATGTTCAAGGTCGATGCCACCGACAAGCAAAGCGGTGAGCGGTTCCAGATGGAAGAGATCGGCGTTTACCACGTCAAAGACGGCAAGATCGTCCGGGAGGAGTTCCACTACGCCGTCGAGGCGCCTTAACGGGTTGAGGCTTTGCGCAGCAGCGCCGCCGCGTCGGGGCGGTCAAGCAGTGCCTCTGCCAGATCGAGCCCGGCATGGGGCAGATCGGAATGGCCGGGGATCACCTCGCCCAAGGCTTCGGACATTTCCGGCGGCAGGACCGACCGGGTGCGGCTGTCGACCAACATGGATTCGGCGGCGATCCCCTCGGCATAGATGATCTGATGCCCGTCAAAGAGCAGTTGGAAGTAGTCGACGAATCCGCCGTCCTGCACCGTCACGCTGTCGCCGTTGACCAGATGCCGCGCCTTGACCAGCAATTCGGACCGGCCCGCACCCATCTCATCGCTGCGTTGATAGATGAACAGCCGGTGGTCGGGGCTGACGATCAGGTCGTGTTCGTTGTTGAGCGTGCCTGCGCGGATGCGGATCGGGGCAAACTCGCCGACCGCACGCAGGGTGCTTTGCCCGATCCAGCGCAGGGTTTGCACGCCATCATCGCGGGTCAGGATACGGTCCCCAACGCGCAGGTCTTCGATAGGCCGTAGCTCTCCGGTGCTGAGCGAGATATGGGTGCCGCGCGTGAAAGAGACGCAGGCGAGCTGACCGAACTTTTGCCGCGCGGTCTGGGTGTCGATCCCCACGATCCGGTAGCCCGTCTGCGGTGTCAGCGGGCCAAGCGGCAAAAGGTAAACCTCTGCCGCGTGACCGTGTTGATCGACCTCCACCAGCAGCAGCGCCTCTTGGGTCTGCCCGTCGGGCGACATCAGCGTGAGCAGGCTGTCGAGATGCAGATCGCCCCCGGGGCGGCCCACGCCGGTATTCTCAGTAAGGCGGAAGTGATCGCCGGGCAGGGTCAACAGAGACAGGCGCTGCGGCTCTGCCGCGCGGTCCAACTCATAGACATCATCGAGGACCAATTCGGCGGCAAAGGACAGCGCATCGCCCATATTGGCCCCATCGCTCGCGCGGAATTGCCCGGCGCGGTAGACGGCGAGGTTCTGTGCGGGGGCGCTGCGGCTGGGGGACATGACGGGCCTTTGGTTCTGGGGCTTTCGCCAGTAAGATAGGCTAGAATTGTGGCCCGGATGGGTCAAGGCTCGGGTGATTTGCTGGCATTGGCGGCGCGGCGTGGTAGGCATATGCAAATGCATAGGAGGAATCAAAATGGATTTGGGAATCAAAGGGAAGAAGGCGCTGGTCTGTGCTTCGTCCAAGGGGCTCGGCCTTGGCTGCGCCGAGGCGCTGGCGGCGGCAGGGGTGAACCTTGTGATGAACGCCCGCGGCGCAGAGGCGCTTGAGGCCTCGGCGGAGCGCATCCGTCAGGAACACGGCGTCGAAGTCACCACCATCGCGGCGGATGTGGCCACGGAAGAGGGGCAGGCGCTGGTCATCAAGGCGGCAGAGGGCTGTGACATTCTGGTCAACAACGCGGGCGGTCCCCCTCCCGGCATGTGGCAGGATTGGGACCGCGAGGATTTTATCAAAGCGCTCGACGCCAATATGCTGGCCCCCATCGCGCTGATCAAAGCGCTGGTGCCCGCCATGATGGAGCGCGGCTGGGGCCGGGTCGTGAACATCACCAGCCAGTCGGTGCGCGCGCCGATCCCCGTTCTGGGGCTGAGCAACTCCGCCCGCACCGGGCTTACCGGCTATGTCGCGGGCACCGCGCGGCAGGTGGCGGGCAAGGGGGTCACGATCAACAACCTTCTGCCGGGCATCCATGCGACCGACCGGGCGGATTCGCTCGACGCCAATGTGGTCAAGCAAAAGGGCATCACGCTGGACGAAGCCCGCGCCGAGCGGCAGGCGGGCATCCCCGCGGGGCGTTATGGCACACGTGACGAGTTCGGCGCGACCTGTGCCTTCCTTTGTTCGCAGCACGCGGGCTTCATCGTGGGGCAGAACCTGCTGCTGGATGGCGGCGGCACCAATCTGACCATGTAAACCCTCCATGGCCGGGGCGCGCGTCCCGGCCATGACACGTCGCGGCGGATCACATTCCTGACAGCAGCGGTTTCAGTGCTGGCCCGGATTGCAGGCGGCGGCTAACCCTTGTGGATCAGCTTCTCGCAAAAGGTCCACCGCCCATGCAAACCACTGTTCTTGTCCTTCTTTTCGCAGCCGTGATCCTTGCCAGCCTCTTGGTGGCACCGCGCCGCGCGACGGTCGAAGGCTTCTTTGGCGGGGCCAATGCGGCAGGCCGCGCGCCGGGGCTTTCGGTGCTGGTGCTGAGCCAAGTCACCACGTGGATTTTCGCCCGCAGCCTGATGAACGCGGCGATCTTGGGCTATTTCTACGGCATCGCGGGCACACTGGCCTATGCGGCCTATTATGGGTCTTTCCTGACGGGCGGCTTCATCGTGGGTCACCTGCGCCGCGGCGGCGCGCGGTCGGTGCAGGACTGGCTGGCGGGGCATTTCGGGAGCGCGGGCACGGCGGCCTATAACCTCGTGATCGGGCTGCGGCTGCTGTCCGAGGTTTTTGCCAATCTCTTGGTCGTCGCGCTGATTTTCGAAGCCGTCTGGCCCGGGTCGGGTACGCTGGCTGTGCTGATCGTCGCCGCCCTTGGTTTTGGCTATTCGGCGTGGGGCGGGCTTTCCGCCGCGCTGCGTACGGATGTGGTACAAATGCTGGTCTTTCTCATCGTCTTCGGCCTTGCGCTCGGGGCGCTGCTGCTGAGCCCGGGGTTCGAGCTTGGCGCGGTGCTGAGCGCGCCAGGAGCCTCTGGCTCCTACAACGGCTGGGTGCTCTTGGTCGTGGCGCTGTTGCAGGTCTTTTCCTACCCGGCGCATGACCCGGTGATGATGGACCGCGGCTTTCTCGCGGATGAGGCGACCACCCGGGCGTCTTTCCTCCATGCCTTCTGGATTTCGACCCTTTGCATCATTGGTTTTGGCTTTTTCGGCATCCAAGCCAGCCTGACCGGCGCGGCCTATGAGGGTGAGTTGATCGGCACATGGGGGCAAATGTTCCCGGGCTGGATTTTCGTGGCGCTGATGCTGTCGCTGCTGGTCTCGGCGCTGTCGACGCTCGACTCGGCGCTCGCCTCTGCCGCGCGGCTGATGGTTGAGGAATGGCGCATTGCGCCGCGCAGCCTGGCGGGCGGGCGGCTGGTGATGGCGGGGTTCATGGCGCTTGGTGCGCTGCTGACGCTTTGGGGCAACGCCACGCTTTTTGATGCCGTGGCGGTGAGCGGCACCGCGTCGATGTTCCTCACCCCGGTGCTGCTCATCGGGCTGGTGGCGGGGCGCGCGATTCCGGTCTGGAGCTACCTTGCCGCCTTCGCCGCCGCGATGCTGGGGGCTGCGGCCTATTTCGCGCGGGGCTGGGGGCCGGTGGCGGCACTTCTACCCGAGGGGCATAAATACGAGCAATTGCTGGTGATCTGCATCTTCGTGCTGCTGGCCGGGTTCGCGGCGGTGCTTGCGGGGGCGCGGCGGGGCTGATAGCTGGGTTTCCGAGCGATTTGATCGGATACCGCAGCCTCCATGAGTGACCCCACCCCCCGTCTGGAAATCCGCAACCTGCGCCGCGCCTATGGCGGGCGGCAGGTGGTCGATGACGTATCTTTGCAGATCTTGCCGGGGCAGGTGACTTGCTTGCTTGGCCCTTCGGGCTGCGGCAAATCCACCACGTTGCGCATGATCGCGGGTGTGGAAATGCAAGACAGCGGCACGATCCATGTCGACGGCAAACTGATCTGCGACACCATGTTCCGCGTCCCGCCCGAGCGGCGCGAGATCGGCCTGATGTTCCAAGACTTCGCCCTGTTCCCGCATCTGAGCGTGGCCGACAACGTGGGCTTTGGCCTCAAGAAAGGCACGCGTGAGGAGAAACGCGCGCGGATCGAAGAACTGCTCGAACGGGTGGACCTGCTGCGCTATATCGACGGATACCCGCACCAGCTTTCGGGCGGGGAGCAGCAGCGCGTGGCGCTGGCCCGCGCGCTGGCCCCGCAGCCGCGCATCATGCTGATGGATGAGCCCTTTTCCGGTCTCGATAACCGCCTGCGTGATGGCATCCGCGACGAGACGCTGAGCATTCTCAAGGAAGAGGACACCGCCGTTTTGCTGGTCACCCATGAGCCGGACGAGGCGATGCGCATGGCCGATGAGATCGCCCTGATGCGCGACGGTAAGATCGTGCAGCAAGGCGCGCCCTACAACGTCTATACGCGGCCCGTCGACCGCGCCTCCGTCGCCTTTTTCAGCGATGCCAATGTGCTTGAGGCCACGGTGACCGGGGCGTTGGCCGATACGGTCTTTGGCCAATTCCTTGCCCCCGGTGTGGCCGATGGCACGCCGGTGAATATCGTCTTTCGCCCGCAACACCTGCGCATCGACTTTGACAGGGCAGGCAAGGGGCCGCGCCCGACGGCGACCGATGGCACACCGGCCCGGGCGGTGGTGGAACGCGCGCGCTTCATGGGCAACGAAAGCCTCGTGGAATTCGTACTGGAAGAGGATGGATCGCGGCTCAAGGCCACGGTGCCCAATGTCTTTCTGCCGCAACCCGGTGCCGTCATGTGGCTGACCGTGCGCCGCGACCGTTGCTTTGTCTTTCCGGTGACCTCATGAAGCCGCTGTTGGTGGAATTCGGCATGGGCTCCTCCCTGCGCCGCGGTGATTATACGCAGGCCGCGAAACGTGCGGTGCAGGATGCGCTGTGGCACAATTCGATCAATCTGGCCGAGCTTTTCGGTTTCGATAAGTCGGCCATGCGCATCACCCTCGACGTGGGCGTGCAGCGCCCGGATCTGGTGGATGCCGAAGCGCTGCGCGCGGTCTTTCCCTATGGCGAGGTGACGGTGAAGCTGCATCACGGCGGGCTCGACGTGCCGCGCCCCGAAGGGGAAGGGAACCCAACGGTCATGGCCAATGTGGCGCTTTCCGTCGGCTTCGAGATGGAGCGTGCCGATGGCTGAGCAGCGGATCATCATCGAAATGGGCATGGGCAACGATCTGCATGGGATGGACTATACCAAGGCCGCCGCGCGCGCGATCGAGGATGCCTTGCGCCATTCCTCCCTGCCGCTGTTCGGCGCGCTAGAGGTGACGCCGGATCAGATGCGCGTGCAGGTTACCGTGGCGGTGCAGGAGCCTGAAAAGGTGGATGTCGATGCGCTGGTGGCCAAACTCCCCCGCGGTCGCGCCCAGGTCCGCGCGGTGAAGGGCGGGCTGAATGTAGCCACTGGACAGGATACCATCGTGATCGCGCAGGCCAGTGTCGAGGCGTTTTTGCCCCCGCAAACCGGCTGGCGATTGAAGGGCTGAGGCGGCGTTGATCTGGGGTTAGGGGCGATGATCCGCGAGCGTTCTGCCCGGCTCGTCCACGAACAACTCCGGTAGCGGCTCAGCGCTCTCGATCTGATCAAGCGGCAGGGTCACGAAATCCGCCGCCCCCTCGCTCCAGGCCGTCAGCAGCCAGAACCGGCCCCAATTACGCACCTCAAGCGGGCGCACCACCTGCGGCGCTTCGCCGATCACCGCGATCCGTAGCTTTTGGCGGGCCTGCACGGCGGCACGCAGCACCGGCAGATGGGTGAAAACCCGCGTGGCTTTGCCCTGCGACCTCAGCGCCTGCGCCCATGCGGCACCCTCGGCAATGGTCTCGGTCGGCAGCACCGCGTCGAACTTGGCGGCCAATGTCTCCGCCGCGCCTTGCAGGGCGGGGTCGCCCACCTCTGCTGCGACAGCGAGGCCGAGGTTCAGCGCCTCCAACTCCGCCGCCGTCAGGGTCAGCGGGGGCAGAGTGATCGCAGGGATGATCCGATAGCCTTCGCCCCGCGTCCCAGCGATGGACAGGCCCGCCGCGCTGAGCTTGCCCATATCGCGGTAGATCGTGCGGGGGGAAACGCCGAACTGCCGGGCCAAATCCTCGGCTCGGTGCAGCCGCCCATCCCGCAGCCTGTCAATCAGCCGGACAAGCCGATCTTCGGTTTTCGCTGATACCATGTTGCCTCCTGACGCTCCTGACAAAAACATGTCTCAGCTGGAATTGCACGCCTGAAAATCGGCAGTCCTTCGCCCGCAGCACCGCCCATCCGCTGCATTGCCCCTTCATGGTCCCGGCGCCGCCCGCTATCACGGTGCAGACTGGCGCGACCAGACTGCGCCAAACATGATGGGAGAACAGACATGTTGAACAATATCGGACTGCCGGGCCTGCTGCTGATCGCGGTTGTCGTGCTGGTGCTTTTTGGCCGGGGCAAGATTTCCTCGCTCATGGGCGAAGTCGGCAAGGGCATCACCAGCTTCAAAAAAGGCATCAGCGAAGGCGAAGAAGAGAACAAGCGCGACGAGATCAAACATGTCGAAGACGTGCACCATGCTGACCTGCCGGAACATGCCGATCAAGGCACCCATCCCAAGACCGACCTGAAGGCCGACAAGGACCGGGTGTAACCCGATGTTCGATCTGGGTTGGACGGAACTTTTAGTCATCGGCGTGGTGGCCCTGATCGTGGTCGGCCCCAAGGACTTGCCCGTGCTGTTTCGGCGCGTCGGGCAATTCGTGGGCAAGGCCAAAGGCATGGCGCGTGAATTCAGCCAAGCGATGAACGATGCCGCCGATGAAAGCGGCATGCGCGAGATGTCATCGTCGCTGAACAAATCGCTCAAAACGGCCAGCAACCCGCTGGGCAGCGCCATGGATGAGGTCAAGGACGCGACCCGGTCACTGACCAATTTCGACCCTGAGAGCGAGACTGGCAAACTGGCGGCGCAAAAGGCCGAGGATGTGAAGAAGATCCAAGCCAGCACCGCGCGGGCCGCCGCCGAACGCAAGCAACGCGAAGCGGCGGAAGCCATGGCCGAGGCCGAAGCGGCAGAGGCGAAGCTTTCGGACACCGCCCCGGCCAAGGAAGCCCCGGCGCGGCCTGTGATCGAAAAAGACGCAGGTCAGGCCCAAGCGGCATCGGACGATGCCGCCGCCAAGACCTCAACGGCACCCAAAGCTGCCGCCAAGAAAGAGTGAGTTGAATGAGCGCCACCGACGATTATGACGAGATCGACGACAGTTCCGCCCCGTTGATCGAGCATCTGGCCGAGCTGCGCACGCGGCTCATCCATTCGGTCATCGCTTTCATCATCGGGATGGTGATCTGCTTTACCGTCTGGAACCCGATCTTCAACTTCCTGACCGAACCGCTTTGCTCGGCCATGGCGGAACGGGGGCAAGAGGATTGCGGGCTGATCCTGATCAAGCTGCAAGAGGGTTTCTTCGTCGCGATCTCGATCTCTCTCTTGGGCGGTCTGGTGCTGGGCTTCCCCTTCATCAGCTACCAGCTGTGGCGCTTCGTGGCCCCGGGGCTTTACAAGAACGAGAAGGGGGCCTTTCTGCCCTTCCTGATCTCTTCGCCGGTGATGTTCTTCCTTGGCGCGGCTTTCGCCTTCTATGTCGTCACGCCGCTGGCCTTCGACTTCTTCCTTGGCTTCCAGCAGGCCGGCACGCTGGTCGGTGGGCCGGATGGTGAGAACGGCATTGCCGCCATCGCCTTCCAAGGGTCGGCGCAGGAGTATCTGTCGCTCACGATCAAATTCATCGTGGCCTTTGGCCTTTGTTTCCAGCTCCCGGTTCTGCTGACACTGATGGGCAAGGCGGGGCTGGTCAGTTCCGAAGGACTGGCCAATGTGCGCAAATATGCGGTGGTGGCGATCCTCGTGCTGGCCGCGCTGGTCACCCCGCCTGATGTGATCACGCAGGTGATCCTTTTCGTGGTGGTCTATGGCCTCTACGAAATCTCGATCTTCCTCGTGCGCCGGGTCGAGACAAAGCGCAACGAAAAGCTGCGCGAAGAGGGCTACTTTGACGACGAAGACGAGGAAGACCTGCTGTGATCAATGATCCGATGGACCGTATCGCGGCGGCGCTGGAGCGTATGTATCCCGCGCCGCTCGCCGCCCCAGACTTCGATGCGGCCACTGCCTTCGTCTGGCACACCGACCCCGACCGTCTGATGCCCGTGCCGCAGGTCGCGCGGATCGACCTGCCGCTTCTGGTGGGGGTGGATCGGGCGCGGGATACGCTCTTGGCCAACACCCGCCAATTTGCAGCGGGGTTGCCTGCGAACAACGCGCTTCTTTGGGGTGCTCGAGGCATGGGGAAATCCAGCCTTGTCAAGGCGATACACGCGGATGTTCAAGCATCACATGAAGTATTGCGCATCGTTGAATTGCAGCGCGAAGACCTGCCGTCGGTCGGGCGGCTTCTGTCCCTCCTACGTGGGGCCTCGCAGCGGTTCATCCTGTTTTGCGACGACCTGAGTTTTGGCCATGACGACGCGCATTACAAATCGCTGAAGGCCGTGTTGGATGGGGGCATCGAAGGGCGGCCCGAGAATGTCGTACTCTATGCCACATCGAACCGCCGCCACCTGATGCCGCGCGACATGATTGAGAACGAGCGCGGCAGTGCAATCAACCCTTCGGAAGCGGTCGAGGAAAAGGTCTCTCTCTCTGACCGCTTCGGGCTGTGGCTGGGGTTCCATCCCTGCGATCAGGACCAATATCTGGCGATGATCCGCGGCTATTGCGATGCCTTCGGCGTGGAGATCGACGACGACACATTGCGCGCCGAGGCTGTCGAATGGCAGGCCACACGCGGCGCCCGCTCGGGCCGGGTGGCTTGGCAGTATTTCGTGGATTTGGCCGGCCGGAAAGGCGTTCCCGTTTCGGGCGGTTGAGCGCCGGACGGTATGAGCGAAAGGGCCCGCATATTCTGCGGGCCCTTTGTCGTTTGGTTACTGAATATAGGGCGTCGGATCGACGCTCTCAAAGCCTTTGCGCACCTCGAAATGCACATGCGATTCCGATCCGCCGCGCAGTTTGGCGATCTGCTGACCCCGGCTGACGCTATCGCCCTTGGCCACATTCACACCGTCGACATTCGCATAGACCGTGAGCAGGTTGTTGGCATGGCGCACCACGACAATCGGGATGCCCTCGGCGCTCTTGGTGATCGCGGCGACGGTGCCCGCCTCGGCGGCTTTCACCGGCCCGCCGGGGCTGCCCTTGATGTTGATGCCCTCATTCTTGCCCTTGGAATAGGCGCGGATGATGGAGCCTTGGACCGGGGGTGTCATCTTGGTGGCCTTTGCCGGGGCGGTGGGCTTGCCCACATCGGCCACAGGCTCTTTCGGCTCGACCTTGGGCGGCAGGGGCTGTGCGGTCTCATCCTGCGGCAGCGGTTTCGCGGCAGAGGGCGGCGTCGGCGTGGGGGTGCCTGCGCCGGGTGCGCTGGTGACCGGCTGCACGGGGCGCGAGGCGGCGGCGCTCGACTCGGTGTTGGTCGCCTGACGCGGGGGCGCCTGTTTCTCGACCGGGATCAGCAGGAATTGGCCCTCGCGGATCGCGAAATCGGGGCCGAGGCCGTTCCACTCGGCCAGCGCCTTGACCGGCACGTTGTAAAGGCGCGCCACGGTATAGGCGGTCTCCCCACGCTCGACCCGGTGGCGCACAGGCTCTTTCGCCTGCGGTGCTGCGGGCTGCGGCGCAGGCGTGCTGGTGGTGCCTGCGGGCGGCAGGCTTTGGGTCTGGACGCTGGGGGTCGCCGGGGCGCGGTCGATGGCGCTGCCGGCAAGGGTGGTAATGTCCACGGCGCCATTGGTGCCCGGCGCAGGCTCAGAGACACGGCGGGGCAGGGCGATGATCTCACCCTGGCGGAGCGGGACGCCCTGATCGATTCCGTTGTAGCGGGCCAATTCGCCGCTGTCGGCGCCCACACGCGCGGCCACGTCTTTCAGCGTATCGCCCCGGCGGGCGACGACGACTTGATAGTTGGGATAAGAGATCACGCCCCGTGCGTCGGGCTTGGGCCGGTCTGCCAAAGGGCCGCGCGCCGCTTCAGCGGTGGAGAACCCATCGCCAAAGGTGCTGCGCATGTCGTAATCCAAGGGCTGATTTTCGCAACCTGCCAGCAGTATCGCACTGGTCCCGGCCATTAGGGTCAGCCGCATGGGGCGGCGCAAGCGTGTTTGGCGCATCTGCAAGTCCTCATCTTCGCCCCCAGAGGGTATGGGGCGTTGTCCGTGTCTCTGTAACCTATTAGCCGTCCTTGCCCAAGCCTTCCAGCAGGGGGACAAAGCGCACGGCACGCAATTCGTCGTATTCCAGCCCATCAGCGGTCTTTCGCACGCGGATGAGGTGTTGGACCGTGTCGGATTGGCCGACGGGCAGCACCATGATGCCCCCCTCTTTTAGCTGCGCGAGCAGGGGGCCGGGCGGGTCTTCGGCGGCGGCGGTCACGATGATCCGGTCAAAGGGGGCCTGTTCGGCAAGGCCAAAGCTGCCATCGGCGGTGATTGCGGTGATATTGGTCAGATCCATCGCCTCGAACACACCGCGCGCCTCTTGCACCAGACGGCGGTGCCGGTCGATCGTATAGACCCGCCGGGCGAGCTTGCTGAGGATCGCGGCCTGATAGCCAGAGCCGGTCCCGATTTCGAGCACCTTATCGCGCGAGGACACCTGCAAGGCTTGGCTCATGAGCCCCACGACAGAGGGTTGGCTGATGGTCTGGCCGCAGGCGATGGGCAGGGGCATATCCTCATAGGCGCGGCTGGCAAAGAGGCCGCGGATGAAGGGGCCGCGGTCGATCGCTTCCATCGCTGTGAGCACGCGCGCATCGGTCACGCCTTTGGAGCGTAGCGCGTAGAGGAACTGCATTTTGCGTTCCGCTTCAGAGATGGGGGGCTCATTCATCCGTTGATGCCCGCCAGCGTTTCGAGGGCCGCGTGATCCGTCAGGTCGCAGCGCATCGGGGTGACCGAGACATAGCCGTCAAGGTTGACGCAGGCATCGCTGCCCGGTGCCGTTTGCACGCGTTGATCGCCGCCCTTGATCCACAAAAAGCGGCGGCCTGAGGGCGACAGATGTGCTTCGGTCGAAAACCCGGTGCCGGGGCGGCGGCCCTGCGGGGCCAGCCGGATGCCGCGCACATCAGCGCCCGCCACTGGCGGGAAGTTCACGTTGTAGAAAAGCCCATAGGCCGCGTCTTCTTTGGGGCTGTGGTCCAGAATGCGGCGGCAGGTCTCGGCGCCGTGCTGGGCAGCGGCCTCAAAAGGATCCGCCAGATCGCGGTTGGCGGGGCCGTAGTATTGCGACAGGGCGATGGCGGGCAAGCCTTGCAAAGCCGCCTCGATCGCGCCGCCAAGCGTGCCGGAATAGAGCGCGTTTTCAGCGGCATTGTTGCCCCGGTTCACGCCGGAGAGCACCAGATCGGGGGGGGCGGCGGTCATCGTGTCGTGGATGGCGGCAAGGACGCAATCGGCGGGGGAGCCTTCGGTAGCGAAGACGCGTTCGTCCAATTGCGTGATCATCATCGGCTTGGTGTAGCTGATGCAATGGCCCACACCGGATTGCTCGAACGCCGGTGCCACGGTCCAGACCTCGCCCGCAGGCCCGGCCAGTTCCTCGGCAATGGTGCGCAGCACGGCCAGACCGGGCGCGTTGATGCCGTCATCGTTTGTAATCAAAATACGCATGAATGGCCCCTTTTTGCCTTGATAGGCGAGGGGCGGACCGGCGGCAAGCGCAGCGCGCCGGTGCCGCGCGGTTCAGGAGGCGGAGTTTTCCGACAGTTGCGCCAATACCGCAGCGGCCTGCGTGGCGGTGTCGCTCAGCGCCGCGCGGTCTTCGCCGGGGAAGAAGCGGGCGCGGGTGGCGGTGGGCATCGGCTCGGGCGTGAGGATATGGACACGGGGGCCGATCTGCGCGGTCTCGACCTGCCAAGAGGTCGCCAGCGCGATCTGCGCGGCCTTGGTGGCCCCGTAGCTGCCGAAGAATTTCGTGCCCGCACGCGGATCGTCAAAGAAGACCGCCGTGCCATCCGCCCCCAAAAGCGGCGAGACAAAGGTGATCAGCCGCGCGGTGGCGGTGACGTTTCCGGCGATGGATTTCTCCATATCCTTGGCGTCAATGTGATCGGTGGGCGTCAACGGGGCGGCATGGACGGCGCAGTGCAGCCAAAGGTCAAGCCCGCCCCAGCGGTCATGGATGCCCCGGCAGAGCACGGCCATGGCATCGGCGTTGGTGATGTCCATCGGCGCCAAGGTGGCGCTGCCGCCCTTGGCTTGGATACGGTCGTCCAACTCTTCAAGCGCGCCGGTCGTGCGACCGACCGCGATGATGTGATGGGTGGGGGCCAAGGCTTCTGCCAATGCGGCCCCAAGGCCGCGCGATGCGCCGGTGATCAATGCTGTCTTGCTCATGCGCGGGATGTGCACTGCCCCGCGCGGCAGGTCAAGAGGCGCGCGCCGCGCCTCCCCCAAGGTTTCAGCCCTGCGGCAGGCGCAGCACCTGATTGCCGCGGCGGCTGGAGAGCACCAACGTCCCTTGCCCAATGGCGGAGACGACGCCGCCTGCGACCTGATCGCCCACTTCGACGCGCGAGATTTTACCGCCACCTTCGCGGATCAGCGCGCCGGGCGTGCTGTCGCTGCCGAAGATGCCGATCAGCGCCGTGCTGGACAAGTCGGCCTTCTGAGTTGCCAGATCGGAGACTTTCTTTGGGGTCGGGGTCCCATTGCTCGCCATTGATATGCCTTTCGCCTGTGGTTGCGTTTCGCGCGGCAGTCCCCCGCGCTCGCAAGGCGTCAGCTAAGCCCTGCCGCAGTGCAGCGGAAGGGGGCGTTTTCGGGATGCGCAGGGTTCTGCCAAAGCGTCGGCAAAGCTGCGCCGACACCTTGGTTGTAACGCTGCGACCTTTCGTAAGGCTTAATTCGGCTTAGCCGACGAAAGCCTTTTCGACGACGAAATGCTGGGGGTCGGAATTGGCACCCTCGGTTAGGCCAAAGCCTTCGAGAATCTCCATAATATCCTTGTTGAAGCCAAGGCTGCCGCAGACCATGGCACGGTCATGGGCGGCATTGATTTGGGGCACGCCCAGATCTTCGAACACCGTGCCATCCTGCAAAAGATTGGTGATCCGGCCCATCTTGGGGCTCTCTTCGCGGGTGGTGGTCGGGTAATAGCGAATCTTGGCAAGGTTTTCCGGGCCGATGAGTTCCTGCATCAGCTCGTCGGCCTTCAGCCCTTCGATCAACTGCCGGCCATACTCAAGCTCTGCCACATCGCGGCAGGTGTGGGTGACGATGACCTCGTCGAATTTCTCATAGGTCTCAGGCTCGCGCAGCAGGCTTGCGAAGGGGGCAAAGCCGGTGCCGGTGGCGAACATCCACAGCCGGTCGCCGGGCAGCAGCGCGTCATGCACCAGCGTGCCCACGGGCTTGGGCCGCAGGATGATCTGATCGCCGGGCTGGATATGTTGCAGTTTGGAGGTCAGCGGGCCGTCTTGCACCTTGATCGAGTAGAACTCCAACTCATCGTCCCACGCGGGCGAGGCGATGGAATAGGCGCGCAAGAGCGGTTTTTGCTTGCCGGTTTCGGGATGCGGATCGCCCATCAGGCCGATCATCACGAACTCGCCCGAGCGAAAGCGCAGGGAAGCGGGCCGGGTTACCCGGAACGAGAAAAGCTGATCGGTCCAGTGGGTGACCGAAGTCACGGTCTGGGCGTCGGGCAATGTCGGGACGGGCTTGGCGGCGGTTTGGTTCACTGTGCTCTGCTCGGTCATCATGGTTTCCGCAAATCGGGTTGCGGCCTCTACTTATGGCAAGGAAGGGGGGAGGGCAATGAAGCGGCCTATTTGGCCGCGGTCGCCGGTCCGGATGCGGCACCGCGCAGGCGGGACTGATAGTCATGGGCCTGCCAATCGGCGCGGGCCAGCCATTGGTCCTCAGGCTGGCGGGCGGCCAGATCATCGTCGATCTCGACCTCATCGAACCCGGCGCGGCGGGCCATGGCATATTGATCGGCCAGCACATGCCCGCGGGCGCGCAGGCGGCCCTGGTAGCCGCGCAGACGCAGAACGCGGGCGATGGTAAAGCCGCGCCCATCCGCGAAAGAGGGGAAATCGACGCGGATCATCTCAAGCGCCGGGGGCAGCGTGAGGGCATGGGCATCGGCGTCAGACGCTAGATCGACGGCGCGGCAATCGTTCGCGGCGCCATCCTCGCAATAGCCTTGGGTCCAGTCGTCGGCGGTGAAGCCTGTGTCGGTGACGAGTACGCTCATGATTTGTCTCCTGTTCGGACCACTTTGCCGTTCACAAAATGGATACCGCATTCTTCTTTGTTCTGATCGCGCCAGCGCCCGGCGCGCGGGTCTTCGCCCGGGGCCACGGGCGAGGTGCAGGGCGCGCAGCCGATCGAGGGGTAGCCTTTGGCCACCAGCGGATGCCGGGGCAGGCGGTTTTCGGTGATGTAGTCGGCCACATCGGAATTGGCCCAATAGGCCAGCGGGTTCACCTTGATCCGGGGTGCTGCACCGTCTTCGGGGATTTCTGCCTCGAAAAACTCCAAGGCCGCGCGGCTGCCCGATTGAAAACGTTTACGCCCGGTGATCCAGCCGTCATAGCCCTCCAGCGCGCTCTGGAGGGGCCGGGTCTTGCGCAGGGCGCAGCAGGCATCGGTGTCATATTGGTGCAGCGTGCCATCGGGATCCTGTGCTGCGATCTCTGCGCTGCGCAGGGTGGTGACATTGCGCAGACCGAGGCGCTCGCTCAGTTCCTGCTGGTAGACGAGGGTTTCGGCAAAGAGCATTTCGGTGTCGATGAAGAGCACCGGGATGTCCCGCGAGACCATGGAGGCGAGGTGCAACAGCGCCACCGATTCCGCGCCGAAGCTGGAGACGAGGGTGAGGGTTTCGATCTCCGCATCGGCGCGGCGGATCACATCCGTCGCCCCGTGGTGGCGCAACTCGGCGTTGAGCCGTGCCACCTTTTCCTCGACCGCGCGCAGCCCCTCGGGGGGCGGCGCATCGGTATTTGAGAAAGGATGAAGTTCAGGGGTATCAAGCGGCATTGGCCCGATCCTTCTCTGCCGCTTCGGGGTAGAGCACGGCTTTGAATGGCGCGAGGCCGAGGCGGCGGTAGGCTTGCAGGAAGGTCTCGCCGGGATCGTTGCGCAGGTCGAGATAGCCCCGCACGAGGCGTTCGATGGCGGGGATGATCTCCTCGGCCGAGAAGCCGGGGCCGGTGCGGGTGCCGAGGCTCGCGTCCTCGGTGCCATCGCCGCCGAGCGTGATCTGGTAGTTCTCTACGCCTGCGCGGTCGAGGCCGAGGATGCCGATATGGCCCACGTGGTGGTGGCCGCAGGCGTTGATGCAGCCGGAGATTTTGATCTTGAGCGGGCCGACGTCATGCTCGAGCTTCAGCTCGTCGAAACGGGTCGCGATCTCCTGCGCGATGGGGATGGAACGCGCGGTGGCCAGCGCGCAGTAATCCATCCCGGGGCAGGCGATGATGTCCGAAATGAGGCCGATGTTGGCGGTGGCGAGTTTCGCCTCTTTCAGCGCGGCGTGCAGTTCGGGCAGGTCGCTGCGGTGCACATGGGGCAGGATCACGTTCTGCTCGTGGCTGATGCGCAGCTCGTCATGGCCAAAGCGACGGGCGAGGTCGGCCATCACGCGCATTTGGTCTGCCGTCGCGTCGCCGGGTGTGGCACCATGCGCTTTGAGACTGATCGAGACGATGGCATAGCCCGGCGCGCGGTGCTGGGCGAGGTTGGTGTCGGCCCAGGCGCGGAAGACGGGATCGTTGGTATAGGCAGATTCGTAAGTCGCGAGGGATGCGGTTTTGAATTGAGGCGCTGCAAAGTCAGCTTCGATGCGCGACAGCATTTGCTGGTCGATGCCGGTGAACTGGTCGCGGATCAGCGCATATTGCGCATCGACCCGGGCGCGGATGTCTTCGATGCCGTTCTCGTGCACGGTGATCTTGATGCGCGCCTTGTACTTATTGTCGCGGCGGCCGAGCACGTTGTAGACGCTGACGATGGCTTCGAGCGTGGGCAGCAGGTCCTCATACTTCACGAAATCATAGAGCACCTTGCCGATCATCGGGGTGCGGCCAAGACCGCCGCCGACGATGACCTCGAAACCCTGCTCGCCATCGCGTTCGACGATGCGCAGGCCGATGTCATGGGCCTTGATTACCGCACGGTCGGCGGCGGCGCCGGTGACGGCGACCTTGAACTTGCGCGGCAGGAACTGGAATTCCGGGTGGTCGGTGGACCACTGACGGATCAACTCGGCCACGGGGCGGGGATCGGCGACCTCATCGGCGGCGGCCCCGGCGAAATGGTCCGCCGTCACGTTGCGGATCGTGTTGCCGGAGGTCTGGATCGCATGCAGCTTCACCTCGGCCAGCGCGTCGAGCATATCGGGCACATCGCGCAATTCGGGCCAGTTGTACTGGATGTTCTGGCGGGTGGTGAAATGGCCGTAGCCCTTGTCCCACCGCTCGGCGATATAGGCGAGTTGATCCATCTGGGCGCTGTTCAGCGTGCCATAGGGGATCGCCACCCGCAGCATATAGGCGTGCAGTTGCAGGTAGAGGCCGTTCATCAGGCGCAGGGGTTTGAACTCATCCTCGGTGAGCGAGCCGTCGATGCGGCGCTCGACTTGGGCGCGGAACTGGGCGTTGCGCTCGGCGAGGAATTTGTCGTCGAATTCGGTGTAGCTGTACATCAGACGGTCTCCTGTTTGCCGTGGGCGTAGTTCGAGGGGCCGGTGGCGCGGAACTCTTCGCGGAAATGGGTGGGGCGGGGGCCGCCTGCTTCGGGGGCCACATCCGCGAGGTAGACGCCGACGACCAAATCCTGCTGGCTTAGTGCGTCGATCAGGCGCAGGTCGGCGTCGGCCTCATCGGTGAGGACTTCGGCTTCACTCAGTTTGCGGGTCCAGCCGGTGGAGGTTTGATAGACGACATCGCCTTCGAGCAGCGCATTGGCGGTGATGACCTTGGGGGTGAAGGGTTTGGGCATGTCAGGCCAGCTCCTCTAGCGGGGTTTCGGTGGCAACTTGGACGGCGGCGCGCGGGGCGAGGCCGTAGAAGGTGAGCGCGGGGCCGGTCATTTCGGCATCGGCCAGATCGCGCGGCAGATCGTTCAGCGTGGTCGACAGCACCCGCTGATCGGCGCGCGAGGCGTTTTCGATCACGGTGACGGGTGTGGCGCGGTCGGCGCCATGCATCAGCAGGCGGCCTTGGACGAAACGGGCGGATTTCTTGCCCATATAGATTGCGGCGACTTCGTTAGGGCGCGCGAGGGCGGCCCAGTCGTGATCGGCGAAACCCTTCATGTCATGCCCCGTGAGGAAGCGGACCGAGGCATTGCGGCCCCGTTTGGTCAGGCTCTGCCCGATGCCCGCCACGGCGGCGGAGGCGGCGGTGATGCCGGGCACGATGTGCCAGCCGATGCTATGGGCGTCGACCGCGTCGATCTCTTCGTCGAGCCGGCCAAAGACCGTGGCATCGCCGGATTTCAACCGCACCACCTGCGCGCCGCTTTGCGCGTGTTCGACCAGCAGGGCGTTGATGTGCTCTTGGGCCGTGGAGGGGCCGAAGCCCTCTTTGCCCACGTCGATCATCAGCGCCTCGCGGCGGGCGAGTTCGAGGATCTCGGGGCTGATCAGCCGGTCGTAGATCACCACATCGGCCTCATCCAGCGCGCGGCGGGCCTTGAGCGTCAGCAGTTCCGGGTCGCCCGGGCCGCCTCCGACGAAGGCCACATGGCCCTCGCGGGCTTTGCGGGTGAGGTGGGTGTGCAGCAGGGTTTTCAGCGCCGGGCGCACGGTATCCTTGCCCTCAGCCATGGCGCGGGGGCCGGTGGCGAAATAATACTCCCGCCAGAAATCACGGCGCGCACGGCCCATGGGCAGGGCATCGGCCAGCTTGCGAAAGCCTTTGCCGATGCGCGCCAGCGGGCCGAGGGTGACGGGCAGACGCTCTTCCAAATCGGCCTTGATGGCGCGGGCCAGCACCGGGGCGGCGCCTTCGGTGCCGATGGCCACGGTCACCGGATCGCGGTCGACGATGGCGGGGGTGATGAATTCGCTGTCGTGCAGATTGTCGACGATATTGACCAGCACGCCCGCCGCATGGGCCAGCGCGGCGTTTTCAGCATCCAGCGCGTCATCTTCATCCGCCGCGTAGAACAGCCGCGCGCCGGGGAGATCGGCGGCGGTGAGGGGGCGGCGGTGCAGGGTGAGCTTGCCCGCCGCTTGCCAGTCGACGATCTCTGCCGCCGGGTCGGGGGCGAAGACATGCAGCGCCGCTTCGGTTTTCATCAGCAGACGCAGCTTGGCCAGAGCGGCTTCGCCGCCGCCGGAGAGGAGGATCTTTTGCCCGCGGGTGGCGAGGAAGATGGGAAAGTGATCCATGATGCGCCCTGTATTCTGTTTGACGTGACCTCTTATATAGGAAATATTCCCGATAATTGGCTATATGCTGGCGCAGATAAGAACATGCGTTCGCTTTGGCCGCAGGTTGAGTGTGAACGTCCTGCCGGGACGAGAGAGAAGAGAATGACTGTCCGAATTGATGAGACCGACCGGAAGATTTTGGCGCAGCTGCAACGGGATGCGAGCCAATCGCTGGACGATATTGCCCGTGAAGTGGGGTCTTCGAAAACGCCGGTGTGGAATCGGATACGCAAGCTGCGCGAAGCCGGGGTCATCGGCCAGCAGACCGTGGTGCTGGATTCCGAAGCGCTCGGGTTCGAGGCCTGTTTCTTTGTCCTGATCCGCACGTCAGAGCATGAGGCGGCTTGGCAGGCGGCGTTTTTGCAGGCGTTGAAAGACCGGCCCGAGGTGCAGGAGGCGCACCGTCTGGCGGGGGATATCGACTATATCCTAAAGGTGCGGGTCAAGAACGCGCGGGCCTATGACGTCTTTTATCAGGCGCTGATTTCAGAGGTGAAGGTGCATAACGTCACGGCGCTTTTGTCGATGGAAGAGATCAAATCGACGACGATGCTGCCGCTGTAAGAGGGCGGGTGTCTTCGCCGCCCCGCATTGGCTTAGGACTGGGCGAGGGCCGTCACGATGGGCGCGAAATCCTCGGCCTTGAGGCTGGCCCCGCCGACCAACGCGCCATCGACGTTTTCGACGGCGAAGATTTCGACCGCATTGGCAGCCTTTACCGACCCGCCGTAGAGCAGGGGGAGCGCATTGCCGATCTCCGCGCCGAAACGGCCGATCAGGCGGGTGCGGATGAAATCATGCACCTCTTTGATCTGCGCAATGCTGGGGACCTTGCCGGTGCCGATGGCCCAAATCGGCTCATAGGCGATAACGGTGTTCTGGGCCTCCACGGCATCGGGGAGGGAGCCGTCGAGCTGCGCGCCGATAATGTCGAGGGTCTGGCCTGCCTCCCGCTCAGCCTCGCTTTCGCCGATGCAGACGATGGCAGTGAGACCGGCACCCCATGCGGCCCGCGCCTTGGCTTGCACATCGGCATCGGTCTCGCGGTGTGCATCGCGGCGCTCGGAATGGCCGAGGATCACGTGGCTGGCACCGCTGTCGGCAACCATCGCGGCAGAGATATCGCCCGTGTAGGCGCCCGCTTCTTCGGCATGGCAATCCTGTGCGCCGATCTGGATCGGGCTGCCATGGGTGGCGTCGGTGGCGCGAAAGAGGAGGGTGCTGGGCGGGCAGATCACGACCTGCGGCGGGTTTTCGGGCAGGCCGGTAGCAAGGCTGTGAAGCTCTGTCAGCGCGGCGGCGGTGCCGTTCATTTTCCAGTTGCCGGCGGCGATTTTGGGGCGCATCGGTTCCGTCCTGATCTGTTAATGTTGCCAGATCAGTTCGCAGGCCCGCGGCCTTTCGTCAAGGCCGGGGCCGATCGGCGCGCCTACTTCGCGCCGAGGCTTTCGTCGAATTTAATCGATTCGCCGCAGCCGCAGGCTTCGGTCACATTGGGATTGCGGAACTTGAAACCGGACTCGAGCAGCGTGGTTTCATAGTCAATCTCGGTGCCGAAGAGGAACATCTGCGCCATGGGGGCGATCATCACCCGCGCGCCGTCTTGTTCGACCACCTCATCATTGGGGTCGGTCGCTTCGACGTATTCCATGGTGTACTCCATGCCAGCACAGCCGCCTTTCTTGACGCCAATGCGCAGCCCGGCGTGGCCCGCCGATTGCATCAACTTCGCAATCTGGCCAGCGGCTTTGGGGGTCATGGTAACGGCTTGCTTGCCGGGAATGCCAAACATCACAAATCTCCTATGCCGCCAAGATAGGGGTGCGGCGCGGCGATCTCAAGCCGTCAGAAGGAATTCATTGCGGCCTTGGTGGCGAAGGCGGCGATGAGCGCCCAGCCGAAAGAGGCCAGCGTGCCGATAATCACGTATTCGCTTATCTTCTGGTTCTTTTTCACGGTGTCAAAGCGCAGAATCGACTTTGCCGCGATGAGAAAACCGATGCCCGCAGGCTCGCCGATCACGACCATTAGAAAGATCAACGCGCGTTCCAGCAGGCCGATCATCCGGCCCGCATTCTCCAGCCCATCCGGTTGGGCCTGCGCCTTGTGCGGCAGCATCAAACCACCCACGGCGGGACCGCCTGCGAGCGTCGCGGTGATCAGCCCCGCGATAAACAGGGCGGGCGGGATGAGCATGCTGCTGTGGTCGGCCCAGATGCCGCGGGCAAAGGCGTCGGGGGCATAGTGGACAAGGGCTACGATGGTGATGAGATGGGCGAGTTGATCGGTAAGGTAGGGCCAAAGCCGGTCGCGCTTGTGCTCCGACACGGCGTAGGTCTTAAGCGCATCAATTGCGGTATGGGCAAGCGCGAGGAGGGCGGCGGGCATCAAACTGCCGCCGAGGGCCAGCGCGGTCAGGGCAAAGACGATAGCGCCGTGGAGCAGCAGCATCTGCGGCTTGCGCTTGGCGGCGACCATCGCATTGGTTTGAAAAACGAAATCGGCCAGCAAGTGAGCGATCAGGCAGGCGAGAGCGGTGGCGATGGCCTGTTCGGTCATAGAAATTCCGGTAGTTGGTGATGGCGTCCATTTGAAAAGCCATGGCGAGCCGGGGCAAGCGTTTTCTTATGGTGTTTAACAGCCTAATTTGGGTGTAATTTGATAAAACAGGCTTAAAGGGCTGTTTTGTGCGTTTCCAGAACCTCGCAAACCTCCCGCAACTCATCTATCCCCGCCGCGTCCACATGGCCCTGTACGCTCTGCTGCGTCAGGTCGAACTCCCGCGCAAGCTCCACCTGCAGGGGTGGTTCGGGGGCCAGCATGTAGTAGGCGACCTCGGCTTGGCGCTTGGTCCAGCCGCCCGCGATCCGGTCGGCGAGCGGTAGGGCTACGCGCAGGGCAAGGGGGGCGTCGGGCGCGTGCATGCGCCGCGCGCGGGGCATGTTGTCGAGCGCGTGGCCGGAGCTGACCAGTGCCGCTCCGTCCGCGCGGGATAGGTCGTTACCTGCGAAATGCGCGGGGCCGATACCGATGCCAAAGCGGGTGTCGGCGGTCTTGCCGCAGCGGCGCACGGTGGCGCGTAGGACGAGGGCGGCGCGGAAGGTGAAGGCGGACGCCACGGCCATCTGCCAGCCATCTCCACGAAAACGGGTCATCCGGGCGGGCTGGCCTTGCCAAGCAGTCAGCGCCTCGGCGGCGTCGTCAAGGCGCGCGAAAATGGCATCCAACTCCGCCCGGCTCATCGCGGAGGATTTCACGATATCGCCGGTAAAAATTGCCCAAGTTTCCATGGCTTGCCCCTTGTTTCCCGCAATGTCGCAGGAAGGTGAAATCCATGCAAGCCCGGCCACGGAAAAGGGCCGCCCGAAAGGGGGCGGCCCTTACGGCGTTCTAACGGCTAGGACCGATCAGAGGCCCATGCAGTTCGCGTAATAGGTCACGGTCGCGGGCCAGTCAGAGAAGACACCGGCCACGCCTACGTCTTGGGCCAGCACATCCAGCGCCACCAGATAGTCGCTGTCGTCTTTCACGATGTCATTGACCGACTGGAAGTACCAACCGCCACCCGAGGCGAGCGGGCCGGAGCGCTCCAGCGTCCATGCGATCAGGGTCAGCCCTGCTTCTTTCGCGGCCATGGCGTATTCGGATGCGGCGATGGCGCCGTCCTTATTGGTCAGCATCATGTTGAGCGAGGGGGCAAGGTAGTTCACGCCCTTGGCTTTCAGATCGGCGAAATCCTCGGCCCAAGTCTCGGGGTTTTGCTCATCGAAACCGTCGGACCATTGCACCAGATAGACAGCCTGTTTGCCGAATTCCGGTGTGTTCTCAACCCAGTAAAGCACGTCTTCGAGGTTGAAGGACTGCGGCCAAACGTCGGAGGCGGGGATACCTGCGGCGACATATTCATCCACCAGTTTCTGCGCGTAGTCTTCCTGAGAGAAACCCTCGTGCGGCATCTCGACGGAGGGGGATTTCAGCTCAGGCGTGAACTTGGCGCCCAGAGATTTGAACAGTTCGATCGATTCCGCATGGGTCATCAGATCGGCCTTGTCGCTGTAAAGCTCGGTGCGCCAATTCGCGACACCGCCCTGATAGTCTTCGGCGGTGGTGGCGGTCTTGTCGGCGCTGTCCATCTTGGGCGTCAGGGTGCGGAACTCGGCCAAGGTGATGTCGGAGGTGCGGCATTCGGCGCTGGCGGGCGTGTCGCCCGAAGCTGCGGTAAAGCTGGTGGTGCATTTCTCGGCCAGATCGGAGACGAGGATGTTCGTCGTGGTGTGCAGGTCGTTCTGCGCGTGGCGGCAGACCAGCTCATGATCGGCGGTAAAGGTCACGTCGCATTCCAGAATGCCTGCGCCCATGCGCGCGGCGGCGACGTTGGATTGCACGGTGTGCTCAGGAAACATCAGCGGCGCGCCACGGTGGCCGATGGAGAAATCGGTTTTGGTGGCGTCTTGCCCCATGCAGGAGGCCAGCTTGTCCTTCAATGCGCCCTCGGGCAGCCTGTCCACCAGATAGGCCGGACGGGGGCCGTATTCGACCGGGGTCGCGGCAGCATCGGCCTGGGCCAGCGCCATGCCGGGCGCGAGGGCCAGAGCGGCGAGAGAAACAAGTGTTCGCATAATGTTATCCGTTCGTGAATGAAGTTCTGGGGCTTCTATGGGTGCCCGATGTAACGGTTTCACGACCGGATCATGTCAGTCAAATGAACAATCCGCGGTGACCCCGCTCGGCGGGAAGCGGCCAAAAGAAAACGCCGCCGATGAGTTGCATCGGCGGCGTCTGTTGTTCGCGCTGCGAGACTGTCGGTTACATGAAGCCCAGTTCGAGACGGGCTTCGTCCGACATCATGTCCATGCCCCAAGGCGGCTCCCAAACCAGTGCCACATTGACCTGCTTGACCCCGGCAATCGGCTCGACCGCATCGGCAACCCAGCCGGGCATCTCACCGGCCACGGGGCAGCCGGGCGCGGTCAACGACATCTTGATGTCGACTTCATTCTCGTCGTTGATGTCGATGGTGTAGATCAGCCCCAGTTCATAGATATTCACTGGGATTTCGGGGTCATAGACCGTGCGACAAGCCTCAACGACCTGCTCATAGAGCGGGTGATCGGTGGAGGAGGGCGCAATCAGCGGTGTCCCTTCGAGCGGTTGGGTCTGTTCGGTCATCTCTTGCCTCGCATCATTCTCGACGTTTTATATAGGGATTGCGGGCAGGGGCGTAAAGTGGCCCCGAGCCAGGCAGGGCTGCTGCCGCCCCCGTTATCCGCCTTTGCGACGCCGCGCGGGCTGTGGCTTTACGCGGGCCTCGATCTCATCATAGACCTTGCCGACGATGTCTTTCTTGGTGGCATTCTCGATCCCCTCGAACCCGGGGGAGGAGTTGACCTCAAGCACCTTTGGCCCGCTTTCCGACCGCAGCAGATCGACCCCGGCGATGCCTAGGCCAAAGGCACGGGCGGCGCGCACGGCGGTATCGCGTTCCTCTTTCGAGATGCGCACGACCTTGGCCGAGCCGCCCCGGTGCAGGTTTGAGCGGAAGTCCCCCTCGGCGCCCGTGCGTTTCATGGACGCCACGACCTTGCCCGCCACCACGAGGCAGCGGATGTCTTCACCGGCGGCCTCCTTGACGAAGTCCTGCACGAGGAAGTTGGCGCGCAGGCCACGGAAGGCGTCGATCACCGACTCGGCGGCCTTCTTGGTCTCCGCCAGCACGACGCCCTTGCCTTGGGTCGACTCCAGCAGCTTCACGATCAGCGGCGCGGTGCCCACCAGCGCCATCAGGTTGGAGGTGTCTTTCGGCGATGCGGCAAAGGCCGTGGTCGGCATACCGATCTTTTTAGCGGCCAAGACCTGATGAGCGTGCAGCTTGTCGCGGCTCGCGGTGATCCCGGCAGAGCCGTTTACGCAATAGGTGCCGATCGTCTCGAACTGGCGGATCACGGCGGTGCCATAGGGGGTGATCGACGCGCCAATGCGCGGGATCACCGCGTCGTAGCGCGGCAGACGCTTGCCGTCGTAATGCACCTCGGGGGCGAGTTGGTTGATCGCCATATAGCAGCGCGTGGTGTCGATCACCTCAACCACATGGCCGCGCGCTTCGCCCACCTCGACCAGCCGGCGGGTGGAATAGTTGTCTTCCCGGCTCAGCACAGCGATGCGCAGCGCCCGCTGCGGCGCTTTGTGGCGCAGGCTGGCGGTATGGTAGACGTCGTAATTCAGGTCAGGCTGCAAACGCCGTTCGGTGGCCGAGATGTTGATATGTTCGGTCAGCGCCTGACGGCCAAGCAACATGCGGCTGGTCATGGTGCCCCGGTTGGTCAGGGTCACGTCGATGGGCCAGCTTTGGCCGCCGACCTCAAGCGTGGTGGCGATGACGAAACGTTGCTCTGACTCGCCGTTGGAAGAGGTCACCTCGCGCCGGTCGATGATCGGGGCGGAACAGGTGATCGAGATATCTTCGCGCCCGGCGATGGGATGCACGTTGAACCGCACCTTGGGTTTGGAGGCGGGGCCGAAAACTTCGATGTCATGGGCATGCAGCGCCGAGGTGCGCGCGCCGGTGTCGACTTTGGCTTTGATCGCGGGCAGGCCAAGATCGGGCAGGGCAACCCATTCTTCCCAACCGAATGTGAGTTTTTCCATTGCCTGCTCCTTGGGTCATTGGTCTGCCTGCCTAACCTGCGGCAGGGGCTGCATCAAGCGGCGCGATGTCAGGGGGTGCCCATATCCGCAGGGGCGGGGGGCAACATGCGGACGTCGTCTTCTTTCTCCATCCGTGCGGCGGCGGCAAGAAGTTCCTCACGCACGCGGCATTCGATATCCCAAAAGGTCGCGGCATTGTCGGTGGGCAACTCGAAGCGCACCTTGATGCCAAAGGCATCTTGGTCGAGCACATGCACCTTGGCCTTGTCCATCGGTTTGACATCATCAGGGTCTTCGCGGGCCAAGAGGTCAAAGAACACGCGGCGCAGGGCTGCCACATCGGCGTTTTGCGACAGGGTCAGAATGATGGGGCGCACCATGGCGTGATCCTCGATCGACCAGTTTTCAAAAGCGTCGGAGACGAAATAGCTGACCGGCACGATCAGCCGGGTGCCGTTCCAGTTGAGCAGTTGCACGTAAGTAAAGTGAATTTGCTCGACCGTGCAGAAATGCCCTTCGAAGATCAGTTGGTCCCCGATCCGTGCAGAGCGGTTCAGCGCAATCTGGATAGAGGCGAGGATATTGCCCAGAACCTCACGCGCGGCGAAACCCAAGACGATGGTCACCGCACCGGCAGAGGCCAGCAGCGACAGGCCAATGGTGTTGTCCGCGTTGCTGGAAACGAGGATCACCCCCGAGGCCACCAGCACGGCGATCACGATCACCCCTTTGCGCGCCGCCGCGATTGTCGTGGCGATGGAGCGCATATGGGCATTCATCGGATCGGCAAGCTCATAGGCGTTGTTGGGGCTGATCCGGTCAAAGATCTCGTCAAAGGTAAAGACAATGGCGAGGGCGGCGGCGGTAACATAGGCGATCAGCAAAATCGGGCTCAGCACCGCGTCAATAAAGCCCGAGACAACCAAGACCCGGCTGGTGGCCGTGCCGATGATTGCCGCGCAAAGCACGATGGCGGCGGGCCAGCGGAAGGAGCGCAGCACAAAGCGCATCCAGCGGCGTTTGGCGGCCTGTCCGAGGCGGCGCATGATGCTAAAGGCGAACCAACCGGCTGTCAGGGCGACGACGACCAGCAAAGGCAGGAACAGCACCTCCCACAGGTACATGCCCCAAAAGGCGCGGATGCGCAGCCAGTCGGGCAGCATCGTCTCAAGGTCTGTCGGGCCATACTGCGCGTGCAGATGCGGAATGTTGTCGATGCTCTGGCGCGAGAAGACCCAGACCGGCTCGGCATCCTCACCGGGTTTGATCCGGTTGAGCCGCAGCGGCACGTCATGGCCGCCCAGTTCCAACCGGTCGATCAAGAGCGAGCGGCGCACGCGCCCGGTGTCATTGTCCTCGGCCGAGCCTGAGAGCCAGCCGTCGGGCCGGTCCGCCAGCCTGCGCCATGGCACGACGACCTTGCGCTCCATCAGAACGGAAAGTTGAAAAGCGCGCTCGGCCCCAATAATCGCCTGATCCCCTTGGGGCAGGTCCGACAGGTCAAGGATATGGGCCGCGTCCGAATAGTGCCCATTGTCGGTGAGGTAGATGAAACTTTCCAACGCCGCCATTGGCGTACCGCGGTCCAGCGTCTCAGGCGGGGGCGGCAGGCCGGGGTTCAGCTCGGTCGTTTGAAACCATTTCTCCTGCGCCTGCCCGGTGGCGGCCCCCGTCAGCAGCGCAATCGCCAGCACGAAGGCCCCCAGAAAACGAGGAAACACAGTCGCGAAAGCGCGTGGGAGTAAGGCAAGCCGCTGCATGGATAGCGCAATGTAGCGGGGGTTCGGGCAATTCAAGGCTACGCGGCGCTTTGAAACGCTATTTGCGCGCTTTGGGCTGCGTTGAGGTTGCGCGTAGCGAGCCGCGCATAGTTGGATTGCTGGCTTCAAAGCGTGCGCAGGAATGCGTTGGGGGTGATCAAGCGGCGGCGATCCAGCCCGGCCAAGCACCAAGCCCGTTATCCTTTGAACGATACCATTCTCGTGCAATCTGGGCTATTTCGGCTTTATTGCATGTTTCCCGCCACTGGTTTATCGCGCCAGTCGCAGGCAGAGAGGGCAGCGTATGACCAGCACCGGATTCACCAAACACGCGCAGGACGGCAAGGCACGCAGCGGCGTGATCCAAACCCCGCGCGGCGAGATCCGCACGCCTGCCTTCATGCCGGTGGGCACAGCGGCGACGGTCAAGGCGATGATGCCCGAAAGCGTGGCCTCCACCGGCGCGGACATTCTGCTGGGTAATACCTACCACCTCATGCTGCGCCCCACGGCAGAGCGTGTGGCCGCCTTGGGCGGGCTGCATAAGTTCATGAATTGGGACAAGCCGATCCTGACCGACAGTGGCGGTTTCCAGGTGATGAGCCTTGCTGGCCTGCGCAAGCTGACTGAACGCGGCGTGACTTTCAAAAGCCACATCGACGGCTCCAAGCATGAGATCACGCCGGAACGCTCGATGGAGATTCAGGAGCTTCTGGGTTCCGACATTGTCATGTGTTTCGATGAATGCCCGGCGCTGCCCGCCGACCGGGACCGCATCGCCGAAAGCATGCGTCTGTCGATGCGCTGGGCCAAGCGCAGCCGGGAGGCCTTTGGCGACCGCCCCGGTCACATGCTGTTCGGCATCCAGCAAGGCGGGTTGGAAGAAGACTTCCGCCAAGAAAGCGCCGAGGCGCTGCGCGAGATCGGCTTTGACGGCTATGCCGTCGGCGGTCTGGCCGTGGGGGAGGGGCAGCAGGCGATGTTCTCTACCTTGGATTTCTCGACCGACATGCTGCCCGAGGACAAGCCGCGCTACCTGATGGGCGTGGGCAAGCCCGACGATATCGTCGGTGCCGTGGCGCGGGGCATCGACATGATGGACTGTGTGCTGCCCTCACGCTCTGGCCGTACGGGGCAGGTCTTTACCCGGAGGGGCGTGCTCAACATCAAGAACGCGCGGCATCAGGATGATCCGCGCCCGTTGGATGAGAATTGCAGCTGCTCGGCCTGCCGCAACTATTCGCGCGCCTATCTGCATCACGTCTTCCGCAGCCAAGAGATCATCTCGTCCATGCTGCTGACATGGCACAACCTGCAATACTACCAAGACATCATGGCCGGCATGCGCGAGGCCATCGCGGCGGGGCGGTTCACCCAATGGCAGGCCGATTTCCACGCAGGCCGCGAACAAGGTGACATCGACCCGCTCTGAGGGGTGGGCGCTTCGGCCTCACGGGAATTTGTGCGGATGATCCTTGCTGCAAGGTGGCGGGGTCTTAGGTGCCTTGCACATTCTATTGCAAGGAAAGGCCCGAATATGACCGAGAAGCTTTTTACCCCTTTCACCGCCGGTGAGATCGCGGCCGAGAACCGTTTGGTAATGGCCCCCCTAACGCGCAACCGCGCGGATAATGAGACCGGCGAAGTCTCGGACATGCATGTCGACTATTATCGCCAGCGGGCCGGCGCGGGCATCATCATCACCGAAGCCACCCAGATCAGCCCCGAGGGCAAGGGCTATTTCCAGACCCCCGGCATTCATAGTAAGGGTCAGGTCGCCGCGTGGCGCAAGGTGACCGACGCGGTCCATGCCGAAGGTGGGCGGATCGTCATCCAGCTTTGGCATGTGGGCCGGATCAGCCACACCTCTCTACAGCCCGATGGCGGCAAGCCTGTCGCGCCTTCTGCTATCGGCGCTGGCGTAAAAACCTTCACCGCCAATGGGTTCGAGGATACCTCCGAGCCACGCGCGCTTGAATTGGATGAGATGCCGCGTCTGGTCGCCGACTATGCCCATGCCGCCGAGATGGCCAAGAAAGCTGGCTTCGACGGGGTCGAGGTTCACGGGGCCAATGGCTATCTGCTGGATCAATTCCTGAAAACCGGCAGCAACAAACGCGAGGACGCCTATGGCGGCAGCGTGGAAAACCGCGCGCGGCTGCTGTTCGAGGTGCTGGATGCGGTGACGGAAGTCTGGGGCGGCGAACATGTGGGGCTGCGCCTCTCGCCCTTTTCGCCCGCCAACGGGATCGAAGACGCCAATCCGCAAGAGACCTTTGAATATGTCGTGAAGGGGCTCAACCGCTACAACCTGTCCTATCTGCACCTTGTCGAAGGCGCGACAGGCGGCTCGCGCGAGTTGGACGAAGGCGAAAGCATCGCCGCGCTGCGGGCGCTCTTTGACGGGCCTTACATGGCCAACAACGGCTATGACCGCGAGATGGCGATCAAGGCCGTGGCCGAGGATAAGGCCGATCTGATCGCCGTGGGCCGCCCCTTCATCGCCAACCCCGATCTGCCGCGCCGCTGGCAGATGAACGGGCCGCTGAACGAGGGCGATACCGATACCTACTACGGCGGTGGGCGTGAAGGCTTTACCGATTATCCGACGCTGGAACAGGCTGAAGCCTGACCGATCAGGGGCGCCCGCGCGGCGCCCCTGTCTTACGACGCGTGCAATTGGGGCGAATTCACCCCATCGCGCGCTTGCCTCCACCCCGCCGAAGCGCGATGATGGCGGCCGAATAGCCCGCAAGGGATTGAAACAGGCGGATGGGATGCACACATGTCCTGTCCAGAAAAGGGGATGTCAGAGGCCGCCTATAACAGGGGCCCGGATGTCTTGCTAAGATAAGGAATTGAGCATGTTAGAGCCACTGAACGCATCCTACCCGGTGCTTCCGCTGCGCGACATCGTCGTGTTTCCCCACATGATCGTGCCGCTTTTCGTTGGCCGCGAAAAATCTGTCCGCGCCCTTGAAGAGGTGATGGCGGACGATAAACAAATCCTGCTGTCGAGCCAGATCGACCCCGCCGAGGATGATCCCGACACATCCGGCATCTACAAGGCCGGTGTGCTGGCCAATGTGCTGCAACTGCTGAAACTGCCCGATGGCACCGTGAAAGTGCTGGTCGAAGGGCAGGCGCGGGTGCGCATCACCGAATACCTTGAGAACGACAATTTCTTCGAAGCCCGCGCCGAGTATCTGACCGAGATGCCGGGTGACGCGGCCACCACGCAAGCGCTTTTGCGCACCGTGGCTGATGAGTTCGAGCGCTACGCCAAGGTCAAGAAGAACGTCCCCGAGGAAGCGCTCGCAGCCGTTGGCGAAAGCGCCGAGCCTGCACGTCTGGCCGATCTCGTGGCCGGTCACCTCGGCATCGAGGTCGAGCAGAAGCAGGACTTGCTGGAGACGCTCAGCATCTCCGAGCGGCTTGAGAAGGTTTACGGCCTGATGCAGGGCGAGATGTCCGTGCTGCAGGTCGAGAAGAAGATCAAGACCCGCGTGAAGTCCCAGATGGAGCGGACGCAGCGCGAATACTATCTGAACGAACAGATGAAGGCGATCCAGCAGGAGCTGGGCGACGGCGAGGACGGCAAGAACGAAGTTGCCGAACTCGAAGCCAAGATCGCCGAGACCAAGCTGAGCAAGGAAGCCCGCGAGAAGGCCGAGGCCGAGCTGAAGAAGCTCAAGAACATGTCGCCCATGTCGGCCGAGGCCACCGTGGTGCGCAACTACCTCGACTGGATGCTGTCCATCCCGTGGGGTGTGAAATCCCGCGTGAAGAAGGACTTGGGCCGCGCGCAAAAGGTTCTCGATGACGATCACTATGGCCTTGAGAAGGTCAAGGAGCGCATTGTCGAGTATCTGGCCGTGCAACAGCGCTCGACCAAGATGAAAGGCCCGATCATGTGCCTCGTCGGCCCTCCGGGCGTCGGCAAGACCTCCTTGGGCAAATCGGTCGCCAAGGCCACGGGGCGCGAGTTCATTCGCATCTCGCTGGGCGGCGTGCGCGACGAATCCGAGATCCGCGGCCACCGTCGGACCTACATCGGCTCCATGCCCGGCAAGATCATCCAGGCGCTGAAGAAGGCCAAGACCACGAACCCGCTTATCCTACTCGATGAAATCGACAAGATGGGGCAGGACTTCCGTGGCGACCCGGCCTCGGCCATGCTCGAAGTGCTCGACCCGGAGCAGAACGGCACCTTCGTGGACCACTATCTCGAAGTGGAATACGACCTGTCGAACGTGATGTTCCTGACCACCTCGAACAGCTACAACATGCCCGGGCCGCTCTTGGACCGGATGGAGATCATTCCGCTGTCGGGCTACACCGAGGACGAAAAACGCGAGATCGCCAAGCAGCATCTGGTGGCCAAGCAGGTCAAGAACCACGGCCTGAAGGAGAAGGAGTTCAAGATTGAGGACTCCGCCCTGACCGGCATGATCCGCTACTATACCCGCGAGGCTGGCGTGCGGAATCTTGAGCGCGAGATCGCCAAGGTGGCGCGCAAGTCGCTGACCAAGATCGTCAAGAAGGAGGCTGAGAGCGTCACCGTCACCGGCGACAACCTCGAAGACTACCTCGGCGTGCGCAAGCACCGCTTCGGCTTGGCCGAGGAGAAGGACCAGATCGGCGTTGTGACCGGGCTGGCCTATACCTCCGTGGGCGGCGAGCTTCTGAGCATCGAGGCGCTGCGCCTGCCGGGCAAGGGCCGGATGAAGACCACAGGCAAGCTCGGCGACGTGATGAAGGAAAGTATCGACGCGGCCAGCTCCTATGTCCGATCGATCTCTCCGCAGATCGGGGTCAAGCCGCCGAAGTTCGACACGCTGGACATCCACGTGCACGTGCCTGACGGCGCCACCCCCAAGGACGGTCCCTCGGCCGGTCTGGCGATGGTCACCTCGATTGTCTCGGTGCTGACGCAGATCCCGGTGCGGCGCGACATCGCCATGACCGGCGAGGTCAGCTTGCGCGGCAACGCCATGCCGATCGGCGGATTGAAGGAGAAACTTCTCGCGGCCCTGCGCGGCGGCATCACCACGGTGCTGATCCCCAAGGAGAACGAGAAAGACCTGCCGGACATCCCCGACAACGTCAAAGAGGGGCTGACCATCATCCCGGTGGGCCATGTTTCGGAAGTTCTGGAGCATGCGCTGGTGAGCAAGCCGATAGCGATCGATTGGGACGAAGCCGCCCAAGAGGCCGCCGAGGCCGCGGCGATGAAGGCCCGTGCCGCAGGCGTGGATGCCACGACCACGCATTAAGGCGGAGCGGCCTGTCAGAATGTCATGAACGCGCGCCTTTCGGGGCGCGCGTTTTTCGTATTCACAATGGGGCAGGCCGTGCCGCATCTCGCGACAGTTTTTGCGCCAAACCCTCTTGCAAGCCGCGCCGCAATTGGCTACTTCGCCCCGCAAGGGTGATTAGCTCAGTGGTAGAGCGCTTCGTTCACATCGAAGATGTCAGGAGTTCAAATCTCTTATCACCCACCATTTCCTCCCTCCCCTTAGTCTCTGAAAATAAAACAGAAAAAACGAGCACCGTTCTGAGAAGAGTAGCAGGAGGGGCGTAAAAGGGTAGCAGGCGGAGTAGCGGGGCAGGGCCACTTGCGTTCGATTCGGGTCTGCTAAAAACCTCTTCGTGGTCGCCTCCCTGATCGTCTTGGCTAGCGGATTAAGGAAGCTTGGGACTGAAGTGTCGATCAGCGAACCCCAGCTAGGTTTGTTTCAGTTTGACCTTGGAGGGTGGAGTTCCAGCCGACCGCCTAGACCGTATGCCTCTGACGGCGAACCACGAACAAGCTATAAGACTCCATAAGTTTTTCTATCCTGTTAGTCCCAACGCTGGTCCGCCAATGGCGGATACAGAGGCGTAGCCCGAGTGAGGGCTTTCTGGGTAGTACATAGAATTTACTGCCGGATGGTCAGTTGCGGATTGAGTTCCGGTTGACAGGTAGATCTTACATACTCGGAAGTACCACTGGGTTGGCTATGTGACCCACGTTATCAAAATCGGCCTCGATGCAGATCTCCACGCCTCCCCCCGCTTGTCCAAAGAGAGGAACAGAAGCGCCGGCGCTATAAAGAATATTGGCAGGAGGTCTTAGTTCCCAACGGAAAATAGAAGGTGCGACATTTGGGAGTGCGTACCGACCGACAGCGGCGAATCCAGTAGGGATAAACGGACATTCTGAAGGAGGGAAGCCATACAATCCTTGGCCAGCAGATACTCGCCCTCCCTTAGGGTCTATAGCTCGACTACGGGGGAACGGCTCTGCCCGGAAAAAAACTGTCCCTTGAGTTGTATGTCCGGTGAAAGGTAGATGCCCATGAACTAACGGTCTTCCACTACTAGACATTGAAGGCTTTGGCCCTCTTGGGGTGGTGGCTGGGTCAAACGGGTCAAGCAGAAATCTGAAATGTATATTCGCATCGACAGGCAGAAGGTCCTCGTAGTCCGCCGAGTCAAGAGACTCGCACCATTTGTCGAATGCGTGGATGTGGTAGTCAAATGGAGCCGTAGCTGCGCTCAAGATATCATATTGTGCACCGAGCCATCCTGCCTTTGCAAGCCATGTGGCAATCTGCGGTAAGTCTTCGTCCATATCGACAAGTATCGTTCCGCCTATCACTAGTGAAACAGTCTCTGTGTTTTTTTGGGCGACTAGGTGGTAGCCCATTGCCCACTCGTGACGTAGCAGGAGCATCTCGTGGTAAACTTCATATGGAATAAATTTAATCGCCAAAGTTCTAATCCAAATAGAATTTCATCGTATAAGTAATGAATATAAACCGGGTGCGGGTAGTCCGACAAATCTCATTTCAATTATGCCGGCCACAAACAACTTGCGCGGCTTGGTTTCTCGGCCTTCTCAGCCTTGTAGGATAAACTGGTCTTGGCCGTAGTAAGGATGTTTCCCGGAGCGCTTTTTAAGTCCCCGCAATTTTTGTTCGAATCTGCGTATTTGCTAGCATTATGCAGTGGATCCCTTCTGAGCGTTCACTTTCCTCTTTTGATCGAAGAAAAAATTCACCCGGATTACGATCCTATAAAAGGTGAACACGCTTTCGATAAGAACAAAAAAGAAAACAGAAATTAGTAGCCGGTGAGCTAAGCCCAGATACGGGCGAAAGATCTCTAAGCTATTATTTTGGCTAAGAAAAGTATTGAAAGCGCTGTTTGTAAAGGTGGTGAGCCCCGAAGCGTTGAATGCGAAAAGAAGTGCAAGCAGTACGCTTAGAAACGTTGTAACGTTATAGTAAGAAATATTGAAAAATAGCTCGTCGGAGAGGACATTAAGCCGCTTCCGCCTAGCTTCGTCTTCCAGACTATCGGCTTCTAACTCTTTTTCTCGCTCACTACTCACCAGAAAAAAGAGCACACTGAAGCCAAAACCTACGAGTATGGATTGCACAGTGATCACTGCAGAGACCGCTGCATCTGATGGGGTTCCTAACACCCAAGCGAAGATGAGAGATGCTGCCAAGAAAGACAGCATTCTTGGGACGACACTTTTCCTTCGATTGGAGCGGTTGTCGTAAAAAGTATCGTTGTTCCGCCGAACGATCTCGACAAGATTAGTCATCCATCACCTTGTTAATGATCTCGTCTGCTAACTTTTTAACCATCTTTGCTTTTGCTTTCTCAAGAAGTGGCCAGCCATCGTCATCGAGCTCAACGTCGAGATGAAACTTTGTTGCCCTACTCGTGTGCCCAAATAGATACACCGTCTTTGTGCTGCGTGACTTCTTTTTCCGTACGGTAACAACACAGTCCCGGATGTCCTCGTCATCCACAGAGAAAATCTCGTTCTTGCTTAGCATCGCCGCCACCTGCTTTTTTATCTCAGCGACAGGTTGACCCACCATTGAAAGTAGCTTTTCCCGCACAGTGAGTTCGAAAGCCTCATCCTTGCCCGATTTCCGAAACGCCACCATACTGCCGCTGCTGAATACATTTCCTGCTGCCAAAGCCTCATTGCTGCTCGATAAAGTGACCCTGACTTCCTGAGGAATCGTGTTCATATAGTCCTCTGCCTCTGAAAAGTACGAGCAGGCCCTAGCGTTGGGCCCCAATCCCAACATCTTCAATAGTGATCGGCTAAGTGAGGTGTAGTCTCCGTAGTTCCCTAAATACTGGCAGCCAAGGTAGATACGACCGCTCTCTGAGTAGTATAGCAGAAAGCAAAAATTCCGTAAATTGAGAGTCTCCGCAGCAATTTTCCCCTTTTCAGTGTTTTCAAATGAGTGTCCCCAATATGCAGAGCGAAATTGGCCAAAGAAAGTTCGGTCATCAACCTTTTCCAATTTTAGGAACGGTACGATCTTACCGAACTTCACGCTGTCAAAATCGTGAGGATCATTAAGATCAGGTTCCGGTTGTGCTTCAATCTTCGCTGTAAGATCGTCAAATTCCTGCTTCAAGAATTTCGACGCTTCAAACTGTCCGTCTTCCTGACGAACGCCTTTTTCAAAATAGTGAAAGCTGACTGATACGCTTTCTTTCGTGCTTGTTGTAGGCAAATCCACAGTCCCTTGATGCTATACTCGAAGTTGTATAGCTGGCGGGACCTGATGCCAACAAATGAATGCCTATGCCCGATGACGCAAACTTCTCGACCGCAAAAGTTGACTCAACCTATATGAAGCTTGGTGGAAATACTCTCGCATCAGTTTGGCTTCTACTTCATTCTGCCTAGCTGCGGTCTCACACGTGCATTTCGATTCAGAAAGAAGGACAAGGTAAGGATGCTTGTTGCAGGAACCGTTAATGGACCTCGTGGAGCGGGATACACGGACAAATGGGGGAAAGTCGCGTTATCACTGACTGCTCTAGAGATACCAAATTTAGCCTGAGGTTGAGCCGTGCAGCAAAAACAGGGGCCGGAACGGATTACACCCCATGCCGCGCTATTCTCAGTTTCGGCGAAGATTTTCTGAGCGCCAGTTTACGAGCTTCAAGCGGGGGGCGTATTTGGCTGCGGGGCCCCCGGTTAGAGTCTCGCGCAGTCGAAAAGGTTTCTCGCTTTTTGCACGGATGCAACTTGCAGGCCTCATCAGGCGGAGTCTGCAACTTTTTCCGTTAATTAAGTTGCATAGGTTCTGGCGGCTACTGCGCCCGCTCTTGGGGTGGGTGTATACCCCATGGACGGGTCCCATAAAGCTTTTATTGTAAAGACCTTTAATGGGTGCTCTAGCGCGCGCCGCACAACTCCATTAACTTACTCCTTACCTTACGTCATGTTATGCCGATTCCACCGGTATTAGCCCCTTTTAGCCCTTCTGAGGCCCGCTGGCGCGGCCCCGAACCATCTTGGTCAGGCGGCGCGGCTGGTCAGCCTGTCAGCGGCGTTCTTGACGCTCATTGCAGCCCATTTCTTGCCCCTCGGAGTCGGCACCTTCGCGGTGTTCAATGCGTCTGCGATCTTCTGGTAAGACGAACCGGATTCACGCATTGGAAGAATGATTGAGGCGACACGGTCAGCAGCCGCGTCTGCGGCTTCTTGCACTGCCCTATTTCGCTTCATTGTCTTGTCGCGAAGACCTCCAAGTATGACACCACGGGCCTTGGCTGCGGCGAGTGCTTGCTTGGTGCGAAGGCTGATAAAGTTGCGCTCTTGCTCCGCCAGCGCAGCATAGATATGGAGCTGGAACGCGTCAGCGTTAGGCATGCTCGCAACCCTTATTTTCAAGGCTTTATCGTCCATAAGAGCCGCAATGAAGCTGACCTTTCTGGACAGGCGGTCAAGCTTGCTGACAAGCAATTCTGCACCCTCTTTCTTCGCCTGCTCAATGGCCTTCTGTAGTTCCGGACGGTGCGCGTTTGCGCCGCTCAGAACGTCTGTGAAGATGCTCAGTACCTCAAAGGGAACGTCCGAATAGTTATTCAAGAAGAGGGCGATATCGCGGTCCTGAGCTTCAAGTCCCAGCCCGGATTCACCCTGTGCGGCGGTCGAGACTCGGCGATAAATCACATACTTCTTGGTCATGCAGGCCTCCATAAAAAACGTCATCGTTCGTTGTGCTTTTTATATGGCATGTGTCAGCATGATTTGCGAGTCCTTTCAATTGCTTAGGTTGAAGGGGCGCGTTTTGCAGCGGATTGGAATATGATATTTATGCACCAGTAAGCAATGTGCCACATCGGAGCATGTTCACATGCGACGCCTCGAAGGCGGCTGGACAGGGGGTTGGGCCTAGTGCGGGTAATCGCTGTGTCGTGGACACCTTAGAAGCCGGGCGATATGACATTTAGGTTAGCGTCTAAAGATGAAAATTTGAATTGAGGGTTTTTCATGGTCGGGTTCGGTGATCCAATTACGCAAGCCGCGTTCTCAATACACGAAAACAAAGGGGTGTTCGCCCTTATGCTAGGCTCGGGCATTTCCAGAGCTGCGGAGATACCAACCGGCTGGGAAATTACGCTTGATCTTGTCCGCCGGGTTGCTGAGGCCGAAGGCGCAGAAGAGCAAGCGGATTGGGCCAAGTGGTATATCGAGAAAGAGGGCAAAGATCCTGACTATTCGGACCTTCTTGCTAAACTTGCCACCACGCAGGCGGAACGCAGGGCAATACTGCACAGCTACATTGAACCAGACGACGAAGACCGCGAAGAGGGCCGAAAGCTGCCCACAGATGCGCATAAGGCTGTGGCGCGTATGGTGCGGAGTGGCCATGTGCGGGTTATTGCGACCACCAACTTTGACCGTCTAATCGAGAACGCCCTTCGTGAAGAGGGTGTTGAACCAACGGTTGTGTCGTCTGTCGATACCTTGAAGGGAGCGGAGCCTCTTGCCCATTCCGCCTGCTATGTTTTCAAGGTCCACGGCGACTACAAGGACACGCGAATCCTGAATACGGATGAAGAGCTTGACGGGTACCCGGAAGAGTTCAACGGTCTTCTAGACCGTATTTTTGACGAGTACGGTCTTATTATCTGCGGTTGGTCCGGCGAGTGGGATCATGCATTGCGCAGCGCCGTTACGCGCGCGCCCAATCGGCGCTACCCGCTTTTCTGGGCGTCACGCGGTGACTTGAAGGGCAAAGCCAAGGAGATATCAGACCTGCGCGGCGGGATCACAGTCCCCATTGCGGACGCGGACTCGTTTTTCGTCGATCTGAGCGAGCGAGTACGGACACTGGAGCAAAGCAGGCGACGGAATCCCGTTGGGATTGATATGCTTGTGAGCCGGGCGAAGCGATATTTGGCAAAGCCAGAATACCGAATTCAGTTTTCAGACCTGCTAAATGGTGAGGTCTCGAAGATTATCGAAGTGCTTGAGAGCGACGAAATGGCGCCGGGAAAGCCGTGGTCTGAGGATGAGTTTAACAGGCGCGTCAACGCCTATGAAAGTATTTCGGAAGGGCTAGTGAAGATTTGCGGGCTAACCGGTGTATGGGGGAATGCGAACTTTCTCAAGTACGCTACAGAAGCGATCAAGACTTTATGGGAAGTCTCTCAACCTCAGACCGGCGGAACCGTGGTGTATCTGAACATTCGCGGGTACGCGGCAGTTCTGGCGTATCAGGCCATGGCATTGGCACTCATCGACTCGGGTCGGTGGAAAGAGTTTCGTGAATTACTCAATGCGAGCATTTGGGATGAACACAACCCGGAAGCAACAATCCTACAGAACATGATGCCACTGACTTGGAAAGGGAGCGAGCAAAGCACTTGGCGGCATCTGCCCGAATTTGAACGTCGCCGCGCCCCTTTGGCGGATCATCTTTGTGCCTATTTTGAACAGCATTCAAAGGCGTTCCTAGGGGCCAAGCGTGCTCTCAGCCAAACCTATCTACTGAGCGAGCTTCTACCTGCAGTCGCTACTCTTGACCACTACGCTCTGGACAACCTAGAGGAAATGCTTCGCGAAGAGGGCGGAAGGGGACACTTTTGGGCACCCGTCGCTGGTCGTATGGGATGGGACCATTGGCCCATGAAGCGCCTGTATGAAAAGTTTGAAAACGGGAACCTTGCAGAAGAGATAGCTGCAGTCGGTTTTGGTCGAGGTGACGCCAAAATTGTCTTGGCTTGTTTGAAACACATACAGCGTTCGGTTGGCAATCTGCATTGGCACTAAAACGCCTGCGTAGCTGTGCCAACCTCCGAACCCCCAGGTAACCTCCAAGGCCTTGGAGGCGGTTTCGACCATAAAAATAAAGGGCCAAACGGCACTGGCTCCAAACCTCCAAGAGAATCTAATTAAAAATAATTGGAAGGGGACACACACCAAGGATATGAGGGTGTGTGTGTCCCCGCCGGATTTCCAGGAGCGGGTACATTCTTTGGAGGTTTGGAGGCAGAAGCATTTGAGCTAAGTATAGTTGAGAAAAACGTCTCCAAGGGTTTAAAACGTCTCCAAGGGTTTGAAGGCGCATGGAGGCTGCGGTTCAAAGCTCCGGCTGACGCTGGGACGCTCATTCGGTCCCAAGCAATGCCTTGTCCACGTTCTCGCCCAGCACCTCAGGCGGGAAGAGCCAAAACCGCATATCCCCATGCTCACCGCACCGCCCGCGCTTTTCTGCGATTTCCACACCGAACAGCCGCTTAATCATCGCTACTACGTCCGAGTCCTCGGCATTGTGCTTGTTCCCCGCCCCCTCAACGTAGGCCCGGAACGCTGCCACCGGGACGCGCAAACCATCCTTTCCAGCGGTGAAGGTTTCGTCGTAACCGGCAACGCGCAAGGTCGCTTCGCGCTCCCGCAATACGGTCAAGACGCGGCGCATTGCAGGCCGCATTGAATTGTACCCCATGACCCGACGCTCGGGCGTCTCGGGCGCGGTGCGGACGTCTGCCCAAGTGAACCCGGCTGACGCCGGGTCGTACCGTTCCAGATAGGCCAGCAGCATGGCCATTTCCTCGCCCTCAATCGCGCTGGTCAGCGTGTTGAAAAACGCAGTCTCATCCTTCTCGGCAGGATCGAACCGCAACACAAAATATCGCCGCTCCGAGCCGTTCATTTCGATCAGGACCGGCACCGCCTCATTCGAGTCGAAATAGAAGCGCGTAAAGGACGGAACAGTCACAAGACTAAAACCCTTTACCTCGACCTGAATTGAGGCTGAGTCCATAAGTGCCTTCAGCGTGCTGGAAACCTTCGGGTTCGCGCCGAAGACAGCTTCATTCACCACCACCAACACGCACTTGCTCAGGTGTTCTCCCGCGAACTGGCCAAGGACATGTTTCTCATTTTCAAGCTGCTTGAAATGCGGTGCGGCAAGCTTAGAAAGCAGCGCCCCAAAGCGCCCCTTGCCGATCCCGCCCTTACCGATGCCAATGATTCCCGTCCCCGGCTTCTCTCCGGGGCGCTGGACAAGGTGGGCCATCCAGAGCAACAGCCACGCCAGCTTTTCCTCGCTGCCGTCACACACGATACGCAACAGAAAATCATGCAGCACGGGGAAGTCGCGCTTATCGCCGTACTCGCCCGGAACGCCCTTGAGCTTCCGGCCCTGATACATGTTAAAATCATTCATACCCGGCACCGTGGGAGGCGGGGCAAATACAAGCCCGCTCTTGCGCTTGGCGGTTTCAAGGTAGGTCTGCGCCGGGTTAACCAACTTGTCGCCTTCCATGATCTGCCGATCAAGATGCAGGTGAAGAAAGTCATCCTTACGGTAGACCGCGATAGTGGAATCGAACTCGGAATTAAAGGCGTTCAGGTCCGGCTTGCGAACGATGCGGAAATGCCCGCCCAGATCACAGGGCGCGTAACGATGACCAAGGGTAGCCAACGCCGTTTCCATGTCACCCCCCAGCGGCTCGGCGGGGTCGAGACTGACATTGTCCGGCTCGCCTTCCAGAGCATTTGCATAAGCCGTGTGGCGCTCCGCCGCCTTGTCCGCCGCGTATGCGGCCTTCTCTGCGTCCAGCATCTCGCGCCCCCGGCGCTCCACGCGCTTCCGCCCGTTGGCGTCAAGATGCGCCTCAGCCAACTCGCTCCACATGGCGACGGCCTTGCCGCCTTCACCAGCCTTGCAAATACCGGCATAGATCGCGGCGAGGTGGTCAGCGCCTGCGTTAGCAGGCAGGGCCTTGAAAGCGCGGTGCACAGCGGCTGGGGTCTTGAGCCAATCAATCCTGATTTCTTCGTCCACGTAGTCCGCGCGGTCTACCGTCACCGCCTCGCCGTCCACTTCTGACGGGTAGAACATCAGGTCGCACAAGAGGGCAGAGAACGACTCGCCATGCGGCATGTCGGTCTGTTCTTCGATTAGGCGCAAGAAATCGCAGGTATAGAGGCCTGAGCAATGGTCGTGGTGACAGTAGATAATCGCCGTTTCATCTGCACCGTCCCCAGCAGCCGCCCATGCCATATCCTCGCCAGAGGTATGATCGCCTGCATTCGAGCAGAGAATATCGACGCCGCGTCCAGCATGACCGCGCACGTCCCAGCCGATCATTTCCAGAAAGGCGGGAAGGTCGAAATACTCGCCATGATCGCTGGCCCACGCCAGAAGGTCGAACCCATCGGACAGGAATGCAGGTTCGCCCTGTACACCTCCAATGCCGCCCTTATCGCCTGACGGCGCGCGGCGGGTATACTTGGCGGCATCACCAACCGGCATGTCATCCAGCATCAACCCACGGCCTGCCAGAATGTAGTGCTTGAATGCTGCGCCCTCGGGGCGTGCCGGGGCGTGCATCATCTGCGAAGGAAGCGCCCCCCGTGAATCAATCTCGCCGCCCTCGGGAATGAGCATTTCGAGAAACCCGAAGTACCGGCTCTTCCATTCGCCCAAGCGCTTTTCCCACGCGTTCGGATCATCATCGCGATTGCCCAGCTCGAACGGCTTAGCCAACAGAATGATAATGCGGAACCGGTCACTTCCGGGTCCGCCCTTGGTGGTGTGGGAATGGGTCGTGTAGACCACCGCGAACAGGCCCAGTTCCCGCAGGCGCGAGATAACCTGTTCGACCGTGCACCCCCCGTCAATATCGACTGAGACGGCGCGGATACTCAGAATCTTCTTTTCCAGCTTGTAGCAAAAGTCCACGCCATTCCGTCGCTTGTGCGCCCGCTGGCTCTCTGCAAAAAATAGCGCGTTGCCGCCTTTCAGATCCTGTTCGGGATGCTGCGAAAGGAAGGTGGTAATGGTCTCCGCCCACGTCTGTTCGTGGCGCTCCCAATTGCTCCCAAACGTACGCGGCGCGGTGGCGGTCGTGCCCACGACAACGGGCGTATTCAGCAGCGCGGCGCATTCCGGGGTGGTCAAGTCACCGATCACCATTGCATCGCCGAAGCGATCCATCATCGGGCGGGAAAAGCGGATTACATTTCCATCGCTGGTGTGGTTATACAACCAAAGCGGCGGCTCTTCACGCTCCGGGGTATCCTCTTCACAACTATGCTGCCGCTTGGCAGATTCTTCCAGTTCTTCAGCGGTCATTTTCAATCCCGCCATTTCAAACGGGTTCATTTCTTCGGCTCCAGTGCTGCTTCTTGCCATGCTCTATTTCTCCTTTGGTTAGTCAGGTTGTGGTCATGTCGGTTCTTTTCTGGTCTGCCGCCGCCCCATAGGGGCAACGTGCGTTTTCCTCGCTCTTGGCGCGCCCTTCCAGAGCGTCTTTGGGTATTGTCAGGCCCTTGGCGGGGCCCTTACCAATTCGGCCAGTTCACAGCGTGGCGCGGTATTCGCGCACAGCAGTTTTTGCTGCGCGCTCGGCAACGCCCCATGCTGCGTCTTCATTCCAGCCGCTGTGTAAAGCTATGAACGCCGCTTCCGATGCAGCAGCCTCGCCCGCGCCCCTAAGGTTATCTTCCTGGGCCTTTTCTGCCTCATCCGGATATGAGAGAAGAGCATGGGTCGCCGTGTCACCAGCAATTTCGAAGAGCAAATTGCGCTTTGCTTCAACTGTTCGGTAAAGGACCTGCACTCACTCTGCCGCGCCCTGCGACAAATGGGGGATGATGGCTCTCCGCCACCACGGGCCTGCGTCAAACAGACTTGCCGCGAGGGGCATATCACCTTCAGCAATGGCCGCTTCGATCTCTGCTGGGCGCGCCTGTACGCGCTTGGGGTTTCGACTACCCATTACGCCCCCCCCCCCCCCGGAATCGGCTTTTCCGTCACGTTCAGAATTTCGCGTGCGAGGTCGCGCAGCGCGTCCGTGGTGCCATGGTCGAGCGGCTGCAAGGCCACCTCCGCCGTCTTGGTGGTCAGTTCGATCAGGTGCCCTTCGCGGGCCTCGCGGATGGTGTTAGTCGCGTCGATTGAGTTCAACATGTTGTGCCTCCGTCTTGCTGTTGATGCCGTGAAACATCGTGGCCTCGCCGAGCAAAATCAAGCATAACGCATTGAAGTTGTGTGATTTTCAGTGACGATCAGTGTCACCGAAAATGACACATCATGGGAATCCGCACATCCTAGAAACCGACTCCCCCGGCAAGCTCAGGCGGGCATTGAGGTTTCTCACTCAGGGCGGATGTCACTTTCAGTGACAAATGGGAAATAGCACATTTCAGCGGCCCAAGATGACGTAGCGTCAACATTGCGGCTCAGGCAGCGTGCGTCTCGCCGTGCACCGCCGCCAGCGCTCGGAACAGCCCCCACTGAAGCCGCATCCGCAGCACAGATTCGTCCCCCGCCGGGGACCGGCTACCGGTCCACCAGCCAGCGTGACGCGGGCGGGGGTCAGGTTCAAACCCGGCACCGCTCAGCGCAGGTTCGGTATCAGGGCCAAGGATGCGCCGAAGGCGGTCCATGTCGCTCTTGGTGATATAGTAACCGCCGAGTCCGCAGCCGTGGCGGTCGTGGCACCACATGGTGGCGTGCAGCATCCGCTCCGCTTCCCCAGCGAGCGTGCCGGGCGTGTTCATGAGGGCAAACTTTGCCATCGTCGTTTCCTTGTCTGCATAGGAGGGCTAGGAACACCGGCGCAGGCAAAGAATGTCCTGCGCCGGGGGGTGGCGGATACTTCCGCCACGGGGACCGGTGGAGCTTTCCACGGCAACCCACCGGCTAGGTGATCTGGTCCCCGAATTCTTCTACGAGAAGGCGCGAAACTGCGCGTTCGATTTCGCCCGCACTGGCCTGGAAGCACTGATAGTCGGGACACGCCATCCGGGCCGATTGCCAGAGCGCCTGTCGTCGAGCTGCGCGGGCTTGTGCCTTGGTGAAAGCGGGGCGGTTGAACATGTCACGCTGCATCGCGCTGCGCCTCCCACTCCGCGATCTGGGCGGCGATCTGGGCTTTCTCTTCGGCGAAGTCTTCCGGCGTCCACGTGGCCCGGACGGCCTCAGCCTGCGCTCAGCGGCGAGCGCGTTCGTTCTTGCGAGCCGCGCGCTTCCGGCGCTCCGCAGGCGGAAGCGAATGGTGGTTCGCATTGCCCCAGTTCGGCTCCGCCGTCACGCCGGGGTCAGGCGCGCCCAGCACCCGGACGCTATCGACCATAGCGTCGGCCTCCCTCATCGGCGTCTTCGGTAAGGCCGCGCAGGCGGTTGCGCCGGATTTCGCCAGGGGTCAGCTCCGGCGCGCTCAACCGTTGCGCCAGCGTCTGATAGTCCTGTTCCGTGAGACGGTGGCGCGGAAAAAGGATGCACTGCCAAGTCCGCTCACCTTCGCGGCGGAACAGCGTGTGCCAGCTCCCCCGCTGGGCGCGTACGGCGGTTTCAATTTCAGCGAGGGTGACCATCACAGCAGCTCCCACTTTCGAGCCAGCCACAGCCGGGTCTGGTGGTCGTCGACGTCCTGCAGCATCCGCAACTTTTCGTCGCGATCTTCTGCGGTAACCGGGACCGATGCGACGCCCATGTCGCGCGCGCGGCTCATCTTGCGCGCGGAGGCATCGGTGTGGCGTCCCGCCGGGGCATCGGCGGTGATCTTGTTCAACTCCGCCACAGTTGCGGCGCGGGCGTCTTCGTCGCCAGCGGCGATAGCCTTCTTGCGCGCCACATCGGACAGAGCCGGAAGGGCCAGCAGCTCGCGCTGGTAGGCCTCTTCGTCCAGCTCCGCCCCCAGCGTCGCATTGCGAACCTCGCGAAGGTTCAGGACGTCCTCAGGCTCAAGGATGACGCCCTGCGCCCGCGCGTCGGTGATAGCCTTCCGCGCCAGTTCGGACCACCGCGCGGCCAACGTCTTGGACGCCTGTACAATGTCGGTGAAGGATGAATGGTCGCTCATTATGCGGCCTCCTGAATAGTAATTTGATTGTCGAGCGCCGCGCAGTTGTTGGAGACGGCGAAAGCGGCGGCGAGGCCATGCGCATCGGGCGATGCGCCACCGGTCAGGACCCATGCGAGAACGGTCGGGTAGAGGGCGAACAGCTCGCGCAGTGGGGGGAGATTGCGTACGATGGTGGGCGCGCACATGCGGCTGTCGCCCACGCCCATCACGAAGGCATTCTGTGCGGCGCGCAGGCGGTCGCGCATAGCCTCAGACGGAAGCCATTCCGCGAACGCGCGCGCCAGCGGCAGGGCCTCAGGCTCTACGTACAGGTCATGGCCGAAGAGGTCGCGAGCGGACACGGTCAGCGCCTTTACAACCCCTTCGTCCACTTCCTTGCCCTTCAAGGTCTGGATGGCTGCGGCGAGGTGGTAATAGCGCCGCCCACGTTCGCGGGACGGGATTCGGTAGGCGACGCCCTTGAGGCGGCGGGAGGCGGTCGCTTTGGACGTGCTGGTCGCGGCAGCATAGGACTCAATTGTGGTGTACAAACTGCTCATTCCTCGTTTGTCGGAAAATTTTGTCGCGGTGCGACTTTGTGCTTGCATCTATACCATAAATATTGCAGCGAGTCGAGTCCATGTGGCGATTCGGTTTCGCCGGTGCGCTGGTTGGCAGGCAAAAAAGGCCCGCTAACGCGGGCCTTCACCAATGCATCTATTCACCAGTATTCTATTCGATCCAATGTCTTGCGAAGCATTTGTAATCCTTCGGGTGAGTCATTCAGCCGCGTCTTGTAGTTCCGTAGCTGCCCCTGTCCGGAAACGTGCCCGGTGATCCCGCGAATGGTGTCATCGGAGTGACCGGCGCGCTGTAGACGGTCCACAAGTGTGTCCTTGGTGCTGTAAAGAACGTGGCGGTCATTGGTGAAGCCGGCTTTCCTGATCGCCTTTGTGAACGAGTCTGACATGGTCCCGGCAGCGGACTCAGGCTTGGTCTTGCCCAGCTTCCAGCCGCCGTCTTGCATGAACTGGTGAAATCCGGCGAGGTGCTTGCTCAGGGGCAGGGTGCGGCTGATCCCGGTCTTGGTTTCGGTTATGAAGATCGAGTCCGGGGTCACGTTTTCGGGCTTCATGCGGAAGATTTCGACCGGGCGAGCGGCGGTGTAGAGCGCGACGCGGAACGCCCACTTGAAGGCCTCTTGACGGTCGGGGCTGTACCGGGATTTCGGTCCCCATGCCTTCTGTGCGATGTTCCAAACCGTCTTTATCTCTTCGTCATCGAACCGTTGCCAGCGCGCGTCTTCAATGTGGGTTCCGGCGCGGGGCATCTTGACTTTGGCAGTAGGTAGGGCGTCGAAGTCCGGCACTAGTTCCTCGCTTATGGCCCAGCGCATGATTGCAGCAACCGGCGAGAAGTATTGCGCGACCGAGTCCGGTTTCAGCCCTTCGTCCATCAGGTAGTCGCGGTACATTCGCAGGCGGTCGGGGGTGATCTGCTGTAAGGTCAGGTCACCCATAAAGGCAGTCATGCGGTCGATCTTGGTGCTGTAGCTGCGCTGTGTGGCGGCGGACAAATTGTGCAGCTTGAAGTATCGTTCGCGCAGGGATGTCAGGCGGTGTTCATCGTCACCGATGACGCCGGGGGCGATCTCTTCGAGGCGAGAGAGGAGGGCGGCGTGTAGCATGTCCCAAAGCCGCCGCTGGCCCCCTGACGGAGGCGCGGGTCGTAGCTCTTCTGGGGCCACCGGGTTGCCTTCAAGGTATGTCGCATCGCCGAAGGCCATGAACAGATGGGTTGCAAGGCGGAGATATTCGTTTGGGGTGCCTTCCGCGTGTTCCATCACCTCTGTGGTCTGTGACCAAAGGTTCTGGACGCCTACTATTGCTGCCGCGTCTTCCTCTTCTTCTCGCTCCTGTTTCTCTGGTGTGATCGCGGCAGGGGGTAAGCCGGGGCGGGGGCCGTCTTTCTGTAGCCGTTCCATGGCCGCGAAGTGGTCAGCGGCGCGGATCGTGACTGCGTCAGCGGTCGCCTGTGCCCGTTCGACTGGGTCGCCTGATTTAAGGCGCTCAATCAGGGTGTCGTGGCGCTTCTTGTGCTTGAACCACTTTTCATGCGCGGGTTCGAGGTCGCGGCCCAGCGAGTAGTTCCATTGTTCGCGGCGCAGTAGCTCGCGCAGGGCGAGGGGTACCTTGCGCTTGTAGCGATAGAGGCCATCTTTGGTCTGGACCAAGTACTTAATCTTCGTGTTCACTGGGGGCCTCTTTTCGGCTAGGAGTAGCAAAAAGAGTAGCAGATGTGGCTAAAAAGAGTAGCAGTAAATGGTTGTTTTGGGGATGATTCTGGCGAAAAGCCCTAAGGAAAGGGGGGTAGCGCAAAGTGGGGAGTTCAAATCTCTTATCACCCACCATTTTCCCCCTAGTTCGCGTTGGATTAGCTTGCCGCTCCGAGCCTGTGCCCATGTCCCATAGCTTGCCTTCTCTGCGTCGGAGTGATCCTTATCCCCATCGGCCCATACCACGGGCACAACGGGCGGAGAGAGCATGTCGGCACATCCCAAAATCTGGTTCCTGCGCCACGGGCAGACCGAGTGGAATCGCGCGTTTCGTTTGCAAGGGCATCTCGATTCACCATTGACCGATCAGGGCATCGCCGAGGCTGAGCGGCAGGCACAGATCATGCCAGCGATCCTTGCGCAAAAGCCGGATATCCTCGTCTCTCCGCTTGGCCGCGCGCAGCAGACGGCGCGGATTGCGTTGAATGGGGCCGCTTTCCAGACGGATGCGCGATTGATGGAGATACACGCAGGCGATTGGCAGGGGGCAACCCGGGACGAGATATTCGCCGCACACCCCGACCTCGCTGCCCGCGACCCGGCCCCCTTGGAGATCTACGCCGCCGCGCCGGGCGGGGAGGGGCTGGCGGCCTTTCGCGGGCGGATTCGGGCGGTGCTCGACAGTTTGACCGCGCCGACGGTGCTGGTCGCCCACGGGCTCTGGGGGCAGGTGCTTCGCGCAGAGGTATGCGGCGTCGATCCGGCAGAGGCCGGTCGACTCAGCAATCGACAGGGCTGCGTCTATCTGCTGGAGAACGGGACCGAGCGCATCTTGGAAGCCCCCGCATGAGCCGTTACCCGACGCTCTATATCCTGCGCCATGGGGAGACGGAGTGGAACCTCGCCAATCGGCTCCAAGGGCATTTCGATTCCCCGCTGACCGAGCGGGGGCGCGAACAGGCCGCAGCGCAGAACGCGATTCTGAAGCACTGCGATCTGGCGGGATTTTCGGCGCTCAGCAGCCCGCAGGGGCGGGCGGTGGTCACAGCCGAAATCGCGCTGGCGGGGACGGGGCTGGAGGCTGCGCCTGATCCCCGTTTGGGGGAGATCGGCATCGGCGCTTGGGCCGGAATGTCGCGCGATACGCTGCTGCGCCAAACCCCCGCCGCGCGTGATTCCTACGATCTTTATGAACACGCCCCCGAGGGGGAGGGATTCGCGGCACTTCACAAGCGCTGCCTACGCTTTCTGAACAGCCTGTCCGGCCCCCATGTGCTGGTCACCCACGGCATCACATCGCGCATGTTGCGCCTTATTTTACTGGGCCGCACGCCTGCCGCGCTGCGGGAGATGCAAGGCGGGCAGGGGGTGGTTTTCCGTCTTGAGAACGGTCAGCAAGAAAGGCTGACATTATAGGCTTGAAGCCCGCCCCCACCTTGGGCTATCAGGTCCAAGTCGGGTCGTTAGCTCAGTTGGTAGAGCGCTTCGTTTACACCGAAGATGTCGGGAGTTCGAGCCTCTCACGACCCACCATCCCTCCAACCTATTTATTTGGATCAACCGGCTGCCCCAGTGGTGAGCCCGACCGACGCCCGCCCGCTGCGCGGTCAGTCTGGGTCGGGAGTTCGAGCCTCTCACGACGCAGCATTTCCCTCTCGTTCAGCGATTGATGTTGGGCCAGCAGCTCAATGCCTCCGCAGCATAGCAGTATTCCAAGCCATAGCCTTCGTCAGCCCCGACCATGGGGCAGTCAAGTAAAAGCGGCCCGATCCCTCCGGAAAAACCACCCGATTTTCGGCCTCAAACCCGGCCCATCAAACGCCCCAAAAACAACTTACGAAAATTTCACATTTTCGCGCAAACCGCGCTTGACGGCGGAGCGCCCTCACCATAGAACACCCAAACGCTCCGGGGCGACCTGGAGAGTGCAGCGGGCGGTTGTAGCTCAGTTGGTTAGAGTACCGGCCTGTCACGCCGGGGGTCGCGGGTTCGAGCCCCGTCAACCGCGCCACCGCTGCCTGAAAAGGGGACCTCTCTGAGGTCCCTTTTTTCGTTTCAAATCCCCTTAAAATGCCACGCAAAAACTTCTTTTGAGAAAGCGCATTTTCTCGCGCGAATGCGCTTGACGCCCCGCGCCCCGTGGCCTATTCCGCCCACATCGCGCGGTTGTAGCTCAGTTGGTTAGAGTACCGGCCTGTCACGCCGGGGGTCGCGGGTTCGAGCCCCGTCAACCGCGCCACTTTCCCCCTCTATTTCGTAACGTGCAGGCGCTAAGCCCTCGTTCACGCAGGCTTATTCAGCGTTGCCTTTTGAGGCCCTGACAGTGGAATATATGGCGACCGGGCAGGCCCGATCGCCAAGCTGCTTAGGTCAGCGCATCAATGATGCGCGCCCAGGAGCGGATGCCTTTGTGGAAACTTTCCATGTCGTATTTCTCGTTCGGGGAGTGGATTTGATCGTCATCCTTGCCGAAACCGATCAGCATCGGCTCGGTCCCGAGAATCTTTTGAAAATGCCCGGCAATCGGAATCGAGCCACCACAGCCGATATAGGCCGCAGGCACCTGCCATTCGTCGCTGAGCGCTTGGCGGGCGGGTTCGAACATCGCATGGCCAATGTCCACCCCCGAGGCTTGGCTGGCGCCATGGCCTGAGAACTCTACCGTGCAGTCTTCGGGCAGCATCTCAGCCACCATCTTGCGGAAGTTCTCACGGATGGCGAGCGGGTCTTGCGTGCCGACGAGGCGGAAGCTGATCTTGGCATGCGCCTCGGAGGGCAGCACCGTTTTAAAGCCATCCCCAGTATAGCCGCCCCAGATGCCGTTGACCTCGCAAGTCGGGCGCGACCAGATCATCTCAAGCGGGGTGCGGTCCTGCTCACCCGCCGGTTTGCTGAGCCCCACGTCGCCGAGGAAGGCGCTATGGTCAAAGGCAAGGCCCTGCCACTGCGCTTCCAAATCCTCGGGCAGGTCCGGCACGCCGTCATAGAAGCCGGGGATGGTGATGCGGCCTTCGTCGTCATGCAGCGCGGCGATCACCTTGCTCAGCGCGCGGATCGGGTTCATCGAAATACCGCCATACATGCCCGAATGCAGGTCTTTCGACGGGGCGGTGACGGTCAGCTCTTCGCCCAAAAGCCCGCGCAGCATGGTGACGATGGCAGGGGTCTTGCTTTCGAACAACCCGGTGTCGCAGATCATCGCCACATCGGCTTTCAACTCTTCCGCGTTCTCCTCCATAAATGGGACGAGGGAGGGGGAGCCGGATTCCTCTTCGCCTTCGAGGAAGAAGGTGATGCGGCAGGGCCAATCGCCTTTCACCTCTTTCCACGCGCGTAGGGCTTCAATGATGGTCATCAACTGGCCCTTGTCATCGGCGGCTCCGCGGCCCCGGATCACGAGGCCCTTCTCCGTCTCCTCAACCGCCGGATCGAAGGGATCGCGGTCCCAAAGGTTCAGCGGGTCGACCGGCTGCACGTCATAGTGGCCATAGAACAGCAGATGCGGCTTACCTTCGCCCACATGGCCCACGACCATCGGATGCCCCGGCGTGGCGCGTTTTTCGGCTTCCACGCCCATGGATGTAAGATCGGCCGCCAGCCAATCGGCGGCGCGGTCGCAATCGGCCTTATAGGCCGGATCGGTCGAGATTGACGGGATGCGCAGCAGGTCCAACAGGCGGTCGGTGGCGGCGTGCAGATCGTTGTCGATCCGGGCGAGAACATCGTCGAGGGACATGGGCATAATTCCTTGCGCTTGTGAATTTGGCGCGAAGGTATCAGGCGGGCAGGGCGTGTCCAGTGGCCGCAGGGCCCGCGTTCAGAAGGTGAGCGAGAGGCGGCTGCCCTCGGAGGTAAGCTGGCTGTCGACCTGCGCATTCAACTGCGACGCCGCCGCCGCCATCAAGGTCTGCCCAATGCTGTCGGCCCGCCCTTTGCCCTCGTTCGCGGCCCCGATGCCATCGTCTTTGCATTCAAGGTGGAAATGCCCGTCCCGCAGGCTGAGGTCGATTTCGATATGGCCGGGCGCGCCATCCGGGAAGGCGTGTTTGATCGAATTGGCGGCAAACTCGCTAATGATCAGCCCCAAGGATGAAGCCGCGCTGGATCGTAGGGTCACAGGGTCCGACCGGTAGCTGATTTTGACATGCCCCGGTGCGGTTTCCTGCAAAAGCTCCAAGACCCTGTCGAGGTATTTGCCCACATCGACCTCATCGCGCCCCTGTCCGGTTTGCAGCTCACCATGTAGCGTTGCCATGGCGTTGACCCGGCGCTGAATGCCGTTCAGCACATTGATCGTGGTCGTGTCATCCAATTGCCGGGTGTGGAGCCGAACCATGGCCGACAGTGTCTGGAGCGAGTTTTTGACACGGTGGTCGGCCTCGCTCATCAGCACGGCTTGGCTGCGCAGGGAAAGGCGCAGGTCGAGTTGCTTCATTACCTGACGCGACAAGACAGAGATCGCCTTGCGTTGCAGCGCGGTCAGCCTGCGGGGTTTGGTGTCGAGGATGCACAGCGTGCCAAGCGGCAGCCCGTTGGACGCAATCAGCAGCGCACCTGCATAAAACCGCAGCCCGTCGCCTGCGGTGCACAGCGGGTTGTCGGCCATGCGCGGGTCTTTCAGCGTGTCGGGAATCTCAACGAAGCGCTCTTCCAGAATCGCGTGAGAGCAGAGCGAGGTTTCGAGCGGCGTCTCGCGCGCACCCAGACCCACTTCGGCCTTGAACCACTGTCTGTCCTTGTCGATCAGGTTGATCACTGAAATCGGCGCGTCACAGATCTCAGCCGCCAGTTCGACGATCTCGTCGAACTCCTCCTCGCGCGGGGTGTCGAGAATCTCGTAATTATAAAGCGTCCGCAGGCGCTGGTCCTGCTGGGGATGTGGAGTGGCGCGCAAAACAAACTGCCCTTTCTGGATTGGTCCTTTGGAAGCATGAAAGCGGCTGGCAATACAAGCGAACAATCTTAAATCGAGCGTAGAACGCGCAGCGCCTGCGACAGTTCGCCCCGCAAAGGGGCCGGGATAAGAGATTGAAGCTTCGGCTTTGGATCTGTAATCATTCTAAAAGCTGAATATGGAGGGGCCTCCTCCTGTTCGCGCCAAAAGATGGAGACGCGCATGGACTATAACGAGAAGCTCGACGCGGCGATTGCGCGCCTGCATGACGAAGGACGCTACCGGACCTTCATCGACATCGAGCGTCGCAATGGTCAGTTCCCCCATGCCGTCTGGACCAAACCCGACGGGTCGCAGCAGGATATCACCGTTTGGTGCGGCAACGACTATTTGGGCATGGGGCAGAACCCCGTGGTGATCGAAGCCATGGAAGAAGCGCTGCGCGCCACCGGCGCAGGCTCTGGCGGGACGCGCAACATCTCGGGCACGACGGTCTATCACAAGCAGCTCGAGGCCGAACTGGCCGATCTGCATGGCAAGGAAGCGGCGCTGCTGTTCACCTCGGCCTATATCGCCAATGACGCCACGCTCTCGACCCTGCCCAAGCTCTTTCCCGGGCTGATCATCTATTCCGACGCGCTGAACCATGCCTCCATGATCGAAGGCGTGCGCCGCAATGGCGGAGCCAAGCGTATCTTCCGCCACAATGATGTCGCCCATCTGCGCGAGTTGATGGAGGCGGATGACCCTGCCGCGCCCAAGCTGATCGCTTTTGAATCGATCTATTCGATGGACGGCGATTTCGGGCCCATCGAAGAAATCTGCGATCTCGCGGATGAATTCGGCGCGCTGACCTATATCGACGAGGTGCACGCGGTTGGCATGTATGGCCCGCGCGGGGCAGGGGTGGCGGAACGCGACCGGCTGATGCACCGGCTCGACATCATCAACGGCACGCTGGCCAAAGCCTACGGCGTGATGGGCGGCTATATCGCCGCCTCTGCCAAGATGTGCGACGCGATCCGTTCCTATGCACCGGGGTTCATCTTTACCACCTCGCTGCCGCCTGCCGTCGCTGCGGGGGCCGCCGCTTCGGTCGCCTATCTCAAACGCGCGCCCGAGCTGCGAGAGAAACACCAGCAGCAGGCCAAGGCGTTGAAATTGCGGCTGAAGGGGCTGGGCTTGCCGATCATCGACCATGGCAGTCACATCGTGCCCGTTATGGTGGGCAACCCGGTGCACACCAAGCTTCTGTCGGACATGCTGCTCGAAGATCACGGGATCTATGTTCAGCCCATCAACTTCCCCACCGTCCCGCGCGGCACGGAGCGGTTGCGCTTCACGCCCTCACCGGTACATGGGCCTAAAGAGATGGATGCACTTGTCCGGGGGATGGACGTGCTCTGGTCGCATTGTGCGCTGAATCGTGCCGAAGCTGCGGGCTAACGCAGCGCTATTCGTGTTTTGCGTTGTCTTGTGGTAGCCTTTTGTCAAGAAAAGGCTACATCCGAATCGTTGGGGCGTGTTTGGATCAAAGCTACAGGCTAACAGGGACAGGGCATATTGATGATCGGGCGATGGGCCTCCAGAACCGCTGAGGACGAAACAGTCGAACCCAAAGGGTTCGATGCATTCGAATTGCGGTTGGGGGATGTCATGCGCGGCGAACGGGCCACGCTTGGTAAATCCCTGCTCGACGTGCAGCGCGAATTGCGCATCAAAGCCTCCTATATCGCCGCAATCGAAAACTGTGATCCCGGCGCATTTGACACGCCCGGCTTCATCGCGGGCTATGTGCGCTCCTACGCGCGCTACCTCAATATGGACCCAGATCAGGCCTTTGCCGCCTTCTGCAAGGAATCCGGTTTCGCCGTGGCCCATGGCATGTCCGCCGAAGCCTCCGTCGTCAAAAAGCCGAGCTTCGAGGAACGCCGCAAGTCCCCGAAAGAAGACGATCTTTTCGCCCGGCCCAACACGCCCTTCGTGCCCACGGGCGACGGGTTGCTCAGCCGGATTGAGCCGGGGGCGGTCGGCTCCTCGCTGGTGCTGATCGCGCTGATTTCGGCCATTGGTTTTGGCGGTTGGACCGTGCTGAAAGAGGTGCAGCGCGTGCAGGTGGCCCCGGTGGATCAGACCCCGATCGTGCTTTCCGATCTCGACCCGCTGGATGGGGCGCTGGCCAGCGCGCCTGACGCGGAAGACGATTCCGCCGCGCCGCAAAGCGTGGAAAGCCCTCGGGCCGAGGCGCTGGACCGGCTTTATCGCCCGCAAGCGCTTGACGTGCCGGTGCTGGTGGCGCGTGACGCGCCGATTGCTTCTATTGATCCGCGCTCTGTCAGCAATTTCCCGACGCCGGACCGCCCCGATACCGCCGCGCAAGGCACCGTGGTGGCCGAGGCATCGGAGGGTGATGACAGCCTGTCAGATGACAGCATCACCAGCGCCATCGACGAGGCTGTGATGCTCGCCAATGCCGATACCGACCTGCCCAAACCGCAGGTTGTTGAGCCTTTGGGCGAGAAAGTGCGCATGGTCGCCGCTTACCCCTCTTGGGTCCGAGTGCGCGCGGCTGACGGCACGGTGATTTTCGAAGGCGTGATGAACAAGGGCGACACATGGGATGTCCCCGTCACCGAAGAGCCGCCCTCCCTTCGGACGGGCGAATCGGGTGCGCTATATTTCGCCATGGCAGATGGCTGTTTCGGCCCCGTTGGGCCGCGCGGGGCAGTGACCTCAAACGTGCCGCTCCACGCGCAGGCGCTGGCTGAGCTTTATGAGCCGGTCGATCCGACGGCGGAGCAATCGCTCAGCCGAATGTTTGCCGACCTCGAAGGCTCGCTCGACCCCTCCGCTCTGGCGGCGATGCCCTGTCAGGGCAGCTAAACGCGCGGGCTGCCGCTTCCCATTGCACATGATGCTTCGGCTGAATAGGTAGGGGGCCATAGCCCCTGATCCCGCGAAAGGTGTCTTCATGTCGCTTCATTCCATTCGCCCTTGGCGCGATATTCCGCGTCGCAAGTCCCGGCAGATCATGGTGGGCAATGTGCCGGTGGGCGGTGACGCGCCGATCACCGTGCAGACCATGACCAACACGCTGACCACCGATGTCGCTGCTACCATCGCACAGGTCCAAGCCGCCGCTGACGCAGGCGCCGATATCGTGCGCGTCTCGGTCCCGGATGAGGACTCGTCCAAAGCCTTGCGTGAGATCGTTCCCGAAGTGTCGGTGCCCATCGTTGCGGACATCCACTTTCACTACAAACGCGGGATCGAAGCCGCAGAGGCCGGTGCCGCCTGTCTGCGCATCAACCCGGGCAACATCGGCGATGAAAAGCGCGTGCGCGAGGTCATCAAAGCCGCGCGGGACCACAATTGCTCAATCCGCATCGGCGTGAACGCAGGCTCGCTGGAGCGGCATCTGCTGGAGAAATACGGCGAGCCATGCCCCGATGCGATGGCCGAAAGCGGGCTGGATCACATCAAGATCCTGCAAGACAACGATTTCCACGAGTTCAAGATTTCCTGCAAGGCCTCGGACGTCTTCATGGCCGCGGCGGCCTACCAACAGCTTGCCGATGCCACCGACGCGCCCATCCACCTCGGCATCACCGAGGCGGGCGGGCTTATGTCGGGCACGATCAAATCGGCCATTGGTCTGGGCAACCTTTTGTGGAGTGGCATCGGCGATACCATCCGCGTCTCCCTCTCCGCCGATCCGGTGGAAGAGGTGAAGGTTGGCTATGAGATTCTCAAATCCCTCGGGTTGCGGCACCGTGGGGTGAACATCATTTCTTGCCCCTCTTGCGCGCGGCAGGGGTTCGATGTGATCAAAACCGTCGAGACCTTGGAGAAACGTCTGGAGCATATCAAGACGCCGATGAGCCTGTCGATCATCGGCTGCGTGGTGAACGGCCCCGGTGAGGCGCTGATGACCGACGTGGGCTTTACCGGCGGCGGGGCCGGGTCTGGCATGGTCTATCTGGCGGGCAAACAGAGCCATAAGCTCGGCAATGAAGGTATGATTGATCATATCGTCGAGCAGGTCGAGGAACGCGCGGCGCAGATTGAGGCTGAGGCGGTGAAGGCGGCTGAGTAGGTTGGGGGCTGGGCCGCTGGCGCTGTGTTGGTTGAGGGGCTGCGCAGAGGTATTTTTAAAAGGATGAAGATGAGGGGGAGCGCGTGAGCCGGGAGGTTGGCGCGCTTTGTCTGTTGTTGGAATGGGTTATTAATCAGTGGGTTGTGGGGGCGTCTTCACCTTGTTTGGGGTGAGGTGTTTTTCTAGGACGATGGGGGGCATGTGGCCGTTGAGGATCATTTCGGGCAGCACATAGAAGGGGGCGTCGGTGAGCCCTAGGGCGGTAGCCCAGCGGGCGGGCTGGGGGTGGCTGAGATCGTGTTGTATGAAGGTGATGCCGTAACGCTTTGTAATTGCGGTCAATTCGTGGGCGGCGGTGGCGCAGGTCTCGCAGTCTTCTGCGGTGAAAAGCGCGATGGGGTGGCCCGCCAGAAGGTCGGGGGCCAAGCGGTCGAGCAGCAACAGGTCGTTTTGAATATGCCGTTGCATTTGCGTCGGGCCGGCCAGCGCTTTGGCGATGACATCGCCATTGGCAAGGACCGCGGCGCGGAGTTCGGTTTCAAACGCATCTCGCGCGGACGGTTCATCGGCCCCGGCGGGCAGGGCCAGCACGAGCGCGGCCAGAAATGCCGGGGCGCGCATCTTTAGCCGCGTTTTTCTTCTACCAGCGCCATCATTTGATCATAGGGCAGGTAGCCGCGCAGCATTTCGTCTTGCATGACGAAGGTGGGCGTGCCGGTGATCTGCAGCTTTTGGGCCAGCGCGCGGGTTTGGGCGATCTCTTGCGTGACCGCGTCGCTGTCCATCTCGGCTTCGATTGCTGCGACATCCAGATCGAAGCTTTCGCCCAAGCGGCGGAGGGCGGGGAGGGTGACCGCTCCGTTGAAGGCCATAAGCGCATCGTTCAGTTGTTTGTAAGCGTCATCGCCCGCGACCTGTTTGGTCGCCACGGCAAAGCGCGACGCCAGCAGCGATTGCTCTCCAAGGATCGGGAACTCTTTGACGATCAGTTTGATGTTACCGTCGGTTTCCAGAAGTTTGGCCACTTCGCCATGGGCGCGTTTGCAGTAGCCGCAGCGGTAGTCGAGGAATTCAACCAGCGTGATGTCCCCCTCCGGGTTGCCGCCGACCCAAGAGTAGCCATCGTCGAAAATCTCATCGGCATTGGCGGAGACCAGATCGAAATCTGCCTGCATCTGCGCTTGGGCCTGACGGTTTTGCATCTGCTCTACCGCTTGTAGGATCACTTCGGGGTTTTCCATTAGATAGGCGCGGACCTCGGCCCGGAACTGCGCGCGTTCGGCGTCTGTAAGCTCGGTCAGGTCCATGGCCCCGGCGGGGGCGGCAAGGGTGACTGCACCGGCAAGGGCAGGGGCGAGGAGGCGGACGAACATGGGCGGTCCTTTCGGTAAAGCTGCGAAATAGGGGCCAAGGGTTGACGCCCGGCATCAGGCGCGGTGAAAGCACATGCCGACAGTAGGAGCAAGCCCATGCGCAATTCAACCAGGTCCGCCGTTGATCCCTTTATCGTGATGGACGTGATGCAGGCCGCCAGCGCCGCCGAAGAGGCGGGCCGTCACATCATTCATATGGAGGTTGGCCAGCCCGGCACGGGCGCGCCGAAAGGGGCGGCGGCCGCGCTGGCCAAGGCGATGGGTGAGGGGGCCTTGGGCTATACCGTGGCGCTTGGCCTGCCTGCTTTGCGGGCGCGGATCGCGCAGATGTATGGCGAATGGTATAACGTCGATCTCGATCCGGCTCGGGTGGTGATCACCCCCGGGTCCTCGGGCGGGTTTTTGCTGGCCTTTACCGCGCTCTTCGATTCAGGGGATCGGGTGGGCATCGGGGCGCCGGGCTATCCCAGCTACCGTCAGATCCTGCGCGCCTTGGGGATGCAGCCCGTCGATCTGCCCGCCGCGCCGGAGAACAGATATCAGCCGGTCGCGGCGGATTTCGCGGGGGAAGACCTGCGCGGTTTGCTCGTGGCCTCCCCGGCCAATCCTTCGGGCACGATGCTCGACCGACCCGCCTTGACGGCGCTGACGGAGGCCTGTGCGGCCAATGACATGTCCTTCATCTCGGACGAGATTTACCATGGCATCGAATATGACAAGAAGGCCGTGACCGCGCTGGAGGTCACCGATGACTGCTATGTGATCAACTCCTTCTCGAAGTATTTCTCGATGACCGGCTGGCGCGTGGGCTGGATGGTGGTGCCCGAGGATCAGGTGCGCGTGGTCGAGCGGATCGCGCAGAACATGTTTATCTGCGCACCCCATGCTAGCCAGATCGCGGCGCTGGCGGCGATGGATTGCGACGACGAATTGCAGGCCAATTTGGCGGTTTACCGGCGCAACCGCGACCTGATGATCACCGGTTTGCAAGAGGCGGGGTTTACCGACATCGCGCCGCCCGATGGGGCGTTTTACGTCTATGCTGATGTTTCGCGCTTTACCGATGACAGCCGCGCCTTTGCGGCGGAAATTCTGGAGAAGGCTGGCGTCGCCGTGACCCCGGGGCTCGATTTTGACCCGGCGCGGGGGCATAAGACGCTGCGCTTTTCCTATGCGCGCAGCACGGCGGATATGGAGGAGGGCATCGCCCGGCTCAAAGCCTTCATGGCGGCGCGCTGAACGCTGGTTTGGCCGCGCGGCAGGTGATAGAAGGGCGAAAACGGGCAGGGTGATCGATCATGCGGGCAATCTTTAGGGGACTGGCAGTCATGTTGGCCTGCGCGGGGCCGGTCACCGTCGCGGCGCAGGAGTTGACGGCGCTGGCGCGGGTCGATCCGGTTGAGAGCGCGGTGAGTGATCGCTGGTTCGGCAAGACCGATTTGACCGTGGCGCTGAGCCAGGGCGTGCCTTTCCGGGTTTTTCTGCTGGATGATCCCGCCCGACTGATCGTCGATTTCCGCGAGGCGGATTGGTCGAATGTCGCCCGGGGGGATCTGTTGGAGAAGCCGGGCCGTATCTCGGCACTGCGGTTTGGTGCGTTTCAGCCCGGTTGGTCGCGTCTGGTGGCCGATTTGGCCGAGCCGATGGTTCCCGCTGAGATTGGCATGCCGGTGGACACAAGCAGCGGCAAGGCGCGGCTTGAGATTACCTTGGAGAGGGTCGAGGCGGAGGTTTTTGCCGAGGCCGCGGGCGCGCCGGTGGACCCTGATTGGACCACCGCGCTCACCGCGCCGCCGAAACCTGCGGTGGCAGACAAGTACAGTTTCACCGTCGTTCTGGACCCCGGCCACGGCGGCATCGACCCCGGTGCGCAGCGCGAGGGATTGGACGAGAAAGACCTGATGCTCAACTTCGCCCGCGACCTGCGCGATGCGCTGCGGCGCAAGGGGGTGGATGTCTTGCTGACCCGGGATGAGGATATTTTCGTCGCCTTAGAGCACCGGGTCGCCATCGCCCATCAGGCCGAAGCGGACCTTTTCATTTCGCTCCATGCCGACAGCCTGTCGCAGGGCGGGGCGAGCGGGGCGACGGTCTATACCCTTTCCGATGATGCCAGCGATGTGGCGACCGAACATCTCGCGGCGCGACATGACCGGTCGGACATCATCGCGGGGGCGGATTTGACCGGCTCAGATGATCAGGTGGCGGGCATCCTGCTGGATCTTGCCCGGCAAGAGACCGAGCCGCGCTCAGATGCGCTGGCCGAGATTTTGGTCGATGGCATGGGCGCGGCGGGCGGGCCGTTGAACAGCCGACCCCTGCGGCGGGCGGGTTTCTCGGTCTTGAAGTCCGCCGATATTCCTTCGGTTTTGGTCGAAGTGGGGTTCCTGAGTTCCAAGCGCGATCTGACCAATCTGCGCGATCCGGTGTGGCGCGCGTCAATGGTGAGCGCGATGGCGGATGCGATCGTGACGTGGCGTGATCAGGATGCGGCGCTCAAACCATTGATCAGAAAGTAAAATAAAAAGATCTGACCGCTTTCGCGATGGGCGAAGATTCGCCCCCGCTGGCGGCCATGTGTTTTGACCCGAGCCGGTGCATCCTGTATAGGCTCGGAACTGTCCCTAGCCAATGGTGGTCCGCGCGCGTGTTTCGATTTGTTCTGTCCTTTTTCGGGGGGATCTTTACCACCCTGACCCTGAGCGTCGGCATGGTGGCTTTGACCATCGGGGCGGTGTTCTGGATGTATGGCCGTGATTTGCCCAGCCATGAGTCGCTGGCGCAATACACGCCGCCGACGATCAGCCGAATTTACTCGGGCCAAGGCCGTTTGATTGACGAATTTGCCAAGGAACGCCGTCTTTTCGCCCCGGCCAATACCATTCCGGATCTGGTGAAACAGGCCTTCATCTCGGCAGAGGACAAGAACTTCTACACCCATGAGGGCTATGACCTGCGCGGCATCGGTGCGGCGGCGGTGGATGCGGTTAAATCGCGCGGGCGCGACGTGCGCGGGGCCTCGACGATCACCCAGCAGGTGATGAAGAACTTCCTTTTGTCGGGCGACCGCCGGGCCGAGCGTAAAATCAAGGAGATCATCCTTGCTTCGCGCCTTGAAGAGACCTTGAGCAAAGAGAAAATTCTTGAGCTCTATCTGAACGAGATTTTCCTCGGCCAGAACTCCTATGGCGTGGCGGCGGCAAGCCAGACGTATTTCAACAAGACGCTGAGTGAGTTGGCCCCGCATGAGGCGGCCTTCCTCGCCTCGCTGCCCAAGGCGCCGTCGGATTACCACCCGGTGCGTCGCAAGGACCGGCTGCTGGCGCGGCGGAACTTCGTGCTGCGCGAGATGAAAGAGAATGGCTATATCTCGGAAGCGGTCTATGAAACCGAAGTGGCGCAGCCGCTGCGCTCGGTCCAGAACGGTGATTTCGAGAGCTTCAAGGCCGAACTGCCGCCGCGGGATTACTTCACCGACGAAATCCGTCGCCAGTTGAGCGAAGATTTCGGCGAGGGGGAGTTCTTTACCGGCGGTTTGACCGTGCGCGCGACCATCGACAACGAGATGCAGCCCATCGCGGCCAACGCTCTGCGCCGTCAGCTGGAGCAATATGACCGCGGGCGGGGCATCTGGCGCGGGACGCGTTTTGAGATCCCCGCCGATCAATTGGACAGCGAAGAGGAATGGCGCGCTGCGCTGGCGGACCTGCGGGTGCCGCGCGACATCGATCTGGAGAACCAGTGGTATCCGGCGGTGGTGCTTGAGGTCGGCAGCAATGACGCCCGCATCGGCATCGAAGGCGTCGAGGATGACGAAGACGGCCACTGGATCCCGGCCAAAGACGTGCAATGGGCGCGCAAACGGCTAGATGACGGCTCTCTGGGGCGCAAGGCTCAGGTGGCGGGCGACCTGCTTGAGGTGGGTGAGGTCGTCTTGGTCCGGCGCATGACCTCGGACAGCGACGGATCTTTCATCCGCTGGACTTTGCGGCAGGTGCCAGAGGTGCAGGGCGGTTTCGTCGCGATGGACGTGCACACGGGCCGCGTGATCGCGATGCAGGGCGGCTTTTCCTATCAGGCGAGCGTGTTCAACCGGGCCACACAGGCCAAGCGCCAGCCGGGGTCGAGCTTTAAGCCCTTCGTCTATGCCTCCGCGCTCGACAGTGGCTATAGCCCCGCGACCATCGTGGTCGACGCCCCGATTGAGATCAACACGCCGCAGGGCGTTTGGCGGCCGCAGAACGCCTCGCATAAATTCTATGGGCCGACGCCCCTGCGTACGGGCATCGAACAGTCGCGCAACCTGATGACCATCCGTCTGGCGCAAGAGGTCGGGATGGATGTGGTCGGCAGCTATGCGGAGCGTTTCGGCGTTTACGACGACCTCGCGCCCTTGCTGTCGAACGCGCTCGGCAGTCAGGAAACCACGCTGTATCAAATGGTTTCGGCCTATGCGATGTTCGCCAATGGCGGTGAGCGGGTGCAGCCCACTTTGGTCGACCGGGTGCAAGACCGCTATGGCCGCACCGTCTACAAACATGATGAACGCAAATGCTACGATTGTGAGCAGATCAACCTCGCCCCCGGTGAAGCGCCGCGGATCATTTCCAACCGCGAGCGGGTGATGGACCCGGTGACCGCCTATCAGTTGACCTCCATGATGCGGGGCGTGGTCGAGCGTGGCACGGCGCGCAATGCGGTGAACCTGCCGGTGCCGATCGCGGGCAAGACAGGCACCACCAACGATGAGAAAGACGCGTGGTTCGTGGGTTTCTCCTCCAACGTGGTGGCGGGCTGCTACATCGGTTTTGATACCCCGCGCCCGATGGGCCGGGGCGCGGGCGGCGGGCGGCTCTGCGCGCCTGTCTTCCAGCGCTTCATGTCCGAGGCGATCAAGAAGTATGGCGGCGGTGACTTCGCGGTCCCCGACCAGTGCCGCTTTATCAAGATCGACCGTTTCACCGGTGCCCGTTTGAGCGACAGCGCCACCGGCGCCAATGTCGTGTCGGAATGTTTCCGCGATGGCGAAGAGCCGCTTTTCGGCATTTCTTTCGACGGCGGCTTTGCCATGGGGGCGGACCTGCCACTGGTCGAGGAACTTGGCGGGTCTTCCTCGCGTCAGGTCACCACGTCGACCGGCAAGAAAGCCACCGTCGGCCCCAAGGCTAGCTTTGGCACACTCAGCTCCGGCGGTCTTTACTAATCAGGCCAAAGGGGGCGGGGCAAAGTTGCGCTTTGCCGCCCCCCACTTGCCGCCGCTGGCGGGCTGGTCTATCTCTCGTGCGGCTCCGGTTTTCGGGGCCGCATTACTTATCAAAGGCAGGCACACATGCGCGCAGAGGCACAGAATACCGCGGACCAGATCAGCAAATCGCTGGAATTGCTGGCCCAGCGACTGGATGTGGAGACCGCGCCCTACCGGCTGGAAGAATTCAACGCCCGCGTCGAAGACCCGAACCTTTGGGACAACCCCGATGCGGCGCAAAAGCTGATGCGCGAGCGTCAGTCGTTGGTCGATGCCATCGACACCTATGAGGGCATCAAACAGGAGTTGGCCGACAATCTCGAACTGATCGAATTGGGCGAGATGGAAGAGGACGAAGAGGTCATCTCTGACGCCGAGGCGGCGCTGAAGGCGCTGGCAGAAAAGGCCGCGCAGAAAGAACTCGAAGCGCTGCTAAACGGTGAGGCCGACAGCAACGACACCTTCCTTGAGATCAACGCAGGCGCGGGCGGCACGGAAAGCTGTGACTGGGCCAGCATGCTGGCGCGGATGTATGTCCGCTGGGCCGAGAAGAAGGGCTATAAGGTCGATCTTCAGGCCGAAAGCCCCGGCGACGAGGCGGGCATCAAATCCGCGACCTATAAGATTGAAGGCCACAACGCCTATGGCTGGCTGAAATCCGAAAGCGGTGTGCACCGTCTGGTGCGCATTTCGCCCTTCGACTCGGCAGCCAAGCGGCACACCTCTTTCACCTCCGTGAAGGTTTACCCGGTGGTCGACGACAATATCGAGATCGAGGTGAACCCCTCCGATATCCGCATCGATACCTACCGGTCCTCCGGCGCGGGCGGTCAGCACGTCAACACCACCGACTCGGCGGTGCGGATCACCCACCACCCCACGGGCATCGTCGTGACCTCTTCGGAGAAGTCGCAGCACCAGAACCGCGACATCGCTATGAAAGCGCTGAAATCGCGGCTCTATCAGATGGAGTTGGACAAGCGCTCGGCACTGGTGAACGAGGCGCATGAGAACGCAGGTGACGCGGGCTGGGGCAACCAGATCCGCTCCTACGTTCTGCAGCCCTATCAGATGGTCAAAGACCTGCGCACCAATTACGAGACCTCGGACACCAAAGGCGTGCTCGACGGCGATCTCGACGGGCTGATGGGGGCGACGTTGGCGTTGGCAGTCTCGGGCAAAAGCCGGGCCGAGGCGCAGGGCGACTGAGCCCATGACGTCCCCTTCATGGAATGACAGTGACCAATAGGGGGACATGATGGAATTGCTAAATTGGGACGCCTCAGAACTGTCTGAGGCGCTGGCCGCGCGAAAGATATCCGCGGTCGAGTTGATGCAGGCGACATTGGACCGGATCGTGGCAGTGAACGGCAAGGTGAATGCCGTCGTCTCCCTCCGTAATCGCGACGCTTTGCTGGCCGAGGCTGAGGCCGCCGACGCGGGCCCGCGCAAGGGCTGGCTGCACGGCATTCCCATGGCGATCAAGGATTTGGCGGATGCAGAGGGGCTGCCCACCTCGCAGGGCTCGCCGCTCTTTGGGGCAGCCCCGGCCACGCGGGATCACCCGGCGGTCGCGCGGCTTCGCGCCGCCGGTGCGATTGTGATCGGCAAGACCAACACCCCGGAATTTGGCCTCGGCAGCCATACCTTCAACCCGGTGCATGGGGCGACCTGCAACCCCTATGACCTTGACCGCTCGGCTGGCGGCTCCTCTGGCGGGGCGGCGGCGGCGCTGGCGGCGCGGATGGTGGCCGTGGCCGATGGGTCCGATATGATGGGCTCCCTGCGCAATCCGGTGGGGTGGAACAACGTCTACGGCATGCGGCCCAGCTGGGGCACGGTGCCTTCGGGCAATGACGGCGCCCTCGGCGCAGGTCTGGCCCTTTGCGGTCGAACAGGTGCACCCGACCGAGATCGACGGTCAGCCGTTGGATACCTATCACCGTTGGATGCAGGTGGTGGTCCCGGCCAGCCTGATCGGCCTGCCGGTGGTCAACATCCCCGCAGGTTTCGACGCGCGCGGTCTGCCCTTGGGGCTGCAACTGATCGGCAGACGCGGCAGCGACGCGCGTCTGCTCCAACTGGCCCAAGGTTGGCATGAGGCGACGGGCTATCCGAAGGCGCAGCCGCCCCAGCTTTAACGGGGCTTAGTTAAAAGGCGCGTCAGGCTGAAGCAGGCGGCGGTGGTAGGGCATCAGCGCGTCGATGTCGGTGAACCCCGCCTGCCGCGCGGCGGGCAGAACGGTTTTGGGGTCTCTGCCGATATACTCATAGGTCAGCCGGGTCACCCGCGTGCCCGCGGCGCTTTCGGGGGCGGTGCGGGTGACGTAGCCAACCCAAAAGTTATTTTCGAAAGAGGCGACGCGGTTGAGGTAGTTGAACGACCCGGTCAGCGTACGACGCCGCGAGACGACGATGGAAACCCCATTCTCCTGCCGTGAGACGATGCCGCGATATTCCCGCGCCATCGGGTTGGTCGGCAGCTCTTGCGCGCGCAACGATGGCGCGCTCTCATAGCCGCGCAGGAAGGTGCTGCTGCCATGGCGCGTGATAAAAACCACGCCGGTCACGAACCTGTCCTGATCCAGAAAAGACCGCCGCGCGAAACGGTAAAAACCGCTTGGGAAATCCGCCTCGGGCACATTTTGAATTCCGGTGCCCAGGAAGTCGCGCAGGAAGCTGTTGTTGATCGGATCTTGGTTCAGGGAAATCTCGGTCACCGGCTCCAGCAGCACCCGCGCGTCGATCTCGAAAAAGCGGCAGATCCGCGCCAGCACATCGGGCCGGGGGAAGCTTTCGCCCGAAAGGTAGCGGTTGAATTGCGTGCGATTGATGCCAAGCTGCCGGGCAAGGTCAGAGATCGAGGGGTAATCCGCTGCCAACTGGCGCAGATTGGCGCCGAACATGCTACGAAGTTCAGAGGGAGAGCGGTTGGGAGCGGACATGCAGCCTCGTTCTGAATGGGTCGCGACCTTGGAATAAAAGCCGCTATGGCCAGATGGTTAACAGACTGACGCGAAGGCGCGTCAAAGCTGACGCCGAATTGTAGCTGACCCTACTGGAACCGACACAAAATGCAAGCGCACGTTGCATTTTAACCTATGTTTCACCTCTTTCGATTGTCGCAGAATGGAGAACAAACATCGAAAGCGGGGTGTACTATGATTGGTGTAGTTCTGTGGAGCGATAATAGCGCCGGAAAAGCGGTTTTCTGGTGCGAAGATCAAGGCGATCTTGCCTATTACGAAGAGCCGGCGATCCGTGTCGGGCAGGGGGCGGGGTTTGACACGGGCGATATGGTGCAGTTCGACGTCTCAGTGCATCGCAAGCTGCGTATCGCGGACAACCCCCGGCTGGTTCAGGAGAAAGCGGCTTCGCATCTGCCCGAGGCGCTGCGTCACGATAGCCCCTTAGCGGCAGAGCCGGAGGCAGAGGGAAAGCGCCAGCATGGCGCCCAGATCATACCCTTTACCGCCAAGCCCGGACCGCGCCAATTCCGCGCGGCCCAGCTGAAAGCCTAAACGCCCCGCGTGTCAGACACCACGGGCGAGGGCGGCCACGCCGGTGCGGGCGACATCGGCCAGCCCCAGCGGGCGCATCAACTCGGCGAAAGCGTCGATCTTGTCGGGCGCGCCGGTGATCTCGAAAACAAAGCTTTCGAGCGTGCTGTCGACCACATTGGCGCGGAAGATATCTGCCAGCCGCAGCGCTTCGACCCGTTGCTCGCCCTTGCCGACGACTTTGAAAATCGCCAGTTCCCGTTCCACGCTCGGCCCTTCGACGGTGAGGTCATGCACCTCATGCACCGGCACGATGCGACCGACCTGCGCCTTGATCTGCTCGATCACCTGCGGGGTGCCGCTGGTGACGATGGTGATACGCGACAGATGCCCGGTATGGTCCACCTCGGCCACGGTCAGACTGTCGATGTTATACCCCCGGCCCGAGAACAGGCCGATCACCCGCGCCAGCGCGCCGGGCTCGTTCTCGACCAGCACGGCCAGCGTGTGTTTTTCAACCACATCCGAGAAGTTGGGCCGTAGGTTATAGGCGGAATGCGAGGTCGCACCTTTTTTGATTTTTAGGGCAGCCATGTCTTCGTCCTTCTTCATCTTCGCCGGAAATTCGAAAAATTTCCGGGACGTTTTCTTTTAAAGAAAACGGGTTACACCAACACCGAGCCTTTTGCGTCGATCACGCCCTGGGTCTCATGATCGCCGGGCAACAGCATCTCGTTATGCGCCTTGCCGCTTGGGATCATGGGGAAGCAGTTCTCATGCTTCTCGACCAGACAGTCAAAGATCACTGGCCCGTCGTGGTTGATCATCTCCATGATCGCATCATCAAGGTCATCGGGGTCCGAGCAGATAATCCCCTTGGCGCCAAAGGCTTCGGCCAGTTTGACGAAATCGGGCAGGGCTTCGGACCAGCTTTGCGAATAGCGCTCACCGTGCAGCAGTTCCTGCCACTGGCGCACCATGCCGAGCCGCTCGTTGTTGAGGATGAACTGTTTCACCGGCAGGCCGAATTGCATCGCCGTGCCCATCTCTTGCATGTTCATCAGCCACGAGGCTTCGCCCGCCACGTTGATCACCAGCGCCTCCGGATGCGCCATCTGCACGCCGATGGAGGCGGGGAAACCATAGCCCATGGTGCCAAGGCCGCCCGAGGTCATCCAGCGGTTCGGCTCCTCAAAGCCGAGGTATTGCGCGGCCCACATCTGGTGTTGGCCTACTTCGGTGGTGATATAGCGGTCGTGATCCTTGGTCAGCGCTTCGAGCCGCGCCAGCGCGTGCTGGGGTTTGATCACCTTGCCGGATTGGTTGAACTTGAGGCAATCGATGCTGCGCCATTCTTCGATCTGCTGCCACCATTTCGCCACCGCCTCGCTATTGGTCTTGCGGCCGCGCGATTTCCAGACCTTCAGCAGGTCTTCGAGCACATGGGCCACATCACCGACGATCGGAATGTCGATGCGGATCACCTTGTTGATCGACGAGGGGTCGATGTCGATATGCGCCTTGGTGGATTTTGGGCTGAAACTGTCAATAACACCGGTGATCCGGTCGTCGAACCGCGCGCCAATGTTGATCATCAGATCACAATCATGCATCGCCATATTGGCCTCGTAAAGCCCGTGCATCCCGAGCATCCCAAGCCATTTGTCACCCGACGCCGGGTAGGCGCCGAGGCCCATCAGGGTGGAGGTGATGGGAAAGCCAGTGGCATCAACCAATTCGCGCAGCAACTGGCTCGCCGCCGGGCCGGAGTTGATGACCCCGCCGCCGGTGTAGAAAATCGGACGCTTCGCCGTCTCCATCGCCGCGACCAGTTCGGTGATCTCGGCCATGTCGCCCTTAACCTGAGGCTGATAGCGCGAGGTCGAGGGTTTGGGGGACTCGTAGTGGCCGGTGGCGAATTGCACGTCCTTGGGGATGTCGATCAGCACCGGGCCGGGGCGGCCATGGGTGGCGACATGGAAGGCCTCGTGCAGAGTGGCGCCAAGGGTATCGGTCTCTTTCACCAGCCAATTGTGCTTGGTGCAGGGGCGGGTGATGCCCACGGTGTCGGCCTCTTGAAAGGCGTCGGAGCCGATCATGAAGGTCGGCACCTGACCGGTCAGCACCACCAGCGGAATCGAGTCGAGCAGCGCATCCGTAAGGCCCGTGACCGCATTCGTGGCACCGGGGCCGGAGGTCACCAGCACCACGCCCGGTTTGCCAGTGGAACGGGCATAGCCTTCGGCGGCGTGCACCGCCCCTTGCTCATGGCGCACCAGAACGTGTTTGATCGAATTCTGCTGAAAGACCTCGTCATAGATCGGTAGCACCGCGCCACCGGGATATCCAAAGACGGTGTCCACACCCTGGTCAATCAGGGCTTGGACGATCATTTTCGCTCCGGTCATCTGGCGTTTCATCTTGGGTGCTCCGTAAGGCAGGTTATTGCGATTGGCATAAAAAAACCCCCGGTCTGACGGGGGCGCATGGGAAGGATTATGGTCTACCGTTACCGGCCCATGCGCGTGTGTCTTACAATAATGACTAGGTCGGTCATCTTAAGGGTCCTCTAAGCGTGGCGTGAGATTAGGAGGGGGAAAGAGGGGCGTCAACAGCGAAATGGCGAAAAACTTGTGCGTCGGGCGGGATTGTTTGTAGGTTTATTTCGCAACGCGTACCATCTGCGTTATTTTCGGAAAGATTTGATCGGCATAGCGTACTTTCCTGCATTTCCGGCGCGGTATCACACAAAACAAAACGGGCAGCCCAAGGGGCCGCCCGGTAATAGTGCCAAAATCAATTGGTTTCCTCAGCGTGGGGTCACATCCGGCAGGGTGATATTGGCCACCTGTTCGGCGATGGGATCGTTGCTGAGCGGATGCTGGTCGGGCACGAAACCCTCAGGATCGCGCATCTTTTGCCACTGGCCCCCCATATAGACCTCAAGCCCCGAGAATTTGGCCTTATATCCCATCTTCTGGCTGCCGGGCACCCAATAGCCAAGATAGACATAAGGCAGCCCCGCCGCGCGGGCGATTTCGATATGGTCGAGGATAATGTAATTGCCCAGCCCGTTGCGGGGCCGGTCGGGGGTGTAGAAGGAATAGACCATGCTCACCCCGTCGCCCAGCACATCGGTCAGGCAGACGCCAACGAGGGCATTGTCGGCCTCAGGGTCGGTATACTCAATCACCCGGCTGCGGATCGGCGTTTCCTCGATCATGGCAGCGAATTCGAACACGTCCATATCCGCCATGCCCCCATCCGCATGGCGGCTGTCGAGGTAGCTGCGGAAAAGGTCATATTGCTCTTCCGTGGCCCAAGGCGATGTCGCGCGGCGTTCCAGCCCCGCGTTGCGCTTCAGGATGCGGCGCTGGCTTTTGCTGGGGCGAAAGGCCGCCACGTCGATCCGCGCGGAAAGACAAGCGGCGCAATCGGCGCAGGAGGGGCGGTACAGAACATTTTGCGAGCGGCGGAAGCCTTGGCTCGACAGGCTGTCATTCAGGCGAGCGGCATTATCGCCCTGAAGGGCGGTGAACAGCTTGCGCTCCATCCGGCCCTCCAGATAGGGGCAGGGTTGCGGCGCTGTGACATAGAATTGTGGTGTCAAAGGCAGTGTATGTCGCATGGGCTTCCAGCATTTATCGGGGGATGCTATCAACCACCCCCCGCGCCGCCAAGGGCAAATTTGCGTCCGCCCCTAGCGGCTGAGCCGCCGGTTCACCGGCACGGTGCCAAGCGCCATGTCCGTAAGGCTTTGACGGCGGGCCGTGGTGCAGATGAGAACGGCCGAGACGACCTGAATGACCGTGACCGTCATCGACAGCGAATAGCCGATGGTATGCAAAAGCGCGGTCATGAAATCGAAGGGTCGGTCGCGGTGGTCGCGCAGCTCCATCGCCATCAGGCGCATCCCCCATGTGGCCGAGCCGCCGGTCAGCGTGGCCACCCGGTAGGCAAAGCCCACCACCAGCGTCAGAAAGGGGAAAAAGAACAGCCCCGTAAAGGCCGTGAAGGGCAGGATCAGCACGCAAAAGAGCAGGACAAGGGTCACATCGATGACCCAAGCCAGCAGCCGCTTGCCAGCGATGCCGTCATAGAATTGCGGGTGCAGATCGGGGTCGGGGGTCTGGGTCATGTCTTGTCCTGCGAATGGCCCCCCGGCGCGCGGGCCGGGGGGTGGGGGTCAGGGTGCGATCAGGCGTTTGTGGCCGTTTCGTCCCGCTTGGCACGCTCGTCCATGAACTGGTCGAACTCGGCCTTGTCCTTGGCCTCGCGCAGACGCTCAAGGAAGGCTTCGAAGTTGTGCTGCTCTTCCTCCAAACGGCGCAGCGTGTCGGCCTTATAGGCGTCAAAGGCGCGGTTGCCGGTGCTGCGCGACATCATCGCGCGGCTGGATTTGCGGCTGCAGGATTTCGAAGAGAACATGCGTTTGCTCCAAGTCATATAGGCAAGAAGGGCGAGGCCGAGGGGCCAGAAGAAGATGAAGCCGAGCACCATGGCGGCGATCCATGCGCCTTTGCCGCGTGCGTCCATCCAGGCTTCCGTCCGGGCCAGCCAACTGGGGCGGGGGGAATAGGTCGGGTCGGTGGTCACTGTCGTCATTGTTGAGCCTTTCGGTCGTGACGGGCCTGTCGCCGGCCCGGGCGTTTCGGATAATGTGAATGTCTTTCACATTGAATAGATCGGAATGACGAACCCGTTTCGCAAGGGGCTATGTGAATGTTTTTTACATTATTTGGGAAGCGACAGTGAAATCAGCGACTTGCGCGCCCGAAAGCTGCGCCATCTTCTGGGGTTCAAGGCAGAAAACGTGATGCGGCGTGCCCGCAGCGGCCCAGACCAGCGGGAATTGCAGCAGATTGCGGTCAAACCAAGCGCGCGGCGGCGTGATATGCCCCAAAGGCGCGACGCCGCCGATGGCAAAGCCGGTCTGTGCCCGGATCAGCGCGGCATCGGCTTTGCCCAAAGGCTCCCCGGCCAGCGCCGCGGCCTGTTCCAGATCGACCTGCTGCGCGCCCGCGGTGATGAACAGCAGCGCCGCCGCGCTGTCTTCGCCGCGCAGAACGATTGATTTCGCGATCTGGTCGACCGCGCAATCAAGCGCCGTGGCCGCATCCACCGCCGTCCGCGCCAAAGCCGTCTCGCGGATTTCCGGCGTCACCCCCGCGGCCTCCAGCGTGGCACGCACGCGTTTCAAACTCTTGCTCATTCTCTGCCCCTTGTCGCATCGTGCCCCCTTGGGGCGCGCGCCAAAGTCGTAGCAAGCCCGTGCCCTGTCGCAACCCCCATTGACGCCGCTTGGATCAGCCCGCAAAGCTGGCCCCATGACAGACCCATCTCTCGCCGCCCGGATCACCCGTTCCCCCCGCGTCTACCACTGCGAACGTGCGCAGGATGCGGCGGCGCTGCTGCCCGATCTCGCGCCGGAGTTGCGCGAAATGATCTCGGCTGCGGCCTCGACCGCGCCCTATCTGATGGCGCTTTTGGAGAAAGAGGCGGGTTGGCTGAGCGCGGCGGTGGCCAATCCCGAAGCCGCTCTGGCCGATAATTGCGCGGCAGCGGCGGAACTGGCCCCCGACCGGCTTGCCGATGGGCTGCGGCAGGGCAAGCGGCGTATGGCGTTGCTGACCGCGCTGGCCGATCTGGGCGGGGCATGGTCGCTGGAGGAGGTGACAGGTGCGCTGACCGAATACGCCGATGCCGCCTGCGGCGCGGCCCTGCGGGCGGGGCTGGCGGCACAGATCAAACGCGGCAAGCTGCCGGGGATGACGATGGACGATCTTTCCGATTGCGCGGGCATGGTCGTCTTTGCCATGGGCAAGATGGGCGCGGGGGAGTTGAACTATTCCTCCGACATCGACCTGATCTGCCTTTTCGACGAAAGCCGTTTCGCGCCCGATGATTTCCACGCCGCCCGCAGCGCCTTCGTCAAAGCCACGCGCGCCATGTCTGCCACGCTGAGCGAGAATACGGCCCAAGGCTATGTCTTCCGCACGGATCTGCGCCTGCGCCCCGACCCGGCGGTCACCCCCGTCTGCATCGCGATGGAGGCGGCGGAGCGCTATTACGAAAGCCTTGGCCGCACATGGGAGCGCGCGGCCTATATCAAGGCCCGTCCCGCAGTGGGCGACATCGCGGCAGGCGAGGCGTTTTTGCAATCTTTGCGCCCTTTCGTCTGGCGTCGCCACTTGGATTTCGCTGCCATCCAAGACGCCCATGACATGCGGCTGGCGATCCGTGAGCACAAGGGCTTGGGCGGCCCAATCACCCTGCCGGACCATGACATGAAACTGGGCCGGGGCGGCATCCGTGAGATCGAGTTCTTCACCCAGACCCGGCAGCTCATCGCCGGGGGCCGCGATGCGGACCTGCGGCCCCGTGGCACGCTGGCGGGATTGCGCGTGCTGGCCGAAAAGGGCTGGGTGCCCGAGGAGGTGGCCGAGACGCTTGGTGATCACTACCGCGCGCATCGCACGGTCGAGCACCGATTGCAGATGGTGCAAGACGCCCAGACCCACACGCTGCCCCGAAACGATGCCGATTTCGACCGGCTGGCCGCCATGATGGATATGGATGTCAAAGACTTACAGTCCGATCTTCATGAGCGACTTCAAGCCGTGCACGACCTGATCGAGAGCTTTTTCGCAGCCACAAGGGAAGAGCCCGAAGCCGCGCGCCCGGCGCATCAATTCGACACTTCGGTGCTAGACCGCTGGCCCAGCTATCCCGCGCTGCGCTCGGAGCGGGGGGCGGATATCTTCGGGCGGCTCAAACCGCTTCTGCTGGACCGTCTGGCGCAATCGGCGAAACCGGATGAGGGGCTTTTGGCCTTTGACGGTTTTCTCGCGGGGCTGCCCGCCGGGGTGCAGCTGTTCTCCCTTTTGCGGGCCAATCCGCAACTGGGCGATCTCTTGGTGGATATCGTCGCCACATCGCCCGCGCTTGCCACGCATCTGTCGCGCAACTCCGGCGTTTTCGATGCGGTGATCGGCGGCGATTTCTTCTCGGACTGGCCGGGGCAGACCAAGCTGACCGAGATGCTGGAGCAGCACCTTGCGGGGGAGGCGGATTATGAATTGCGCCTTGACGGCACCCGCCGTTGGGCACGCGAATGGCATTTTCGGATCGGCGTGCATCTGCTGCGCGGGCTGATCGACGCGGCCACCGCCGGGCGCCAATATGCCGAGCTTGCCCAAGCCGTCTTGCAGGCGCTTTGGCCCGTGGTCGTCGATCAATTCGCCACCCGCCATGGCCCGCCGCCGGGGCGCGGGGCGGTGATCCTTGGCATGGGCTCGCTCGGGGCCGGGCGGCTCACGCCGACTTCGGACCTCGATATGCTGGTGATCTATGACGCCGATGGGGTGGAGAGTTCCGATGGCCCCAAACCCCTCGCCACACGCAGCTATTATGCGCGGCTGACCCAAGCGATGATTACCGCGATGACCGCGCCGATGGCCCAAGGCAAACTTTACGACATCGACATGCGCCTGCGCCCTTCGGGCAATCAGGGGCCGGTGGCGACCAGCCTTGCCAGTTTCGAGAGCTATCAGAAAGAACAAGCATGGGTGTGGGAGCATCTGGCCCTCACCCGCGCCCGGGTGATCGCGGGGGCAGAGGATCTGGGCCGCGATGTTGACGCGCTGTGCAAAGACATCCTCAGCCGTGCCGCCCCGCGTGACAAGGTGCTGGGAGAGGTGGCCGATATGCGCCGCCGCATCGCCGCCGCCCGCAGCCCCGCAGGCGCGCTCGACGCCAAGACCGGCGCGGGCCGGCTGCAGGATATCGAACTCTTCGCGCAGGCGGGGGCGCTCATCGGCGGCACTGGCGCGCGTGAGATCGACGCGGGCCTTGCCGCCGCGCGCGACGAAGGGGTGATCGACACCGAAGGGGAGGCGACCCTCTCCGCCGCCTATACCGACGCTTGGACCCTGAACTGCGCCGCGCGGCTGCTCTCGGCCAATCCGATCGAGGCAGGGGCGATGGGGCAGGCGGGGGCGAGCTTCCTCTGCCGGGTGCTGGAATGTGACGACCTCTCTGCCTTGGAACGCAAGATGCAGACCGACTACAACAGCGCCGCGCAGATCATCAACGCAGCGCTGCCAATGCCGGGGCGGGAGGGCGCATGAGCGATCCCGATGACCCAAAGGGCCTGATCCGCGAATCCTACCGGATGGAGGGGATCGGCCCCGCCGAATGCCGCAGCATCTTCCTTGATTGGGCCCTGAGCTTGCCGGACGGACACGACAGCGCCGCCGCCATCACCCGATTGCTGGAACGGCACCGCGCCGCCGCCGATCACCCGATGACCCAAGTGCTGCGCGAGGGGAAGACGACGCTGACCACCCCGCGCCGTCGGGGCGGCTGGCGGGGCAGGGCGCGCAACTGACTGCCAATGGGGGCTTGCGAAACCTCTTTCCCCAGCCGCGCGAACGCAGTACGAGGGGCGCTATGACAACGCCCCAAACCCCCTCCGCCCCGCAGCCTGCCACACGTCCCGTGGTGCGCCTATTGCCCAAGGCCAACGCCCGCGCCATCCGCCACGGCTTTCCTTGGGTCTACGCCAATGAATTGGTCACCGACCGCCGCACGCGCGGGCTCGCCCCCGGCACGCTGGCGCTGCTGGAGGATGCCGAGCGCAAGCCCATGGGGCTGGTCGCGGTCAATCCGAATTCCAAGATCATCGCCCGGATGATCGACCAAGACGCCGAGGCGCAGATCGATCAGGCCTGGTTCGAAGCGCGCCTCAGTCGCGCCCTTCAACTGCGCAGGCAGCTTTACGATCAGCCCTACTACCGCCTGATCCATGCCGAGGCCGATGGCCTGCCGGGTGTCATCATCGACCGTTTCGGCGATACCTGCGTGATCCAACCCAATGCCGCTTGGGCAGACGCGCTGATTGAGCCGCTCGTCGCCGCGCTGCAATCGGTGACGGGCGTGCACAACGTGCTGAAAAACGCCTCAGGCCGGACCCGCAAGCTCGAAGGGCTCGACGATGCCTCGGCCACGTTGGCAGGCGAAACGCCCGAGGGGCCGCTGCCGGTGCCGATGAATGGCGCGACCTATATGGCCGACCTCACCGGCGGGCAGAAAACCGGCCTGTTCTATGACCAACGCCCGAACCACGCCTTTGCCGCCAATCTCGCGCGGAATGGCGGGCGGGTGCTCGATGTCTTCTCCCACGTTGGCGGCTTCTCCCTCGCAGCACTTGCGGGCGGCGCATCCTCGGCGCTGGCGGTGGACGGCTCCGCCCCCGCGCTGGAACTGGCCGAGGCCGGGGCGACGGCGATGGGCATGCAGGACCGTTTCGCCACCCGCCAAGGGGATGCTTTCGAGGTGCTCACCGCCCTGCGGGACGAGGGCGAGACTTTCGACGTGGTGATCTGCGACCCGCCCGCCTTTGCCCCCTCGCGCCAAGCGGTCGACGCAGGGCTTCGTGCCTATGAACGCGTCGCGCGGCTCTCGGCGCAACTGGTGGCGGAGAACGGCATTCTGGGGCTTTGCTCCTGCTCTCATGCCGCTGACCTGAACCAGTTCCGCACGGCTTCGGTGCGCGGCATCGGTCGGGCCGGACGCCGCGCCATGCTACTGCACACCGGTTTCGCCGGGGCGGACCACCCGCAACTGCCGCAGCTTGCGGAAAGCGGCTACCTCAAATCGCTGTTCTTCCGCCTGTGATGGAAACGCGCCCCCGCGTGCTGATCGACACCTGCGTGCTTTACCCCACGGTGATGCGCGAGATGGTGCTCGGCGTGGCGGCGCGGGGCGCGTTCGAGCCGATCTGGTCGGCGCGTATCTTGGAGGAATGGGCCCGCGCGGCGGTCAAGCTTGGCCCCGCGGGCGAAGCGCAGGCACGGGCCGAGATTGCGCTGTTGCGCGGCAAATGGCCGGAGGCCGAGCGCGAGGCTTCCCCCGGTCTGCAAGCGCGGCTTTGGCTGCCGGATGAGAATGACATCCATGTGTTGGCCGTTGCCGTGGCCAACAGCGCCGATATGATCCTGACGCTGAATGCCAAGGACTTTCCCCGTCAAATCCTCGCCGAAGAGGGGCTGAGCCGCGCCGATCCTGACAGCTATCTGCATGGCATCTGGCAGGCGACGCCTGAGATGGTCGCCCCCGTGGCAGAGGCCGTCTTGCAAGAGGCGCGGCGGCTTTCCGGTGAGCCATGGGAAATGCGTGCCCTGCTGAAAAAGGCGCGGTTGCCGAGGTTGGCAAAGGCTTTGGGCTAGGTCAACCGTCCCACCGCACCTGCATCTGGCGCAGTTTGTCGATCCGCTCTTCCGTCTTGGGGTGGCTCAGCAACCACGCAGGCGGACGGTTGCCGCCAGATTGGCTGAGCGCGTCGAGCTTTTCAAACAAGGAGATTTGCGGGCCAATGCCGATCCCGGCCTTGGTGAGCAGGGCGGCGGCATAGGCGTCGGCCTCATATTCATCGTTACGCGACAGCCGCGCGGCCAGCAGGCTGGTCAGCCCGCTGGCGATCCAGACGCCGATGCCGGGAATGAGCCGCCCCAGCACCATCGCAAGGGCCGTGCGCAGGGCGTTCTGACCCGAGAAATCAATCATCCGGCGGCGCGAATGGCCAAGGGCGACATGGCCCAATTCATGGGCGATAACGCTTGCCAATTCTTCAGCCGTTACAGCACCTTGGCGGAACTTGTTATAGAAGCCGCGGGTGATGAAAATCCGTCCATCGGGGGCCGCCAGCCCGTTTACGGGTTCGATCTCATAAAGATGCACCTTGATGCGCGGCAGGTCGAGCGCGCGGGCCATGCGGTTGCTGATCTCGTTCAACTTCGGATCAACCAGCGGCGTCGATTTCGCATCCAACTCCCGCGCCGTGCGCCAAGCCGAGAAACGGTACATCGCCAGCGCATAGAGGATGGCGAGGAGGATGGGGATAACGCGGATCATGCGCCCAATATGGGGAGCGGGGGGACCGGGGGCAAGCGGCCATGGCCTGCGCCCCGGTCGTATTCTTGGCGATCAGACGAGTTTCGCGTCCATCGTGATCTCAGCCGTCAGCAGTTTGGAGATCGGGCAGTTCTCCTTGGCGGTTTTGGCCGCCTCATCGAAGTCTTCCTGCGACGCGCCGGGGATGCTGGCCTCGACCGTCAGATGCACTTTCGGCACATGAAAGCCGCCGTCTTTCTCTTCGAGATGCACCTCGGCCTTGGTCTCGATGCTGTCAGGCGTCAGGTCGCTTTGGCCAAGGATCATCGACAGGGCCATCGAAAAGCAGGAGGCATGGGCCGCACCGATCAGCTCTTCGGGGTTGGTGCCTTGCTTGCCCTCGAAACGGGTGTTGAAACCATAGGGCTGGTCGGACAGCACGCCGCTTTCGGTCGAGACATGGCCATTGCCCTCTTTGAGCGAGCCTTCCCATTTCGCGCTGCCGGATTTGATGATCGGGGACATTCTATTTCCTTCCACATTGCTTGCCTTCGCCCCCTGAAGTGGCGCGGCGCGGCAGGCTGTCAAGGAAGGGGGTTAGCGCGTCATGGTCTTGATCCCACGGCTCAACCCTTCGAGCGTCATGGGCACCATGGCCTCAGCGCCGAAAATCTCTTGGATCATGGCGATGGATTGGGTGTAGCCCCACTGGCGTTCGGGGACGGGGTTGATCCACAGGTGGTTCGGCCATTGGTCGCGTGCGCGTGCCAGCCAAGTCGCCCCGGCCTCGGCGTTCCAATGTTCATTCGCGCCGCCCAGATAGGCGATCTCATAGGGTGACATGCTGGCGTCGCCCACGAAAATGCATTTGTAGTCAGAGCCATAGCTGCGCAGCACCTCATGGGTGGGGATCTGCGCGTCCCAGCGGCGGCGGTTGTCGCGCCACACGCCTTCGTAGAGGCAGTTGTGGAAGTAGAAATGTTCGAGATGTTTAAACTCGCCCTTTGCGGCGCTGAAGAGTTCTTCGACCACTTTCACATGCGGATCCATCGAACCGCCGATGTCGAGAAACAGCAGCACTTTCACCGCATTGCGCCGCTCGGGGCGGGTCTTGACGTCGAGATAGCCATGTTCCGCCGTGGCGCGGATCGTACCGTTGAGGTCAAACTCCTCTGCCGCGCCATCGCGCGCCCAACGGCGCAGGCGTTTCAGCGCCAGTTTGATGTTGCGTGTGCCGATCTCGACATTGTCGTCGAGGTTGCGAAACTCGCGTTTGTCCCAGACTTTGACCGCGCGTTGGTGGCGGCTTTCCTTCTGACCGATCCGCACGCCCTCGGGGTTGTAGCCATAGGCACCGAAGGGCGAGGTGCCCGCCGTGCCGACCCATTTGGAGCCACCCTGATGCCGGCCCTTCTGCTCTTCCAGCCGCTTTTTCAGCGTCTCCATCAGCTTGTCGAAACCGCCCATGGCTTCGATCTCGGCCTTTTCCTCAGGCGTGAGGTGCTTTTCGGCCATCTTGCGCAGCCAGTCTTCGGGCAGGTCCACGGCATCGAGCACATCGTCGAGGCTGATCTTCTCCAACCCTTTAAAAGCGGCGGCGAAAGCGCGGTCGAACTTGTCGATGTTGCGCTCATCTTTGACCATCGACACGCGGGCGAGGTAGTAAAACGCCTCCACGTCATAGGTCGCAAGCCCCGCTTTCATGCCTTCGAGAAAGGCCAGAAACTCCCGCAGGGAGACCGGGACATTGTGGCGGCGCAGCTGATCGAAGAAGGGCAGAAACATCAGACGCTCAATGCGCGGTCCAGCAGAACCGTGGCGATCATGCCGACGATGAGAAAGGCCATGCCATAGCCCGCGGCATATTGCGCGATGTCCTTGCGGTTGCCGCCGCGTTTGCGCGCGGTCAGCCCGCCGATAATCGCGCCGATCAATGCCAATCCGAGTGCTATCATAACCTATTGCCCGTTTGTTTCGCGGGCCTATCCATTGCGCGGGTTGAGGCTTGCGATCTCGCGCAGCTTGGCCCGCACGGCCCAGTCAGGGCCAAAGCCGTATCGCGCCCAGCCGATGCTGTCCAGCCTGACGCGGCGCGCCTCAATGCCGCGGCCTTCGATCTCTAGCGCTTCGGCTTTGAGCAGCATGAGCGTGGCCAGAAGGGCGGCGTTTTCGCTGGCTTCGGCCACGGGCAGATGCGGCGCGATCAGGGCCAGCGCGCCTGCGCCGTCGCCGATGGTCACCGCATAGCCTGCCCGCTGGGTGGCGACATAGGCGCGGTGCAGCGTGGTGCCGGGGGTGCGGGCATAGAGGGCGTTGGCGGTTTGGTAATGCGCCTGTGCGGCGGCGGGTTCGGACATCTGGATGACCCGGCCCATGGCGTAATGCGAAAAGGCGTGGCGGTTGTCCTGCCAGCCCTGCGTCTCGGCGATGCGCAGCGCATCGCGGGCGGCGTTCAGCCGGGCATTGCGGCTCACGTCGCGGCCGAGGGCGGTCTGGATCGCGCGGCTCCAGACCTGCGGCGTGGCGCGGGCGGGGCGGGGGGCGACGGTGCCGCCTGCGGGGTTCACCCGGGCCAGAATGCCCGGCAGACGGGCGGCGACCTCTTCGCGGCTCATGCCCGAGCGCAGCGCGGGGTCATAGTAGATGCGCAGCACCAGCATGTCGAAACCGGTCAGTACCGTATGCACATTGTCGTCGTTAAAGACCGAATCCGGCAGGCGGTAGAGATCGTTCAGCGGCCCAAGCGCTTGGGCCAGTTCCTCATGCAGACAGTCGCGGCTTTCTTGCGGGCTCACATCATTGGGCAGGAAGATCGCTAGCTTGCGCCGCTCGGTCAGGCGGGTCCAATCGGTGGCGGGCGAGCGGCGCGCGCGGCGGTATTCCTCAAGCGTGCTGACGTTTGGCACCACGAAACAGGCCGCCTGCGGCAAGAGCCGGCGGATTTGGCTGCGGTTCACCGCTTGAATGGTGATGCCGGCCTCTCCGCCCGTGACCTCACGCAGTTCGATCCCGGCCTCGCGGCGCAGACGGGCCAGCAGACGCGCAAGGTCCGGCCCCAACGTGGCGGGCGGCTGGCCCAGCACGCGCAGGGTGATCGGCCCCTCGAAACGGGTCAGAACGGGCAGGGCGCGGCCACTTTCCATCCGGAAGGACAGGTCGAGGAAATCCTCCGCCAGCGCGGCATTCGACACATGCGGCTGAGCGGGGCGGGCTTGGGTGAACTGCTTCATCGGGGGCAGGGTGCTGTCGGCGATGACCGCGCGGGTTGCCACCTCGGAATGCGAGGCGGGCACGCAGGCGTTCAGCAGCAGCATCAGCGGCAGGATCAGCCGCGCCTTCACGCTGCGCCTCATGCGCCGGGGCCTCATGCGTGGGGGCCTCTCTGCTTCCCTGCGTGGGCTGGTCTATCCCAATATGCGCGTGGCGCGGTTGCTGATTGTCCTTGCATCTGCCTGCCCCATCGGTCGTTTCAACCCGGGTCTTTGCGCCCGTGATTGACCTCAGCCTAGGCAGGGGAAAAATCAAAAGCGAGGAAAATACCCGCTTTTGACGTAAAGTCGCATTTGTGTTGCCGCTCTACCGCTGGCGACGCGCCATGAAGGCCAACCGCTCGAACAGATGCACGTCCTGCTCGTTCTTCAGCAGCGCGCCATGCAGTTTGGGCAAAGCGTTGGGGCCGTCCTTGGTCAGATCTTCGGCGTCCATATCCTCGGCCAGCAGCAGTTTCAGCCAGTCCAGCACTTCGGAGGTTGAGGGCTTCTTCTTCAGCCCCTGCTGCTCGCGGATCTCGTAGAATTGCGTTAGCGCGGTGGTCAGCAGCTGCTGTTTGATGCCCGGATGGTGCACTTCGACGATCTGTTTCAGTGTCTCCATGTCGGGGAATTGGATGTAATGAAAGAAGCAGCGACGCAGGAAGGCGTCGGGCAGTTCCTTTTCATTGTTCGAGGTGATGATGACAATGGGGCGCTGACGCGCGCGGATCGTCTCGCCCGTCTCATAGACGAAGAATTCCATCTTATCGAGTTCCTGCAACAGGTCGTTGGGGAACTCGATGTCGGCCTTGTCGATCTCGTCAATCAAAAGCACGACCTTCTCATCCGCTTCGAAAGCCTGCCAGAGCTTGCCCTTGCGGATGTAGTTCTTGACGTCATGCACGCGCTCATCACCCAACTGGCTGTCGCGCAGACGGTTCACGGCGTCATACTCGTACAGGCCCTGCTGTGCGCGGGTGGTCGATTTGATGTTCCATTCGATCATGCGCAGGCCCAAAGCGTCGCTGACCTGCCGCGCCAACTCGGTCTTGCCGGTGCCCGGCTCGCCCTTCACCAGCAATGGCCGCTCCAGCGTCACCGCCGCATTGACGGCAATTTTCAGGTCCTCGGTGGCGACGTAGTCTTTGGTGCCTTGGAATTTCATCTTGTTTTCAACCTCGTGTGACGGGCGCTTGATCCTTGGCCTTTAACCAAAAATCAAAGGGATTGTGTAGTGACAATTGTTACCCGCTCAGATAGACGCTGCGGCAGGGGACGATGTCGGGAGACAGGCCTTTTTAATGTCTGAATTGAAAAACGCCGGGGAAAAACAAATGAAGCAGGAAATCTTCCTGCCGGACGACTATCGTCCGGCCGAGGACGAGCCATTCATGAATGACCGTCAGCTTGAGTACTTTCGTCGCAAGCTGATCAACTGGAAAGCGGAACTGTTGGCAGGCAGCCGCGACACGATCGAGACACTACAAGACGGCACCCGGAACATCCCGGACGTGACCGACCGCGCTTCGGAAGAGACCGACCGCGCCTTGGAGCTGCGCACCCGGGATCGGGCGCGTAAACTGGTCGGCAAGATCGACGCGGCGCTGCGGCGGATCGACGAGGGAGAGTTCGGTTACTGCATGGTCACCGGCGATCCGATCTCGCTCAAACGGCTGGACGCGCGGCCCATCGCCACCATGACCCTTGAGGCGCAAGAGCGTCACGAGCGGCGCGAGAAAGTCCACCGCGACGACTGACATCACCTGAAACACCACACGCCGGGGCAAATGCTTCGGCGTTTGTGGTTGGGGCGCGAATGAAACCTTCCAATGCGATTGTCGTGGGCGGCGGGATCGGCGGGCTGGCGCTGGCCACAGCGCTGGCGCGGCGTGGTGTCGCCGTGACCCTGCTGGAACAGGCCGCCCGCTTTTCCGAGATCGGTGCCGGGCTTCAGATCAGCCCCAATGGCCTCGCCGTGCTGCGCGGGTTGGGGCTTGAGCGTGGGTTGGCGGCACGCGGTGCGGTGCGCGGGCAGGCGGTACGGCTTTGCGACTATGCCAAGGGCGGCCAAGTGGCGCGGCTGGATCTGACCCGCCTCCCGGAGGACCAGCGTTATTATTTCCTCCACCGTGCCGATCTGATCGACCTTCTGCGCGAGGCCGCACAACGGGCCAATGTTAGTTTCGAGACCGATGCGCAGGTCGCCTCCATCCATCCCGGTGCGCTGCCGCAGGTGCAGATGGCACGCGGCGGGCGACGGCGGGCGGAACTGGTGGTGGCCGCCGATGGCATCCACTCGGTCGGGCGGATACAGTTGAATGGGGCGGATCAGGCGCGGTTCTCGGGGCAGGTGGCATGGCGCGCGCTTATTCCCAACGTGGTTAATCATCCCCCCGAGGCGCGGGTCACCATGGGGCCGGGGAAGCATCTGGTCAGCTATCCGCTGCGCGACGGTCACATGGTCAACCTCGTGGCCGTGGAAGAGCGTGACGATTGGGCCGCCGAAGGCTGGCACCACAGCGATGACCCCGCCAACCCGCGCCGCGCCTTTGCCGGCTTCGGCGGTGAGGCCGCGCAGATGCTGGAGATGGTGCAGGACGTGACCCTCTGGGGGCTGCACCACCACCCCGTTGCCGCCAATTGGCAGGCAGAGGGTGTCGCGCTTTTGGGCGACGCGGCCCATCCGACACTGCCCTTTCTGGCGCAGGGCGCCAATATGGCGTTGGAGGATGCATGGGTTTTGGCCGATTGCCTGACCCGCTATCCGCGCGACGCGGCGCTCACCGCCTATCAGTCCGCGCGTATCGACCGGGCGCGGCGCATCGTGAAAACCTCCGAAGGCAACGCCACCCGCTATCACCTGCGCTCTGGTCCGATCCGCTTTGCGGCCCATACCGGGCTGCGCATCGCCTCAACGCTGGCCCCCGGCACGATGCTGCGGGCCTTCGATTGGCTCTATGCCCATGACGTGACGAAAGGGTAGAGGCCGCCGCGGAGGAACGGCGGCCCCAAACACTCAACCCGCGCGTTGCAGCATGCCAAACAGGTCGCGCGGATCATCCGGGTCGGCCAGCAGGTCGAGCGGCTGGAAGAGGCCCGTCTCGGCGATCTGGTCGCGCACATAGCGCAGGGCCGAGAAATCCTCGATCGCGAAGCCCACGGAATCAAACAGCGTGATCTGCTGCTGGTCGCGGCGCCCCTCGGCCTGACCGGTCAGTACCTGCCAGATTTCGGTCACCGGGTGGTCAGGCTCAAGCTGCTGGATCTCGCCCTCGATGCGGGTCTGCTCGGGGTATTCCACGAAGATGCCCGAGCGGTGAAGGATCGCGGGCGCCAGTTCCGTCTTGCCCGGACAGTCGCCGCCGATCGCGTTGATATGCACGCCGGAGCCGACCATATTGTCGGTCAGGATCGTGGCATATTGCTTGTCCGCGGTGCAGGTCGTGATGATCTGCGCGCCCATGATCGCCTCCTCGGCACTGTCGCATTCCACGACCTTCAGCCCCGAGCCCGCCAGATTGCGCGCGCATTTGGCGGTCGCCGCGCGGTCGATGTCGTAAAGCCGCACCTCATCCACGCCGCAGATCGCCTTCATGGCGAGGCTCTGGAACTCGGACTGCGCGCCGTTGCCGATCATCGCCATGACCCGGCTGCCCTTGGGTGCCAGCAGCCGCGCCACCACCGCCGAGGTCGCCGCCGTGCGCAGGGCGGTGAGGATCGTCATCTCGGTCAGCAGCACCGGGTAGCCGTTGGCCACATTGGCCAGAAGGCCAAATGCGGTGACGGTCTGGAAGCCGGTCTTGGTGTTGTCGGGGTGGCCGTTGACGTATTTGAAACCGTAAACATCGCCGTCAGAGGTCGGCATCAACTCGATCACGCCCTTCTCGGAATGGCTCGCCACGCGGGGTGTCTTGTCGAAAAGCTCCCAACGTTTGAAATCGGCTTCGATATAGTCCGCCAGCCCGCGCAGCATCTCTTCGACGCCGACATGGTGGATCAGCTTCATCATCTGGTCGACGGAAACGAAAGGCACCAGCGCCTTGTCGGAGGGTTTGAGGTTGGTCATCTTGGGGTCTCCAATCAATATGCGCGTGTGGGGCGGTCAAAGACGCGGCGGCCAAAGGCCGAGGCGGTGAGGTCGACCATCAGCTGTGCGGTGCGCCCGCGTTCATCGAGGAAGGGGTTCAGCTCCACCAGATCGAGCGAGGTCATCAGCCCGCTGTCCGAGAGCATCTCCATCACCAGATGGCCCTCGCGCACGGTGGCGCCGCCCGGCACGGTGGTGCCCACGGCGGGCGCGACGGAAGGGTCGAGGAAGTCGACATCCAATGAGACGTGCAGCATGCCGCCCGCCGCCGCGACCTTGTCGAGGAAGCGTTGCAAGGGCTTGGCGATGCCACTTTCGTCAATCTCGCGCATGTCGACGTAGGTGACCGTGGTCTCCTGCAGCGCCGCGCGTTCGGCGGCATCGACCGAGCGCAACCCGATCATGGCGATATTATCATGGGGCAGGGGGGTGTCGATCTTCGGAAAGCCATCGAAGCCTTCGCGCCCGGTGACATAGCCCAGAGGGGTGCCATGCAGGTTGCCGCTGTCGCTGGTCTGCGGCGTGTGGAAATCCGTATGCGCATCGAGCCAAAGCACGAAAAGCGGGCGGCCTGCCTTCTCGGCATGGCGCATCGCGCCCAGTACTGTGCCAAGCGCCAGCGCGTGGTCGCCGCCCATGAAGATCGGCAGCCCGTCGTCCATCGCCGCATCGGCGGCGGCGGCGAGGCTCTCGGTCCAGGCGATGGTCTCTTCCAGCGCGTGCAGCTTCTCATGCTCTTTGGGGTGGAAAGGGGCGGGGGCCACGTTGCCGCGGTCGGTCACGCTATGGCCGAGGTCGCGCAGCGCGCGCTCCAGCCCGGCGGTGCGGTAAGCGTCCGGCCCCATCAGGCAGCCGCGACGGCGTTTGCCGCTGTCCAGCGGAACGCCCAGCAAAATACAGTTCTGTTGGTTCGACATGGGGGACTCCTGAGATGTTTGATCTCAGATAATCCGCGCATCTGTCGAACGACAAGCCGTCAAACTGTCCGTTTCGGGGGTGTTTTTGACAAACTGGAAGGTCATCTGTCCAGTTTGTCCGGTTCTCGTTCTTCAGGCCGCCTTCCGCGCGGCGGCGACCCAAAGGCCGATCAAGATGAAAGAGAAAATCGCGTTCCACCCGGCCATCGACAGGCCCAGAAACTGCCAGACGATCTCATCGCACATGACCAAGCCGCTCGGGCCTTCGGTCGACAGGAGCGACCCGCCATCGAGGCTGCCCAAATCCATGCCGCCGCCGGTGCAGGAACTTGGCCCGGGCCACCAGCCCCATTCCACACCGGCATGAAAGATGCCGATCAGTGCGGTCACCGCCGCCGCCATGGCGCCGAGCCAGGCCAGCACGCGCGGCCCGCCGAGCAGCACGATTGCCCCGATCAGCACCGCCGCTGCATGGGGCCAGCGCTGCCAAAGGCACATCTGACAGGGCGCGTAGCCGCCCAGATGTTGAAACCCGAAAGCCCCCAGCAACAGCGCGGCCGAACCGAGCGTCGCGAGCAAAGTCAATGTCTTACCCGTCATAGTACCTTCACCACCATGAAGCCGCCGATCAGCAGGGCGACTGCCAATGTGAACATCAAACCCAAGCGTCGTTCAATGAAGTCTCGGATCGGTGCGCCAAAGCGCCACAGCAGCCCCGCCACGACAAAGAACCGCAGCCCGCGGGCGAGGATTGAGGTCATGATAAAGGTGCCAAGCGGCATACCCGTCCAGCCCGACATGATGGTGATGACCTTGTAAGGGAAGGGGGTGACCCCGGCGACCAGCACCGCCCAAAAGCCCATGTCATTGAACCGGGTCGAGAATTCCGCCATCGCATCGGTCTTGCCCAGACTTGCAAGGATCGGCTGGCCGAGGTTCTCAAAGGCCAGCGCGCCGATGGCATAGCCCAAAAGTCCGCCCAAGACCGACGCGAGCAGCGCCACCCCGGCGATCAGCCAAGCGCGATTTGGCCGCGCGATGATCATCGGGATCATCAGGATGTCAGGGGGGATCGGAAAGAAGGAGCTTTCGACAAAAGCGACAACGGCAAGCGCCCAAAGGGCATGGCGGTGTTGGGCCAGGCCCAGGGTCCAGTCATAAAGGCGGCGGATCATTATCGGGGGCTCCGGCTGTTTTGAATGCCTCACCATGTCGCGCGTCCAAGGTCAAGCAACTGGGCGCGCAGCACGGGTGAAAATCCACTTGCTCCTGCCGCTTTTGCAGGCTACATCGCCCTACGTGCCCAAGTGGCGGAATGGTAGACGCAGGGGATTCAAAATCCCCCGCCGCAAGGCGTGCCGGTTCGAGTCCGGCCTTGGGTACCACCTTGTTTTCGCAAGGTTTTCCGCGAAAATCGAATCCCCATTAGAAAACCGATTTTCGCGCTGGTCACACACCTTGGTCACACTTTCTTGTTCCGGTCACGTTCCGTTCTTCGGTCACTTTCGAAGGTCTTGGGCGTCAATCGAGAGCTTCAATCGGTTCGCCCGCTTGCGGTAGTAGGCTACCATCTCGGCGCTCTGGTTTGTAACAGCCTGTATCTGCGCATCGCTGGCACCCGCCTCTGCGAGTTCGATGATCGCGAGCTTTCGTAGGCCATGCAGCGTAAAGGGCTTGGCCTTCGGTCCCAATGTATCACGCCATGCACGGAACGCCTTTTCGACGGCGTTGTAGCCGACTGGTTGGCGCAGGTTCTTGGCAATCACATGATCCCCACGGGGTGCTAGATTGGCGATGAAGTCGCGCAACCGTATAGGGCATCCTGTTTCAAAGAGCTCGCGGCTCTTTTCATCGAGGACGAACATGGTTCTGCCAGTGAATTGGTCGCGCTTCATGCCGATGGCGGCGTTCGGACGTTGGCCAGTTCCGAGAATGAGTTGGGCGGCAATCTGCACGTTCTCCGGTGCGGTATCGAGCTTGCCAATCATCCATGTAGGCCACGGCTCATATTCGCGAGCAGGTTTGTATGATCCGAGGTTTTTTGCTGGATTCGGGCCAAGCGGCCAATCAAGTTCGGTGGAAGCATAGTTCCACAGGATAGAGATGGTCTGGGCATACTTGCTGGCCTTGCGGGGCGTATCGGACATTTTTGCTAAAGCGGCCTTAAGCACCGGGCGCGTGATCCGCGCCATGGGCTTGTCGCCGTTCTTCTCAGCGATCCGATCCATGTCGCGGCGGTAGCTGGCTTTGGTGGATGCTGCGAGGTTCTGCTGAACGGTATGATCCGAACGCCATGCCTCGATGCACTCGCGCCAAGTCTGTTTGGCGGGCTGTTTCTGTGCTTCGCTGCGGCCTGACCGTAACTCCCAATAGAGAGCATCGAGGCGCTTGGCGTCGCCCTTCCAATCAATGAGGTAGAGCTTTTCGCGCCGCTTCCCGCACTCGGTCTTCGTGATTCGGTAGTAGGGCTCCCAAGCTTTCTTGTACGCACGCCAACGCCACACAAGTCGCGGCTTGGTGATGCGGGGCTTCGGGGCTTTCATAGCTCAAAATCCTCGTCGGGAAGGGCGGCGCTGTTGTTCAGTATGGCCTCGATGTCCTTCACGCGCCAGCGTTCGCGCCCGCCCAACTGGCATGGCGGGGGCAAGGCATCAGCTGCCACCAGCCGCCGAAACTCTGCCAAGGGCATATCCAGCATCTTTGCCGCAGTCGCTTCGCGCACAGCTAGGGGTAGGACTGGTGAGTTCATGTCAAGACCCCTCGCTGGTGTTCGCCGTATAGTACTCGATGCACTCTTCCCATTGGGGGGAGGCGATGGGGCGCTCGCCGCAGCATACACAGACGCCGCTTTTCTCCACGGTCGGCTTTTTTTCGCGCTGCGCCAGCCGCTCGCTGACAAGATGCTCCCGCATGATGCGCGCAGTCTCCCCGTCCATCTTGAGGCGCGACAGGATCACCTCAAGCGCGCGCACGGTGGTCACTTCAACCATCATACTTTTCTTCCCTTCCCTTTCTGCTCCATCGCCCAGCGATAGACACGCTGTTTCAAGCGTTCCCTCGCGACGGCTTTACCGCGGTGCATCACCGTCCGCACATAGCGCGGATCGACGCCCAGATCGCGGGCGCAGTCTGCCATGCTTGGCCATGAGCATCCGCTAATGGTGATCCGCACCTTTGGGCGGCCTCCCTTGGGGCAGATCGGCCCGTGCTGGCGCAGGCCGACCGTGTCCATACGATTGCGCCGCAGGGCGGCATAGATCGTCTGCTTAGCTACGCCGATTTTCTTGGCGGCCTCCGGCACGCTTTCATAAATCTTGCCTCTGATTTCAACTCGCATAGCGCTCCCCTTCCATGGCTGCTTCGCAGAGGTTCGCAACGGCGGTGCGGACCTCCGGCTTTACGGCGCGAAGGGCGCGGATCACCGGCCCATGCTTCTTTTCCCAAAGGTGGCGATGTTTCAGGACATAGCGCCGCTCAAAGCCCGTATGCGGGTTGGGCTCGTCCACACTAATCTCAACGTAGCCTTCCTTGCTTAAACGCTCATGTCCGAGGTGCTTCGTGTTGTGCGGCAGGTTTCCCTTCTTGAACTGATGCTTTGCGCTGTTCGCATTGAAGGGCATCTTCTCACCCTTGTTGTATGGCGCCTCACCCTTCACGAAATTCCCGGTTCGACCTGTCATCCAGCCCTTGCGCTTGCAGAGCGAATTAAAGTTGGACAGCGACACGTCCTTACGGGCGAAACAGGCACAGAACTCGGCGTGAGCCTCGGGGCGCGGTCTCTTGCTGTTCGCTTTTATCCACGCCAGTTCGGCTGGGCTGTATGGGATGATGTGTCCCTTCATTATCTCGGCCCTCCAATTTGCGGCAAGTGGTTCAAGACCTTCTCGCCGTGCTCGGCGAAGAGCTTTGCGGCCTTCAGCTGCAAGTCGGCGTTGCTGGTGATCTTGTCAGCGACGGAGACCATCGCGCTGGCCCGCTGGACCTCCTTCGCGATATCTTTTTCATCCATGCCTTCATCCGACAGACGTTCAAGCTGCGCGAACAGGTGGTCGTTGAGGTCGGTGAGTTTGTTCTTGGTCACGCCGCATCCTCCTGAGCTTGCGCATCAGCAGCCGCGCGGGCCTCGGCTTCAGCCGCCGCCATCTCTTCGGGGGTAGGCTTGGCACTGGCGAACGGGTCTTCGTCGTCAACGTCCTGCACGGCGTCAGCATCAATAGCCAACTGCTGCAGTTCGTCCATGATGGTGGCAACAATTGCCCGCTGCGGTTTGTCGAGGCTCTGCCAGTGCGCGGTGAACTTCTCTTTCCCGGTCCTCGCAACAGTGCGCGCCTGGTCGAGCAGTTCCTTCTGCGCCTGCGCGTCACCTTGGCCTTTCGCCCAAGTTGCCATTGCGCGGCCTGTCTCGACACCCATCGGGCGACGCGGGTCGAGCAGGGCTTTGAATTGGTCCGCGACTTTGATCTGGTGGACCGGGTGGCCCGGTGCGGACGGGTCTAGGATCACCATCGTGGTCATCTCAAACATCAGGTCACCGTCGCTCGCTGGATCCCATGGCACATCCTCCCGCCGGGTTTTCGTTGAGCGGGCGTTCTTTGCGTTGGAGCCGAAGCCCGTCTGCATCACAGGCTTTGCGCGGGTGCAGATGATGATGTTGGTCTTTGCGCGCACAATGCGGTCGATCAGACGGCGATACCGCGGCTTAACCTCGGCCCATGCCAGCTGCGACCGCTGGTTCTTCTTGCTATCGTCACCGCCGGTCAGCCGGTCGAGAACTTGCGCTTGTAAATCGAGGACACCACCAACGCCTTCCCAAGCATGGCTGAAGGAGTCCAGAATAACGACCGGCAGTCCAGCCGCTTCTGCGCTATCGATGACTGCAATCCAGCGCTCGGGGCCGAAGCCAATCATATTGCCGTCATCATCCACGGCTTTCATGTCGTAGTGCATCATCTCAGGGAAGGCCGACTTGTAGTGCAGAGCCCGGCGGTTCTCGGTGTCGACATAGCCGATAGGTCCGCCGTTCTTACCGGTCACGATCTCAGAGATGCCGCGCGCCATTGAGAGGGCGGTGTAGGTTTTGCCAGTGCCGGAGCCGCCAGATAGGCCGATTGCCAGCGTTAGTGGATCGTTAATCTCGGAAACGGGGGTAAAACGGATAACGCTCATTATACGTCCTTTCAGGGAAATTCGGGGTTACTCAGCCGCGTAGCCTTCCGGCGCCTGCCAGCGGCCCGCAGCGTCCAACACATCGCGCCCATAGTGGCGCTTGTGGTCGGCCTCGGCACTTTCGCGCTCCAGCCACTTCGCGTGGTAAAACTCAGGCAGCTCAATACTGACCACGCCATCAGGGTATCCGGGCCAGTGGTCGGTGCGGGTGCAATGACCCCAAATCTCGCGAGCCCGGGCGGTCTTCTTCGACGCCATCATCAGGCTTTCATTTCCCACCTGAACGACACAGACCTCGTAGGGCGCGGTCTTCTCTTGGAAGATGAACCTGAACAGCCGATCCTCGCCCGTCGCAGCCTTCCAGCAGTCGAGGTAATGCCGGGCCTGCACATCGTAGCCGTAGTTCATGACCGCCCGGACGCAGGCATCTGGGGAGGCATCGACGCAGGTCTTGAAGTCATAGAGGGGCTGCGATGGGTCAATCGGCGCGTTGTCCACCATGGCGCGGCAAGGGACGCCGCCGATCTCAGCCAGCACGACAGCCTCGGAGTTCGCCGGGTCCAGCGTGATGCCGTTGTCGGCCATGCGCTGAGACGCAATCGCAGCCATCTCGCCAATCTGGTCGACCTCTTCGGCTTTCAGCGGCGTGATGCCGGCGGCGCGAGCCTCCGCGATCCATTCCTTCGCGGCCTTCGTGCTGGCTGCACCGTTCGAGGCGAGCAGATCAGACGGGATCGCCTGGTATTGACCACCCCGGCCCAGCACTGCCCGGTGGGCCGCGCGGCCAACGTCGAAGGTCTTCTTGTCGGTCGGCTCCCAGTTCGGGTTCAGCTTAGGGTGCTGCACCCATGCGTGAAGTGGCGACTGGTTCAGCAGGACGCGGGCGAGGGTGCTCGACAGACTAGGGCGATCGAACGGGTCAGCGTGGTACTGGTCGTCAGACAGGTCGCGGTAGACGCCGGGAGTGAGGGGGCGTTGGGTCATAGCGTCACCCTCGTGTGAGGTACCTTACCATCGATCAGGGCGTCAGCCATGGCAAACCAGTTACCAGCGTCGAGCGTTTTGAGCCCCTCGGCGATTTCGTTACGGATGCGGACCCGGTGCGCCTGATCCGCTTCCCGTTTGGCGCGGGCTACATCGGCTTGGCGTTGCTCTTCGGCGATACGGTCGCGCTCACGCTGGGCGGCTGCTTCTTCCCGCTGCTTTGCTTCGGCCATTTCACGGGCGTGGCGCTCTGCGGCTTCCTTCTCACGGCGCGCGGCATCCTCTTCCGCTTGCTTGCGGGCGCGTTCGGCGGCTTCGGCCTTGTCGCGTTCGGCTTGCTCGCGGCGCGCCGCTTCAACCTTCTCGGCTTCTTCTGCCGCGAGGCGGTCGGCTTCAGCTTTCTCAGCAGCCAGGCGTTCCTCTTCGGCCTTGGCCTGAGCCTGACGCTCCGCCTCTTCTTTCGCCGCGGCTTCTTCGGCATCCTTCCGAGCGCGCTCTTCGGCTTCGACGCGCAAGCGGGCCAACTCGGCAGCCTGATCCTCACGAACCTTCGCGGCATCATACCATTGCGCCAGGTCTTTCAGCGCATGCTCTTTCTTGGCATCGGCGATCTCTTGGTATTCGGCCCAGCTGTCATCGATGGCAATTGCCTTGATGCGATCGATCTCGGCAGTGATGGTTTCCGTGTCACGCATTTGGACCGGCGCGGGTGTGAGTGATTGCAGGGCATCCGTGAGGCGCTTGATCCGTGCCTCTTCAGCGGCCTCCCAATCGTCAAGGGGCTTGCGAACCTCCGCCTTCAGGGCATTCAGCCGCTCACGGATCTTCCGCCGCTCTGCATCGACCAAAGCAATCTGCTTCCGCGCATCGTCGGTCAGGCTTTTACCCGCGGCGTCGAGCGTAGTTTTGCTGCGAGCGACTGTATGGGCCAGTGAGGCGATAGCCTTGCGCCCTTTGGCGGTCGACAGATCAGGCGCGTGGCTGCGAGCCTCAGCTTCAATGCGGCTGATCATGTCATCAACTTGCTCGGGCTTGGCGAAAATCGCTGTGAGGTCGGTACCGACTGGGAGCGCAAGCGCGGTGCCGGTTTCAATTTGGGTCTGGTCGTTCATTCGAAAGCTCCTTCGATGAAATGGTTCGCGTTGAAATGGGCGGAGTTGGCGACCCCCTTGGCGACGAAGTGACCGCCCAGCAGCCCGGCCAGCGACAGGGCGAGTCCTGCGATGAACATGTGGACGGGCAGGGCGCGTGGCTCAGGGGATTGCTGGCGCTCTTGGCGCTGGACCTCAGCGGATGGGTGGGATTGGGTGATCATCAGCCGCACTCCGCATCGAACTGAATGCGGCGACGCGTTTCAGCATCCTTCCGGGCTTCGCGGTCAGCCCACATGTCGCCCAGCACATCGCGGAGGTCGTCCACAGGTTCCAGCTCAGGATCAGGCTTGCGGCGGGCGAGGACGTGGTCGAACCACTCCGCGCCGAGGAGGGAGGTGACCTTCATGCGCCCCACTCCGGGTCGATGCCGCGCTGCTCGCAGATCATCTCGTGCTCGTAGATCATGCGATCGGTCACGTCCGTTGCAGACCCATCCGAGGCAATCTCCCAGCAGATCAGGTCTTCGTGCGGCCACCATTTGTGGCTCTCAACGAAATCGTCATAGCCAGCGTCGAAGTCGTGCTGCGTGTCGCTGGCTGGGGTGCAGGTGCCATTGGCGGCGCACACATCGGTGCGGTAGCTGACGGCCGCCACGGTGCCGACATACGCGGCGTTGCGGGCGAGGGTCTCGAAGGTGCTGCGGGTCTGCATTGTCATCTCCATTACCGGGTTGGTATGGAGAAAGGTGTAATGTAGGATTTAACCTACGTCAACATGAAATGTAGGAAAAAACCTATACTGACAATTCACACCATGCTACAACACCCCTACTAGCCCGGCAGCGGGCAAAGAAAAACCCGCCACTGGGGCGGGTCTAACTCTCCTGGCGCGAAGCGGATCGAATTATGCGGCGGCCAGTCTGTACACCTCGACGTCATCCTCTTCGCCGATAACTTTAGCCACCTCTCGTATCATCTGCGCCTTTGGGTCGAGGTGCTTCGTATTTGGGAAGACCGCATGAAGCGTAACGTCAGATCGCCGCCCCAAGTCGGAGAACATCAAAAACTTGGCAGATACAGAGCCTGAGTGATTTGCGACAGGTTCAAATATCAGCTTCCGATTGTTTCGAAGATCCACGACGTTATGAACCTCCCAATCAGCACGCTCACCATGAATTGAGATTTCGCGATGAACATTGGAATCCGGGAACGCCATCCGGACGCGATTGTAAACGATCTCTTTTCGCCTACTCTCACGGCGTGCCGCATCATTCAGTATTGCGGTGGCGGCGGATTTGGCCGAGGCGTTTGCAACGGCAATCAGCCCCGCAGCTAGGGAACCGATTGGTAGCTCCAACGCAAGCACAGCATGGCCGTCAAACTTCAGGCCATGCCTTTTCGCTTCAGCTTCAGCAATCTTCCGATACCCCGTGTCGGGGCATAGTTGTTCAGCTTCCCAAAGACCCATTCCCAAATCAGAAATTACGGCCTCACGTTGACCGATCGAAATCTCCATGGTTGTCAGCGCTCCGCTTGGATACTGAACTGGCAAAGACACAAGCTGTCGTTCGCCATCAGCCCACGTGAAAGTGAGGCCTTGCAGTGCTTCATTCGCTATTTGCTCTATTCTGCGGGTCACAGAAGCATTCCTTGTTCCGGCAGCGGCGGTAAGTCCGGCGGTCGTTCGATGTTGATCTTATCACAGAAATAATCAAGAGCGTCCTGAAATCCTGACAGCTCGTGAGGTAACGACCTCGCGAACCTTGAGGGGTCTCTATCTTCAATCCTATCCCAAAAGCCATGTTCATGACTTTCCCCAGGTCGAAAAAGTCGGCCGCTGTCTGGGTCGCCGGGTTTTAACGGGTTGCTATGCGGCCCGGTTGGGTTCAAGTCGAGAGCGTATATTCGATCTCTTTGCCTGAGCCCTGGACGACCGAGGAGAAGCAGGTATGAAACTTTATTCTCCGATCCTGAAGACACGCGGACACACATAGATAGTAGATTGATCTTTGCGTGCAGAGCATCAAAGCTACAGATTATGGAGCGGGCGCCATGGTCCTCGCCCCATGCACCAACAGCTACTGTTTTGCGGACAGCAAAAAGCTCTTTGGCCAGTTTTTCGTCGAAGCTCACGCCCGCCGCGCCATATCCGCCGGCAAATGCATCCGCACCCGCGCGGCCCATTTCAATTTGACGTCATGCTGGTTATCGGCGCCGGGGTTCAGCGAGATCAGATTGAACAGTCCCGGCTCTGATCCTGCGCGGACCTGCTTGACCCATCCCATGCCGTTCATGTCTTCGCAAACGCAGCGGTGGCCTATTGCATCTGAAGGAACTCCGTCAGCGGCCTCACGCGTGTAGAACAGAAGGTCGCCAGCGGAGTAGACGGGTTCCATACTGTCACCCACGATCTCGACTGCGACGATGCCATGCGGCGATAGCTGCGGTGGGCATTCGACCTGTGGGCCGCCACCCTTCTCGTAGGCATCGAACACCGGAACCATTGCGCCAGCGCCGACAGCGCCAGCTATGGCGACGGTGGGGCGTTCTTGAGGGCTATCCCCGACGATCTCTTGAATCGATACATCAAGAACCTCGGCGATCTTCACTAAGTTTGCTAGCGTCGGGTTCTTGGTCTTCCGCGTGACGATGTCTCGAACCCCGGTTGCGCTCATTCCAGCAGCCAAGGCCACCGCACGATTATTCGTGCCGCGTTCTTCGATTAATGCGCTGATGCGATCCGCTACCACTTGCCCAAAATCCATGTAGTTCTTTTCCTACATGCGGGCAATCGGCGCAAATGGGATAAATCCTCTTTACAGTGTGGGATAAAACCTACATATTGAGGCCCATGATGATGAGCAGCTTCAAGACAGAGATTGAGGACTACCTCGACCAGACAGGGATCACCCCTTCTAGGTTTGGTCGGGATTTCCTCAAGGACCCGGGGTTTGTCTACCGGCTTCGCAAGGGCGGAGAGTGCCGCCCAAGCACTATCGAGAAAATCCGTAAGGAGATGCGGGCGAAACTGCGCAATCACGGCGCTAAATCTGAGGATGCAGCATGACTGTCGCCATTTATCGTCATTTCGACGCCGACGGTCAGCTTCTTTACGTGGGCATCACAAACAACCCCAAGCGCCGGTTGGCTGAGCATAGGTGTCGCGCCATTTGGCGTGATGAGATCGACCGGGTTGATGTGAAGTGGGTCGGAAGTCGCGAGGATGCTCTCGCTGCTGAGGCCAAAGCGATCTGCGAAGAACGTCCTGTATTCAATGGCGTCGAGGCTAAGTCGTTTGTGTCTACCGGAGACGCCCTGCGGGACTGGATGGGGTCCGAAGGTATCACGCAAACGGAATTGGCGAACGAATACGGGATCGCTACCGCCAGCATGTCTCAGATGATCAGTGGAAAGCGCCGCGCCCCGCTCAGGCTCGCTGCATTCATTGAGGACAAGTCCGATGGCTTGGTGCCAATGCGGTACTGGCTGTTTGGCGCGACCGCTGAACTCGGCGGGTCTGTCTCCGGTGAAGTGGTCCGGCTTTCTGAGCATACCACGGACGCCGCCTAATGCCGCGTCCCTCCCTGCCTCTCTCTCAAAACACCCTGTCATGCGCTGATCCTGCGATGGACACTGCGCCAAAACCATGGAAACGATCATGAAAATTTCCAGCGAAGCCCTCTCTGACAAGATCGACGCCGCGCTCCGCCTGCGCGTAGGCCATGGCAAGACGTATTCGTTTGATGCCTTGGAGGAAGTGACTGGCATCAAGGCCCGCACCCTTCGCAGCTATGAAGAGGGGGTGACGCCGACCGCTGCCGGCCTGCTGTCTCTCTGCGCCGCGCTAGGACCGGGTTTCACCTCTGACATTCTGGGCATGATCGGCCAGTCGGCGCGCAGGGGAGAGGGCAGCGAGCCTGAGCACATGCCGACGCTCTGCGCCGCCACCGCATTTTCCTCTCTGCTGGCGGACGCGCTTACCGATGGTCATGTCGATCATCGCGAAGCCGCAGTGCTGCGCCCGATTGCCGTGGAATTGATGGAGTTGCTGGCGCCGATCGCCAACGGAAAGCCGTCTGTTGTGCGGACTGGGGGTGCAGCATGACCATACGCGCCATAGACATAACCGGACGGGAAGCTGTTGAAGGTGGCCCCTTAGGCGAGACCCCTCGTTTGGAATTCTTGCCAATTTCAAGCTTGGTGATCGATACGAGCTACCAGCGAGAGATTGAGGGGCGCGGGTGGTCGAATATCAATCGGATCGCCAAGAGTTTCGATTGGGCCAAATTCTCACCTATCGTTGCATCTACGCGGCCTGACGGACGATTTGCCGTTATCGACGGACAGCACCGCGTCCACGCGGCTGCCCTTCGCGGAATAGCTGAGGTTCCCGCCCTTGTCTCTGATCTGGACACCCAGCAACAGGCAGCAGCGTTTTCTTGGATTAACGGAAGCGTGACCGCGATGACTCCCAACCAGTTGTTCAGGGCTGCTTTGGCCGCGTTTGAACCGTGGGCGGTTCAATGTGATGCAGTTGTCTCTCGGGCTGGGTGCAAGCTCATGCAATTCAATAAGAATGCCGCGAGCAAAAAGCCGGGTGAGATATTTTGCGTTGGGCTTGTACGGAAGTTTGTAGAGGCAGGGGTCGCAAATAGCCTTTGGACGGTTCTGCGGGGTATTTCGCAAAGCAAGCGCCGCGATAATATCCAGTATTATAACCAGTTCGGATTGGGCTCTTTGGTTCCCGCTGCGGCCAAAGCGGGGGTAACTCAACCGGACGTTATTTCGGATTTTCTTGACAGGAACGATCTCGACAAAACGGCGATGCAAGTCCGCCGATTGATGGATCTGCCTGAACATCGCGGGAAGTCATTTTCGTCGCTTTTCAACCAAAGTGTCTTGGTCCTCTTGAAGCAACACACCGGCGCTATAGAGGTGGCTCAATGAGCGCCCGGGCGAACGAGTTCCTGGTGTGGCGAGCGGGCATGTCAGTTGGTTGGGACTGCACAGTCACCGAAATCGCCTCCGAGGTTGGGCTCACTCACCAAGCTGTATCAGCAATCATGAAGCGCCGCGGCTGGCAGGTGCATCAGAACGGCCGCGGGTATGATCAGTATGCCTACGCCAATCTGCGGGCGACAAATGAGCATCATCAGTATTCGCTGCACGAGCTGAGGGTCGAAACATGAAAACTGGATTTCGCTGCAAGCCAGACCGCCACTTACCGGCCAACGATGAAGCGATAAGTCTGCCTATTCAAGCCACCACTAGCATCCTGCGAGAGGCTCGTGCCAAGCTTCGAAACTTCCGTAGTGACACCAAGTTCCGTAACGGATTGCGCTGCAATTTGAGCGGCCACATACGGGCTGGCGAAATTCTCGCAGGTTATGCACCCAACTACTTCCGGAGGGTGCTCTCCATTGTCTTCGCCGCTTATCGGCGCAAAGCAGATGCCACAAAGTATACTATAACCGGAGGTCGAACCGGTGCTTGAAAGTTCTGTCACCATTAACCTCCATGGTGCTGATGGACGTGCGCGGCAGGCAACCAGCGTCACGTTGCGCATTCAGGCAGCCTACCCGCACGAAGCTTCAAGGCAAGCCAAATTGGGATTGACCCCGTTTGAATTGGCAGCAGCAGAGAACCGGGCCACGCGGATTGCATGGGGCGAAAGACCTGAGCCGCGGCGGTTCTCCCAAAAGAACGTGGCAGAAAAGGTGCTCCCATATCTTGGTTCAGGACTGAGCCGCAGCGAGGTCGCTCGAAGGATTGGATGCTCACGGCCAGCAGTTAGTGATGCTCTCAAAAAGATCGGAGGTGAGCTGTGACCTCCACGGCGCGAAGAGAGGGTGGCCACGTAATAGTCACCATCCCGATCGAAGAAGTGCACGAGCTGCGCGTCGCGCTTCAGCCGTGTCCGTGCAAATCGACGAAATCTCACGCCACGACCCGCATCCGGGAGCGGTTTGTGCGCGGGTTAGGGATGGCCGTTGAAAGCAAAGAAAAGCAGCGACCCCGTCAGTAGGGCCGGACGAAGACCATAAAGCCAATGCGGCTGAACGCCCAGAAAGGATTGATAGTGCTTGATCAAACCACACAACCAGAAGGCATTGTTGCGAAAGAAAATGAGAGTACGGGGGATGCAACGTATCGTGTCACCGCGAATGAACTTCGCCAGTTTGTCGAACGTATCGAACGGCTGGATGCGGAGAAAAAGGACCTCTCTGACCAGCAGAAAGAGGTTATGGCTGAAGCCAAAAGCCGCGGCTACATGGTTATGGCTATCCGCAAGATCGTGGCTCTTCGGAAGCGCGACAAAGACGACATTGCCGAAGAAGAGGCGGTGATCGACATGTACAAAGAAGCGTTGGGCATGTGATGGCGCGCGTAGGATTTGAAGCGGCGCTAACCGCACTGAAACGCGGTGACCGGATCATGGTCACCCTCGCTGACCCCACCAATATATCGGATCGAACTCGCTACACCCTTTTAAGAGGGGGGTGCCTTGACTGCGACCACGTTCGCGCAGTTGAGCGATCACATCGAGCCGGTTCGAGATGGGCTGTTCCCGGACGAAGCGCCGTCGCAGACCTATCGGCTGGCGGGGTTGTCGTAGATCTATGACCGACCGCCTCACCGCATCCGAGTTCCGAAAGAAGCGTTCCGCCAATGGTGAAGCGCGCAAAGGACGTGTGCGCGGAACAAAGGCGATGGTGGTGGATGGGATTAAGTTCCACAGCCGGAAAGAGGCGCGGCGCTACGGCGTTCTCCGCCAGCTTGAGCGTGCGGGCATCATCAAGAATCTGCGCCTGCAAGTGCCGTATGAGTTGCAGGGCCAGAACGGGCCGATCCTGACGCCGACCGGACGCAAGATGATCTACAAGGCCGATTTCGTCTATTTCGACAAGCGCATCAACGCGGAAGTGGTCGAGGACAGCAAGGGCTGGGCGACAGACGTATTCAAGATCAAGAAGGCGATCTTGGCCGCGCAGGGTGTGGAGGTGGTCGAGACATGAGTGCAGCCCCATCAGCGCGCGGCCTGTTTCGCGCAACCGGAAACACGTCCACCCACATCGTCAGGACGTTGGAAGGCTTCGAGCGCATCGCAGAGGCGCCCCGTGAGGCTGCGGACTTCTACCCGACGCCACCTGAACCTACGAGAGCCTTACTCAAGGCCGAGGGCGACCGCCTGCGTCATTTCCCGGCGATCTGGGAGAGTGCCGCTGGAGACGGTGCCATGGCGCGTGAAATAGAGGCTTTCGGGCTGCCGGTGATCAAGACTGATCTGATCGATCGGGGGTGCGGCGCCGACCTCGGTGACTATTTCGCCCTGACTGAGCGACGGGCGGATGCCATGATCACCAACCCACCATACTGCGAGATTAACGCCCGAGACGGAAAAGGCCGCTGGCTTACCCACGCGCTTGATCTCAGGTGCACCTATGTCGCGCTGTTCCTCAATTGGGACTGGCCGGCCGCGGCGGGGCTCGCCTCGATCTTGGCAAAGCACCCCATCAGCCGCGCCTACGTCTGCCGCTGGAAGGTGGACTTCACCGGCAAAGGATCACCGCCACAGCGCAACGGTTGGTTTATCTGGGATGCCGAATGGGAGGGCGAGACGGCGCTCCGCTTTCTTGATCGCACGGACGGGCGGCAGGGGGAGTTCTTCTGATGAGTGAAGGCGTCCCATATATCCGCTTCTACGGCGACGATTGGCTCTCGGGAACGCAGGAGCTCTCACTGGAGGAGCGCGGCGCTCTGGTGACCATCGTTGCGCTGACATCCGCAACGGGCGCGGCACCAGTTGCCGACTACAAGCGCCTATCACGTCGCTTCGGCTGCACCCCGGCAAAGGCGAAGAAGGTGGTCCAGTCCTTGATCGAGATGGGGAAGATTTGGCTCGATGGAGATGCTCTGATTAACCGCCGTGCACAAAAAGAAACCGAAATTTCGCAAAAAAATTCCAAAAAACAATCGGAAAACGCTCACGCCCGATGGTCAAAATCTGAGGGAAAATCCAATGAAAACAATGGGGGGTATGATGCCGCCGCATTGCCGCCGGAATGCCAACCAGAACCAAAACCAGAACCATATAAGATTGATGATGATAGCGCGGGCGCGAGTCTGAGCTTTCGAGAGAGGGTGCTGGTCGCAGCCGGTCACGATGCATCCGGGCTGACCGCAGGGGGCAAGGTGATCGGCAGCCGGGCCGAGTGGGTCGAGTTCGAGAACGCTCGGTCCGATCTCCATCTCAGCGAGGAAGACACGATCGCAGTCGTCAGGGAGACGGCCAACCAGAAGCGCGACGGACCGCCCGGCAGCCTGAAATACTTCATCCCATCGATGCGGAAGTTTGCCGGGGCGCGAGATGCGCCGCCAGTATCCGCAATTAGCCCAGACCCAGCCAGACCGAGAGGAACCCAGCATGAACGATCTACCAGCAAATCCAAGCGCCGTATGGATGCCTTCATCGCCGGAGCTCGCGGCACGGGCTGACCACCGCGAGTGGATCGGGGGCCGGGTCGTGACGCTTCTGAGCCACTACTGGCGGGACGATGACGACGATGCCCTGACGGCCGCGATCGCGGCTGACTGGGCCGATGTCCTCGAAGGCTTGCCGCAGGAGGCGATCCGCAAGGCATGCATCCAGTACCAGCGTGAAGAGCCGCGCCGGAAACCGACGCCGGGGGCAATCTACGCGCTGGCGCGAGAGGCAATGCCGCGGCCAGCATTGGTGCGGGAGCCGCAGCCGGAGCCAGAGCGCCGGGCGCCTACCGCCGAAGAGCGGGCTCGGGTTGCCGAATACGTCAAGCGGGCAGGCTACGCGACACGGCGCGCCAACCCCGAGGGAGACATCGCATGATCGAACCCATCACAGGTGGAGCAATGCAGGCGGCATACCTCGCAGCGGCACCGGCCTTTGCCCGGGCTTTCATTCGTCGTAGTCCGGAAGCGCTAGCAGCGGAATTTGCCCACAGCCGCCACATCGATCTGCGCGATTTCTTCGGGCCAACTAGAGCGCATAGCGTCTCGCATCCCCGGCAGGAATGCATGGCGATGTTGGCCGAGCGCGGGTTCAGCCTGCCGCGCATCGGACGCGTGTTCAACCGCGACCACACCACGGTGCACCACGGCATCGAAGCGGTGAAGCGGAGGGCGTTGGGGTGACGCTGGATGAACTTCGGACGATCGCGCAGAACAAGGGCTGCTACCTGACCATGCCACGCAAGACACTGCCGAAAGGAACGCGTGTCCGACTGGCCGGTCGCAGTGGGCCATTCGGCAGAATATGCACCGTCAAACAGGGCGAGTGCGGATACCAGGTTGTCGCTTGCTTCGATGGCGCCGAGGTCACGAGCTGGCTGGATGAGCAAGAGCAGGCGGAGCCAAAGAACACTACCACGGGCACAAAGGGCAGAGCATGAAATACCTAGGCTACGTTGCGGGCGGAGTTTGCCGCGACACGCACGCACCAACGAAGGACAGCGAGGGTAGGGCGGTTCGGCCGCCAATGATCCGCAAGCAGTTCTGGGTGCAGGAAGAGCTACGCCGTCTCGGCATCGACGCATGGTGCGGCAAGCGGGTGGAGTTCAAGCGGCTTGGCAAGGATCGCAGCTGGACCCGCTTCGATGTGCCGGCACTGCCGAACTACATCGTTTTGGATATGGAACCGGATCAGATGCACCTCGCTGCTCAGGTCGATCATCTGATGCCAACGTTCATGGCGGTCGCGAAGTCAGACCTGCACGGCAAGTCGTCGGAGAAGGGAAAGCCCGGGCATGTTGGGTTGCTGGGCTTCATGGGCGGCGTGGATGCCGCGTTTGAGAAGGCAGAGCGTGTCGACGCCAACTCTCGGGCCGAGGTGACTGAATACAAGCGCGGGCAGGAGCTTCGCATCATCTCCGGGCCTTTCGCCGACATGCTGGTGAAGTTCGATCGACTGGTGAAGGCGCCGCATGATCGGTGGCAGTCGCTCGCGGTGGAGCTGCCGAGCGGGATCAAGGCGCAGTTTGATCCGCTGGATGTGCGGAGCGCATAGGTGTTGCTAGGCGGTACAACATTTGGTATGGGTGAGGCATTCGCGTACAGGGATTACCCAGGCGCACTGGTCACGGGGTCGGCGGAAACGTCAGGCAGGCTCCGTGCTACTGCAATTCAAATGACATTCTTACGAGGCGGATATGGCCGAGCGCGAACTGACGCGAAAGCAAGAGGCGTTTGCGCTGGTTTATTTCGAGACTGGCAACGCGGCTGAGGCTTACCGGCGAGCGTATGACGTCGAAGAAAACGCCCGTGATGAATGGATCTATGTCGAAGCCAGCCAGCTTCTTGATCACCCTAAGATAGCCCAAAGGCTTGAAGCACTTTCTGAGCAGGCGTCGCAGCTTTCGATCTACACCCGCCACAAGGCGATGGAGGAGCTTGAAGAGGCTAGGGGCGTGGCAAGAACGCAAGGGCAGGCAGCGGCCATGGTTGGCGCCACATCGGCGAAGATTAAGCTGCTGGGACTGGATAAGCCGAGCCGCTTGGAGGTCACCAGCCCGGACGGCAGCATGACACCTGCGCCCGCCGTGGTTCTCTCCAACCTGTCGGATGAGGAGCTTGCCCAGCTTGAACGCCTTACCGACAAAGCACGAGATTCAGAGGGAGTGGGCGAGGCGGAGTAACCTCGGCTTTGCGCGACACCACTTCCCGGCGCGTGAGGGGATGCCGCTCATTGAGGGGCCGCACCACCGCGTCATCGGACAAACGCTCGACCGGGTCCACTCTGGCGAGATCAGCCGGCTGATCATCACGCTGCCGCCGGGCTACACCAAGACCGAGATGGCGGTGGTTAACTTCATTGCTCGTGGGTTCATGATCAACCCAGCGGCGCGGTTCATCCATGCCACGTTCTCTGATGATCTGGCGCGCGAGAATAGCGACAAGATCAAGAGCCTGATCGAGCTTCCGGAGTTCGGCGAGCTTGCTGCCGTGGGGATCAAATCAGACACCAGCGCGAAAGACCGCTGGAAAACAGTCCAGGGCGGCGGAATGCTGGCCAAGGCCGCAGGCGGTCCGATCACGGGTTTCCGCGCCGGCTACATGGACAAAGATAAGTTCACCGGCGCTCTGGTGGTCGATGATCCGCTGAAGCCGGACGATGCGTTCAGCCCGACCAAGCGGGCCTCCGTCAACAAGCGGGCAACCAACACCTTTCGCAGCCGTCTGGCGCATGATCGCGTGCCTATCGTGGTCATCATGCAGCGGCTTCATAGCAATGACTTCGTGGGTCACCTGCTGACCGGTGGGACCGGCGAAATCTGGGATCACCTCGACCTACCGGTGATCATCGACCAGGCGGCGGAATATCCGAAGGAATGGACGCACGGGCGCCCGGTGCCACACAACCTGCCAGACGGGCCCCTATGGACGGAAAAGCACAGCGCCGAAGAGATCGAGGTCATCAAGGCCGACGCATACACCTTCGCCAGCCAATACATGCAGCGCCCAGTTTCGGCGGAGGGCGCGCTCTTCGATATGAGCGGGGTCCATTGGTACAAACCCGGCGAAGAGCCGGAGATTGAATATTACCGGATGTACGCGGACACGGCTCAGAAGACGGGCGAGCGGAACGACTATTCGGTTTTCGAGCTATGGGGCAAAGCCAAGAACGGGCCCGCGGTGCTGGTTGATCTGGCGCGCGGCAAATGGGAAGCGCCGGACCTTGAAAAGAACGCTCTGGCATTCTGGGCAAAGCACAAAGGCAAGATCGTTCGCGGCCTTCGGGTTGAGGACAAGGTGTCAGGGACCGGCCTGATCCAATCGCTCAAGCGCAAGGGGATCCCCGTTGATGGGATCCAGCGCGACCGGGACAAGTACACGCGCGGGCTCGATGCAGCCCCATGGGTCGCAACCGGTCAAGTGTGGCTGCCTAAAGATGCGCCGTTCACCGAAAGCCTGAGGTATGAAATGCAGACATTTGACGGCCTCGGCACCGGCTTTGACGATCAGATTGACCCCATGATGGACGCTATCGCGGACATGCTGGGCGGTTATGGCTCCTTCGTCGGCTTCGGCATCCCGAAAGGGCGCCGTTGATGGCACAACGAACACTGGCCGGGGTGTTCCCCGAGCATTTCGGAGCACGGTCAAACGTCAAGCGGGTGCATGCTGACGAGTACGGCTGGCCCGATCGGCTGACATTCCCGGACCTTCTGCGTATGTATCGCCGGAACGGGCTGGCGGCTGCGGCGGTCAACGCGTTCAAGTCGAAGACATGGCAGGACGTTCCGGTGCTGCGGGTCACTGACAAAGACGACGACCTAAGCAGTACCGAGGAGGCGGTCGCAGACCATCTGGCCCGCATTCGGTTTTGGCAGCAATTCGCTGAGGCTGACGCGCGGTCTATTGTGGGTGACTACGGCGGTCTGGTGCTCAGATTTGCTGACGACAAGAAAATGAACGAGCCGCTCGATAAGGCGCTGGGGATCAATAAGCTGTTCGCGGCCATCCCATGCTGGCAGCATCAGCTGCGTCCGAGCGAGTTCGATACCAATACCGAGTCCGAGACCTACGGCGAGCCCACAATGTGGGAGTATGCTGAGAACGCTGTGGGTAGCGATACGACATCGGCAGGCCCGCGCCGCCGGTTCAAGGTTCACCCTGACCGCGTGCTGATCCTGTCGCGGGATGGCACGATCAACGACCGCTCGCAACTTGAGGCCGGCTATAACGCCATGCTGGACGCCGAGAAGATCAGCGGTGCCGGGGCGGAGGGGTTTTTTAAGACGGCCAAGAACGCGCCGGTTATCTCGATGGAGGATGGCAACGGGTTCGAGGAAATGGCGCGTGGAATGGGAATCGACCCTTCCGAGCTTACGGACAAGCTCAACGAGGTCGTGAAGGCCTGGGCATCCGGCTTTGACGCCTCCCTGTTGTTGTCGAAGATGAAAACCGAATTTCCGAACATCACGCTGCCGCAGCCGGAGGAGTTCTGGAACATCTGCGTGATGACATTCGCCGCGTCGATGCGCATCCCGTTCAAGGTGCTGATCGGCATGATCACCGGCGAGCGGGCAAGCACTGAGGACGCCAAGGATTGGGCGCGGACGAATGAGGCCCGCAGGTCTGGCGAGATTGTCCCAGCAATCATGACGCTGATCGAGCGGTTTCAGAAGGCCGGCACGCTGCCTGAGGGCGCATGGCGGGTCGAGTGGACATCGCTACTGGATGACGGCCCTGACGCCATGATGGCGCGGGCGAAGACCATGTCCGAGATCAACACGTCCGAGGCCGGGGAGGTCTTCGACGTGACCGAGATCAGACGTGCTGCGGGACACCCAGCCGGGCTGCCGCTTAATGATGAAGAGGATGATGACGATGAATAAGGCACTGGTTCATGCCCGTAGCAATGCTGTCGGGCCAATCCGGCATGAGGTTCGCAACGGCCATAACGTGATGATCGTCCCATCCTACGTGATCAAAGACGATACCATTCTAAACGGCATTTTTTACGGCAAGGACGAGATCGACAAGTCGTTTGAAGGGCTGAACGGCACCCACGCGCCGCTGGGGCATCCTCAAAAAGACGGCATGTTCCTCAATGCTGCCGACCCGGTGGCCGTAGCCGAAAACGGCGTCTTTGCGTTCAACGAGAATGCCCGCCGGGTAGATGACCGGATCGCGATTGACGTAGTGATCTACAAGGATCGCGCCGCCGAGAACGCAAATGGCCAGCGCCTGCTCGAAGCGATCAACAAAGGCGAGCCGATCCACACATCAACCGGCCTCTACATGAACATCGAAGACGCCCCGGAAGGGCATGCTGCTGAGAAGATCGGTCGCAACTTCGTGTGGGACCATAATGCCCTGCTGCTGGATGAGCCGGGCGCGATCACGCCAGACGAAGGCGTTGGCCTGATGGTCAACAAATCAGGTCTTACCGTCATCAACTCGCGCGTCGATTGGGCCGAGGATGACCTTGCATGGGCTGCTGAGCATCTGCTCGACAGCGCCGAGCGACTGGACAAGGCGAAGGCGCGGGAAGCGCTACTCCCGCGTCTGGTCGAAGCCCTTCGGGGCATCATGTCCGGCGGCTCCGCCGAGGCGAACGAAGATGTCCAAAAGGAGGATCCCATGGACAAAGAAACCAAGGCCGCGCTGGACGCGGTGAACACCAAGATTGACACGCTGGCTGACGCTGTCACCAACGGTCTGAAAACCCTCACCGACGCCCAGGAGGCGCAGGCCAACGCCGCAAAGGAAGCCGAAGAGGCTGAGCGCGAAAGCCTGACGAACACCATCGTCAAAGCAGCGATCCTCGATGAGGAGGACTGCAGGGCGCTGCCGGTCGCCAACCTGCGCAAGCTCGCTGCAAATGCCAAGCCCGGCAAAGCAGCACCGGTGGGCAATGGGGCGGCTGATCCCGATCCTGGCAACGCCGTCAAGTTCCGCGTCCCCGGCGCAGCAAAGGAGGCCTGATCAATGGCACGCTACAACACGATCTATGCGGGTCCGGTGAGCAACCCGACCCCTCACGCTATGGAGGCGATTGCAAGCGTGGCGCTCACGCCCGGCTCGCTGGTGACCTTCGATGCGACCAACGGCTTCGCGCTGGCCACTGCTGCCACCACGGCCAAGGTCTGGCTGGTGCAGGACAACTACCTGACCGGTCGCGGCATCGAAACGCAGTGGGCGGCTGACAGCCGGGCCGTTGCGCTCGATATGGTCGACGGCCAATTGTTCAACGCGCTGGTCGCGACGGGCAACGATCTGACCGAAGGCGACGCGCTCACACCGGGCGCCGGCGGCGTTCTGGTCAAGGCCGCGCTGTCCGACAAGGTGGTCGCGGTCGCCAACGAGACATTCAACAACAACACTGGTTCGGCCCAGTTGGTCTGCGTTCGCGCTGCAACCGGCTACCTGACCGCAGCGGCATAAGGGGATCACCAGATGCGCTATTTCGATCACGAGCTGATCACCAACTCCCGCCCGCACCAAGCGTGGTGGGGTGAGGTGTCCGGCATCCGCAACCACTGGTACGAGGCTGACCCCGTTGCCAATGCACAGACGGTCCTGCCGCCTGACTTCTGGTTCGACTTGGACGAACAAACCGTCCGCATCATGCGTGACGACGGCGGCGAGGAATTCATGTCCGACCTGATGGGGCTGGCTCGGCCGGTCAACATTGGCAAGATGGTCTCTATTGCTCGCACGTCCAGCGACATGAGCGACAAGGTGGTGCGTTCGGTCTCCGGTCAGGTGCCGGTACCGGTCGATAAGGTCGAGTACGGCTTCGACGGCGCGCCAATCACCATCTTTGCGAAAGGCTATGGTCGTTCGTGGCGCGAGGTGATGAAGTTCCAAAGCGAGGGCTATGATGTTCTGGCCGACGACAATGAGGCCGCGCTGGACAAGATCGACCGCGATATGGTCGATTACGCGCTTGACGGTGACGCGACGATCAACATTGAGGGCTTCGGCGCTTACGGCATCCGTACCGCGCCCAACTCCAAGGCGATCAATCTCGGCTCCGGTGCTGGTGGTGCAAACATCGATCTGACCGCGCCAACCACGACACCGGATGAGATCGACGCCTTCTTCATCGGCCCATTCGGCGCGATGCTTGATGCCAACTTCATCTCTGCGCCGGTGAACCTCTACATCTCGCCCGAGATCGCCCGCAACTGGGACCGCGCCTATTCCGGTGCCGCCGGTCTCAAGCCAGGGTCCATCATGGATCACGTCGCCAAGAACCGCCGGATCAACAAGATCGTCGTGACGCACAAGCTCTCGGGCAACGAGTTCTTCGGCTTTGTGCCGAGCTCGCGCTTCATCCGCCCGCTGATCGGCATGGCGGTCAACACCACGCCGCGTGTCCGTCTGAATCCTACCGATGACCATCAGTTCCTCTGCATGGGCGCGATGGGTATCCAGGTGCGCGGCGACGGCAATGGTCGCAGCGGTGTGTTCTACAGCGAGGTCGTGAACTGATGGCTTATCGCATTCGCATCACGAAAGGGGGGCTCTTCGGTAACACCGGGGAGCTTCCCATCGGCCAAGAATTCACGCTCAAGGGCAAGCCACCTGCGGGCTGGGCTGGCCGCTATGAAATGGTCTCGCAAACCGACGACAAAGAGCCGGTCACAGCCGATGCCGGCATGAGTGAAGATCGCAAGACGGCTATCCTTGAGGCTATCGGCGGACTTGACCGGGAAAAGGACTACACCAAGGGCGGCAAGCCGGACGTTGACGCGATCAACGCTCTGATGCCCGAGGGTTCCGAAACCGTCACCGCTGCTGAGCGTGATGAAGTGGTCAAGGACGACTGACCATGGCTGCCACGGTCGAGGGATGGATCGCATATGCGGCACTGCGCGGTGATACCGTGGCGGACAATGAGGCCAGCGCTGCGGCGCTGGTTCGCGGCCAAGACTATATTGACTTCCACTATGGCAACCGGTTCGGGTCCGCAGTGAGGGTTGATGAAGAAACCGTCGATAAGGCGGTCTACGAAGCAGCCAAGCTGGAACTCGCAACACCGGGCTTCTGGTCGAAGACCTACACCCCCGATCAGCAGAAGGTTCTGACCGCCGTTGGCGAAATCAAGTGGACCGTGCGCGGTGACGCCAGCGGGCCGGACGCCGCAACGCCGGTCAGCACGAAGATCGACAGCATGCTGCGGCCCTATATGACCAAGATGACCGGGATGTTTGTGATATGAGCGCTGGAACCGACATTGCCGCCGAAGTGCTGGCGGGGCTGGCAGAGGCGGGCGAGGCGACCGGCAACGGGCCGATGATCTGCACCCTGCGGCGACCGGCGGCAGACGGGCCGACCGATCCTTGGGGCGGTGGCGGAAGCGGGCCGACCTATCACGAGGTGACAGCGGTTCAGACACAAAAGCACATCCGCGATGCAAGTGGCACGCTGGTCGGTCAGACGAAGACGGTGCTGCTTGTGGATGCTACGGGCGTCTCGCCGTTGAAAAGCGATTACGTCGCGGTTAACCTGCGGATAGCAGACGTGATGAGCGACACGCGCTTTCACGAGATTGCGGACGTCGAAACCGTTGCGCCTGCGGGCGTTGCGCTTATGCACAAGGTCACGCTTGCCGATTAACCCGCCCACAGCGCTCGAAATAGCAGCGCTAAGCGCAATCCTGCCCCGTTGGTGGGCTGACTGCCAGAGCAACGCTACTGACGCGATGCTGGCCTATACATACACTCGGCAAGAGTATGACCAGTTTGCGGGCGCAATCCTGTGGGCATTCTACCTCGGTTCCGTATCCGCTCAGGGCTAACCCGTATTTTCTCACAGTTCGATCTTTTCCCGCTTTCGAGCGGTTTTTTGCATGGGGTGCTCCATGGCTCGCAAGACTGCACAACAGAAGCGCATTGAGGCATTGCTCCAGCGACAATCTGTGGCTGTTCGGAAAGCCTTTCTAGAGGCGTTGCAGAAGGCCACAAACGCAGTCGACCGTGATGCCCTTATCCGTCTACTGGAGGCCAACGATGTTGAGCGTGCAGCAGCATTGTTCCGCATGGAGCGCGGTGTAGTGTTCCCGCTTGAGGAAGCGATCCGCAACGCTTTCATAGGCGGCGGGATGGCTGTGGCGGATGATCTGCCAAAAGGGATTTCTGGAGTCTTCGGCTTTGACGGGCGCCATCCCCGCGCGATCGCACTGGCCGAACGGCAAGCTGCAGCTCTCGTGACCTATATTAGCGACGATGCTGTGCTGGGCGCGCGCAAGATCATCGTTGATGGGCTGAATACGAACCGCAGCCTGAACAGCGTTGCCCGCGATCTAGTGGGGCGCAAGGTAGGACGGCAGCGGGTAGGGGGCATATTCGGCCTGACAGAGCCGCAGACCGATCGCATGATTAACCTTCGCTTTTTGCTGAGCGATCCCGATCGTATCGGGGAATACTTCAAAGACGCGGTTATGAGGATACCGCGCTACAAGGAAAGCGACCGCCGCTTTGATGTAATGGTTCGGCGGGCGATCAAGAGCGGCAAAGCGCTGCCCGCTGCTGACGTCGACCGCATCGGGGACGCATACAAGGCCAAGGCCAGCGGCAACCGGGCGAAGATCGTGGCGCGGAATGAGGCTTTCACTGCGCAAGCCGCAGGGCGGGCCGAGAGTTACGCCCAATTGCTGGAAAGCGGCAAGGTCGAGGCCGTAACGAAGAAATGGCAGCACGGGTTCAGCAAAGAGCCGCGCCAAGATCATCTGCGTATGGATGGGGAGACAATCGCCTTTGACGAGGTGTTTGTCATGGACGATGGCACCAGTATGCGCTTCCCCCACGATCCAGCGGGCGGGGCGGAGCATTCTATTGGATGCCGCTGCACTTGTGTTTACCGCGTTAAGCTACCGAGGGACTGAGCATGGCTGGCGAATCTTTCACTACTCAATTGGCCGACTTCGAGCAAATGACGGTCAAGAATATGCGCTATGTCGCGGCGGAATCCATTCAAGACGTTATGGAAGCCGCTCAGACGCCACAGAAAGGCATTGGGCAGGGCGCTACAGGCTTTGTTGAGGGCAAAATACCCGTTGATACCGCGGAACTGATTAACAGCCTCACGAGCGAGGGCGTGAAGGGCGCGGATAGCTACACGGTAGCGATTGCAGGCTATGAGGTGGGCGACGTTATGTCATTCGCATGGACTGCGCCTCATGCTCATGCTGTCGAAGCAGGTACAAGCAAAATGCCCGGGCGCCACTTCGTTGGGGTCAACGCACGGCGCTTCCCCGCCTTTGTCGAAGCCCGCGCTAAAGAGGTGCGCCGATGAACGAAAACGACATCGCCCGCACCTTGGGCCAGCGGCTGCAAACCCTGACAAACGCCCCGGCGATCTACTGGGATAACCAAGACGTGCCAGAGACGCAGGCGCGGCCCTATTTGGTGGTGCAGATGGTTCCCGGCCAATCCCCGGCGCGTATCTCAGGCGGGCGGGTTCACACCGGATTCATGCAGGTAACGGTGGTTTCGGACGTGGGGCAATTCGCCACCTACGCCAATGAGACAGCGGCCAACATCGCGGCGCTATTTCCATATGAGCTGACGCTACCCTGCGGCGCTGGCAAGCTGACAATCACCAACGACACGCAACCTGGCCCCGGTTTCAGAGACGGCAGCGATTGGCGCAAGATCGTCCAGGCTGATTATTTCGCCACCTAAAGGATACCCGACATGACAAAGCGTAAAACCGCCAAGGCGGAACAATCCCCCATGCCAAAAGACAACACGCTGAGCGGCACCCTGCGGCCCGTCAAACGCGGCGACATTACCTCGCCAAACCTGTTCACCAAAGACAACGCGCCCAAGAAAGGCAGTCGCATCAAGTTCAAGGTTCGCGGCAAAACCTACAGCGCAATCGTTGCAGAGACATTCGAGGCCGATGGCGAAACCGCAATCAGCTTCAAGGGCGGCATTACCGCTCAGAAATAGCGGCCTTCCCGGCGGGCCGCTCCCTGATTGGGGTTTTGCCGGGGTTAATCCCAAACATCAAAGGAGCCTATCATGGGTTTGCAATCTTCTGTTGGCATCGCGGTTGGTATTTCCGCGACCCTGCCCACAACTCACGACGCCGAGGTCGCAACCGGCTTTCCGTCGCTCACGTTCACCGCAGCGGGCAAGCTGAACGCAGCCGCGCCAATGACCGGGACAAAGGACGTTGCCACCTTCGACAACCTCACCACGGGCGAGGAGGAGAAGCTGGTCGATATCCTGCGGGCTGGCAACGGCGACATGTCGTTTGGCTATGACGCCGACGACGCGGGCCAAGCGCTGCTGGAAACAGCCGCAGAGGCGACCACAGACGCCGGGTCGAAAGTGGCCTTGGAGTTCACGCTGAACAACGGCGACAAATACTACCGCCTCGCAATCATCACGTCCTACACGCCGGAAGGCTCTGTCGGGAACGTGCTGATGGCGACTGTCGGCACCGAGTTCTACCGCAAGCACGTCAAGGTCGCTGCGGCCTAACTGAATTCTGCGCAGAACCGGGGCGGTGAGTTTGGTTCAGCTTGCCGCCCCACCAATGGACCGAACCACAAGGATATGAATGATGGATTTCGCAAAACTGACAGGCCAACCGGCCGTTATTGATGAAAGCCTTGAGGCGTTTGAGTTCAAACCCGAAGGCTATGAGAACGGCGCGGGCGAGCCGCTGGTGCTGACACTGCACCCGGCAGGCGGCACCCGCTTCAAGAAGGCCGTGCGCAAGATGCACATTAAGGTGACGCGCTCCCAGAAGGAGGAAGCAGAGGCCAACGAGGCGGACCTGACAGAAGACGAACTGGAAGCCGAGATCCGCACCCAAGACAGCCGCACAAGCGAGTTGCTGGCCCGGTGCTGCGATGGCTGGAACATGACGGACGGTAAGGCGGCTATTCCCTTCACCATCGAGAACGCTTCCGAGATGTTCAAGCAGGTTGAACCGCTGCGCTCCGAAGTGGACGGGGCAATGACTGCGCGGGGAAAGTCAACGAAGGCGAAAAAGACCGCCTGATCCTTTGGGCGCGTCAACTGGCATGGCTCCAATGCTCCGACACTGAAAAGGGGCCGGATCGTTGGGACCAGCTAGAGCGCGGGCCGCATATCCTGCCCGATTGGGGCGACTTGATAGACGCGCAACACATCCTATCCCGCGTGGGGCTGTATGCACCGCAGGGTATGGACATTGGCCCGATACAGGCAGGGCCGATCATGGACTACCTCACAGGCACAGGCGGCATATCATCGCCTTACGAACTGGACGTAGCGCTGATGGCCTCAGCCGCCTACGTGGGAGAATACAGGCGTTCCAACGGCAAAAGCACAGACGCGCCGTGGGATTGGCCGAAGACAGAGCGCGACCTTGCTATCTTTGACAAGCAGCAAGAGCGGGCGATGAAGTCGATGATGGGAGAATGAGATGTCAGGAAAAACAAGCCCGGCTGAGGCATTTGCAGAGACTGCTTCTGGGTTTATTGGGGTGAATTATTATTCGCTAGTCGGACAGGATGGGCCTATTCTTCAAGCGCCCGCCTTATATCATCAGCGCGTCGAGCCACTCTGGCGGAAAGTCGTTCAGCGGCTGCTACCATCATCGGGTGCATTTCGGAGAGGAAATCAATCTGATCCTTACTCGCATCCGGCGATACCGTTGCCTTTGTCCGGATCAACCGAAGAATAGAACTCAATGCTTCGTCCTGTGCGTCTTGCGGACCGTATCCGTGTACTTGCGCGAGGGTCACTTCGACATAGAAATCAAGAACGGCTAATCGGGCCTCTAGTCCGAGGTAATACTCACGATCCATGGATATCTCCCAAAAGCCTCACCCTCAGCGGGAATCGGGGAGCGCGTCAAGGTTGGAAGAGGGGGTGCGTTTGGTTCTATTCCGGACCGTCCTTGGCCAACGCAGCCTTAACCCGAGCCGGAAGCTCATACGAGTAGACCAAAAACAGCCGTGTAAAATCCCGGCCGCGTTCGACATCTTCGGGCGATGGTGGTTCGTCGTCGTGGGCGCCTTCGTTTCCGAGGAACTTCACGGTATCAAGGAGCTTGATCAGGGTGTCGGGAACCGCTTCTTCTTTCTGCAAGGCGCGTATCCGGGCGTTCAGCATCCCTTTGCCCTCGGGGTTCAGGTCCTTCAGCGTAAGCTCGATCGACTTCCGGTACATGGTCGCAGCGCTCATATGGCGACCATCTGCGAAATTTGCCTCGGCTTCGTCAAAGACGCCAGCAATCTTGCCCGGAAGGTTGCCGACGACATCTCTGTTGGGTGGTTTTGGCGCGGAATCAATAATCGTGTAGCAGTCAAAGAAGTCCTTAGTCGATTGTTGGTGTGCTACATTCGCACCCTGGCCACCGTCTCGTCGGAAATAAAGTACGATGCCCTTTGAGCATACTGGGCAATAGCCAAATGTGCTGCCGTAGGTGCCATCTTGAGAGTATGCGGCAGTCAACACGACACCCACATTTTTTGTCAAACAGCCCACATGAGGGCAATCAAAAGGAACGGTTCCCATGTTTCGCAATCCTCAAATGGAGGCCCTGAACGCTACCATCAGGACCTGCGACGATTCCGTAAACCTAACACGATTGCTGACTGCTCACTATAACCGCCTGAGCGCTGCGGAGAGGGACCAGTTTGCAGTGGCGTTGATAATGGAGATCAGCGCTCGTGAGGCTTTGGAGAAGGTGAATGCAGTAAGGCAGGCGTGACTTACTTTTTGGGAGGGCGCTTCAGCTGGCGGGGAGTGGGGGATGGCTTCTCGGTGCGCGGCTCAACGGCGGTGGTATGGCCTTTGTTGGGCTTTTGAAGGCGGAGGCCTCGGCCAACAGTTTGCTTCAATTCGACAGGGATTTCTTCGCCGGTATTGCGGTTAAGGATGATGAAGTCAGGAGAGGGGGCGTCTAAGTGTTCACGGACCTGTGCTCTCAAAACTTCGAACCGATGATCGATCGCTTCACGATCTTCAGAGGTCGCTCCGCTATCATGCTGCCTTAAGAGAGCTCCCATTTCATCTAACAGCGCCTGAACCAACTCCGGGTCATACTCCCGAGGGGGTGGTGCCGGATAAGCCTTCTCCAGCGTTGCGATGATTTCGGCATTCACCGATTTCTCGCCAGCCGCCGCCTTTATGCGCTCATAGAGCGCATTCGGGATGCGTGTAGTGTATCGAGTGTATCCATCATGTCCGGCCATAAACGCCGTGTCGCGGTAATCGTGAAAAAAGTCAAGATAAAGGGTTGTCACGAAAGTGGTGACAAGTTAAGAACATTTTGTCACGAAAACAGCGACACGGAGAAAAATATGGATAATACGGCCAATAATTCGAGAATGACGGTGCAACTTCCTGCGGGCCTAAAACGCCACCTAAAGGTGCTGGCAGCCGAGAACGACCGCCCCCTCAGCAAGCAGGTGCTTCATTGCTTGAAGGTAGGTTCAGGTTGGGCATGTGAGAAAGCGGAGGAATTGAAGAATGGGGCCTAATCAGAGCAAGGCGGAAGATCGGCGGTTCCAAAACTATGTTACGGAAACAGCGTTTAGCCTTTCCCTTACAAAAGGGATGGTCTCAGAATTGGGGTTAATAGGAAGCCAAGGGCCACGCGGTAACGGCGGACACACAGTAAACGCCCTGTATCGCCGAGGCCTAATCGTACCCAACAGAGAGGACTGGACTGGGTTTGCAAATTGGGAGCTCAGCACCGCTGGGAAAGCAGTTGTTGAACTCCTGATAGTTGCTGGCTTGGTCGATCGCGAACAAAAGCCTCTAGCGGAGGCGGCTTGAGACGCCGAAACGAAAAAGACCGCTCGGGACGGCAATCCCATGTGAGCGGCCTTCAAACCCAACCTACGAAAATTGGAGTTCACCCGTGAATATGTACGTAAACCCACCACAAATCAATCCCCCACAGGGAAACTCAGTTTCCCGCCGCTCAATGCTTGGCGTTGCCGGTGGCGGGCTGGCAGCCTTCATGGCCGGCGCGGTGCCGGTGAAGGCCGCAACCCACGACCCGATCCCCGGCTGGCTTGCCGAATGGAAGAAATGGCGCCAGGTCGAGGTCGAACTGTCCGCTCTGCCGGAAGGCGGAGACTTCGACATGCCGGAACAGATCGCGGCATCCGATCGCTGCGAAGCTCTTTCTGAGCAGATCGCTCACGCCAAGCCGACCACCGCGGCGGGCGTGGCGGCTCAACTGGAATGGCTGGATATCGACTCCTTCGGGCTGGGCGGCATTGGTGATCTGAACATTTTCGCGCTGCGGAATGCTGTTGCGGCGTTGCAGGGAGGGCTGGCGTGATGGGACAGCAAGTAGAGTTCGGAAACGCCGCCGTAGTTCCTGCCATGTTTGGCGAGGCGCTCACCATGAGCAGCCGTGAGATTGCGGATCTGGTGGAGAAGCGCCACGATAAGGTGAAGCAGTCAATTGAACGGCTGGTCGAGCGTGGCGTAATTGTCCGTCCTCAAATTGAGGATGAACAAGATTTTGCGACAACCCCCACTGGGGGACGTCGCAAATATCGGGTTTCAGTCTACCACCTGGAAAAGCGCGACAGCTTCGTAGTGGTCGCGCAGCTTTCACCAGAGTTCACGGCGCGACTGGTGGATCGCTGGCAGCAACTGGAAGAGGAGAAGAGGCGCGGCCCGCAGACAATCGCGGACTGGGCACGGATCGCGATCGCGCAAGAGGAACGCAATCAAGCCTTGCAGATCGAGAACCAGCAGAAAGACGCGACGATCAACGCCATGAAGCCAGCGGTGGACGCCTACGACGCGTACCTCTCCGAAGAAGGCGTCTGCCGCATCATGGATTTCTGCAACAAGCATGGGGTGAAGAAGAACCACCCCGGTTACGTCCTGCGGGACCGGGGATTGATGCACCAGAAGAAAGTGCTGGCGACACAGGTTGGATTGAAATCCGGAATCCTGAAGAACGTACTGGAAAGGAACGGCTTCGAATACATCGACAGCAAGGGTCAATCGGTCGAGGCGCAGCTAGGTATGGTAGTACGGCAGCGTGAGGTGGCTCTGCTCAAGATGATCGTGGATGCTTACGGAATGACCGCGTTTCGCAACCCGGTGGCGTTTGAACGCGCCAAGAGCCTGATCGGGGGTGCGGCATGACTAACGTGGTTCGTTTTCCCGGCACCGCATCAGGCCGTGTTAGTCAGGTTTCTGTCCAAGTCTCGATGTATAGTGAGAAAAATGGCGGCGTTGACCCGGGAGAGAGGGCTCTCTACCCGGTTGAGGTCTTATTCCCAGACGGCACATGGGAGATCGCATCGCACTTCTACACGTTGGCCGACGCAAAGCTGGCCGCGTCATTGGAGGCCGAAAAGCGGGATGCCGTGCTGCTGGAAAAGAGTTTTTGGCCAACGCGTCAAGTTGAGTGACACGCTTTCGCGGCCTAGCCGCCTTGGGCATCCCTTCGGGGGTGTCTATTCCTTCAAAGACGCACAGAAGGCTTCGATACTGTCGGACAGTTCGACAATCTGATCCATGGTGGCGAGATACGCCCTCTCGACGCGCTGGCCTTCCGGTGTTTCGGCGTTTGGCCCGTCTATAATTGCGGCAAAGTCCAACATCATCATTAGCGGGCTAGGCCCGGCCACTTCGGCGTTTTGGTACTCTGCCATACGCTGATTGCAGTCCCCCCAATCCGACGCGCTTGCAGGTGAGTAAGCGCAAACCACTGCCAACGCAGAAACAATTCTCAACATCGTAATTCTCCCAATGAACCGCAGCCACGTTAGGCTGGCGGGTTTTGGCATTCAATGAGGTCCGTATGAGCAGAGTCAACTATGCCAGTCTAGTCCTTGGTTCCGATACGTCTGGTCTCCTCAAGGCCAAGACCGACCTTGCCGCTGTCACGACTGCGGGCGCGAAGACTGAGGCCGGGATCAAGAAATCCATGAAAGGCGTTGAGAACGCGGTGAAGCCTGTACCGCAGGCGGCGCGTGACGCGGCAGCGGGTATGAAAGACCTGCGCATGTCGCTGGACCCGCTCTATGCGTCGAGCAAGAAGTTTGAAGCGGTTCAAAAGCAGGTTGCGGCGGCGGTTAAGAAGGGCGCTACCACTCAGGCCGAAGCCAACCGTATCATGGCGCTGGCAGAGGACCGCTACCTTGGCATGGGAGGGGCGGCTGAGGTTGCGGCAACCCGTATGGGCGGCGGCGCTGGCGGGCTGGCCTATCAAAGCCGTATGGCCGCGATGCAGCTTAGCCAAGTCGCGCAACAGACTGCCGCAACAGGCAGCTTCATTCAGGCTCTTAGTATCCAACTACCTGATTTGGCTTTGGGTTTTGGGGCTTTGGGCATCGGTATCGGTGTTGTTGCCGGGGCTTTGCTCCCTCTTGCCGCGAACTTTGTCACAGGTGGCGAGGGTGCCATGGAGTTGAGCGACGCGCTCGACAACGCCAGCAGCGAACTTGCCGAATACATCGACCTCATGTCGCAGTCAGACGCGCTTGGGGCTGAGCGGTTTGAGCGGACGCGCGGGCAGATCGAACTGACCTCGCAGGCTTATGCCGACCTTATCGCCATTGCCAAAATTGAGGCGTTCAACAGCATTGAAGACCTCAACGTCTCCCTTGTGGAATCTACCCTGAACGCAAGGTGGCTCAAGACAGAAATGTCTGACGTTGGGCGCTTGCTCGAAATCAACACCACGAATGCTTCGAATATCACAGTTTGGAAGGAAAACCGCGAGCAAGTACGGGCATTTATCTCCGAACTTGAAGCACTTAGAGACGCCTCCTCACTTGAAGAGCAATACGCGGCGGCGCTGCAATTGCGGGACGCCTTCAAGCAGACCGTCGATGTAAACGGCGAACTGACCGAAGAGCAACTGGCCTTCTGGAAAACGCTTTCCCAGTCTATCCAGAAAATGGAAATCATGGGCGCGGCGATTAAGGCGCAGGCGTCCGGCATGTCTGAGGTTGAGCAGGCGGCAGCGAAAGCGGCGCAGCAATACGCCAAGTCACGACTTGAGGCTGAGAGGTCCGCATCTGCGGCGAGTGAACTGCTTAGCCAGTTGCAGCAAGAGGCAAAGGTTCGATCCCTCACGCTGCGCTATGGCGCTGACAGTGTGCAGGTTGCTGAGGCGCGTCTGGACGCAGAGCGCCGTTCGTTCGTTGCTCAGGTGCAGTCGCGGGATATTTCCGAAAGCCTCAAGCGCGAACTTATCGCGGCATGGGATGCGGCAAATGGTGCGGCAGGGGCATCCTCCGATCTCTCCGGCAAGCTGTCCCAGGCATCCGCTTTCGCGGCGCAGCTTGTTGCTAATCTCGGCCAAGTGCCGGGTGCTGTCGCGGCAATTGCTGGGCAGGTGGATAGCGCAATCAACAGCCTGCAAACACAGAACAGAAGCCTGACCTATCAGCTAGAGCAGGGCATCACGGCATCGGCGGCGGCTATCAAGGCGCAGCGGGACGAGGCGTTGAAGCTGGCAGCCGAGAACGGCGCGACCATCGACCAGCTTGCCGCTATGGGACAGTCGTTCGATGAGCAGGCAGCTAAGGCCGAAAAGCTGGCGACCGCAAACAAGACAATGACCAAGACGCTATCGGATCAGGCAGCGGCGGCTGCGGCGGCGTCGGCAGGCTCTACAAAGCTGGGCAAATCAACGGGTGGCGCGGGCAAGGCCATGAAGGCCGCAGCGAAAGAGGCCGAGAAACTAGCCAACGAAATCGAGCGCCTAGAATTTGGCGCTGATCCGGTAGCGAAATTCAACCACGAACTGGCCAACCTCAACGAACTTGCGGCTAACGGCCTCTCCGATGGCGCGTTTCAACACGCGGTCTCCGAACTCAACGAAGAGTTCATGGATAGCTACCCGAACATCACCAAGATCGGCGATGCGATCGGGGACTTCGTAGCCTCAGGGATGAAAGACTTCGGCGACCTGTTGGACAGCTTCAAGTCGATGCTGGCCGAAATGATCAGCACCGCGATTTCTAACCCAATCCGGTTGGCTCTTATCGGCGGCGTATCGGGCGGCGGCATGGCAGGCACCGCAGCACAAGCAGCAGGCGCAGCTCCGGGCGGGGGCGGCATCCTTGGCGGCTTGGGCGGCGGCGGTGGCTTAGGCGGCATGGCTGGCACGTTTATCGGCGGGCTTGCCGGGGGCGGTACGGGCCTTATCGGCGGCGCGGCGAACGTCATTTCTAGCTTCGGCATGGGCGGGTTTGGCAGCGCATTCGCAAGCATCGGGCATTCGCTTGCAGGCGCGACTTCCGGCCTTGCGGGGCTTGGCGCGGCCATCGGCGCAATCGCGGTGCCTGTCTTGGCTGTCGCTGCGGTGTTCTCATTCTTCAAGAAGAAGGTGAAAGTGCTGGATAGCGGTATGCGGATCACCGTTGACGGCATGGACGCGCTGATTGAATCCTTCAAGAAAACGGAGACTTCGCGTTTCTGGGGGCTGAGCAAGAAAGTCCGCACCACCTTTGAGGCGCTTGACGCTGAAACGGCTGCGCCTTTTGAGCGGCTTGTTGGCAACATTCAGCAGGGCGTGTTGGATGCGGCGGACTCCCTCAACATCGGGGCAGGGATCTTTGACGACTTCTCGCATCAAATCAAGATCAGCACGAAAGGGCTTTCCGACGAGGAAGTTCAGCAGGCCGTAGCTGATGCCCTACAGGACTTGTCGGACGAGTTTGCGGGCATGGTCCCCGGTCTTGAGGAGTTGCAGCGCGAAGGCGAAGGGGCGTCCGATGCCCTAACGCGCCTCTCCGCTCACCTTAGCGCCGTAAACATGGTCATGGATACGCTGTCGCAAACCATGTTCGAGGCGTCTCTTGCTGGTGCCGACATGGCTTCGGGGCTTATCGAATACTTTGGCGGCTTGGATGCGTTCAACTCAGCGACTACAGCCTATTTCCAAGGCTTCTACACTGAGCAAGAGCGGTTTAACACGGCGGTACGCCAGATTGAGGAGCGGTTCAGCGAACTCAACGTCTCCATGCCACAAACGCGGGCGCAGTTCCGCGAGATGATTGAAGGCTTGGACCTGACCACAGAATACGGGCGGCAAATGTACGCCTCCCTCATGTCTATGTCTGGTGCGCTTAGCGCGGTTTTGCCTGCCATTGAGAATTTCTCAATCGCTGTCGGCGCGATGGTGGGCAGCATCACAACCGAGATTGACGGCCTGATTGGCACTGCGTCCGAGGCTATGCAAGCCAACGAGCAGGCTGCATCTATGTGGTATCGCACAGCGACAACCTTGCGTGAGTTCATTGCGGATATGCGCGGCACGGCGGGGGCGCTGGTGTCAAGCCGGGATGCGCTGGCGTTTTCTGAGGCGCGGTTCCAGACGCTGCTTGCTTCTGCGGTGGCGGGTGACAATGAGGCCGCGACCGACCTGACAGCGGCGGCGCGAACCCTGCTAACCAATACGAAGGCCACGGCGCGGACAGCGGCAGAGCAAGCGCGGGCAGAGGCGCGGGTTCTTGCGGACCTGCAACTGGTGGCGGGCGTGTCTGACGTTGAAGGCGCACGGCATGATGTGGTTTCGGGCTTGCTGGGCCAGCAGGTTGAGTTGCTCAACTCCGTCCGAGACGCGATCAACAGCGGCAATACGCTTGAACCCGAGGACATTGACGGGCTGAACGCGCAGCTCGGCTCACTCCAAAGCGCAATCGCTGCGGCTGAAATGATTAACTTCCAGTTCCTCAAAGAGCGTCTTGAGGTGTCGGTTGATCTAATTGCCGATGCGGATATCCCCGACAGCCTGCGCACCATGCTGAACAACGCATCGGACGGCATCACCGCCAACATTGACTATATCGTGCGGGCTGATGCGTTGACGCCTGACTTGCGCTGGCTGGCTCTTACTGCGGCATCTGAGCATATCAAAACGATTGATTATGTGGTCGGAGACGACATTTCACCAAGCAATCGTTGGATTGCGACGACAGCCGTATCATCGCTAACCAAGACGCTTAACCTGACCATCGGGGAAAAGCTAACCAGCGATCAGATGCGGGTGGCGCTTGCGGGGTCGTCGGAAATGTCGCGGGTGGTAAACGTAACGCTCAACTCTGGTGCATCTCAAGAGGCGATTCGCTTGGCGCTTGGCAACGTCAATCGCTATCAGGTGATCGTGGGCGCGGCGTTGGAATCCAACCTGTCGGACGAAGTGCAACGCCTCGTCATTGCCCAGCAGGGCGATTATGCGGCAATCATCGGTGCTGCAATGTCTGCGGATATGACCGAAGCAGCCCGCCGCATCCTGCTTACGCGCCAAGGTGACTATATCGCCCGTATCGGCGCGGTGCTTGCTACAGATATGCCAACCTCGCACCGCCTGCTTTTGCTCAACGCCAACACAGCGGCAACGCGGGCGGTCACGATCCTCATGGGGTATGCGCAGCACCTAACCCACAGTGAACGCGCGTTGCTGATTAGGGAAAGCGACCGGATCACGCGGACCATCGACGCGGCTACCAATTTCAGCCAGTTCCAAGGCCGCGATTGGACCTTGTTCAACCTTCAGGATTCTGCGGTTTCTAAGACGGTTCGCGGCGCGATAAATCTTGTTGGTTTCGGCATCAATAAAGAGCGGCTTCTAGAGCAATCCACAGAAGTTGTGAACAAGACCGTGCGCGGAGCAATCGACCTTTCGCGCCTCAATGAGACACAAAGCACATTCCTGACAGCCATTACCGGGGCGACCACAGGACGCATCACCTTGGGCGGGACGTTCTCTTTCGACCCGACTACCGGATTTTCAACGTGGTTCTCCACCACGACGCGCTCAAACATCACATCACCCATGGACGCGCTGCGAACTGGCATGGCCTCTCTGCGCGGCAGCTTGGGCGAACTTGCTGAAACCATTCGTGAGGAGATTAGGGAGCGTGAGGCCGAAAGGGAGCGGGAAACCCGTATTGCCGCACTCACGGCGCGGGCTGTCAACAGCACATGGTCTTCTGACGCGGCCTCGCGTTCGGCCAGTGTCGTTAGCCGGATCGAGCAGCTTGAGCGAGATACAGGGGTATCCCTGCGGCAAGGTGACGGTGACGCTATCCTAAGCATCGGGGAAGACGGGCGAATTAGATATAACGCCTCGCATGTCGTTTATGGACGCGGTGACGACATTGACGCATTCCGGGCCGCATTCTGGGCAGACGGAGGCTTGGAAGATCAGATCTTTGCTGCGAACCAAAACCTTAGCAACAATCAGGCTTGGCTTACGGGTTTGCGTCGGCAGGTTGTGGAACTGGGCGGAATTCCGGCCTTTGCTAACGGCGGGTTCCACAGCGGCGGGCTTCGCGTTGTAGGTGAGCGCGGCCCCGAACTGGAAATGACCGGGCCAAGCCGCATCCATAACGCTAACGACACGCGCAAGATTCTGGGCAACGACAATTCGGAGGTCGTGCGCGAGTTGCAGCAGCTACGGGCCGAACTGGCTGATCTTAAGCGGCAGTCTGGAGCGTTTGACGCGGAAAAAACACGCTACGCCCGCAAAACCTACGAGTTGCAAGAGCGTCAAGAACTTAGAGCGGAGGACGTATGATGCCCGATGATGTGGCGAGCATGTTCGTACCTATCAACATGACTGATGCCGTTTTGGTCGCGTCAAACATACCTGAGAATGACGCGCCCACATGGGCGAGTGGTTCTTACAATACAGGCGATCAGGTAGTCTACTTGCACAACGTCTATGAGGCGGTGACTGCGGGGGCATCGACAGTCCCGCCCAATCAAGACCCGGTGATGTGGGTTCGGATCGGCGCGACGAACCGCTGGCGACCGTTTGATGGTTCAATCGGGCAGGATGCGAGCAGGTCAGGGACAATCACCTATGATCTGGTGGCTTCAACGGTCTGCGATGGGCTGGCGTTTATCGGTCTCAAGGCGGTGTCTCTGCGGGTTCGGGTCGTTACTTCCGGCGGGGCTGTCCACATTGATGAGACACATGATCTTGTGGATGGCAGCAGTATCAGTTCGTGGTTGGATTTTTTCACATACGAAACGGTTTACGAGCCGGAACTAGTATTTACCGGTCTGCCTGTGTTCCCGACAGATACGGTGGAAATCACGTTAGATGGTGGCGGTGGCACAGCCTCCATCGGTGAGATCGTCTTAGGCCGTCAGGTCATGCTCGGGAAAGTGATCGGCGGATCGCGCAGCGGTTTTACAGACTACACCTCCCGTAATGTTGACGACTTCGGAAACATCGAACTTATCACCCGTCCAACAGCCCGAAAGGCCGAATGGCGCTTTGTCTTTGATACCCGTTCTAACCGTCGCATTCAGCGCGAGTTGGAAAAGGCGCGAGGGACAAAGTGCTTCTTCCATCCCGGCGACGACATGACGGATTTTTACCTTTCGGTGTTTGGTGTCGCTAACGAGTTTTTCCCCTCACTGGACGCAGGCGGCAACACCATCGACGTTCTATCCCTGACAGGAGTTTCATAAAATGCCCCGCCCAACATACACCCCGCCCCCAAACCCCGCGCCTTCGCTTGGCGACCCGGATTTTTCCGCCAATGCAAGCGGGTATCTCGGCTGGTTTCCCACGTTCGGTACATATGTCGAGAATATGGCGGATTGGTACGAGACAGGCTTTGCTAAAGAGTTGATTGACGGCACCGCCGCTGCACCGGCGATGGCATTTGCCTCAGACCCCGATACCGGCATTTATCGTGCGGGTGTAAACAAGCTGGGCTTTTCGGTCGAGGGGGTGGCGCGGGCCTACCTTTCGGCCACGGCGCTTGAGGTCAATGTACCGATCACGGGTACTGCGGTGCAATCCAGCCCGACCGACACAACAACCAACAGGCTGATGAAGGTGGGCGCTTTCGGTTTGGGGGGCGATGCTGGCCCAGTTGTGCCAAATGTTGATAATCATTACACCGCCGGTTTCTATTCCGGCTATGGCGGCGCGCATAGTACGCCAGCATCCGGTGATAACCCATTCCCTACGATGAACGGCGCTTTCGGTCTTTTGGTGGGGAACTCTACGGTTTCTGAGGCCGATGATTACGTTTGGCAGATTGCCATTGATGTTTCAGGTGGCAACGGGACTAAATATCGAGCCCGAGGGAATGTTGGCTGGACTTCTTGGGAACGGTTTTTGACTTCCAACGAGTTGCAGACCGACTACGGAGACACCACTGCGGACAGGCTGTTGATGGTAGGAGCTTTTGGCCTTGGCGGAACTACTGGTCTCCCTCCAGACGGTAACAATGCGAACAACGCTGTTCGACCGGGTTTCTACTGCCTGACGAATACAAGCGCCAACAACCCGGCAGGCAACACCTCGGTTCTGAGAGTGGAGCGGAGTTACAACGTAATTGTGCAGGAGGTTGTGAACGTTGGGGGCTCACCCCGAAAATGGAGCAGGAGGTCAACAGACCACGGTGCGAATTGGGGCGCATGGGATGTGCAAACCGCCACTCTGGTTGGCACGGTATCGCAATCCGGCGGCGTTCCCACGGGCGCTGTGATCCAGCGCGGCAGCAACGGAAATGGTGAATTTATGCGCTTCGCTGATGGGACGCAAATTTGCTGGGCAACAGCGGCCCCGTCTGGGGCGGATGCCGTTTGGGTATTCCCGGCAGCTTTCAGTACGACAAGCCATCTATGCTTCACCGGGGCAGGGCGCACGGGTACAGACGCAAGTTTCGTGTCTTTCAGAAACGCAGCGTCTACGGCATCCGTCGAATATAACCACTGGAGCCATGCGGGGGCTAGGCTGGATAACCTTGGCGTATCCCTAGTGGCTCACGGTCGCTGGTACTAAGGAGAATGAAATGAAACTCACATTATTGACGCAAGGTTGCGCAATCGACCAAGAGGAAACAACTGCCAGCGTTTCGGGAGATGTTATAACGGTTGACGGGGTGGAATATGACCTTTCACCCGTGCCAGAGGGAGGGGAGGCCAAGCCAGATGGCGAAAGTCCGTTCAGAGGCAAAATCACCCGTAAGGATGGTGTAATCCACGCCAACATCCTTTGGCGTTTTGACACGACTACCGCCGAACCGGATCAAGGGACGGAATTACCCGTTGTGCAGATCACCAGCGGCGATGTGCCTGACCCAATCGCACGCTTACCAGAGCCAGAGCCGGAAGACCCCCAAGCTGAAGAAGGAGAGCCAGAATGACGTTCTCGCTGAATATCAAGACAGCCGAAGACCTTGCAGCAGAGGCGCAAGCGCTTCTGGCCGCACAGGTAACTGCGGAATGCGACCGCCGTCTCGCCGCTGGCACAGTGGTAACAGTGACAGGATACGGCGACATTCCGGTGCAGGGGCGGCAGAAAGACCAGATCAACCTCATGGCGCTTGAGGCAACGGCCAAAGACCTCATTGCAGCGGGCATTACGGGGCCAATCCTGGACTTCCGTGATGGCGAGAACGTCCACCACAAGCTGACGCCCGCGCAATTTGTGGAAATGTCCCGTAAGGGTAAAGAGGCGGCATCCGCGGTCTATGCAACAAGTTGGGCGCTAAAGGATAGCGGCGATATTCCGGCTGATTTTGCCGACGATGCCCACTGGCCAAGCTAACTAGCCTCAGTCGCAGTAGTACAGGCAATCATACCCAACCAGCTTGAAGATAGTCGCAAAGGCGAGCAGCCACAAAAGCGCAACCGCAACGATGAAAAACCACGGTCGCTGCGCTTTATTGCGTCGTAAGTTACTGAATATGTGTGATTCTGTCTTAGGCATATCACTTCCCCTAAAGCAATGTACCGGACGGTTAATTCTCTTCCTAGTAGAATGGGGGCTGTGACCGCATGTTTCGCCGTGATGAGCGGCGCCTTCAGAAAGATAGGTGATGAATGGCAGGTGAACCGCAACAGTCGGTCCTTTCCGGCTACAAAATCGAGCAGCTGGAAAAATCGGTTGCTGAGCTTCGGGAGGCGAACGCAATTATGGCGGCTGAATGGCGGTCGGATAACCGCGCTTTGCATGAAGAAATTGCACAGATGAAAGAGGCTGAGGCCGCTAAGGAAAGACAACTTCTCATGGTGGGCATCACAACACTGGGCGGCATCGTCGTGACACTCTTCGGCGTGCTCTGGACCTATCGATCGGTGATCTTCAAATGATGCGGCTTTTTGGCTTCCTTGCGGTAGTTTGCGTGACGCTTTCTATCGTCTTAGCGTTCACGGCTTTCCGGTATGAGCGCACAGACCGAACGCAGCCGATCATCGGCTTTGGAAAGGTAGAGACGTTGGCCAGCCCGATTGTTGCCGGTGATGCGCTGCCGGTGCGTATCTGGCGGGAGAAGGCGCGTGACGATTGCCCGGTAGTGTCTGAGCGTACCGCCATCAGTCAAGACGGCGTGGTCTACGATTTGCCAGACGCTGAATGGGCGGGTGGCTCTGCTGATGATCCATATCTCGATTATCGCTACCCCACGCTGCCTTTCATGCCCGCGGGCGAGTACCAGCTGCGCGTTGATCTGACGTACACCTGCCCGGGCGGACTGCTGTTCAAATACACGCAACCGCCAGCGTTCTTCAGGATCGCGGGCTAACCACCTCTTCACATTACCAATCTCATGCCCCGTCTGCGGGGCTTCTAAGCATGGATGGATGAAATATGAATCTCATAGATAATTGGCGACGGATCGCCTTTCGAAGCTATTCGATGTGGAGCCTGTACCTAGGCCTCCTCGCCCTCTTGGGTAGTGAAATCCTCTACGGGTTTTTCGGCATTGAGGCGGACCCCTACCCACTCGGTAGGGCGGCTCTCGCGTTCTTCATTATCGGCATCTTCGGGCGTTTGATCCGGCAGGACGCAGGGAGCGTTGTTTTCCGCCGAGGCCTGTTCCTCACGGCTTTCGCCTACGGCTTGGTGATGCTGTTTCAATCGCTGGGCGGTGCGGTCATCGAGGACCGACAGGCGCCGGAGTATCGCCATGAAGTCCGCATTGAACAGCGCGCCTTAATCATCCCGGCGATGGCGGAGGTGCCCGTGGATCTGGTCAAGGCCGGGGGTGTCGCGCCCGAAGGCGAGTTCTTGGCGATCGCCGTGCCGTTCATCGGCGAGTGGGAGGGCTTGCGGCTGGTGGCCTACAAGGATGTTGTCGGTGTCTGGACCGTCTGCTTTGGAGAGACGAAGGGCGTCCGGCCTGGCGACCGCTATACCGTGGCGGAATGCGAAGCCATGCTCGCCCGCGAAATACTCAGCTATCGGCAAGGTTTGCACCGCTACTTTACCCCCTCGACTCTGTCCGATCGGCTGCCCGTCAAGCGCGATGTGGCTTACGTCAGCCTTGCTTACAATGTCGGCGTGTCGCGAGCCGGAACTGCAACAGCGACCAAACGACTGAATGCAGGGGATGTGCCCGGCGGATGTGAAGCGCTGACCTGGTACAAAAAAGCGGGGGGGCGCGTGTGGCGTGGTCTTGTTCGGCGGCGGTCTGCTGAGAAAGTATTCTGCATGGCCGGGTGATCGCATGATGTACGAGCTCATAACCATTCTCGCCTTGTTCGTGGTTCAAATTGCAGACGTTTGGACAACCAATCAGATTCTCGCCCGCGGCGGCCGTGAGCTGAACCCGATCATGAAATGGATCATGGATAAGACCGGTGATCAGTGGTCAGTGGTGAAGGTCGCGGCCGCGCTGATCGTAGCCGCATTCCTCTGGGCTAATGGAGATATCTCGGCCGTCTGGATCATCACCGCGATCACGGGGCTCGTTGCCCTGAATAACTATCGAGTGTTGCGAGGCATGAGATGATCGGGGCGGCCCTGATTTTTCGCCTCGCGCCCTACCTAGTCGCCGCCGCTCTGGCTGGTGGCGGCGTTTGGTGGGTGATGGCGCTCAGAGAGGAGAACGCAGCCCTGCGGTCCGATGTTGACCGACTCACAAGGGTGCTGGCCGGATGCACGGCCCGCGCAAGCAACCTCATAGAGGACAATGAAAGCGATGCCAAAGTCGATAACATGCCTGATCTTCGCGCCGTTCCTGATGAGTGGCTGTTCGTGGTTCCAGACACCCCCGGCTCCTCCACCGTCTACTGAGGCGGCATTCTGCGATGTCGAGGAGAAGCGCCGATTTACGCGCGAGGAGATCGATTGGCGCGCGAAGAATGCGCCTTGGAATCTGAGGCGGGATTACAAGACCAACCTGACCTTCGAGCGTGAGTGTGAGGCGGCTGAGTAGCTGCTGCGAAAGGGTGTCCTTGCGCATCGAGTAGGTGCTAATCCTACGCGGTGGATGATCGGCTATTCAAAACAGGCACCACTCATATCGAGGTGACGTGCTGGTCCTGCGGCCACAGCGTCACCCTCAAGCCGGGGGACGTGCCCGAGGGTATCACCGACTACGATTTTGAGAAGCGGGCCACCTGCCGCTGCGGGACGGGCTGGCCTTATGTCGTCAAGTTTCCGAGGAAGAAGCCGATGATGATGTAACTGCACTCCAAAGATGCCTGCTGGCAGCGCAATCGAGTACCCGGCTACAGTCGATCAGCGATCAGTATGTGCACCAACCAGCAAAAACCCCACCGAAATCGATTCGGCAGGGTTCTGGATTGATAACAACATCTAGTTGCAGGTTTTACTCAGTTGTGCTCATTTTGTTTCTCCCGGAACATACGTTCTTCTTGCATATAACATAGCTTCAGCTGCAAAAGTTTCAATAAGATTAACCCAGGGCATGAGCACAACCTTGTTTTTTTGGGTTGTGTGGATAACTCCGCGGGTGCCTTCATCTTGACCGTGCGCTAAGCAGTTTCTGATGGCCCTAAGCCGGTCGACTAGAGAGATAGGTCCACTTCTTGTCCAGCCTTCAAGATTGGTGCTGTCGTTTAAAACTGCTTTGACCCTAAAACCACCGTCAAACACCGTTTCCTTGCAGAACACTGCCTTATTCATTTCTAAGACAGACCAGACCTTTTCTGTCCGCACCGTTTCGTCAATGAAGTTTTTAATCCTGTCAGTTTCTCTCGCTTGACCTGAAAAAAGACCCGCAATTTCGGCAGCCGCCGTCTCTGTCGACGATATGAGGTGAGGTCTCCTGAGAACATTAATCAATTCTCTACGCTGCTCACTTTTCATGTGAGCGAGAGACAAAAATTCAAGCAACCTGTAGTGTAGAAGAAATTTCATAGCAGGGTCGCGGGTCTCGAAAGCTCCGAGCCAGAATGAAGAGACGGATGGATCAATGTCACCGGCAACAAGCTCTCTAGGAAAATTTTCGTCGACGTAACGCGGTCGGAAGTTGCCAGTATCTTTTGGTCCGGCCTCGTGGATCAGAACCCGAGGCGTTTCGCGATCATAATATGTCATGTAGAAATTGATTGTCCGTAAATATTCATCAAAGTCACATGGCTCGATCCCCTCACAGTCTACCCAAAAGCATATTGGTTCTCCCATGTTGCTATGATCTGCATCATGAACAAAATAGTGAAACGACATTATGTTCCTGTGCTCGGTATGGCTCGCAGCTGCTTGGGGAAGGGTATACTTGGCGAGAGTTTTCGCTTCATCACTCGCGGGGCCAAAGCGGCACTTTCTCTTAGCGCCTTTCCACCAAATGTCGAAGCTCCTCACCGCCACCTCTTCATGCTTTTTACGCACTTTGTAAGCAGTCCAAAAGATTTCCAAGGCGCTCGTTTTCTTATGGTAGATACCTGAATATTTTTCTGGGAGTTCAATGCGTTCTAGAACCTCTGAAAATGCTTGGGCGTCATCGACCTTTGAAGGAACGGCAAGAACAAGCGTAGGGTCGTTCCAAGGGTGTTTCAGAACGTACAGGGGAAGGGGACCATCACCTTCGCTATCAAGTTCTAGAACCTGCAATTCGAACCCAGCATCCCCATCCAAAGCGGAGCCAAAAATCTCTCGAATTTCATCTTCTGAAGCAAAATCAGACATAGTTTCTTTCGCATTGAGGTTGAAAAATCTTTCTACAAACAACCAGTCGCAATGGAAAACATCAAGGGCACTCTGAACAAGAACTACTTCTATCTACGGTTCCGCGTCAGGCAGACTGAACTAGATTGGGGAGATAAGCGGCGCGTTCAATAGTAAGGTGCCGCATCGTCGTTGTAATAGCTGGTCACACTTTCACCTCTTGTTCTTGCTGTGTCCGTGTGACCATAGTGGGGTTATGTGGCTGAAATAAAAATGATTTGATGTAATTCAAAATCCCCCGCCGCGAGGCGTGCCGGTTCGAGTCCGGCCTTGGGTACCAATATGCAAATACCTGATTTTCTTACGGAAAATCAGGTATTTTGTTTTATGATGACTTGTGTTTTTAGGTTCTGACGACGTGACTCACACAAATGACGCACACAAATGACTCACACAAATGACTCACACTCGGTTGTTCCAGAGCCGTTCATCCACGCCTTTCTTGGGGAGTGCGGCTGAGCTTCTTTCTGCTGGCATCCTTCCGATAGTATGCGACCATCTCAGCACTTTGACCTGTGACCGCTTGGATCTCAGCATCGCTCGTTCCGGCTTCGGCAAGCTCGACAATGGCGAGTTTGCGTAGACCATGGAGCACGTAAGGTGAGGCCCGTCTACCGAGTGACCCCCGCCACGCGCGTAAAGTTTTCTCGACCGAGTTATATCCTAAGGGTTCGCGTAGGTTTTTAGAAAGGACGTGCTCACCATTTCTTTCAAAGGCCTCCAGCGCAGCTTGTAGTGATTGCGGGCAATAGACTTCTAGTTCCTCATCTGCCTTGTCGTCGACTACCGTCATCCATTCCCCTTGAAACTGGTCCCAACGCATTGCGATCGCGGCACCTGGTCGTTGGCCGGTCCCGATGATCAGAGAGGCTGCAACCCGGACGCGCTCTGGTGCATCGGAAAGAGCTGCAACCATCCACTTTGGCCAAGGCTTGTATTGTTTGCTAGGTTTATGTTTGCCAAAGCCTGCGGCCGGGTTCCGGCCAAGCGGCCAATCAAGTTCCCGGAGAGCGTAGTTCCAGAGCAAGCTGATGGTCTGACCGAACCGAGAGGCTTTGCGTGGAGTGTCCTGCATCTGAGTGAGCGCCGCCTTCACCATTTTGCGCTCGGTCTTACGCATGTCCATGCTGCCGTTCTTTTCCATGATCCGGTCCATCGGCGCGCGGTAGCTTTTAGCCGTGCTTGCTGCAACCTTTCCAGCTCCGTGTGTTAGGTCACTGCGCCATGCCTCGATGCATTCACGCCAAGTGTAATTCTGCGGCCTGGCCTGCTGATCCAATTTTCCGCCTTGAGCTTTCCAGTACAGCTCATCCAGCTTTTTGAAGTCGCCGCCCCAGTCGAGCTTAATTTCTCGAGATTTCTGTTTTTCGCCATCGCGCCAGACCACGCGATGATACGGATCCCACGTCTCGCGTCGCGCGTTCCACTTCCAGTTCAAGCGTGGTTTGGTCACGCGGGGTTTTGCAGGTTTCAAAGGGTAAACTCTTCTTCTGGACGCGCGGCCTCTGCGTCAAATACGGTGTGCAGAAGGTCGACACGCCAGCGTTTTAAGTTCCCAATCTTCACCGGGCCGGGGAGCGCGCCTTGCGCGACAAGCTCGCGAAATTCGGTTGTGGTCATGTCGAACATAGCCGCCGCCGTATTTTCCTTCACTGTTGATTGTCACTGAGAACTGACCCGGTAGCCCCATAAATTGTCACTGAGAATTGACCCATGTGAACACACTTCCCCGACGGTTTTGGTTGGGGGGATTTGGAGTGATCGACATGGGATTTTTGAGTGTCATTCGACGCTGGGCATTGCGTGACAAAATGCCAATCAGGGAGATTGCCCGGCGGACGGGTTTGTCTCGGAACACGGTAAAGAAGTATCTGCGTGAAGGTGCGGTGGAACCGCAGTTCAAGACGCCTAAGCGTCCAAGCAAGCTGGATCCCTATGCGGATCGGCTGTCAGCCTGGCTTTTAATTCAGACGCGGAAGTCACGCAAAGAGCGGCGGACAGTGAAGCACATGCATGCTGATCTGGTGAAGCTGGGATATGATGGCTCCTATGAACGCGTAGCAGCTTTCGCCCGGGCATGGCGTGAAGATCGGCATCGAGCGGAACAGACGACGGGGCGCGGCACCTACGTGCCTTTGGTGTTCGCGCCCGGCGAAGCCTTCCAATTCGACTGGAGCGAGGACTGGGCCAACATCGGCGGTGAGCGCGTCAAACTTCAGGTCGCTCATATCAAACTGTCACACAGCCGCGCTTTCTTGGTTCGGGCCTACCCGCTGCAAACGCACGAGATGCTGTTTGACGCCCACTGGCATGCATTCCGCGTGTTCGGCGGTGTGCCTGGCCGCGGGATCTATGACAATATGAAGACCGCCGTTGATCGTGTGGGCAGAGGCAAGCAGCGGGATGTCAATGCACGCTTCAAAGCGATGGCCAGCCACTACGTGTTTGAGCCCGAGTTCTGCAATCCGGCAGCCGGTTGGGAGAAAGGCCAGGTTGAGAAGAATGTGCAGGATGCCCGTAACCGCATGTGGCAGGTCATGCCGGTCTTTGCCGATCTGGCAGAGCTGAACCAATGGCTTGAAGACCGCTGTATCGCCCTTTGG